>JAZNDX010000027.1:0-145027 GCA_045588265.1 Candidatus Methanomethylophilaceae archaeon | reverse complement strand
AGTCGAAATCTACAAGAGTAGAAATTCAAATGGTTTTCTAGACGAAGAGGTCCAAGGGGACACCCATTTTATCTACAAGAGTAGAAATTCAAATGGTTTTCTAGACCAACATAGAACAGAGGCAAATACAACAAATCTACAAGAGTAGAAATTCAAATGGTTTTCTAGACCTTGCTAACAATGGAACCATAATCAATGATCTACAAGAGTAGAAATTCAAATGGTTTTCTAGACGGTCGTTTCGTTCTCGCAGTCTCAGCTTATCTACAAGAGTAGAAATTCAAATGGTTTTCTAGACTTACAATAGTACACATAGAAATTATATATCTACAAGAGTAGAAATTCAAATGGTTTTCTAGACATCCCCATACACGCGCGGTATCCGTCTATCTACAAGAGTAGAAATTCAAATGGTTTTCTAGACGATGCGACGGATGGCACGCATCAACTTATCTACAAGAGTAGAAATTCAAATGGTTTTCTAGACAATCCCATCTGGCCTATTGGGTCGCAAAATCTACAAGAGTAGAAATTCAAATGGTTTTCTAGACGGAGTTGTTTTCCTCGGATGGAGTACAATCTACAAGAGTAGAAATTCAAATGGTTTTCTAGACTTCTGACGAATAGCAGGAACCACCTATCTACAAGAGTAGAAATTCAAATGGTTTTCTAGACACACAGCCTCTCGACATTCTCCTCATATCTACAAGAGTAGAAATTCAAATGGTTTTCTAGACCCATGCGTACTTGTCGCAGTATCTGTGATCTACAAGAGTAGAAATTCAAATGATTTTCTAGACTCTCCGAGCATCCTGGCCCCCTGCCGCTATCTACAAGAGTAGAAATTCAAATGGTTTTCTAGACTAAGGCAGGGATACGGCGAGGTCAAGCATCTACAAGAGTAGAAATTCAAATGGTTTTCTAGACACATTTTGTCCTGTCTGCGGTTCAAAAATCTACAAGAGTAGAAATTCAAATGGTTTTCTAGACATAGAATCTGTTGCCGTTCTGGATGTATCTACAAGAGTAGAAATTCAAATGGTTTTCTAGACTCCAAGGCTATAGCGTATAGGTTGGTATATCTACAAGAGTAGAAATTCAAATGGTTTTCTAGACGAATGCCTTGAGGATGAGAGGTATTGATCTACAAGAGTAGAAATTCAAATGGTTTTCTAGACCAATCACTGGGTACGCTGGCGTCGTTATCTACAAGAGTAGAAATTCAAATGGTTTTCTAGACGAGGGATCTCATGCAGAAGAATAAGATATCTACAAGAGTAGAAATTCAAATGGTTTTCTAGACTTACCCATATTAGGCCCAACATTACATCTACAAGAGTAGAAATTCAAATGGTTTTCTAGACCCGCCGAAAGAAGAATCACAGTTTTCTTCCCCCATTCACGGCCGTTAGCAATCTATTGTTCGATATTTAGTTTCATCGAATGCCTCATTACAATGATTCTCTGAAAAAACATCAGATTAAGACCTAGGTTTGCTAATCGCGCGATTATCAGATCCTCTTCCTCATGTTCCGCGTAGCCCATACGGATGATCTCACAGGATTCAGTCAGATTCATAACCAATATGCTATCTGTTTCTTTGAATTTGGGCATGAATCTGCTATTTATGTCTGCCATAATGTTCTCCAGAATCC
The DNA here is from genome assembly GCA_045588265.1 of Candidatus Methanomethylophilaceae archaeon. Lineage (GTDB taxonomy): Archaea > Thermoplasmatota > Thermoplasmata > Methanomassiliicoccales > Methanomethylophilaceae > Methanoprimaticola. The sequence goes on along the minus strand of JAZNDX010000027.1, from coordinate 143,372 downwards.
GAGGCGAATTGTCTATTTCGTATACAGAGAACTGCAATTTGTGCCCAAATCTTCTAATGTACTTCGAGAACTTTGTTCTGGTCTTATTGTCTGATATGTCATAGCTTATTATTATCATCAGTCATCCATCCTAAAAGTAGGATAATCCGAAATGTCCTTTCCCCGGTCGAAGCACCTATAATACGATTGGAAATATCTGAACATTGCATCTTTGTTCCTAATCAGGGGTGCCGATAGAAAGGCTGCATAATCTTTCTGATGCTCTATGCTTAACAGAAATCTTCCACTATCGATATTGAAGTGCTCGGCTTTGCACTGCCCCAGATTGATTGATTTCCTTACCTGTCTGTCTATCATTGGACGAAACGGCTCCACGAGGTCGCATACCAAAGATTTACGCATATAGAAACAAGTATGGAGAACACCTTTGTATGTGTCGAATCCGTACATGCTTAGCATGGAATCCACGATATTGAAGAGTATCGTATAACCAATATCGAGTGTGCTGTTGATGAAATCCGTTTTGACTCTTGGCCTACGCCCCGTCCATTCACTGAAGTCGAACTGCTGTTGAAAGTATGATTTGGCTGCATTTCCCTCGATACCCATCAACGAATGGATATCGGATTGAACAGACACTTTCTCTTTCAATGATTTGAGATCGTTTATGCACTCTTTCAGGGCCCAGTCATTTGTGCGATGTGATTTGAGCACCTGAATCTGATTGTCTATCTTGTTTCCTATCAGATACTTCCCAATAGCTAGATCGTTGTATGCGTACTGCTTCTCCCTTAATTCTACATGACCCTCGGTCTTGTGTCCGATGATATCGTACGTTCTGAAGGATGGCGTCATCAGATAGATAGGAAAACCGAATTTTCCTGATTTGAGTATGAGAACGCTGGTCACCGTGATATGTCCGATGATGAATAGTGCGGATATGCGATAACACGTAGTCTGGAGTTTAACATCTCCATCCCCTGTCTTTACAATGAGATTATCGTTGCTGAAGGATATCTTCTCCCCATCATTGGTAAAGACCATCACAAAATGTTTCTTGGAGAAATCGGTACTGGACATCATCCGTATCACTGAAACTGCAAATTGAAGAATAGATGCATTTAGTGCATTTCTCTGTCACACATCCCCTGAAATCCCGGACATCATAGCGTTTTATCACATCGAGCAACTCGACAAACATCCGAAACTTATCTGGATCCTCTTCGGGAAGCGACAGGTGATAATTGCGGTTATCATCCATACTATGTATTTGCAAATGGGAGATGGTGTAACCCATCTCCCTTAAACAAACACATTGGGCATAGAGCTGGTATACAAAACCGTCATAGACTCGAGTTACGTGTTTCTTCCTTTCAATCAAGGTCCCGGTTCTTTTATCCAATAGATCTATCTTGCCCACGAGCCTATATTGCATTGAACAGACGTCGATTCCAGACAAGACATCCGACCTGGTTGAATAGGTCCCTTGATCCAAAGCCTTGTGCGCATTGGTGCCTTCGATCTGCCACACTGAGTTCGATAACATCCGATCCGGGTCCTGTTTTAGATTGTGATAGTATATCGACACGGGGCAGAACAGGAAATCATTGATATTGGATATAGGGAGCAACGGCTCCATCATTTCCCTCCCTGAACGAACTTGAACCAATCCTCGTTCGTAAGTTTGACATTGCCGACCTCTCCTGATTCGGGATCGTACTGTTCCTTACATTTGTTCAGCAGCAACAGTCCTTTGCGTGCGATATTGTACGCTCCGTTTGCATCCGCATCTACAGGCAGTGATGCCGTTTCGCCTTCCCAATCGTCTGAGCAATAGAACGTATTGTTGTCGATCACAGGAGATATGATGTAATCCCTAGTTCCGTCACTGTTCCTCATTCTCAAAGTTAGCTCGAATACGCGATATGCTGTCTTTACCAGTGCATCGTCAGCAACAATCCTGTCCTTCAATTCTCCCTCCAGGCCGATGCCGCAGAGAGCAAGAGAATCTTTGAGAAGAAGTGTGGGTTTGATTGTTTCGTAGCGTCTCTCCTTCTTTGAATAGAGTATCCTCTCTCCTCTGGTGTAGATCGTCCATTGAGTTCTAAACATGGTCCTTGTCGTCGGGAACTTGCGATAATCGAATGTGAATGCAAAACAGTCCTGTGACGGCTCATACCTGATGCTATCCATCCTGTTAAGGAAGTCTATCTTATTGGCCAGCGTATCTGAACCTTTGCTGAAAACATCCACAAACCCTGTTACCGGATCGATCTGGGATGTATATGCGGCAGGCACGTACAGCACTATACCGGATTGCTTTCCCAATTTAGCGAAACTCTCGAATGGAGGCGAAAGCTGATAAGCGTTCAGAACACCTCCCGGTTCAGTCGCGGGTGTGCGCTTGAAAACAAGGTGGCTGAGCTTATCCAAGAGCATGGACTCGAACTTCTGGTAGACTTGCTTTTCTATCTTGAAACGCCCTCTCTTGAAACCATAATTCAGATCCTCCATGACGATAAGAGCGTTGTATTTCACAGCCTATTCGACTATCTTGTGTACCGCCTGCGAGATGTACCCCTCTTTCAGGTTGCTTATGTTCCTAACGGTATTCCAATTCCTGCGATCGTCCAGACGCTCCTTCTCTCTGTCGTCCAATTTACTTCTGTAGTCGTAGTTTCCAATGATGTTCATTGATTTCTGCAATATGATCTTGCCATCTTTGTCAATCAGACACATATACAGAAGATTGCGCTCACCTCTGTCGATACCGATGATGTATCTGTCCTCAGATACCGCTGCATCTGTCAGAATCTTCATGTTCAGTTTTCTAGGGGTTACACCATCGCATCCGTAATTGAAAGTCAGGGGCACGTGGAGGAACATTTTATCCACGGTATATCTCTTGTCCTTGCAAATATCATGGGGTGCGGGGCGCGGATTGGCAATTTGCAGATACTTCTCAGACTCTTTACTCAGCTGATATCCGGGATGTGTCAGGTATTTCAGAATCTCGCAGAAATTGCTCTCGGGTATTGGAACTCCGTTCGCATCCGTACGCCGTATTATCATGTCGCCTTTTTTATGGACTGCGGGTTTGAAGTCACTTTTCTTTCTGTAGAATAATTCCGCTTCACCATTTAATTTGATGACAACATCCCTGAGGTTCTCTTCGGAGAATACCGCCTTCCAATAAATGGTATGGAGATTTGCCCTGCGGGGATCATTCATCGATGCTGAACTATTGGAAAAATCCTTGTTGTAAAGCATGAACAGATATAGAGACCCTTCATCAACCAAGTGATCGATAATCTCTGAATCTATCGGTCTAAATGACATCCTGTAACCTTGCTTTGAGAGAGATTCACAGAAATCTTTCAACCCGTCGTACTCCTCTGGAGACTTCATCTGAAAATCAAACACGCTCCAGTCATGATGCTGTTTGATACAGTCCTGATAATATGTTATGAGCTTTGTCTCGAAACCATCCGGATACCTGTCGATTTCACCTGATCTCTTCATTTTGTAAACGGATTCTATTTCATCAGGGATATGATGGTGCTTCCGCCATTTATCACATAGGAAGGACTTAGGTAACATCAATAACGCATTAGTAAGATAGTAGTAATCCATCTTTTCGTAACTATCCTGCTTAGGCTCGCAACTAATCTTTGAAAAATCGGTTTTCTTCGCCGGGTTCATTATACCTATGTAGTACTTTCCACCCTTCCTGAACAATAGACAAGTATTGTCCCTCTCTTTACTTACAGACCAACCATTGGCAAGAGTCGGGTTTCCAAAATTCATTTTCATTTTGTCAGTATTGTACTCCTTTTTCGTACAATAGTTCCTAACTCTGTTGTATAACCTGACGACGGTGAATAGTTGGTCATAATAATAATCAAAATCCTGATAGAATGCCTGATCACGGTTTTCTTCAGTGGAGACCAAGAATGCTTTCATATCACGGACCAGATCGATCATGGGCTCGAGGATGTCACGAATGACCCTGGAACCTTCAGATGTACGCACATTGGATACTCCGGCAAGCTGTTTGACGTTGCCCAAACTGTTTTGTGCCAATTCCGCGGAATCAGAGATGGATTTCATGATCATGCTCATGTCCAGATCCGGATTATCCGAACGTATAGCATCATTGAGTAAGGAAATGGTAAACATTTTAGCAGACAGCATCTTCTCGACCTTCTTGGCTGTCTTGAGCAGATTTGGATCCCCAAGTTTATCAGCGAAATGCTTTCTCATGATACTTTCCAGGGTGTCCCACCTCCCATACAACAGAATTGAGATGTGTGGAAGTGCAGAAGATGAAATGAATATGCCTGCACTATCATATTTCGATGAATCTCTGAAAAGATCCCTGATTTTCTCCAAAAGAAGTTGGTCATTCACAGTTTGAACATAAGCGACCACAGCGGCACAGACATCAGAATCCGATTCAAATGCAGTTGGTACAAAAGAACTTGTTCCCTTTTCATTCAGCATCAGTTTGTATAATGGCTGCAATCTCAATTTCTCAGATGCCGGATTATGTTGATGGTATTCATTAAGCATCTGGTTCAGACCAACTATATGATCCTTTTCAGATAGCGCTACACCCCCTATTATTTCATTATAGTTGTCAATTCCATTCTGATCCAGTAATAAATTGTAGCCTTCGAGTGAGAACACTTTGTAGATATCACCAGCACTCTTCTGTATCTCTGCTATCAATTCAGGGCATATCGTTTTTATTTTTTCGAAAGTCTTTAGATTCTGGTAGAAACGTGGAAAATTCTGATCCACAAGTCTGAATGCGACAGCGGTAGATTTAGGGCCATTATCATACAGGTTCATACGGTTCCCATGCAAGCCTATGAAATAGCCCGAAAACTTGTTGAATGTTCTGAATGCTTCTTTCTGCTCTTCAGTCCCTTCCTTTTCAACAGATTCCTGCATCAGTTCGGAAAATAACTTCTCGGTCCCAAGTTTTTTGAATTTTTCATCTTTTTTGAAATTATTACAAATTTCGTCACGATAATCTTGTTTGATGCGTTCAAGCTCCTTTTTGTTCTTATCCCTATTGTCATCTGTGCTACCGCGGTTTGCATCGATAGCCTTAGCTAAATCAGACCAATCCAAATTGATAGTTTTGAGATTCTTGTTTATGAAATTCCTGTGGTAGGCATCTATCATGCCCTTCATAATTGGATAACATTCAGACAGTTTGCGATCCTTGTCCAGTAAGCCAGATTCGATCAGGTTATCTAATGATTTCCCCTCCGGCCTTAATTCGAAGCGAACGGTCTTTTGGACCGTGTTCAGTCTAGTGTATTGATTGAATTGCATTTTATCATCTTGTATGTAATTCATTTTTTACTATATTAACACATATTTCTGTATAATTTGAATAAAAGTATAAATATACTAAAAATTTCTAACTATACAAATGATAATGGATTCAGGAAAACGCCTCAAAATTGTCATTTCCTGCGTGACATTCGAAACGATCAAGATATCTGATGCCGTTGAGTATTACGATCCGGATCGCGTCTACCTAGTACACTATGTAAGAGAGGATCTAGAGAGGAAAACGAACATCTACAAAGAATTCTACGATGAAACAGTTAGAAAAATCTGTGAATCTACAAATATTCAACCGAATGAGATCATAGAAATCGTTCGCGACGTCAATGAATACTCCGGTATGCTCCAAATTATACATGAGATAATTGAAAAGGAGAACAAAAGGAGCATACTACCTGACATCTACGTCAATATCTCTGCAGGCTCGAGCGACTATGTCGCCGCGGCGAGCATGGTCTCTATGATGTATGAAAATGTTGTCCCTTTCACGGTAAAAACTAGAAAATATACAATTAGTGAAGAACGGTTAAGAGAGTGCTATTATTCTGACGAGGGAAAGCCGATAGGCATGGCCGAGTCTGTCTTCAATCCCACGGCCATCCCAAAAATCAAAGTTCCTCGTCCGGAGCGCTCGCTAGTTCTCTCATTGAGAGTCGTATCGGATATTATCAGAGAGAACAATAGGGCAAGAGCATCAAAAATGATTTTCGAGCTTAAGAAACAAGGTTTATGGTTGCGGAAATTCGATGCTAACGATATGAATGAAAAAACATGTCCAAGAAACGACCTTACGTATTTCCATCGTGATTTCATGGACAAATGGATTGAAAAGAAATGGATGGTCAAGGACGAATTTCAAAACACATATCGTTTAACAGAAGAAGGAAAACGGATTCTAGGAATTTTTTACCGTGAAGACAATTGATAGGAAAAGATATAGGCCAGAATTGGAAAAATGGTGCCTGATTTCAACAGACTCTCGTTTGACGCTCGATGATTTTGTTACTACTATACATTTTACACAGAAATACTTCAAAGCTGAATCATCAATTGATATAATCGACATGATGATTATTTCAAACCTAAACTCCGAATTTTAGGGAATATGTCTCTCTGAAATCCGGAGTAATTGATTATTTCCCGATCTATCTGGATAGCAGTTTTCATAATCAGTGTAGCTTATAAATACTATATTCCCTATATGGATTATATGGGATTCACGGTCGAGCCTTGGGCGAAGCAATGGCTTGAGGAGCAGAGGTCGAAGGGAGAGAGATGTCTGGAGATCAAGGTCTCCAACGGCAACCATTACGTCTACAGGTCAACGTCCAGATACGACAAGGAGACGAAGAAGGCGAAGAAGGTCTCGGAGTATCTGGGTTCTCTGGACGAGAAAGCGGGTTTCATACCGAAGGAGAAGGATGCCAGGAAGAGGGCATGTATCGTGACCGTCCGGGAGACCGGCGTGATACGCCTGCTGGACCAATGCGCAGGCGAGATGCTGGGCTATCTTGAGGCGTACTTTCCCCATAATTACGACCAGCTTTATGCTCTGGCGATGATAAGATGCACAGGTACGGTGCCGCTGAAGAGGGCGGCATCCGTATGGGAGAAGCATGAGAATATCAGGCACATCCGTCCTGCGATGTCGCCGAAGTCCCTCTCCGATATGCTGGAATCGGTCGGTTCCGACAGACTCTCCCAGGACAGGGTGTTCAACCGCATAGGCATGGCCAGCAGGGAGCTGGCCATGGACCTCTCCGAGTTCTTCTCGTCCTCCGACACAGTCTCCTATGCGGAGGACGGGTACAATCCGGATCACGAGGATCTTCCGCAGATCAACGTATCCCTGGTGGTATCCCTGGATTCGGGCATACCGATGATGATCAGATGCCTTCCCGGAAGCGTGAGGGACATGCAGACGGTATGTGCCAGCGTGAAGGAGATGAACCGCGACGATGTGACGCTGATCATGGACAGGGGGTTCTATTCCAAGAAGAACATCGATGTCCTGGACGGATCCGGGCTGAAGTTCATCTTCCCGGTCAAGAGGAACAGTATGCTGTACGAGAGGGTAACGATCAACGAGTATGACACCTTCGAGTATCACGGCCGTCTCATCAGGTACGGCAAATGCAGGTACGACCATCACTGGGCGTACAGGTTCAAGGATGAGGAGATGAAGCTGGGGGAGGAGAGGGCGGCGTTCGCGAGATACCGCGCAGGGGAGATCACCAAGGAGAAGCTCCAGGAGAAGCAGGGGAGGATGGGCCAGATGATCATGGTGTCCAATCTGGATCTGGAACCTGAGGAGGTCTTCCTGATGTTCAAGCGCAGGGACAAGGTGGAGAAGAGGTTCAGGGATTTCAAATCAAACCTGAGCGCGGACGTGTGCTATCTCAGGGACGACATGTCCGTGGCCGGACATGTGTTCGTATCGTTCCTCTCATTGTATATGCTGGCTCGGTTGGAGGACAGAATCAGGAAGGCGGATCTCCTGTCGAAGTATTCGGTATATGACATCCTCCACGAGTATTCGAAGGCGTACGCAGTCAGGATGGATGACGGTGTGGTGGACTACGAGGTCCCGAAGAAGCTTCAGGAACTCGATGCAAAGTTAGGATTCGATATATTCCCTATTTTGCGGAGTTGAGGTATGAAAAAACAGCTCCCGGTTCTCCGGGAGCATTTTTGTTCTCATTCGTTTTTGGGTTTCAGCAACCAGGGTGCAGCACCCATGATCGCCCCTATGGGGATCATGATGAGGTCGACCAGCAGGTTGTGGTTGTAGTAGTACATGAACGCGGTCAGAGCGGCACCGACGACGGCACCGATTATCAGTCCGTGTTTCATCTGGGGAATCATCAAGGCACCTGCCTTCCAGTGACATTCTCGGCTGCCTCGACCATCTTGTCGACAATCTCCCTGGCGCCGCCTACATAGTTGGCAGCGTCCATGGTGGCGATGATCTCCTGCTCGGTGAGCACGCCCTTCAGGTCCTCCCTCTCGAGAAGAACATCTCTGAGGTGCCTCTTCTGATCCTCGGCGATCATGGAGCATTCGCGGATGATCTCGTGTGCATCCTGTCTTCCGATTCCCTTCTCGGTGAGCTTCATCATGAGGGGTTCCGCCATGACGAGTCCTCTGGACGATTCGATGTTCTCGAGCATCTTGTCAGAATGGACCTCGAGTCCCTCGAAGATCCAATTCATCTTCTTCAGGATCTCATCAGTCAGGATGAAAACATGGGGAAGCGTGAATCTCTCGGTGGAGGAGTTGGAAAGGTCCCTCTCATGCCAGAGGACCTGACTCTCGAAGGTGGGGGTGACAAATCCCCTGATAACCCTGGCCAGACCGCAACAGTTCTCCGAGTTCATGGGGTTACGCTTCTGGGCCATGGTTGAGCTTCCGACCTGTTTCTTCACGTCGAAGAACTCCGAGGCCTCACCGATCTCAGACCTCTGGAGGTTCCTGACCTCGGTTCCGTATCTCTCGATAGATGTGGCGATGTTCGCCATCAGGCAGATGACTTCGGTGTACCTGTCGCGTCCTACGACCTGTGTTGCGGCAGGCTCGTAGGTGAGTTCGAGGTCGTTCATGACCCTCTTCTGGATCTCGAAGAAGTTCTTTCCGAGGGCCGCTCCGGTTCCGACGGCTCCTGCCATCTTTCCTGCGCATGCCCTGGGCATGCACTCGATGATCCTCTCCCTGTGCCTGATCATCTCTGCGATGTATCCGGCGATCTTGAATCCGAATGTGATAGGGATTGCGAACTGAGCATGTGTCCTTCCTATCTCGAGGGTGTCCCTCTCCCTCTTAGCGATTACCGCCAGTGTGTAGATGAAGTCCTCGACGTCCTTGAGGATGATTTCCATGGCGGCCTTGATCTGCAGAGCAGTTGCGGTGTCGACGATGTCGTTGGAGGTTGCTCCCAGATGGACGTACCTTCCCGCATCCCCTTCGCACTTCTCCGTCATGGCCTTGACCATGGCCATGAGGTCGTGTCTGGTCTCCGACTCGATCTCCTTGATTCTCTGTACGCTGACTACATCCAGGCTTGCTACGCGGGTGATCTCCTTAGCATCCGCTTCCGAGATCGTTCCCAGTGATGCGTGCGCCCTGGCGAGTGCTGCTTCTACGTACATTTGATTCTGGATACGGCTCTCTTCCGAGAAGACTGCCTTCATATCGGGGCGGCCGTACCTGTAGTCGAGGGGACAACTGTTGCTCATTGAAATCGATACGGCGATTGTGAGTGCCACTTATAAGGCTATGTGCGCGGATGCGCGTCTTAAAGGTACTTGCGGTAGTCGTACCTGCCGTCCCTGATTCTGTCCATGACCTCTTTGCCGATCAGTTCGAGTTCGTCCCTGCGGAATATGCCCGACTTAATGCCCCTGAATCCCTGTGCGGACATGAGTCCGATCATGCAGGTGCCGACATCGAATTTCCTCTGGATGGGTCCGGAAGAGACATTGCAGGTCTGGACCTTGTCGTATCTGATGTACTCCCTCTGTCTGTCGTAGGCTCCGGTGATGAGAAGGAACGTCTCCTGACCCATTTCGAACTCTCTGTTCCTCTGCGCCAGGATGCCGTGGATGATGAATACCAGCGGGATGAGGACGGCCAGCAGACCCACTGCACCGTAGAATGCGTATTCAACGTAATTACCAGTGTAAATGTCGTAGTTGATCGTCACAAAGAAGTAGAGCACGACTCCGACAAGCGCGAAGATCGCTGCCCACATGATCTTGTACGTCATGGTCGGGACCAACGATTCCGCGGGCTGAGTCTGATGATTGCTCTCGAAGATGAATTCGGGTACCAGCTTCTGCGCCAGACTGTTTACGACCTTCTTGTTCTTCAGAGGGCACAGAAGGGGCAGCCCTTCGTTATCGGCAAGACCTACGACCTCGGCCTCCAGAAGGGATTTTCCCAAGGCACGGGCCATCAGAGGTTCCCTGATGCGGACTGAGTTCACCTTCTTGATGTTGAAGGAACTGCGGTACTTGTTGATAAGACCGCTCTCGACCGTTATCGTGTCGTCGATGCGGTATACCCTGTAGTTGTAGTACCTGAGGATGGTCCTGATCCATGGCAGAATTGACGATATGGCGAATATGGCCAGACCGATTATCGAGATGCCTTCGCCGATGAACATGGTTATCAGCGAATACGCCAGGGAGGCAAGTCCGATGATGGATGATCTGGTGGGCTGTCCGAAGAAACCGTGCAGGATGACGTCGAAATTGCTGACCTCGACAAAGGTCTCCTCCTGCTTATCCTCTTCAACGACCATCTGTTTCTGGAAGATCTTGGCCGAGACCATCTCACGAAGTCTGTCCGCTTCGTCGCAAGTGAGGGTGAGAGTGGCTTCCGCCGCTGTGGAATTCACCGCCGAGTTGACGTTGAACAGTAAGGTGGTGGTTCCGAATACGTAGTTGAGCAGGCTTCTGCGGACATTGACCGATGCCAGTTTGGAGTACTGTATCCTGCTGGTGTTCTTGAAGAACGTGTCCTTGACGACCACGATCTCGGTCGGTCCGAAGGTGAACGTGGTCTTCATCCAGATCCTGATGGATATGAAAACTGAGACCGCACCTACCGCGACGAACAGCATGACAGCTGGATTGCGGACACTGAAACCACCGGTGGAGCTGGAGGTCAAGAGGCCTACTATTCCGATCATGATGAGCAGAGATACTATGCTCTGGACCACTATGGTGAAGTGATTCCTGTATACCCGGGTCTCCGGGTACTCTTCGTAAGGCTGCTCTTCCATCTCAATCACGGTCTTTAAGAAGGCCTACGACACATTCGTTGAGCTTGGTGGCCACGCTTTCGGCCGTTTCGATATCCAGGTATTCCAGGACAGCCGTTCCTCCGGCCGTCGTTATGTTGACGTTAGCAAGTCCGAACATCCTGTTTATGGGGCCTTTGGCCACCTGCACCTGATGGATCCTCTCGATAGGGACCAGAGTGTGGGAGATGACAATGACTCCCCTCCTTATCTCCGCCTTCTCATCGTCGATTCTGTAGCGGTAGCGCCTGTAGAAGACCTGGGGTGCTGCGATGAAGTTAATTGCGAGTATGACGAGGATTCCGATTGTGCAGTACATGGCCATGTCATACCATTCGCCGAGCGGACCTTTCAGGAAGACAAACGCCAATACCTCCAGCACGACAAGTATTGCCATGGTTATGGCATTCTGGACATACATTGCCTTTTTGCATGCCGGAAGCAATCTGTGGTAACCGTCAGATGTCATTCCGTACTCGTCTACGGCGAACTCATCTTTCATACACCCTGATTCGTATAGCAACGGATATAATTGTGACGCTCATCTGTCCCATGACGGTGTCGGATGTTCCTCAGCCTGAAATCGAGCGATAAACCCGCATCCAACTCGGCAAATCTTTATAAATAACATCCTAATATGCACGATTAAAGTGGGCCATGCTTATCTCATGGTCAATGCGAACATAGTGAGTTGAACATTTATGGAAGATTTCGTGGAGGAAATTCAGCAGCAGGATTCTCAGGAACAGCAGGCGCAGGCAGCAGAGGTCACCGAGCAGGTGGCCGAAACCGCAGAGGAGACATCGATCACCTCTGAGGAAGGTCTCGCAGCAATGGAGGAGAAGCGCAGCATCGTTAACGAGGATGCAGAGAAGCACAGGAAGCTCAGGGACGAGCTCAACAACCAGACCAAAGAGTGGAAGGCCAAGAGGGACGAGCTCAACGGTCAGGTCAGGGATCTCGTTGACCAGGCAGGAAAGTGCAGAGAGGAGCGCGACTCCTACAACCAGAAGGTAAGAGAGACAAAAGAGCTCAGGGACGAGTGGAACCAGAAGGTCACCGCACTCAAAGAGCAGCTCGCACCTTACAGGACTGAGAAGACTGAGGAGAAGGACCAGGTCCCCCTCAAGCAGCTGAAGAAACAGCTCCAGGATCTCGAATACATGCAGCAGACGATGCCTCTTGGAAAGGACAAGGAGAACGGCATCGTCAAGCAGATCTCCGTCCTCGCAAAGCAGATCGAGGAGAGGGAGAAGACCTACGAGCAGAACGATGAGATGAAAGGCCTCGTCGCACAGCTCAGGGAGGCAAAGGCCCAGGCAGAGACCTACCACCACCAGGTCTCCGAGTACGCAGAGCAGGCTCAGGCCGCTCACGACAGGATGATCGGCTACTACGAGCAGGCAGACAAGCTCAGGAAGGAAGCCGATGCAGCCCAGGCAAAGTTCATCGAGTGCAAGCAGGCTGCCGATGAGGAGCACAAGAAGCACATCGAGCAGATCAAGTCCGTTCACGAGATGGACAAGGATGCAGCTGCATTCAAGAACAAGAAGAACAGCGTCAAGAAGAAGAAGGTCGACGAGTCCGGCAAGAAAGAGGCCAAGGAGATCTTCGAGCGCTTCAAGGCGGGAGAGAAGCTCTCCACCGAGGACCTCATGGCCCTCCAGAAGTCTGGATACCTCTGAAATACTTTCCAGGGGGCATTTGCCCCCACTTTTTCATTTAATACTTATACTCTTAACGCCATTTCACACACATGTGGGATGCTAGGTTCGATTCGATTAGAGATCGTAAGTTGAATGAATTGGTGATATTCTCCGCGATGGTCCGCAGCGACCAGTCGAACAGAAAGGAGTACGAGGACATCATCAATCACCTGTTCAGGGATTTCGATGTCCTAGATGCTCTCATCGCAGACCTGCCGGTTCCTGAATCGGAACCCATTATCTCTCCGCTCTACCGTGGCAGGCTCTCCAAGTTCGAATCGTTGGACGAGTATGTCATGGATCAATGCAGGAAAGGGGAACCCGGAATCGATGACAGCACATCCTTGAAAGCTAGATCTCCGCAGGACAAGATCGAAGCGCCAGAAGAGGTCGAAAGGCTTGAACCCGCAAAGGATGCTGAGAGGATAGAGGCTCCCGAGGATATGGACAAGCTGTCCGCCGCCGAAAGTCAGGATATGATCGAGCCTCCTGAGGTCCCTCAGAAGATCGAACCTCCGGTAGCACAGGCATCCATCACAGCACCAGAGGTCCCCCAGATGATCGAGTCTCCAGTGGCCGAAGCCGTAACGGAATCCCCGGAGATACCGGCTAAGCCGCAGAACGTTCCCGAAGATGGCGCTGAATCACAGAGTTCTGACTTCACATTCGAACTCGTCATCCCGATTGATGATGCGGTCACCTTGAAGAAGATAAGGGAGATGAAGGATGCCAAGATCGACTATTTCATCGACGAGGAGATGACTGGACATACCAAAGAGGAAGCCTGCGAGGCCGTCATAGATTTCCTCAAGAACGATATCACACTCATAGACAAGATACTGGGCATCAATGTCAGCAGCAAATCGGGCATCGAGGAGAGTCTGATAGACATCATAGAGTTCGTTGAAGCGGCGGATGAGCCCAAGTATCAGAAGATATACCTCAATTCCCTGAATTATAACGAGAAGGATATGGAAGGGGAGTACAACAACGTCCTTAGAAGGCTCGAGGCGGTCATCCATGACAGATACTCCCATTTGATGAAAGAGACACATTCTGTCTTCTTCGAGGATTGAGGGTCAGTTCTCGACCACTGCGCCGTCCTTGTCGACCACAATGTTCCTGACCATCAGCGTCAGCACCGTCGCCACGATGACTATGGCGGCGCTGGCCAATGACATAACCTTGAATGCCTCGAACACCGAATCCGGAGTCTCTACGCCTCCGGTCACCAATCCAAGGATCATTGCGAACAGGGCGCTTCCTGCCGCGATTGCGAAGTAATTGATGACCAGCATGAACCCTGTGCCTTCGACCTTGAAACCCGGGGTGGCATGATGGACCATACGTGTAGGCTGTGCGGTTCCTGAGAACGCATGTCCTATTCCCAGTATGACCAGATACACGACCAATACAGGAATCCCTACTGCCGGGGCCAGAATGACTCCGAGTCCGCAGGTTATCAGTCTGACGATCATGGCTGTCAGGGAAGGGTTCTTGGCTCCGGATTTGTCGCACCATTTGCCAACGAAGATCACCACAGACATCATCGCAACCGAGCATATTATGAGGTAAAGGCCGCTCTCTGAAGGGGACATCCCCCATGTTATCTGCATCAGATATGGTGCCATGAAATTCAATCCACCGGCAACCATCGTGGTGAGCAGGAATGCGATGGTCACCATCATGTATTCGCGGTTCATCACCATCCTGGTCGCAAGGATCGCCTTGTCAGTATCCTTCTTGGCGCAGCGGATCAGAAGCACAGCCGATACGATTGCTATGGCCAATGCGATCAATCTTCCTCTGAATGTGAGATCGGGGTCACCCAGATCCTCGACCAAAGTGAGGAGCGATGCGAAGAACAGGAGCGATGCTATGGTACCGATTATACTGGGGTCTCTGTTCTTCTCCTTTCCAGAATCCTTTGGGAGATAGGCTATGTAAAGGTACAGGAGTATGATGCATAGAGGTACATTCAGATAGAATATCCACGTCCAATCGAACAGATGGGCGATAATCCCTCCGATCGTAGGTCCGACTACCAAGGCCAGGCCGGTAGAGGCACCCGTTACTGCCAAGCCTACTCCCTTGCTTTCTTTCGGAACATAATCCAAGAGCACGATGGGCACTGTGGCGGCGATCATCGCAGACGCTGCTCCCTGGGCAATCCTGGCTACGATGAGCATGACAAAATCTGCAGACAGGCCGCACAATACGGATGTTATCAGCAGGAGTATAGATCCCCAGACCCCGATCTTTCTCAGTCTGCCGTTGTTACCGAATTTGCAGAGCGGCAGGATCAGGGAGGAAAGACCTAGCGCGTATCCGAAGATCAGCCATGATCCGTCGGACCCGGAAAGTATGTTGAAATGCTTAAGAATGACTGGCAGGGCGACGTTCACGATGGAAGCATCCAGACAGTTCAGGAAATCCACCATGAAGAGGATACCGAAAATAGGTAGGACTGCCTTTGTTCTGTCATTCATCACAGACGGTCATGATTATCGAGGATTTAACGATAAGCACTGTTGACTCCTCAGACTAGTCTGAGAGGGACTTCTTTGCCCTCATCGAACTGTTTCATGCTCAGGATGCTGTTGTAAACCATTCCCCAGACGGCCTCGCGGTAGTAATAGGCCATATGGTGCGAGTAGATTACGTTGGGCATTCCTCTGAGCTTTCCCACATAGTAGTTTGACAGGTCCTTGTCCCTGCAGTCATAGTAGAACAGATCGAATTCGTTCTCGACCACATCCAGCGCGACCGATGCCAAGTGTCCTGATTCAAGTGCTGCCAGCATGGCCTCGGTATCGACCAGACCACCTCTGGAGGTGTTGACCAGGATGGATCCCTCCTTCATCATGTCTATCTTTTCGGCATCGAAAAGGTGATGGGTATAGCTGTTGTACTGCAGATGCAGGGAGACGACATCGCATCTGGCCAGAAGTTCCTCCAGCCCCAGGCGTGTTGCGTACTTGTTGGCCTCTTCGCTGTTGCTGCGGTTCCAATAGTACAGCTTGCAACCGAAACCGCTGAGGTCCCTGAGGACAGACAGTCCGATCTGTCCTGCACCGACGATACCGACGGACAATCCCCTCAGCTGCCTGGCAAGCATGCCTTTGAGACGGAAGTCCCCTTCCATGGTCTTCGCGTTGATCTCCTTGATGCGCCTGACAGCCATCAGGATATCCATGACGGTGAATTCTGCAACCCCTGAAGGATCATATGTGATGTGGCCGACGGCCATTCCGATCTCCTGGGCGTGCTTCATGTCTATGTGGTCGAACCCCATGGACCTTGTCGATACCATCCTCACACCCAGCTTCTTGTATTCGTCCAGCATCTCGGCGGTTATGGGGGAGGTGAAGACGGATACGTATCCGCAGCCTTCTGCAAGGTTGCAGTTATCAATGGTCGGGTTGTCCCCAGTGCACACTATCTCCACTTTGAGCTCTTCAGCCGTCTTCTTCAGGAAACCCTATTCATCGAACTCTCTGACGGCGTAAGCACAGACCTTCATGACCCTTACCGCTCATCGGTATCGGGCGGTACCGTTTATAGCTATGCTGTCGACAGTGTCCGAACAAGAATTATCTACTACCCTAGAGTACGGTCCATCATGGCAGAAGAATCCAAACCGAAGATGAGCAAGCACGTATGTGCATGTGGCCCCATATTGACCACCGTATCGGCAAATCCCCTCTTGGACATCGTTTCAGTCCTCGATGACGCCGATTCCCTGGAGATCCTCAAAGGGCTCATGAAGACAGAGGTGCGCTCACCGTTCCCGGACGGGCTTTTCGGAATGGATTCCCAGAGGACCAACAAGGCACTGAGGAGACTTCTCAGAGCAGGGCTGGTCAACAGCCGCATTGACGGTCCGGACCACGTTTACTACATCCATGTGGAGAGGTTCAAGGTCCTGGAGGAATTCGTTGACGGCTGTGTCAACAACCATGCCGAGAAGGCATGATCATTTGTAGAGTTCAGGTCTCCTTCTGTCGAAATAAGAGATGTTAGACATAGTTTCGGGACCGTCCCTGGGGAGTTTCCCGCCGATGTCAACGGTCAGCGAATGATCGTCTGTGCAGTAGTATTCATCGATGACATTTCCCTTGGTATCCAGTGCTATCATCCCGCCTCCGAACACCGTCCCCAATCCGTTATCCCCGGTAGCGCTGCAGGCAGCCACGAACATCCCGTTGTCCGATGCTCTAGCAGGCAGGTAGCTGTACCAAACTGCCCTCCTCTTATCGCCGGTTATCCCGTTGGCGAATGGGGTCAGGACAAGTTCCGCACCCTTGGACCTGAATGTGGAGCAGATGTCCTGGATGTGAGATTCTATGCATAGCTGGATCCCGACACGGACTCCTTTGACATCGAATACTGGAAGCGAATCGCCTGGGGTGAAGACCTCGGATTCGGCCTTCCCCAGATGCGTCTTCCTGTAGAATTGAACTGAATTGTCGTCAGTGATCTCCTGTCTCAGATAGGGTCTGTCCCCGTTATATTCAAGATAGCCGTAGATCAGTGCGATGCCGGTCTCTTCTGACAGTTCCCTGATCTTTTTGACAAACGTGTTGTCCGTGGCCATTGCGAATCTGCACGGATCCTTGGTGGAATAACCCGATAGGCACATCTCCGGGAAGCAGATGATATCGGAATCGGGATTGGCCCTGACAAAACCCTCGATCGTGCGGTAATTCGACTCAGGGTCCCCTGCGACGCATCTCATCTGGACCAGTGTGAGACGAATGTCCTTCATGTGACCTCAGATGTGCCTGTTGATGAACTTCTCGACCTTGTCGAAGGCCTCTTCCAGAACGGGCTGGGGTGCCAAAAGGATGGATCTGAAGTGATCCTGGCCGAACTCCTCGCAGAATCCGGAACCGTGGACGAAGACCACACCCTCTTCCCTGATCAGGTCGAACACGAAGTCCTTGTCGGTCTTCCAGGGTGTGCCCTTGAGGTCGACATGGGGGAACATGTAGAGCGCTCCCTTCGGTTTCCTCGTGGTGATCAGGGGGATCTCGTTGAGCCTCTTGTAGCAGAACTCCGCCCTCTCCCTGAGCTTCCTGTTCATATCGACGATGTAGTCCTGAGGGCCCTGAAGGGATGCCTGAGCGGCAGCCTGACAGGGTACGTTCGGACAGATCCTCGCCCTGAATTGCTTCATCATTCCGGTACGGATCTCGTCCATGAGGCCTCTCTCGTCCATGAAATAGCAGTAACCCATCCTCCACCCAGGCATCAGGTTTACCTTCGAGAAGCCGTTGAGGATGATCCTCGGAACGTCTGATTTGAGTCTTGAGGCAGAATGGAACTCCCCGTCGAACACGATCTTGTCATAGATCTCGTCGGAGATCAGAGGGATGTCGTATTCGGCTGCGATGTCCCCGAATTCGCGGATGTCCTTGGGATCGTAGACCGCCCCGGTCGGGTTGTTGGGGTTGATGAGGACCATCGCCTTCGTCCTGTTGGTGATCCTCTTGCGGATCATGTCCATGTCAGGCTTCCAGTCCTCTTCCTCGATCTGCCTGTAAGGTACAGTCCTCCCCTCGAAGAAGTGAATGTACTGCATGTAGGAAGGATATCCGGGCCCGGGTACGAGCACCTCGTCTCCGGGTTCGAGGAAGGTCCCCATCATGACCTCTATGCATTCGCTGACTCCGGCGGTAACGTAGACGTCGTCCGTACTGATGGTGATTCCGTTCTTCTCCTTCTCCCTTTGTACGATGGCCTGCCTGAGGTCCATCTCTCCTTGTGAGTCGCCGTATCCGTTGTCAACGCGGTCAACGGCCTCCCTCAGGGTCTGCTTGAAGTACTCGGGTGTCTCGAAATCCCATTTGTTGGGATCTCCGATGTTGAGCTTATAGAGCTTCTTGCCAGCCTTCTCGGCCTCGGCTGCCGGGACGATGACCTCACGTATGGCGTAGTTCATTCCCAACGATCTTCTGGAAGCTCTAATAGTCTTCATGTTATCGAACCCAGTTCAGATTATAGGTCCTATTTATATTTGAATCAGACCAGGATGTACCTAGCATCCTTGTAGGAACCGAGTTTCTCGATCTTGTTCTGTTCGATCAGATCGGACAGGACCACGTCGGCAGTCCTGATGCTGACATCGGGTATGCAGGCGCAGATGTCCTTCTTCTTCACGGGTTCGGAGGAGGTCTCGATGATATGGAGGATCCTGTCCCTCTTCTTCACCTTGCGGTTCTCTACTATAGGATATCTTCTGTCCAGCTCCTTGTAGCTGTGCATCAATGACGGAAGCAGAGGCGCATTCCCATCCAACCCCACATAGAGCTGCGCGGTATAGCCGTTCTTCAAGAGGAGCAGATTGGTAAGCAGTGCCTGCATCCTCTTGTTCCCATCCTGGAACGGAGCTATACGAGCGAAGTTCTCCAATGTACGGGGTATGTACGCCAGAGCTTCCGTCGTCTTTGAGTTGTAATCCTCGAAGAGGAATTCCATCGCGTTCTCGCATCCGCTGCGGAACTTTCCCTTCTCGCATAGGAGTTCAGAGAAAAGAACGCGATGTATACTGAGGAGGCTCTTCTCGTTGAAATCCAAACGGGAATAGTCCCTCCTGATCATCGTCAATGCCCTGTCATAACCTGAGACCAGGTGCTCATTATGGGTCATCGGGGCGTCACCGTCTAATAAGGAACGTATGCGGGCCTCTCCTACTGGAATGCTTTCCGTGTCGTAAAGCAGGGCGTTGGCGACCCTGATCTCCTTTTCGGCTGCATTGAGTTCCTTGCTGTAGAACGAGCCCCTGATCCCATCCAAGGCACTCACTGTCCAGATTTCCTTCATTATGTCGAAATCTTCCTTGTCAAGAGATTCATTCATCAGCATGATATCAATACTTGATAGTATTCTTACTATAAAAAGCTATTTTTAAGTAAGTAAAAAATTAAGCATACTATTATTTGTTAAAATTTAGTAAATAAGATTTGATGACGAAATAACAGGCCGGATCCTGCAGATCGAGTTGGTTGAAAAACGAGCAAAAATGGCCAAAAATGATGATTAGCCGGCCATTTCTTACAATTTAACCTGCCAGCTAAACAAAATTCGCTCCTAAAAATCGTAACTATTGATTATTGGAGTATACATCCAAGTAAGTATTATGTACTCACGAGACTTGACAGAGGAAGTCAAGAGGAATGCACTCGCAATTGCCTCGGTTGGGGGAAAAACATGGATATTAAAGATTGGCTAGGCGCTGACAACCAGCTAGGAATTGACATTTGGACGAAGAAGTACTGCTACAACAATGAGACCTTCGACGAATGGCTAGATCGTGTGAGCAGCGGCAACAAAGAAATCAGGAAGATGATCGAGGAGAAGAAGTTCCTGTTCGGTGGAAGGATCCTCGCTAACAGAGGTCTCGAGAAGACAGGAAGAAAGATCACTCTTTCTAACTGTTATGTATTGACGCCCCCTGAGGATTCCATCGAATCGATTTTCGAGGCAGCAGGAAAGCTCGCCCGTACATTCAGTTACGGTGGTGGAGTCGGAATCGATATCTCCAAGCTTGCTCCCCGCGGAGCAAAGATCAACAACACCGCGTCACAGACGTCCGGTGCAGTATCATTCACTGACCTCTACTCCATGGTCACAGGTCTCATAGGTCAGCACGGACGCCGCGGAGCGCTCATGCTCACAATGTCCTGCGAGCACCCCGATCTGGAAGAGTTCATGTCTGTTAAGACGGACCTCGAGAGGGTCACCAAGGCGAACATGTCCATCCGTGTGACCGACGAGTTCATGGGATGCGTCAAGCAGAGGACGATGTTCACACAGAAGTTCGACCGTCCCGAGAGCGGAGAGAAGATCAGGAAAGAGCTCAACGCAGGTGAGTTCTTCGAGAAACTGTGCTACACGAATTGGGACTACGGAGAGCCCGGATGTCTCTATTGGGACAGGATCTCCAGTTGGAACCTCCTAAGCGAATTCCCTGATTACTCCTACGCAGGTACCAACCCCTGTGCCGAGGAACCCCTCCCCGCAGGAGGAAGCTGTCTCCTCGGAAGTATGAACCTGGCCAAATTCGTCAAGGACGGTAAGTTCCTCAACGACGAGTTCGTCGAGGCAGTCAGAATCTGTATCCGCGGTCTGAACGATGTACTCGATGAGGGTCTCCCCCTCCACCCGCTCCAGGAGCAGAGGGATTCCGTCAGAATGTGGAGGCAGATCGGTCTCGGAATCATGGGTCTCGCCGACATGCTCATCGAGCTCGGTTACACATTCGGATCCCCTGAATCCATCACATTCTGCGACAAGCTCGGTAAGCTGATGTCAGACACAGCAATGAACGAGTCCGCACTGCTCGCTAAGGAGTACGGAATGTTCGAGAAGTGCGTCCCCGAGCAGATCATTGCATCCCCCTACTTCAAGCTGAACGCATCCGAGGAGACCACAGAGCTCGTCAGGCAGTACGGACTCAGGAACTCCCAGCTGCTCACGATCGCCCCCACCGGAACCCTTTCCACCATGCTTGGAATCTCCGGAGGAATCGAGCCCATCTTCGCTCTCTCCTACGAGAGGAGGACCACCTCGCTTAACGGCGACCAGGACAAGTACTACAAGGTCTACACACCTATCGTCCAGGCATACATGGACAAGCACCTTGACATCAAGGATGAGAAGGATCTCCCCGAGAGGTTCATCACGGCACAGAGTCTGGATTACATCAAGAGGATCGACATGCAGGCCACATGGCAGAAGCACATCGATGCTTCGATCTCGTCCACCGTCAACCTGCCCGAGCAGTTCCCCGAGAAGGATGTCTACAACATCTACATGTACGCTTGGGAGTCCGGATGTAAGGGAATCACCGTGTTCCGTGACGGCTGCAAGCGTCTGGGAATCCTCTCCACGAAGGAGAGCAAGAAGGCAGAAGAGACCCCCAAGGAAGAGGAGAAGAGAGGATTCGTCGAGGTCGTCGACGATAACGTCATCGGAAAGAAGAGGAAGCTGATGACCGGATGCGGATCCCTCCACTGCACGGCATTCTTCAACCCGGTAACTGGAGAACTCGTGGAGGCCTACCTCAACAAGGGATCAACCGGAGGATGTAACAACTTTATGGTCGGTCTGTCAAGGATGATCTCGCTGGCTGCAAGGTCTGGTTGCGGTATCGAAGCAATCGTAGACCAGCTCAAATCCACGGGATCATGCCCCTCATACGTCGTCAGGACCCACACTAAGAGGGACACAAGCACCGGATCCTGCTGTCCGATGGCAGTGGGATGGGCGCTTACCGACATGTACAAGGAGATGCAGGCCCAGATCAAGGGTGTCAAGACAGAGGAGTCCGAGGAACCCAAGAGGGAGATCATCAATCCCTGTCCCAAGTGCGGAGCCGAACTGGAATTCCAGGGCGGATGCAACGTCTGCAAATCCTGCGGATGGACCAAGTGCGAGTGATCGCAGTAAACTTCAAAGCAGGGCTTCTTGCCCTGCATTTTTGTATAACGCATAGCCGAGGATCATTGCGGCACCGAAACCGGATACCAAGGCTAGGATGAAACGTAATTCAGGCAGATCGACATCGAACAGATGCTCGCATGCATATTCTGCCGCCGTAGGGATCAGAAGAGCAATTCCGATGAACAGTCTCCTATTCTCTCTGGATACGATACTTTCGCGCACCACCATGACGAGACCTGCGATCAATCCGATCAGAAGTCCGACATCCCTTATGCAGAAAGCGAGCTGGGAACCGTTAAGGAAGAATGATCTGGCCGCCTCCTGATGGCAGAGCATGTCCCCAATGGCGTAGACAATTCCCCCTGCACCGTATTTACCCCAGTCATGATCCAAGAGGCCGGCACTGCCGTCTAGATTCACGAATGTTCCGTAAGGGTACAGCAAAGGTGTGACTGCTATGAGCACCAGAGCGATGCCGAAGAAGGCCAACAGCCCCTTTGCACAGGTATCTTGGATCACATATGAGCATGGGAAGTCCTTCTTTAAATCATTGTCATAGGGAGAAAGAGCAGCAGACAGCGAACACCAGCAGCGATATCGGGCACATCATGCAGAATCTCCAGATCATCCTGGCCACGCCTTCTCCGTTTCCGAGACTTGATACGAGCAGGGAAATCAGAGCGCACAGTTCTATCAGATAAGTCCCCAGAATTATTTCTGTGCCCTGCGGCGATACGAATCCAGATATTCCCGACAGAGGTTCTAGCATCGAAACGCTCATCCCTAGGACCATGGGTGCGAAGAACATCGCCGTTCCCATCATCATGTCCGTAGTGGATTTCAGTTTCATCTCCAGATCCCTCTGGGTAGAGGTCCTGTTCTGGAATTGCTTTCCGATGGTCACGGCCAGTTTTCCTGCATCATCATTGCTCTTCTCAGAACATATCTGAATGTTCTGGAGCGCAATGGACATCTCGGAGGAGATCGGCCCGATCACGGAGCATATCGCAGTACGTACATCTCCTCTGCATAACGCGTATTCCCTCGACAGTCTGTCAGAGATGTCTGAAAGAAGGCTCCTAGAGTGCATCGAATCCACTCCGGCCTTCTCGAAATTGTTGCCTGACAGCATCCTGTTGCCCACATCGAAGACGGTGTCCATCAGGGAGAGCTCGCATTTCTTTCTCCTGGTCTCACGGTACATCGCATCCGACATCAGTATGATGGCAGCAACGCATGCCGGTGCCAGGGAGAAGAGGAAGATCCAATCACTATCTGTTCCTATAATCAGATATACTATCGCTAAAGGAATCGATAAGATGAGTGGTGCCGCGTATCTTAGGTCCAGAAGAGACTCATCCTCTCCCAGGAAAGGGTTCCTGCTGCGCATATACAACGCTACCATAAGGATGAATGACGGCACTATGGCCAGCGTTATCATCACAATGGTCCCTTGATCGATGGTCTTGGATCCGAACACCCCTCCTACGTTCAGCAGAGGAAGGATGCTCATCAGGATCATCGGGACCATTATCCCTATTCCAAATACTGTCATGCACGGAACAGTAAGCGAGGCTCCGTAGGATTCGCCCATCTCTCTGACTGAATTGAGAGCGATGTCGGCAGAATCCCTCAGCATGCGTTCCCTGGTTTCGTCGTCAGGTGATTCGGAGGCGGAGAGGATCATCATGACGGCACGGGAATAACCTACAGCCTCCTTCGGCAGTTCCGACAGAGTTTCTGAAAGAGCTTCCCTGATTGACGGATACTCCTTGGTGTCTGTCATCCTGACAGCCCTTGCGAACAGAATCATGGAATTCTTGGGTCCAGATTCAGCGATGGTTCTCACGGCTGTATCGATCGAACCTCCTGATTGCAGTACGGATGTGATCATCCCTATCACCGCGGGCGACTCATTGACCAATCTCTTGTGGTCCATCATGAAGCCCCCTTTGCCTCCAAACGGCTGCGTAGTTGATCTGCTATGGATTCTGCCGTCTGTTCGGGGGTACTCTTTGACAGTATATCGTTCGCTACAAGTATCCATTCCGGACTAAGATATCTCTCATCGGTCCTGCCCGCTTCGGCCAGTACGGACCTCATTAGCGCTCTTGCCCTGATATCCTTTGATATGTCTCTCTTCCCTAACTGGGAGGTCATCATGGCACGCTTCAGAACGATGGACTTCAGTAGGCTTTCCGTATCTGCGATATCGAGGAACTCTCCCGGTTCCGAACCGGTGGATTTCATTTCGTTCACCCTTCTGATTAGGCGTCCGGTCTTCCTGTCCTTCACTGTACCCAAGGTGATGACTATGTCTGTTGCCATGAATGCATCGGGTGATACACCCATGTCGAAGACAACTCTCTTGTAAACCGATTCGGCTGAATCGCCGTGGATCGTACCCATGATGGAGCTTCCTGCACGTCCTGCTCTCATACTCTGGTAGAGTGTCCTGGCCTCTTCACCGCGTACCTCTCCCAACACTATCGCAGATTCTCCCATCCTGAGTGATACCCTGAGTGCCTCATCGGATCTCGACTGCTGGTCTCCTCCGAGCCTGTCATCCACCAATATGCTCTGAATCTTGTATCCCAGCTTCCTCATAGCCTCTCCCGGAAGCTCCATCGTGTCCTCTATGGTCAGGATCCTCTGCTCCTTAGGGAACTCGAACATCAGTGCCGACAGCAGCGAGCTCTTACCGGCGCCTCTGGGCCCGCAAATCAGGAAGGTACAGCGGTTCTCGACCAGGAACGAGAGGATTCCTGCGGACCTGGGATCAATCGTTCCGTTATAGACGAGCCTGCTCAGCGTCCAGGGCCTTACGGAGTGTTTCCTTATCGCCACGGCATTCCCGTTGGGGCTCATCGGATACCCGACGATGGTTGCCCTGGCCTCGAAATCAGGGAAATCAGTTTCCAGAACAGGGTTCGATTGGGAGAATCTCAGTCCGCTCTCCCTTTTCAGGATGTTTATCAGGTTGTCCACCTCCCTGTTCTCCACCATGATGTTCGTCCTGCATCTGATGTGGGAATTGACCCCTTCTATGCCGTTCAGCGTTACATAGACTCTGTTGGAATCGCATGGTGCATCCAGGAACACATCTTCGATACGGGGATCGGTGAGAAGTATCTCGAACACCCCTGCTCCCACAGAATACCTGTAGAGTATGTTGCACAGGTCGTCCATGAGCATCCCCATGTCCGCTTCTGGGCATGCCTCCTCGATGGACTGCATCTCATCCACCACCATTCCTCTGGCGACGGCTATCACAGAATCCCTGTCCAATCTGCCGCCGTTCTGGCGGTATTCTGAGCGGAACCTCTCCATCATCCTGAGGACTATCGTGTTCAGCTTGTCCGGATAGGAGAACTCCAAGGGCTGGACGTCATATTCCATCTCCCCGTCAGGAGCATCCCCCACCGTCACACAGCAGTATTGGGTCTGGTATTCTGCCAGCACTTTCAGGTCATCCGAGGGATTCATCACCCAGAAATCAGCATATGACGGTTTGGTCCTCACATCGTTCTTCACCGATCTGGAGAAGGCCTCCAGAAGATCGCGGCATTCGCTGTTAGTTTCCGGAGGAGGGATGGGGACAGGCTTGACCTCAGATACCTTGAACGAGGCGATCCTCTCCGCCATTCTCGATACCTCCCTCTTCTCATCTCATCAAGGTCTGATTCTATCTGCGAAATGGTCCTCTGAGTAGACGCGATACACCTGTCGCACATCTCGTAGGGTCCGCTATCGCCGAGACATCCCCTGGCAGCAGAATAATTGGGATAGGGGAAATCATTCCAGAGGGCTTCCATAGCCCTGTCCCTGGATGAAGGGCATCTCTTGCATCTGCCCTTGTTCCTGACCAAAGATCCGCTGCACCTCTTCATCGAGGATATGTTCCTGATCATCTGCCCAGAAGCCCCAGATATCTCGATATCCTTGCCTGTCCTGAGGACAATCCTCTTGGCCCCTCCGGATTCTGACATTCTATCCACAATGCATTTCATGCATTCCTTGCTGGCCGGTTCGGGCGCCAGATCGCAATCCACACAGCTGATGATGAGCGCATCCCCTTCGAAGCGGTGCTCCACAGTATTCTCATTTCCCATCGATCCTTTCAGGATCTGTTTGAAGTCTAGGTCCATGAGGGTGCTTCTCTTTACGGATATTATAAGCCGTTATACTGCGGTCAACAATCGGAAGCGGGCCAAAGTCTTTATCCCATACGCCGATTGTTCGATATGGAGATACTATCGCCCGCAGGATCGCCTGACAGTCTGGTAGCGGCCATCAAAGGAGGCTGCGATGCAGTCTATTTGGCCGGAAAGAGTTTCGGAGCCCGTGCTTTTGCAGGCAACTTCTCGGACGGGGAGCTCGAAGGTGCGATAGCATATGCCCACGACCACGGTGTGAAGGTCCATGTGACCGTCAACACTCTGATCAAAAATTCCGAGATGGAGGAGGCCGTATCGTTCGTCAAATTCCTGAAGGACATCGATGCGGATGCCATTATCATACAGGATCTGGGGCTTCTCAAGCATCTCACGAATATCGACATCGCGAAGCACGCTTCCACACAGATGCAGATCCATTCCCTGGAAGGGATAGAATGGTGTGCTGAGAACGGTCTGGACAGGGTGGTCCTGGCCAGAGAGATCACTATGGACGAGCTGAAGCAGATCATCCCGAAATCGCCGATAGAGACCGAGGTCTTCATCCAGGGAGCACTCTGCTACTGTATGTCCGGCGGTTGTCTACTTTCAAGTTTTATCGGTGGACGCAGCGGGAACAGAGGGTCTTGCGCTCAACCCTGCAGGAAGCGCTATGAGCGCGACGGAGAGCAAGGCTACTTCATGAGCTGTGCCGACATCTACGGGATGGATTACCTCAAGGACCTGTCCGATCTGGGCGTCACCTCTCTCAAGATAGAGGGCCGCATGAGGTCCCCTCCGTACACCTATCTGGCATCCAAGGCCTATTCGATGGCCGTCAAAGGCGAAGGCGGAGAGGAACTGGACGAGACGCTGGAGCTTCTCAGGACCGTATTCAACAGAGGGACATGCCCGGGATATCTGGGCGGGGTCGTATCGCCTGTCCAGTCGCTCTATCCTGACAACAGGGGATTCTACATCGCGGACGTCAAGATAAGGGACAAGACCATCGTTTCTGAGATAGAGGAGCCCGTAGGCCTGAAGGACGGCCTCTCCATATTCAAGGGCGATGAGAAGATCGGAGGGTTTAAGGTCATGGACCTGGACCCCATTCACATCCCGTTCAAGATCCCGGACGGGAAATACCAGATCTACCGCACATACGATCCGCGCATCGACGTCATAAAGAACGATATCGGGAACACCCCTAAATTCAAGGGACAGACCGACCGCATGCCTGTACATCTGAAACTCGAGAAGCAGCCTGTCAGGAACCCTGTTCCCGAGTATTCATTCTACGTAAACTCTATCAAAGGCCTTGAAGCGGCCCTGCCGTATGCCGACAGGATATACTTCGACAACATGGAGAAATTGGAAGAGGCCACGGAGGTATCAGGGGACAAGGAACTGGTGGCCCTCCTGCCCAGATTCGATTCTCTGGACGAATACGTGTTCAATGACCGTCCCGTCATGGTGAACAATCCTGGTCAGTATAGGGCATGCAAAGGTGCTCCGAGGATCTATGGAAGCAATCTTCTCAACATGTTCAACTCATCGTTCCCGCTAAATCTCTATCAGGCGACCCTGTCCGTTGAGCTTTCCAGGAACGAGGTGTCCAACCTCTTGTCATACTACCCTGGCAGAACGGAGGTAATGGCTTTCGGAAGGACCGAACTCATGTACACCAGGGATCCTGGTGCAAAGACCGGTACCTTGGTCGATGAGACTGGGGCCGCATTCCCGATGTACAAGGACAACAGGGGATTCTCGCATCTCCTAAACTCAGTGGATCTGGACCTTTTGGATCTGGTACCTGAGCTCAGCCGTTCAGGCGTTTCATCCATAGGAATAGACGTCAGGAAGAGGCCGCCGGCAGTGGTCAAGACAGTCGGTGAGGTCTGCAGGAACCCCACGGACAAGATGAAGGCCAGGCTCAAGGAGATGTGCGGCGGTGTGACGACTCGCGGACTTTACGCCCGCAAGGTATGAACATCGATTCAAATCCTCCGATATACCTGTAAAGGATAAATCATCCAATCGACATTCTATCTCGGGTGATACAAAAATGGATGAGAAACAGCAGATTCTGGAAGCAATGAGAAAGGCCGGAGAGCCCTTGAATGCCGGAAAGGTCGCGGAGCTCACCGGACTTGACCGCAAGGTCGTCGATAAGGCGTTCGCTGAGATGAAGAAGGACGGAACCATCGTTTCGCCCGTTCGCTGTAAGTGGGAGCCTGCCCAGAAGTGATTCATCGGTACCCAGTAAAGGGTGCCCAAAAACCCCTTCCTATCTTTTTATCAACATCCGATTGTTGACCGCAGTATCGCAGTATTATATTCTCATTGAACGAGACCCTCTCCATGATAAAGGATAGGCACGGAGAGATGGGTTTCATGGAATCCATGGTATCCATGATGGCCGTGGTGATAGTTATCGGACTGTATCTGGCGTTCGTCGCCACTACTGCGGTGACGGCCAGTTCTCCATTGGAAGATCTTGATCCGGAGGCCATGGTAACTGAATCTCAGGATGGTCCAGATATATCGAGATCGTACGCCTACATGTTCATAATGAACAAGGGACTCAAAGGGATGGAGGTGTCCCTGACAGTCCCGTGGTACAAGGATACGGAAAAAGCATCCTTCGGGGAATTCCATGAGGCGCAGTTCGCGAAGAAATACATCCTGATGACCAATCTTCAGAACGGAAGGGAGGTCCCTATGATCCTGGAGGTGAGGGCATCCATCTGAATAGGCAAGGGATGACCGCCTTCATCGATGCGATGATCTTCCTGGTGGTGATCATGATGGCCATCACCGTGACTGTATCGCTGAACCCTCACCAGGAATCCATGGATGTAGGCCCTGATGTGTTCCTCTCATACATAGGCGGGACCGAGGTGAGACTGTCAGATTTAACGGGTATAGAGGACGATTCCCTGGTCTATCTATCTGATCTTATGGCGTTATCCCTGACTCAGGAAACGGAGGTGGAAGAATATTTGGAAGTCCTTCTGGACTCAGTATTCGGATCTAAAAGATACCGTCTGGTCATAGAATATGGAGAGCTCAGCGGAACGATAGGTTCTGACATATCTCATTACACTTCACAGTATTCAAGGACCGTTCCCATATCGACTGGGGGCAGCATCTACATCGAGTTAAGTATCCTGTGAATGCTTTTTATCTAATGCGAGAATTGACGGTCTATGTTCGCTGAACTTCCGGATGTGAAGATGTATTACGAGGAAGAGGGCACTGGAGAGCCCGTCATTCTCATCGCTGGTATCGGTGCAAACCACCGTTTCTGGAAGGGAATGATCCCACTCCTTAAGGGATACAGAGTAATCACCCTTGATAACAGAGGAGTCGGACAGACCGAATACAAAGGAGACATCCAGATAGACATAATGGCAGACGATATCATCCATTTGATGGATTATCTGCACATCTACAAGGCCCACATAGTGGGATGGTCAATGGGATCCCAGATCGCGCAGTCTCTGGCAATCAGATACGGCGACAGGCTGCAGTCCCTGACATTAGTTTCATCATATCAGTTCAGGCCTCACAGGTCATCATACTTCATGTACCTCATAGCGACAGCAGCCAAGGAGGGAAGGTGTACCATGGATGAGGTCAACATGGTCCTCAACGCATTCTGCTTCCCCGAGAGCACCTTCGAGGCATTGGAGAAGAAAGGCATCATCATGCCCGTACCCAAGCATCCCGAGAAACCCGAGGAGGTCTTCAAGCAGATGATCTCGATGGACAAGTTCGACACCACTGAGAAGACGAAGGACATCAAAGTTCCCAGTCTGGTCGTACACGGCGGCAAGGATATCATGGTGGAGCCCATCAAAGGCAGAGCGATCGGCAATTCGATTCCCAACTGCAGATACATCGAGCTCCCCGGAGAGGGACACACCATTGCACCCGAACTCTACGCGGATGCTTTGAGGAAACACCTCTCTGACAACAAGATGTGATTTTTAAAACAATAAAACGGCGGTCGGAATCTCCGACCGCCAAATGATAATCAGTTTTCAGTTCCCAGCTTGATACAGAGCCTGTTCTTGTCCAGGAGGTCCATCTTCTTGGCGGGGATGGTCTTCTGGAGTCCCTTGTCCAGGTTCTCGGGCGTACAGAACGAAGTCTCCTTGAACAGCTTTCCGAGGATGACCATGTTGGCCGCTCCCTTGATACCTGCGTTCTCCGCGATCTCTGAGGCGGGGATGTAGATGGTTTTTACATCGTCGCGTTCCACCTTCTTCTTGATGATGGAGCTGTCGACGATGATGATCCCTCCGGGAACGACATCGTTCTCGAACTTCTCCAGGGATGGCAGGTTCATGGCGACTAGGACGTCCGGGTTGGTGACCAGAGGGGAACCGATCTTAGCATCTGAAAGGCAGACGCTGCAGTTTGCCGTTCCTCCGCGCATCTCGGGTCCGTATGAAGGAAGCCATGAGACCTCTTTCTCCTCCATGAGTCCTGCGTAGGCTATGACCTTTCCAGTGAACAGGATACCCTGGCCTCCGAAACCGGCGAGCAGTATGTTCATGTCGGTCATTGCTCTCCCTCCTCTCCTACGTCCTTGTAGACGCCGAGCGGATAGTACGGGAGCATGTTGTCCCTGAGCCACTGGAGTGCATCTGCGGGAGACATTCCCCAGTTGGTGGGGCATGTCGAGACGACCTCGATGATGCAGTATCCCTTGCCTGCCATCTGGTATTCGAATGCCTTCTTGATGGCCTTCTTAGCCGCTTTGACGTTCTTCACGCAGTCAACGGTGACACGCTGTGCGAGCGCGACTCCCTTTACCGATGACAGAAGCTCGCAGACCCTGATGGGGTTGCCGGCCACACTTGTGTCCCTTCCGTAGGGTGTGGTCTGAGTGACCTGTCCTGGAAGGGTGGTGGGTGCCATCTGGCCTCCGGTCATTCCGTAGATCGCGTTGTTGATGAATATGGCGACGATGTTCTCTCCCCTGGCAGCGGCATGGACTGTCTCTCCCATTCCGATAGCGGCGAGATCTCCGTCTCCCTGGTAGGTGAAGACCACGTTGTCTGGCCTTGCCCTCTTGACACCGGTAGCGACAGCAGGTGCACGTCCGTGGGGTGCCTGGACCATATCACATCCGAAGTAGTTGTATGTGAACACGGAGCATCCGACTGAAGCGACACCGACGGTCTTTCCCTCGATTCCGAGCTCGTCGATTACCTCCGCGACCAGCCTGTGTACGATTCCGTGGGTACAGCCGGGGCAGTAGTGAAGCGGTACATCGAGCAGTGCTTTGGGCCTCTCTCCCATAACTTTTGACATCAGCAGTCATCTCCGTTGATCTTGACGATCTGTTCAAGGACTTCCTTGGGTGTGGGCACCATTCCTCCGGTGCGTCCGAAGAAGAATACGGGCTTCTTGTGCTCCACAGTCATCTTGACGTCCTCGACCATCTGTCCCATGTTCATCTCCACGGACAGGAAGGCTTTCGCATGGTCTACATGCTTCTTGATGAACTTCTCGGGGAATGGCCAGAGCGTGATAGGCCTGATGAGACCGGCCTTTATGCCCTGTTTCCTGGCCATGTCCACTGCCGAGTGGGCGATCCTCGAGGAGGCTCCGAAGGCGACGATGATGACATCAGCGTCATCGACCAGATACTCTTCGGCCCTCTGCTCGGTCTCTTTGATCTTCTCGTATTTCTCGAACCTCTTGAAGTTGAGGTCCTCGAGTTCCTTGGGATCGATGTACAGGGAGTTGACCACGTTGTGGGCCCTCTTTCCCTGGTGTCCCTTGACGGCCCAATCCTTGTTGTCGGTGGGGTCCTTGGGCTCCGGGAGAACAATGGGTTCCATCATCTGTCCGAGCAGTCCGTCGGACAGGATCATCGTAGGCATCCTGTACTTGTCCCCGAGGTCGAAGGCATCGGAGATGAGATCTACCGTCTCCTGGACGGTGGAAGGTGCGAATACGAGCATGTGGAAGTCACCGTGTCCGGTGGCCTTCGTAGCCTGGAAATAATCGGACTGAGAGGGCTGAATTCCTCCGAGACCGGGTCCTCCTCTCTCAACGTTGACAATAAGACAGGGAACGTCGGATCCCGCGATGTAGGATATTCCTTCAGACATCAGACTGATTCCGGGTGAAGATGTGGATGTCATAACCCTGACTCCAGCAGCTCCGGCACCCAGGACCATGTTGATGGATGCGACCTCTGACTCGGCCTGGAGATAGACTCCTTCGATCTTAGGCATCCTCTTGGACATGTATGCCGCGACCTCGGTCTGAGGTGTGATGGGGTAACCGAAGAAGTGCCTGCAGCCTGCAGCGATGGCTGCCTCTGCGATGGCCTCATTTCCTTTCATCAGAACCTTGTCTGCCATCTCACTCGACCTCCACTTTGATTGCACAGTCCGGGCACATTGTGGTGCACGATCCGCATCCGATACATTTGGATTCGTCAGTAACGTGAGCGGGGTGGTATCCCTTGTTGTTGGTCACTGAGTGGTCCAGAGCTAGAATCTCTTTGGGACACGCGATGACGCACATCTCGCATCCTTTACATCTGTCATTGTCAACGATTACCTTTGGCAATTCAATTACCTGCCTTTTCCCAGGGCGTTCTTACGTAGACGCCCACTTGGTATAATAATGGTATTTTATTTAATGGGACAACTCCGACAGGTGACGTGTGGAATCTGATCGGAAGGCCCGTCAGTTCTGAAACCTTCTCTGCGAAAGGTATGGAATCCATGATCGTATCGACCGTCGTCAGCTGTTTGAGATGGGAGTTATTAGCTATGCAAGTGGCCTTGATATGCGCAGCATTCTCGATCTCGCGAAGTATCTCGAAGGCCTCGTCCGGCGTTGTAGTCTGTGACCTGTATTTGTTCACGACATACATCACGTCGGGTTCTGTCTTTGAGAGCTGTCTGCTGTAGACTCCCAGAGCTGTCGCGCCAGCGTCATCTCCCCCGACGTCGATAATCACGCATTCGTCATCCGAGATGGCATCTCCGATAGCTGCGGGGAGGGACGGGGTGTCCAAGTTGGAGTTGGCGAAATTGGGTCCGAGCACACGGACTCCAGCATCTGTCAGGAGGTCGGAATAATCTGATGATCTGAAGTACGGATTCACCACATCCATGTCGATCAGGGTGACCTTCTTCCCCTATGATGCCGCATCCTTGGCTAGATTGATGGAAAGATTGGTCTTTCCGGTCCCGTAATGGCCGCAGACGACCGTGACCCTCCGCTCTAGACATCTCATATTCCTGGCATATTCGCATCCCGTTTATAATTAGTGCGTAGGTGCGAAATATTTATTATATACGCTTTATACGGTGGAATGAGGCAAAAATATGGCCGACACGAACAAAGTAGGAAAGAGAATCTGCAAGTACAGAGAACAAATGGGACTCACCCAGGAAGAGTTGTCCATTAACTCTGGTATTAGCTTGCAGTCCATTAAGGAGTACGAGGAAGGTATCGCTTACCCACCAATCGGTTCCTTGATTAGACTTTCCCGTTCACTCGGTCAGAGGGTCGGAACTTTTACGGATGATCAGTTCAACCCCGACCCGATCGTTGTCAGGTACGCGGAGAGGCAGCCCGAAGCATCATCCCACGGAGACAAGGGGGACTACCAGTACTTCCCTCTCGGAAAGGGAAAGACCGACAGGCACATGGAGCCCATGTTCATCCGTGTCGGAATCGAGGACACACCCGAGCTCAGCACCCACGAGGGAGAGGAGTTCATAGTAGTGGTCTCTGGAAAGATCCTTTTCATCTACGGAAAGGAGAAGAAGATCCTCGAGCCCGGTGACAGCGCGTATTACAACTCAGTCGTGCCCCACTATGTGGGTGCGATAGACGGACCCGCAGAGATCTACGCGGTCCTCTACACTCCCCTCTGAGGTGATCGCATGGTATGCGTACCAAGGAAGAACATCACCAGCGATGAGAGGTTAGGAGACCTCCTGGACAAGTGCATAAGGGAGCACCCGGACAACGATGCGATCGTTTATGTCGACAGGGAGCTCCGTCTGTCATGGACTCAGTGGGGTATTGAGGTCGACCGTGTGGCCAAAGGACTCATGGCCATGGGAGTGGAGAAGGGAATGAAGGTCGCCGTATGGGCAACCAACGTCCCCGATTGGATCACGCTCATGTTCGCCACGGCCAAGATCGGTGCGATCCTTCTTACGATCAACACCAACTATCAGAAGGCCGAGCTGGACTATGTCCTCAAGCAGTCCGATATGGATGTACTGTTCCTGATTGACGGAGTCAGGGATACGGATTATGTCCAGACAGTCTACGATCTCATCCCCGAGCTGAAAACCCAGCCCAGGGAGAACTTCCACAGCAGGACTTACCCGTATCTGAAGAAGGTCATATTCCTCGGTCCCGTCAAGCACCGCGGAATGTATTCGATGAGCGAGGTCAAGTCCCTGGCCGTCACAGTCAGTGAGGAAGATTACTGCAAGAGGAAGGACTCGGTGGATGTCCACGATGTCACCATGATGCAGTACACATCAGGCACGACAGGATTCCCCAAGGGAGTCATGCTCACACACTTCAACATCGCAAACGACGGTTACTGGCTCGGAGCCAATATGAACTACGGCCCCACAGACCGCCTGTGCATAAACGTCCCCCTGTTCCACTGCTTCGGCTGTGTGCTGGGTGTCATGGCATGCATCAACCACTGCGTGACCATGTGCTTCTGCGAGGTTTTCGACCCCATCAAGGTCATGACCACCATCGAGGAAGAGAAGTGCACATCGGTGTACGGAGTGCCCACGATGTTCATCAACATCCTGAACCACAAGCTGTTCAGCAAGTTCGACTTCTCGTCCCTAAGGACCGGAATCATGGCAGGTTCGCCCTGTCCCATCTCGGCCATGAAGGAAGTGGTCGATAAGATGAATATGAAGGAGATCACCATCGTCTACGGACTGACCGAGGCATCTCCTGGTATGACGCAGACGACATATGACGAACCTTCCCTCGAGAAGAAGTGCTCATCCGTCGGAAAGAAGCTCCAGGGAGTGGACACGGTCATCCTGGACCCCGAGACATACGAACCCTGTCCGGACGGAGTGATCGGAGAGTTCTGCTGTAAGGGATACAACGTCATGAAAGGGTACTACAAAATGCCCGAGGAGACCGCCAAGGTCATCGACAAGAACGGCTACCTCCACTCTGGAGACCTCGGTTACAGGGATTCTGACGGTTACTTCTACGTCACCGGAAGGATAAAGGACATGATCATCCGCGGAGGAGAGAACATCTACCCCAAGGAGGTCGAGGACTTCCTGTACAAATGTCCTGGTGTCAAGGACGTACAGGTCGTCGGAGTGCCCAGCAAGAAGTACGGGGAGCAGCCTGGTGCATTCATTGTCAAGCATCACGGATATGACGATATGACGGAGCAGGATGTCCTGGACTTCTGTCGTAACAAGATCGCATGGTACAAGACGCCGAAATACATCGCGTTCGTGGATGATTTCCCGATGAATGCGGCTGGAAAGATTTTAAAATATGAGCTGAGGAAGATGGCCCACGAAATGTGGCCAGATGCTTAAGGAGGGTATTGGAAATGGAACCAATAATTGCAGAAGTAGCGGAGCGTGTGAAAGCAATGCGTGAGATGTGCGACATCTCGGTCGAAGAGATGGCAGCCATCGTCGGAAAGACCCCAGAGGAATATCTGGTCTATGAATCCGGAACTATGGATTTCTCATTCACCTTCCTGTACAAGATCGCGGAGAGGTGCGGAATCGACATGGTCGAACTGCTGACCGGTGAGAAACCCCACCTCTCTTCCTGCACATTCGTCAAGAACGGACAAGGACTTCCGATAAAGAGGCGCCTGGGATTTGAATACCAGCACCTCGGATACACCCTCACCAAGAGGCTCTCGGAGACATTCGTCGTATTCGCACCTTACATCGAGGGCGACAACGACGAGAACGTCCACAAATCTTCGCACGAGGGCAACGAGTTTGATTATGTCCTTGAGGGAACGATGAGATTCGTCCACGACGGTCATTTCTATGACCTCGAGCCCGGAGATTCAGTATACTATGACAGCGGCAAAGCCCACGGTATGTACGCCACATCCAAGTCTGGATGCAAGTTCATAGCGTCTGTAATGAAAGGTGGAGAGCAATGAGGAACATCAATCTCAGATACGTCGATGAGGAGTACGGCGAGGACGGAATCCTGAAGCACGTCAGCTATCACTATCCGGACAACTACAACTTCGGTTATGATGTCGTGGACGAGATCGCGGAGCACGAGCCCGATCGTCTGGCCATGATATGGACCAACCCTAGCGGAGTGGAGAAGAGATTCACCTTCGGGGACATGAAGAGAATGTCCGACAAGACCGCGAACTACCTGCTCTCCCTCGGAATCAAGAAGGGGGACATGGTAATGGTCATTCTGAAGCGCCACTATCAGTTCTGGTATGTGATCGTCGCTCTGCACAAGATCGGAGCGGTCATCGTCCCTGCGACCTTCATGCTCACCAAGGGAGATGTCGAATACAGGGTCAGGTCCGCATCGATAAAGGCAGCGATTTGTACCGACATGAACGGGGTCTGCGATGCCGTAGATTCCGCTGAGGATGTACCCACCCTTCAGATCAAGATCGTAGCCAACTCATCGAGGGATGGATGGCTCCAGCTGGACGAAGGAATAGAGAAGGCCTCCGACAAGCTCGATAGGATCGAGACAGAGGTCCACGAGCCTATGCTCATGTACTTCTCATCGGGAACATCAGGATACCCCAAGATGGTCCTTCATGACCATCTGTACAGTCTCGGACACCTGTCCACTGCCAAATACTGGCAGAACGTGGATCCCGAAGGCGTCCATCTCACCATCGCGGATACCGGATGGGGAAAGGCAGTCTGGGGAAAACTGTATGGACAATGGCATATGGAGGCTGCCGTCTTCGTATACGACTACGACAAGTTCGACCCCCACGAGATCATGGACATTATCGAGAAGTATAGGATAACCTCGCTGTGCTGTCCTCCCACGATGTTCAGGATGTTCATCAACGCAGGTCTGGAAGGCCATGACCTTTCATCTCTGAAGTACTGCTGTATCGCAGGAGAGGCCCTGAACCCGGATGTGTTCTACAGCTGGCAGAAGGCCACAGGCATCAAACTGATGGAGGGATTCGGCCAGACCGAGACCACTTGTACCATCTGCAACATAGTCGGAATGGAACCCAAGCCCAGCTCCATGGGAAAGCCCTCGCCCCAGTACGAGGTGAAGATCGTGGACCAGGACGGCAACGAGTGCCCCAACGGACAGACCGGAGAGATCGTCATCCGCTGCGACCCCAAGCCCCCAGGACTCATGATGTGCTACTACCGTAACGAGGAGAAGACCAACCAGGCCATGCATGACGGATGGTTCCACACCGGTGATGTGGCATGGAGGGATGAGGACGGCTACCTTTGGTATGTCGGACGCAACGACGATGTCATCAAATCGTCAGGATACAAGATCAGTCCCTTCGAGATCGAATCGGTCCTCGTCACACACCCCGCTGTGCTCGAGTGCGCGGTCACTGGAGTACCTGACCCTGTCAGGGGACAGCTGGTCAAGGCGACCGTCGTTCTGCGCGAAGGATATGAGCCTTCCGACGAATTGATGAAGGAATTGCAGAATTTCGTCAAGCACGAGACCGCCCCATATAAATATCCTAGAGCAATGGACTTCGTCAAGGAGCTTCCGAAAACGGTGAATGGAAAAATCCAACGCGCCGAGATCAGGAAGAAAGATAGTCAATGACTGAGGTACTGCTGAAGCGCACCTTTACAACAAGGACCCCGGACAAACCGGGGGCCTTCATGCGTGCGTGTAAGGTGATCATGGACCACGGAGGAAACATCACCCGTGTGAGCTACAAGAGTGGAGCGCTCAACCTGTTCATCGAGGTTGAGGCCACTAGGAGGGTTCTCGGAGACATAGAGAAGGGTCTCAGCGAGATCGCCTATGTGGATACAGAGGTGAAGGTGCCTGTCGTCCTCGTCATGGACATAAAGATCCCCGACACCCCTGGAATGCTGTTCCCGGTTCTAGAGATCATCGACAGATACGAAGTCAACATATCCTACCTCAACTCCAGAGAGGAGAACAGAGGATTCCAGAACTTCAAGATCGGAATGGAGGTCAGCGACCCCGAGGTATCGAAGAAGATCCTGGATGAGGTCTCCGACATCTATCTTCTGAACGTGGTGTCCTACAACGGCAACTACGATGCGTTGGACATTACCGTAGGATATATCCGTCTGGCCAGCAAGATCAGGAGACTATTCAGCCTGGATGACGACAAGGTCAAGGAGTTCGTCAAGGAGTGCAGAGGGGTTACAGAGCTCCTGCTGGAGAGGGGACAGGACCCTGCAGTGGTCTTCGACAAGATCCGCCAGCTATCTGACTTCATAGCATATCACAGGGACCTCAACTTCAACCCCAGGATCACTACCCACCAGCTCACTGAGGAGACTACGCTCACGGTCATCGAACCGCCCTGCGGAAGCAACACGTACGTCCTCAGGAACGGTGATGACCTTTTGTTTGTCGATTCCGGTATGGGAATATTCTCGGACGAGATGATCACCGAGCTCAGGGAGACCTATCCGGCATTCTTCAGCATGAACAAGACCATGCTGGTCACCCATGCGGATGCCGACCACTGCGGACTCTTGTCCGTCGTTGACAACGCCACCATCGTGGTGGACAAGCGCACCGCCGACGGCCTTTTCAACATGGCAAGACCTACCAGCGACAAGGATGCGTACAACTACTGCTACGGACGTCTCTGCAGGATCATCACGGACTACGTTGCACCTGATAAGAGTATCATCCGCATCATCGGAGACGCTCCTGAATCGCACGACGATTTCATCCTTCTGGACAAGATCAAGTTCGGAGACATCGAGCTGGAGGTCTATGAAGGCCCCGGAGTCCACACCAAGGGTCAGACGGTCATAACCTGCAGGAACCCCAAGCTCCTGTTCACCGGAGACCTGTTTTCCAATGTGAGAGATGTGACATCGGAGAGGGCAGAATACAATCAGATCGCACCTTATCTTCCCGCGGATTCAGAGGAGTACTTCCAAAAGCTGGCCCGCGATAAGCTGGGCAAGATCATGGACTCCATCGGAAGGGACGGCCTGATCATTTGTGGCGGTCAGGGTAACATCAAGAAACTGGGAGGTGAATGAATGTACAACACGGCTATATCGGAGCGCATTCACGCCATGCGTGACCTTTGCGGACTGACGACTGCCGAGATGGCAGTGGCCACAGGCGTCTCAGAGGAGGAGTACATCAAATGCGAGACAGGTCAGCAGGATTTCACCTTCACCTTCCTCAGCAGATGCGCTGACAGATTCCAGATCGACATGGTGGAGCTCATCACTGGGGAGAATCCCCGTCTAACGGACTACATCGTCGTCCAGGACGGAATGGGTCTGCCGATCAACAGGCGCGAGGGACATGAGTACTACCATCTGGCAGCATATTTCAAGAACAAGATCGCGGAGCCCTACTACGTGAGGGCCCCCTATATAGAATCCGAGCAGGATTCGGAGATCCCCACATCCACATACGAGGGCCAGGAGATGATATATGTCATATCCGGAAGCCTCAGGTTCGCATACGATGGCCATGAGGAGAACCTCATCGCAGGGGATTCCGTCTACTACGATGCATCGAAGCCTCACGGGGAGATCGCCACCAGCAAGGATGGCTGCGAGTTCCTCATCATATCAATGAAGGGAGGACGTGCATGACCAGGGACATCAATCTGCGCTATGTCGATGAGACATACGATGAGAACGGTCTCCTGAAGACGTACAGCGTCCATTATCCCGACGATTTCAATTTCGCATACGACATCGTAGACGACATCGCCATCAACGACCCTACCAGAAGAGCTCTTGTGTGGTGCGACGACAGGGGACATGAGAAGGTGTTCACGTTCGCAGATATCAAGAGGCTGTCCGACAAGACCGCCAACTATCTTACGGAGCACGGCATCAGGAAGGGCGACATGGTCCTGGTGGTCCTGAAGCACAACTACCAGTTCTGGTATGTCTCCATCGCACTCCATAAGATGGGAGCGGTAATAATCCCGGCCACATTCATGCTCAAGAAGCATGATATCGAGTACCGTATCAACTCGGCATCCATCAAGGCTGCCATCGTAACATCCGATGCACCTGTCTGGCAGGAGTTCGACATAGCAGAGAACATCCCCACGCTCAAGTTCAAGTGCATGACCAACTCCCAGTACAACGGTCCCTGTCCTCCTGGATGGGATGACTTCGATGAGGGTGTTGAGCAGGCATCAGAGGAATGGAAGCGCGTCCCCACCCATGTCAGGGACATGATGCTCATCTATTTCACATCCGGAACCTCCGGAAACCCCAAGATGGCGGTCCATGACCACTCGTACCCGATCGGTCACATCCTGACTGCCAAGCATTGGCATTGCGTGGTCCCCGATGGACTGCATTGGACCGTGGCTGAGACCGGATGGGCGAAGAACGCCTGGGGAAAGCTGTATGGCCAGTGGATAATGGAGGCCGGACTGTTCGTCTACGAACACAACAAGTTCGACCCTGTAGAGGTCCTGAATCTGATAGAGAAGTACAGGATCACAACGTTCTGCTGTCCCCCGACAATGTTTAGGATGTACTGCAACGCAGGTCTGGAAGGCCATGACCTGTCGTCCCTCACCCACACCAACATAGCAGGAGAGGCGCTGAATTCCGATACATTCGAGAAGTGGTATGCAGCTACTGGATTGAAGCTCATGGAAGGATTCGGTCAGTCCGAGACCACGGTGCTGGTCGGAAATCTGAAGGGAATGGAACCCAAACCCGGCTCCATGGGTAAGCCCTCGCCGCAGTACAAGATAGATATCGTCGACGAGAACGGCAGACCCTGTCCGCCCAGCGTCGTCGGTCAGATCGTAGTGGGAATCGATCCCCACCCAGCAGGTATCTTCGTAGGATACCTTCATGACAGGCAGAAGACCAGGGCAACGCTCTTCGGCGGATTCCACCACACCGGGGACCTCGCCTGGAAGGACGAGGACGGATACTACTGGTATGTGGGACGCAACGATGACGTCATCAAGTCGTCCGGTTACAGGATCAGTCCGTTCGAGATCGAATCCGTTCTTTTGAAGCACCCCTGTTGTCTCGAATGCGCCATCACCGGTGTCCCCGACCCTGTCAGAGGTCAGATTGTCAAGGCGACCATCGTCCTCAGGGACGGATATGAGGGCACTGAGGAGCTCAAGAAGGAGCTTCAGAATTTCGTCAAACACGAGACCGCCCCGTACAAGTACCCGAGGGCAGTCGAATTTGTGAAGGAGCTCCCCAAGTCCATCAGCGGAAAGATCAAGCGTGTCGACATCCGTAACAAGGACAAGGAGCTGGCTGCGAAAAAAGCTCAGTGAGAACCTGGGAGGATTACGTCCTCCCTTCTTTCTTCTATCTTCTGCTTGATAGAGCGTCTTATGACCTTGGTGCACGGCCACTTCATGTCCATGTATGAGGTCAGTTTCATGATGTCCGCATCGGGATTCGTGAGAGCGAGATACACTCTGCTCATGAACATCGACACAGCGTAAGGGAAGTCGTCGCAGATCTGGGGACGGTCCTTCCAGATGGTACATCTCTTGTCCTCTCCGAGAAAGGGGCAGGGGTCGTCGTTCTGCTTGTTGATAAGGAATCTGCCGTCAGGCATCTCGACGACATAATTGCGTTTGAACATGAAAGGAGTTAGATTCGCCGCAGAGGCGACCCTGTCGATCTCCTCTGGGCGGATTATGATGTTTGGCTGATGACAACATCTTCCGCACATCTCGCAAGGGAAATCATCTCTGTATGACATGCAGATGTCATGGGCTATGTCGAGATTGTGCTCCATATCAGGAGTAATCTCATCAAGGCCTTCCAGTATGTATTTCCCGCGGTAGATTGCCATCAATTCACCAACAGATAGATTCCATAGACGAACGCCGTGACGCTGAGGATCAGTCCGACAGCACTGAGGGCCATCAGGATGTTCTTGTTCGGCAGATCCATGAATCTGGGGATGTTGAACGAATAACCGCCAATGACCAATCCTACGGCTCCGAGGATCACCGATGCGATGACAGCAGTCTTCATCAGAGCGGGGATTATAGCAACTATTCCGATGATGAGTGCGACGTAGGAGAAGACGGAACGGTTGATCTTCACCTCAGGGATGAATGTCTCTCCGAGTTTCCAGTCGCATTTCTCGCAGAATATGGCGTCTTCGGGGTTATCGAAACCGCACTTTGAGCATTTCATGCTCTGAGGATTCACTGAACCCGTATTATAGTTTTAGCAGAGCTTCCACCCTTGACCTGACCGTACCGAAGCGGGTGGTGTCTTCCTTGACTTCTGCGGATACGATCTGGAAGTCCCTGAAGGCATCTTTGATGGAATCGAGGTCGTAGAAGCGATAGAAGATTTCGGAGTCCTTTCTCTTATCGGAGCGCATATCCCTCTCCGTGAAGCATCTGACGAAAACGAAGCCCGATGGTCTCAGGACACG
Organism: Candidatus Methanomethylophilaceae archaeon; assembly: GCA_045588265.1. GTDB lineage: Archaea > Thermoplasmatota > Thermoplasmata > Methanomassiliicoccales > Methanomethylophilaceae > Methanoprimaticola. Next base: position 100,272 of record JAZNDX010000027.1, on the reverse strand, counting down.
TCTGATCTCAGCAACCGTCTTGTTCAGGGATTCGTCATCCAGATGCTCCAGCACATGGACGGCTGTGATGTAGTCGAAGGTATCGTCCTCGAAGGGCAAATCGTACACTGATGCCACTGTGAATTCGGACTTTTTGAAGCGTTCTCTGCATTGTTCGATTGCCACCGATGAGAAATCCACACCGGTGACGGTGTAGCCTGCATCCAGAAGTGTGGATACAGTCTTGCCGTTGCCGCAGCCGAGGTCCAGAGCCTTTCCGCTGTTCGGAACAGGAATGACCGTATTGCCTCTCCAGGTCGCTGGATTGCCCGAATAGAGGGCATTCCACAGTTCCTCCTGCCTCATCTCTTGTATGCCTCATTGACATTCTTGAGCCATTCGTAGAACAGCTCGGTGGCCTTCTCCGACAGTATGACGAACGTGCTGCTCGGACCCTTCATCATCCTGTCAGGGCGCATCGATATCCTCAGGTCATCGAGCTCGAAAATCATGGACCTGTCGGATTCTGAATTGTTGTGGATGACTAGATTCCTCATCAGGAATATTGAATCCCATTCCTTGAGCTGCTTCTCTGAGACCAGTCCCTTATCGGCAGAAGCATAGATTATGTACCTGAGGTAGAGGTAGCTGTTATTCTCCAGGGCTTTCTCTTTGATATCGTTCATCCAGTAGGCAGGGACACAGTCTTTGGCTGCCTTCTCTATGGATGACATGACGTCAATGAAGAGGCCTCTGGTGACGATCATCATCCTCTCGACCTCCTGAGCCTCCTTGTCATCCTCCTGAAAAGGTCTCACCGATTTCTCCAGAAGAGTGACGATCTCTCTGGTCAGAACACCGCGGTTGTAGATGTTGTAGAAGCACATGGAGCGGAAATCGTTCTGTCTCTTAGCGAAATGCGTCTCCACATCCTTGATCATGGCTGAAACGCCATCGATGAAGGTATTAAGCTCAGCGATTAGGGTGTTCACGTCACAACCACTGCGTATCGGTTAATAATAATTGACGCCCGTTCTTTTATTCAAAATAAAGACATCACCTTTATTAATCTCAAAGGTCATTTTGAACCCCTATTAAAGGGGATGATTTGGGATGTCATCAAAGGTCGATCTTTACGATAAGAAGTATTACATCAACAGGGAGATGTCCTGGCTGGAGTTCAACCAGAGGTGTCTGGATGAGGCAAATAACACAGACAATCCGCTGTTGGAGAGGGTCAAGTTCTTAGCTATATGCTACAACAATTTGAACGAATTCCTCATGATACGTATGCCGGGACTATTGAGCAACATCCCGTCGATAGCCCAGAGCGCACCCGATTACATCATCAACGACAAGATCATCTCGATGGTATCCGACAGGATGAACAGGCTCTATTCAGACTATGAGGTGTGCTGGAAGAACCTCAGGAAGGGCCTTGCCAAGGAGAAGATCAAGATAAAGAAGATCGAGGAGCTCACCAAAGAGCAGCTCGAGTGCGTCAGGACATATTACAAGGAGAGGGTCCACATGATGCTGACCCCTCTGGCCCTGGACATATCTCATCCTTTCCCGTTCATATCAAACAACTCTCTGAACGTGGCATTCAGGCTCAGAGGGGAGGAGAACGGTGTCGTCTACGCAAGGGTCAAGGTACCCGACACAGTAGATAGGTTCGTTCGCGTCAATGCTGGTAAGAGCAAGACAGAATACGTCCTCATCGAGGATGTCATCAAGGATTCGGCATATCTGCTGTTCCCCGGTATGAACATCCTGGGGGCATACTCGTTCTGCATCATCAGGAACGCAGATGTGAAGATTACGATCGACGAGGCATGCGATCTGATGGATGCCGTCGAGGAGAGTATCAACGGAAGGGACATGGGATACCCGGTCGCCATGATCGCGGAGTCCTCCATGCCCAAGAACATGCTGCAGAAGTTCCTGAAGAACCTCAACCTGACTGAGCAGCAGGCGATCACCACTAAGGATGCTCTTGCCCTTTCGGACCTATGGGAACTCTATGCCCTGGACCGTCCCTCGCTCAAGGAGAAACCGCTCATACAGAGCACGCCCATCGACCTTCAGGAGGATGGGGACATGTTCGAGTGGATAAAGAAGAGGGACAGGATCCTGTACCACCCCTACGAGTCGTTCGGGAACATAGTCATGTTCATGAGGCAGTCTGCGATGGATCCCAACGTTCAGAGCATCAAGATTTGCCTTTACAGACTGGGTTCAGACCCGTCCATATTCGAGACCCTGAAGGCCGCGAGGATGAACGGGAAGAGCGTATCAGTTCTGATGGAGCTACGTGCGAAGTTCGACGAGGACCGCAACATAAGATGGGCGAAGGATCTGGAGGCCATAGGCGTACATGTGGTATACGGGCCAGTGAACCTCAAGGTGCATTCCAAGCTGCTGCAGGTTGTGAGGCTGGAGAACGGCCATCTTGTCACCTATACCCACATGAGCTCCGGAAACTACAACGTGAGCACCGCCAAGCAGTACGGCGATATCTCGTTCCTCACAGTCAACAAGGAGATTGGGGAGGATGTCTCCGAGCTCTTCAACGCCCTTACCGGATACTACGGCCAGAGGAAATACAAGCATCTTCTCGTCGCACCGGTGACTCTCAAAGCATCGCTTCTCAAGAAGATAGACAACGAGATCAAGATCCACGAGTCCAATGGGAACGGGCATATCATAATGAAGGCCAATGGTCTGGTCGACCAGGACATAATCGCCGCTCTCTACAAGGCATCGATGGCCGGAGTGAAGGTGGACCTGAACATCAGGGGACTCTGCTGTCTGCGTCCAGGTAACCCCGAGGTATCCAAGAACATCCGCGTGATAAGCATCGTGGATAGGTTCTTGGAGCACTCCAGGATATACTATTTCAACAACAACGGCAAGCCCGAGATGTACATGGGATCGTCAGATATGATGCCCAGGAACCTTCTGGCCAGGATCGAGGTTCTCTTCCCGGTCCTGGACAAGGATCTGATGAAATCCATCAAGGAGAACATCTTGGACATCCACTTCGCGGACAATGTCAAGGCCAAGGAGCTCAGGGAGGACGGAACCTACGTCCCCGTCAAGAAGGACGGCAAGCCTCTTCGCTCACAGCAGTGGTTCATCGAGCACAACGGCTGTTGGCAGTACAGGTCTCAGAAGAATTGAACAAAACGGTTTGGAAGGGAGGGGATACCCTCCCGTTTCAATCATCCAGGACTTCCTTCAGGGTGTCCACGATGGTCTCGAGGACCTTGATCCTTCCGTATCTCTTGTCGACGCATTCCACATCGATCCAGGGCGCATAATCGGTGTTCGTCTGTTTGATCATGCTGTTGATGTATTTCTCATACACATCCCACTTTTTCCTGTTGCGCCAATCCTCGTCCGTGAGCTTCCAGTTCTTTAGAGGATCAGCTGCACGGTCGTTGAAGCGTTTCAGCTGCTCCTCCTTAGTGACATCTATCCAGAACTTGAGGAAGATGACATGATCCTTGTACAGAGACGATTCGAACAGATTGATCTCCGCTCCTGCACGCGAGTATTCGTCCTCGGTACAGAACCCTTCGATGGGCTCCACCATCATCCTTCCGTACCAGCTTCTGTCAAAGATGGTTATCTGGCCAGGATCGGGCATATTCTTGGCGAATCTCCAAAGATGGGTGTGTGATTTCTCTTCGGCAGTCGGAGCCGGTGTTGGGAACGTCTTATATCCGCGCGGATTGAGGGCCTGCGTAACCCTCTTTATGCAGCCTCCCTTACCAGCCGCATCCCAGCCTTCGAAGACCAGGCACATTCCCTTCTTGCTGTTGGCAAGTTTGACCTGCAGTTCAGCTAGCTTGTTCTGGAGTTTCGCAAGTTTCTTGTTGTAATCACTCTTGCTGATGGTCTGACTGAAATCGACGTTCTCTCTGGGATTCGGATAGACCTCCATGATGTCGTATCTCTCCGGTACTCTCGGCATCGTCAGCAGCTCTGAAAGTCTTGATTCCAGGATCGCCGCGATTTTGCGGACGGTGTCTTTGTAATCAGCGACCTCAACTACATCCCACTGAGAGTACTGGGAGTTGGTCTTATCGAGAAGGTTTCTGATCTTGGATTTGGTTACTGAGAAGTCCTTGAACTTTCCAATGTTGTTGAATACCTCGCTCTCGCCGTCGATGTCGACTGGGTAGGATTTCTTGTTCTTCTTTATGACATCCTCATCTATGTCGAGATAGAACTTGATCACATTGACGCCGTTGTTGTAAAGGTATCTTTCGAAGGAGTTGATCAGAGTGATGTTGTCGGCCAGCTTCTCGTCCCCTTCGGAGAGTATACCGCTGTACCATCCTCTGTCAAAAATGGATATCTGGCCCTTAGGTGCGACGTTCAGAAGGCAGTATTTGATCCACGGCATGTTGGCAGTGCTGATTGAGTGGTACCTGATGTTCCTGGGTTCGAAAACCGCAATGATTTGGTTGACGATGTGCGACATCGCCATGCCTCCTATGCCCTCGAACAGGATGACGGTGCTCATATTGCGCTCACTCAATTTCAATTCTAATCTAGCCAGTGTCTCTGCCTTGTCCTTCGAGATCAAAAGGTCCATAAAAATGGATTAAAATTGACAGATTAAAACATATTCTGTGGGAAACAGTGTCCATCTACGATTTTCGTAGTCTTTACTATATCGAGTTTAACTTTTCTTTCTTTATATATCAATCAGACATTCATTAGCTAACCTAATTAATTAGGAGATGTTTAGGAGAAACGGTGAACATGTTCTGGAACCCGAAGATTGAATGCATGCCCCCAGAGGAGCTCAAAAAACTCCAGTACGAAGAACTGAAGACACTCGTGACGAAACTGTACGAGTCCAACCAGTTCTATCGTGACAGGATGGATTCGAAAGGTGTGAAACCTGAGGATATCAAATGTATCGAGGATATCTCGAAGCTCCCGTTCATGTACAAGCAGGATCTTCGTGACAACTATCCCACCAAGATGTTCTCCGTTCCTAACAACCAGATCGTCAGGTACCACGTTTCGTCAGGTACCACCGGAAAACCCACATTGGTCGGATACACGGAGAACGATCTCGGATACTGGACCGAGGCCTTGGCAAGATCGCTCACATCGGCAGGAGTAGGGCCTGAGGATACCCTGCAGGTCTGTTACGGATACGGATTGTTCACCGGAGGACTCGGACTGCACTATGGAGGAGAGAAGGTCGGAGCGACCGTCCTTCCGGCAAGCACAGGAAACTCCGAGAGGCAGATAGAGCTCATGATGGATCTGGATGTCACCGCGATAGCATGTACGCCCTCGTATCTCATCCACCTCATCGGAGTGGCAAAGAAGATGGGTGTCGACTTCAAGAAGGACACCAAGGTAAGGGTCGCTTTCCTCGGAGCTGAGCCCTGGTCTGAATCCATGAAGAAGAAGATCGAGGACGAGACTGGTATCGAGACCTTCGATATCTACGGTACCTCGGAGCAGGCTGGACCCATGTTCACAGAATGCGAATGCCACAACGGAATCCACATTCCCGCCGATATCATGTACGTGGAGGTCATCGACCCCGAGACAGAGGAGGTCCTCGGACCCGGAGAGAGGGGAGAGCTTGTCGTCACGATGCTCAAGAAAGAGGCATTCCCCCTGGTCAGGTACCGCATCAAGGATATGACGAAGATCATCACCGAACCCTGTCCTTGTGGCAGGACGTCCCCCAGGATCGCCAGGATCACCGGAAGGGCGGACGACATGCTGATCATCCGCGGTATCAATGTGTTCCCCAGCCAGATTGAGTACACTTTGATGCAGATCCCGCAGGTCGGCGACCAGTACATGATCTATGTCACAAGGGACGGGGATCTGGACAACATGAAGATCCAGGTGGAGATCAAGCCTGAGGCCTTCAGTGATAACATGGAACAGATGCTGAAACTGAGGCGCAGCATCGAATCCGCTTTAAAGAAATACCTCAATATCGCAGTCACGGTAGAACTCAAAGCCCCTGGAGAGCTTCCCAGATTCGAAGGAAAGGCTAAAAGAGTAATTGACAACAGGGTGATCTGATGTCCAACATAATCAAGCAGCTATCTATCTTCGTCAACAACGAGCCTGGACGCCTTGCGTACATCTCGTCCGTACTGAAGGAATGCAATGTCAACATGAGAGCGTTCAATCTAGCCGAATCCACCGAGTTCGGAATCCTCAGGACCATCGTCAGCAACCCCGATGAGGCCTACGAATCGTTGAAAGCGAAGGGCATCATCGTCAAGAAGACCGATGTCATCGGAGTGTATCTCATTGACACTCCCGGAGCATTGTTCGCCGCAGCTGACGCTCTTGGAAAGGCAAATATAAACATTGAATATGGTTACGCCTATTCCTACAAGGACAAGGCCATCTTCTTCATAAGGGTCGACGATCCCGAGAGGGCGGTCAACGTCATTGGAAAAGAGGGCATCAAACTGGTGTCCGATTCGGAGATTTGATCTAATGGGAAACCTGAACATCGCCGTACTGGGCGCAAAGGACTACGCTGGAAAGATTGGAAAGAAGGGTACTGTCACCGACATGACCTTCTATGAGTACAAGGACGGGCACGACTCGTTCACGCTTATAGAGCCGTCGAAGTTCCCCGAGAAGCTTTCCTCGCTGTTCTACTCGGTGGCGATGTCGGAGTTCGTCGTTCTGGTAGTGGACAAGATCGATTCGTTCCTCGGTGAGACCATCGTCATGGTCGACTCCTTGGGGATCGACAAGGGTTTTGTCGTACTCCAGAACTACATCCAGCCCGAACAGCTCGCACCCTTCCTTGCAGGTACCTCGCTCGAGCACTACGAGCCCCGCGAGGACGACCCCATCAAGCTGAGGGAGGAGCTCATAGGAATGGCCAAGGCCCAGGCGAAAACCGCAGGCGACGGAACCTGTGGATCCTGCCCTGTGGACAGTCATTTCAACGTCAAGGGAGTGGGAACCGTGGTCCTTGGATCCGTCATCGACGGGTACTTCAAGGTTCATGACAAGATGACCGTCTTCCCCACCAAGAAAGAGGTTATCCTGAAATCCATCCAGAAGCATGACATAGATGCACAGGACGGTATCAAGGGAGACCACGTTGGTCTGGCCCTCAGAGGCATCGAATCTGAGGAGCTCGACAGGGGATTCGTCGTCACCACCGATCCTTCTGTGAAGATGAGCCGCTCAGTCAGCGGAAAGGTGTCCCTTGTCAAGTTCTGGGCAGCACCCCTCAAAGAGGGAATGGTCGTACATATCGGACACTGGATGCAGATGCTCCCCTGTAGGATCACTGCTGTGGACAACGGCGATGACTTCAGGTCGGCACAGGTGACCTTCGAGATGGACGACGACATGATCCATAAGCCCGGTGACAAAGCCATCATCATGTACCTTGAGGGCGGAAAGCTCAGGGTCGCTGGATCGATCGTTCTTCCGTGAAAACCAATAACCGGGTACAGGCAACGGGGATTCTCGTTTTGCCTTACCCTATTCCTCTATTGTAACTCAAAATCCGCTCATCATTCTGGGGAATAACGTTGTCTCGTCCCCTGTTTGCCAGTTCTTAAATAGATGCTTCAATAATACATCGTTACCGTGCTAAGTGATAGCACACATCATTGGTGTTCAAAATGGCTTTCTGGAACGAAGAGATCGAAACGATGCCTCGCGAGGAACTTGAGAAGATGCAGCTCCGCCTGCTGAAGGAAAAGGTGGCAGAGATGTATGAGAAGTCCGAGTTCTTCCACAAGAGGATGGACGAGGCGGGTGTGAAGCCGGAGGACATCAACAGTTTCGAGGACTTCAGAAGGGTCCCCTTCATGAAGAAGACGGATCTTCGTGACAACTATCCCGATAAGCTCTTCGTAGTCCCTTATGACGACCTTGTAAGGATCCATGTATCTTCCGGTACCACAGGAAAGCCGACCGTCGTAGGATACACCAAGAAGGATTTGGACAACTGGACAGAGGCTCTGGCTAGAGGAATGACATCGTTCGGTCTGATCAAGAAGGACATGGTCCAGAACATGCATGGCTACGGCCTCTTCACAGGAGGACTCGGAGTCCATTACGGAGCCGAAAGGATAGGAGCGACCGTTCTTCCTATCAGCACAGGAAACACCAGCAGGCAGATCCAGCTGATGCAGGACCTTCCGGTCACCGCACTGGCGGGAACTCCATCATACTACTTCCACATCGCTGATGTATGCGATCAGATGGGTGTCGATATCAGGAAGGACACCAAGGTCAGGAAGGGAATAGCTGGAGGAGAACCGTGGTCCGAGAGCATGAGGAAGAAGCTTGAGGACCGTACAGGTATCAAGACCTACAACTGCTACGGCGCCAGCGAGTTCTACGGCCCCATGTTCCTCGAATGCGAGGAGCAGGACGGACTGCATCTATGGGCGGATCTGGCCTATGTAGAGATCCTAGATGAGAACGATCAGCCCTGCAAGGAGGGGGAGAGAGGAGCCATCGTCATAACCATGCTCCAGAAGGAAGCGTTCCCTCTGATAAGGTACAAGATCGGAGACATATCAGCCATCGATTGGACCCCCTGCAAATGCGGAAGGACCCACCCCAGGCTTATGAGGATCTCCGGAAGGACAGATGACATGCTCGTCGTCCGCGGAGTGAACGTCTTCCCCAGCCAGATCGAGAGTGTCATCGGTGAGCTGAGCTGGCTTTCGCCGTTCTACCATCTGACCCTCACCAATGAGAATTATATGGACAACCTGCTGGTTGAGGTCGAACTCACAGAGGAATCCCTCACAGAGGATATGGTGGAGCTTACCAACATGTCCAATGAGCTCTCCAGGAGGCTCAAGGATGTCCTTAATATCAAGGCGGAGGTAAAGCTCTGTCTGCCCGGTTCACTCCCCAGATTCGAGGGAAAGTCGGTTCACGTCACGGATAAGCGCAAATATGACTGATCGGGGAGGTCAATCCTCCTCGGTCTTCACGATTCCGAACTCTTCAAGGGACTTCTTCAAGCCCAGCCATTTGCTTCTGCAGACATCGCCGCCTGCCAGTTTCTCCATCGTGCACAGCATGCTGCCATACTGCATCCCCATATCAGTGAGCTTCAGTATGGGCCATTTCTGAGTCCTTCCGGGAATAGTGGTTATCACTTTGGCTTCTATCAGCTTGTCGACCTTGAGATGCATGCGGGGATTCGTAGATACGTTATCGTAGATCTCCGTTCTGGACCTGGGTCCGAAAAGGTATAGGTACATTATGATTGCAGGTGCATTCCTCTCAGCGAAGATCTCGTTGACTTTTAGATCATCAAACATGAGTTCCTCATATCAGGAGTAGATAATATCGGTATGAGGAGTTACAATGATAATATCGACTAACGCCGTTAACATCTCACATCTTGTAACGGAGGATCGCACCCATGCCGCCGAGGGCAGCCAGCTCCTTACCGCCGTCGTGTTGGGATGATACGATTATGACCGAACCTTTCTGATTCTCCACGGCATGTACTATGTCATCGAGGTCCTGCTCGCGTACCTTGCTGTCAAGTATGAGAAGCTTGTCCACAGCGCCGGCCATAGCGGCGTTCATGACCTCATTGGGCCCGTAGGTCCCAAGACCATCCTTCGCGATGGCAGTCATCAGCTGTTCGACAGCCTCTAGCTCCACACCTACCGACGATTCCCTGAGGACGTCAGCACCCATGCCGGCCTTCATGAGCTCGTTGATCCCTACCATCCCGGATTGTCCTGTGTGGTAGACGTGTATCTTCTTGTATAGTTCGGGATCGATCTTCTTGAGGTCCTCTGCAAGGACCTCCTTCTCGAATCCTGGGCCTAATAGCACCAAGGGCATGTTGGGCTCCAGCAGAGTCTTCAGCTTGGAATGGATCTCTCCGTGATATCCGTCCACCGAGGGTTTTTCTTCATATTGTTTCCCGGACCTTCCAGAACGGACGGTGGCGATCTCCTTGAGACCGAACTGCCTCAGAACCGCGATGGTGGCCTCATCCTGGTCCAGCGAGACGAATACTATGCGCGGTTTCTTGGACTCGCTCACTGCACGTCTGACCCTTTCGAGCTGAGTGGCCCTCCATTTCTTCTTTTGTATGGTGAGGTTGTCGCCGTTCTCGAAGATGAGGGTATGGTGCTGTCCTATGTCCTGAGGTCCGGTCTCTATGGTCCCCAGGAGTTTTAGGCGGAGGTCGTCCTCTGAGAATTCGATCTTCTTGATCCTAATTCCGAGGGTCATGCGCTTCTTTTCCATCTTCTCGGCCCTGATCTTGTCAGCCGACTTCTCCTCGCGTCTGGTGGTCGAAGCTGTGACGAGGTCCTCCACTTCTATGATGTTGTAAAGATGCCAAAGGTCCTCGTCGCTCTCAACTTGCAGCTTGATGCTCTCGTTGGATGGATCCTCTGCCAGAATGCGCATGATCAGGGGGATGGATTGGACTTATAGAATTGTATCGTTCCCGTCTTGAAATCTCAAAATGTCTGAAAACCGACAACTCAAAAAATCGTATGTAAATCGAAAGACAAGGGATTAAATATAGTACGTAAATCACTTAAATCTCGATGACAGGAGGCTACCTGGTCCTACAAGATGGGACCGTATTTGATGGTCAGCTTTTCGGTGCCGACATCGAGAAAGCTGGAGAAGTAGTGTTTTTGACTGGAGGGGTCGATGGATATCAGGAATTGATAACCGATCCGGCCAATAAAGGAAAGATAATCGTCTTCACTTACCCTCTGATCGGAAACTATGGCGTTTCGAACGAATTTAACGAGTCCGGAAAGGTCCATGTGAACGGAATCGTCGTCAGGGAGCTGTGCACAGAGCCCTCGGAATTCTACAACGGTACCCTGCTCGGAGATTTCATGGCCGAGAAAGGTGCAGTGGGCATCACAGGCGTCGATACCCGTGAGCTCACCCTCAAGATCCGCAAGGACGGATCCATGAAGGGAAAGATCGTCAAAGAGGGGACTGACATCGCCAAAGTGGTCGAGGAGCTCAAAACCGCGAAGATCGACAGATCCGTCAAGGACGTTTCCCACAAGGATGTCAAGAAGTTCGACAACGGCAAGGATGTCACCGTGGCAGTCATCGACTGCGGTACCAGGTGCGGACTCTACAGGTCCCTCGGAGAGAGGTTCAACGTCATCAGGTTCCCGTACGACGCCAAAGCCGACGAGATCATCAAATCAGGCGTACAGGGAGTAATCGTCTCCAGCGGACCGGGATGTCCCTGCTCCAAGGAGATGGCTGTTACCATCGAGACCATCAAGGAACTCTCCGGCAAGCTGCCCATGATGGGAATCGCCGCAGGTTCTGAACTCATCGCCCTCGCATTCGGAGCGAAGCTCAAGATGATGAAATACGGGCACCACGGATGCAACCAGCCTGTCAAGATTAACGGACGCATATGCATGACCTCTCAGTCACAGGATCTGGCCATCGATCCTGAGAGCATCGGTGCGACCGAGTTAACAGTCACTCAGACAAACCTCAACGACAATGTCATCGAAGGTTTCAAGCACTCCAAACTGCCGATCTTTGGATACGAGTATCATCCGGAAGGCGGCACAGGTCAGGGGGACACGGTGTTCCTCTATGACGATTTCCTTTCAGTCATCAAGGGGGGATCGCAATGAAGAAGGATTACAAGAAGGTCCTGGTCATAGGTTCTGGACCCATAGTCATCGGACAGGCAGCAGAGTTCGATTTCTCAGGAACACAGGCATGCCGTTCCCTGAGGGAAGAGGGATACAAGACAGTCCTTGTGAACTCCAACCCCGCCACTATCCAGACGGATACAGAGACCGCCGATGCGGTCTACATAGAGCCTCTCAATGCAGAAACGGTAGCCAAGATCATTGAGAAGGAAGGCATCGACGGAGTCGTCTCAGGAATGGGAGGACAGACCGGTCTGAACATCTGTTCCGAGCTGGCAGAGAACGGAACCCTTGAGAGACTCCACTGCGAACTCATCGGAACGCAGCCCGACGCCATCGCCAAATCGGAGGACAGGGAGCTGTTCAAAGAGGCCATGATGAAGATCGGTGAGCCGATCCCCATGTCCGAGAGCGTGAACACCATTGATGAGGCTATAGCTGCAGCGAACAAGATCGGAAGATATCCCGTTCTTGTCAGGCCCGCATTCACATTGGGAGGTACCGGAGGAGGAATCGCCTATGACGAGAACGAGCTCAGGGAGATCACCGCCCACGGACTAGCATACAGCCGTATCCATCAGGTCCTGATCGAGGAGTCCGTCCTAGGATGGAAAGAGATAGAGTTCGAGGTCATGAGGGATTCCAACGACAGCTGCATCATCATCTGTAACATGGAGAACATCGACCCGATGGGAATCCACACCGGTGAGAGTATAGTCTGCGCACCCATTCTGACCCTTTCGGAGAAGGATGTGGACAAGCTTAGGAACTCCGCCATCAAGGTCATGAGGGAGCTCAACATCGAGGGAGGATGCAACGTTCAGTTCGCATTCAACCCGAGGAACGGGGACTACAGGCTGATCGAGGTCAACCCCCGTGTGTCCCGTTCATCCGCACTCGCTTCCAAAGCGACCGGTTACCCCATCGCAAGGGTATCCATGAAGATCGGTCTGGGATACACCCTGGACGAGATCCCCAACAAGGTCACCGGAACCACGATGTCCGCCTTCGAGCCCTCGGTCGACTATGTCGTCCTGAAGATCGCCAGGTGGCCCTTCGACAAGTTCCGTACAGTGGACAGGCACCTCGGTACGCAGATGAAGTCCACCGGAGAGACGATGGCCATCGGAAGGACCTTCGAGGAGTGTCTTCTGAAGGGTCTTAGGTCCCTGGAGATTGGTGTCAACGGTCTGGACAGATTCGATGTCCTGGATAAGGATATCGAGGATCTGCTGAAACATGCCACTGACCAGCGCATCTTCGTCATGGGAGAGGCACTGAGGAGAGGCTGGACCCCTGAGAAGATTGCAGAGCTCACCAATTGGGATGTGTTCTTCATCAGGAAGCTGAAGAACATCATCAACATGGAGAACAAGATCAAGGCTGGACTCACACCCGAGATCCTCAAGGAGGCAAAGCTCATGGGATTCTCCGATGAGACCATCGGAGAGCTGTCCGGAAAGGCCTCCCTGGACATCCGCGAACAGAGGAAGAAGCAGGGACTCATCCCGGTGTTCAAGATGGTAGATACCTGTGCAGGTGAGTTCGAGGCCAAGACGCCTTACTTCTATTCGACATACGGATGCAGACAGTCCGAGTCCGTTCAGATCAAGGACAAGAAGAAGGTCGTCATCGTGGGAGGAGGACCCATTAGGATAGGACAGGGAATCGAGTTCGACTACTGCTGTGTCCACGGAGTCATGGCTCTTCAGGAGGAAGGTGTCGATGCGGTCATCGTCAACAACAACCCCGAGACTGTTTCCACAGATTTCGATATGTCCGACAGGCTGTACTTCGAGCCTCTGACCCTCGGCGATGTACTCAATGTCATCGAGGCCGAGGACGCCGACGGAGTGATCTGTCAGTACGGAGGTCAGACATCTGTCAACCTTGCAGTCGACCTGGAGAAAGCACTGGCCGGAACCAAGACCAAGGTTTTGGGAACATCCCCCGACGACATGGATGTCGCAGAGGATAGGCGCAGATTCTCCAAGCTTATGGACGAATTGAAGATCAAGCAGCCCGCATCTGGTACAGGATACTCCTTCGAGGAGGCCAAGCAGATCGCAGAGGATATCGGATACCCTGTGATCGTCAGGCCATCCTATGTGCTTGGAGGAAGGGCGATGGAGATCGTCTACTCCGTGGACGACCTCAAGACATACGTCGAGAGCGCTGTCAAGGTATCAAGGAACCACCCCATCCTGATCGACAAGTATCTTACCGATGCGATAGAGATCGATGTGGACTGTGTCGCCGACGGAACCGACGTCTATGTCGGAGGAATCCTGGAGCATGTCGAATACGCCGGATGCCACTCCGGAGACGCGACCATGGTCATGCCTCCGAAGATGATCGGACAGGACACGGTCGACGAGATCCTGGAGATCACCAAGAACGTGGCCCTTGCCCTTCACATCAAGGGTCTCATGAACCTCCAGCTGGCCGTCAAGGGCAAGGAGATCTACATGATCGAGGCCAACCCCAGAGCGTCCAGGACTGTGCCGTTCATCTCCAAGGCCACCGGAATCCAGATGGCGAAGATCGCTACCAAGATCATGCTAGGAAAGAAGCTGAAGGACTTCGGTCTCACCGGATACAAGCAGCTCGACCACTACGCGGTCAAGGAAGTGGTCTTCCCGTTCCTCAAGCTCCCCGGAGTGGACTCCATCCTCACGCCTGAGATGAAATCCACCGGAGAGGTCATGGGAATCGATGAGGACTTCTACGCGGCCTGCTACAAGGCCCAGGTCGCCGCCGGATGCAACTACCCTGTCGATGCTGGCGGAGTGTACATCACGGTTAACGACAACGACAAGGAGAAGATCCTCCCGTCCGCTAAGGCATTGGACGAGCTCGGATTTACCATCTATGCTACCAAGGGAACCGCCAAGTACCTCATCGAGAACGGTGTACCTGTGGCCACCCTGTACAAGGTCAGTGAGAACATGGCCCCCAACGCGATGAGCGCCATGAGGGAGGGTAAGATCCAAATGATCATCAACACCCCCACTCAGAAGTCTGGAGCCATCAGGGACGGTGCGGCCATGAGGAGACTCGCAGTCGAACTGCAGATCCCCATCATCACCACCATCCAAGGCGCAGAGATGACCGTCGGTGCTATCAAGGTCGCAAGACACGGTAAGACCGGTGTCAGAAGCATCACAGAATACCACAGATTGGTGAACTGAAAACATTTAGGCGGGGTTTCCCCCGCCCTTTTATTATTGTTTATAAGTCCCCGAAGGGACGTTTACAGATCAGTCCGAGACGACATCTCCCGGTCTCTTCTCTCCCTTGAAACAGTCGTTCAGCATGGTGACCTCCAACCTGTTGTAGGGGATCTCGATATCATTGTCTACGAATGCCTGGTAGACCGCCATTCTCAGGGCAGAGGCGTCGGTAATCGTTCCGTTGAAGTCTCTTACGGTCACTCCCAATCTGAGTTCGATACCAGAGTCCTCAAAGCCTGTCATCCTAACGTTGGGCGCCGCATGCTCACTGTCGTGAAGAACAACCGGGCTCTCGTTTGCGACTTTCAGCATCACCTCTTCGGCTTTCTTCAGATCGACGCCGTATGCAACCGAGAAGTAGACATACAGCCTGTATGCCTCGTCTTCCCTGGTGAGGTTGACGATTGTGGCTGCAGTCACTGCGTTGTTTGGCATGGTAATGATCTGGTCCTTATCCCATCCGGTGAACTCGGTGAACATGAGTCTCACTTTCTGAACGATGTATACCTTGTCGTTGATCTTCAGGAAGTCTCCCTTCTTGAACGGTCTTGTCATGAGCAGGACGATTCCGCTGAAGAACTGCGAGAGTACGTTCTGGGCTCCCATGGTGATTCCGAGTGATACCACACCTGCACTAACGAGGATTCCCTGCAGATCTACGCCGAGTGAGCCGAGGATGGCTGCAGCACCGACGACCCAAAAGAAGATCTTACCGATCATCTTCAACAAGGGTAAAAGGGACATATCGATAGTGCTTTCATCGTTGTCTTCGAATCTTGAGAGGATCCCCTGAGCTAATACCAGATAGATCTTCCAAGCTATCAGCAGGGTTATTACGACATAGATGATGAATGAGAATCTGACGAAATCGGATATGAGAACCGCATCTGCGCCGAGGATACTCAGCCCCTGATCTATGCTTAAGAAAAAGACCAGGATCAATATGAGCTTAGAGATGGCTTTCTCGAATTTCAGAGCATCATCCGTGCTTGTATGTTTATCGAGGGCTTTAGCAAGTCTCGGTGCAATTAGCCTGGTGGCAAGGGCCGCAATCACCATCCAGAAGACGATGGTCGCTAGGAAAGGGACGATGGGCGAATTGAATGGGGCAGGAAGTCTGTTCTCAAAGATTTCAAGGAACTTGTTGTAAGAACTGGATGTATCGAAGACGGTCTTGATTTCGATGTCGAAGTTCACTGTAACGCTCGTCGGGTTGAGTTTATCATCAACGTCATCTATATCGATGATCAGTTTTAGGTGAGCATTTTCATTCAAATCCACATAATCGTTGATGGTAATCTTCAGTATTCCAGAAAGGACATTAGCGTGATCCACGCCATTCATCGGTACGATGAGGCCATTGGATGGTTTTTCTGCGACTTCGATATCGCTGCATTCACTGGCTACTGTGAACTTGGCTTCTAGATACTTTTCAGTGGTCCTGTTGACCACGTTGATGTTCCATGAAGCACTTTCACCGTTTCCCAGAGATATACTGATAGGTTTCTCAGGCGCTTCGGTCCCAGGGATGGAGATGCTAAACTCGTTAGGGGAAAGACCATCTGACCCTTCCAAAGGAAGGATGGGTGCGAGGATTCCTGCAACGAGCAGGGTCAGCACAAGGGCTGCCATCATCTTGATTTTCATGAGGGTGAATGTTCATAATAGTAAAAGAAAGAGTGCGAGGGATGGGATTCGAACCCATGAACCACTAAGGACAGGATCCTAAGTCCTGCGTCTTTGACCTAGCTCGGCAACCCTCGCCTGTCCAGCCCTATCTTGTAACGGATTATTAGAGTTTCGGGAAGGTATTTGGTCCCTTTTTCATTATAAAGCAAGTGTGTCCGAATGTTTTGATATTTAACTTTAATTTATTCAGACTAATGCTTAATCAACTTTGAGTAACACTAATTTCTAAATAGTAACACTAGTATCAAGGGCACAATGAGTGAAACTGATTCACCAGTGAAATCTGATTTCCAAACCGAATATCGCAAGATGACGGTGAAAAGAGTAGGATTCATCATCTTATGTGCTGTAGCGTGTCTCCTGCTCTCTCTTTTCGCCGCGACAGTTGGTTCTTATGACATCTCCCCAGGGGATGTGTTCAATAGCATCATAGACGCGATATTGGGAAGGGAACCTAGCGACATAACGATCTATCACATTGTCATCAATCTCAGGATGCCGGCCATCGTGACGGCTATAGTGTGTGGTTTCGGTCTTGCTATCAGCGGAGTATGCATGCAGAGTATGCTGAAGAATCCGCTGGCAGACCCGTACACCATGGGAATATCCTCTGGTGCGGGATTCGGAGCCGCTCTTGCTATGATCATCGGTTTTGAATTGGTTGCTGGAGCAGGACTTGTTGTTAACGCTTTCATCTTCTCACTGCTTCCCGCCCTAGTCATCCTGTTCCTGAGTAAGTTCCGTAATGCTACTCCCACTATGATGATCCTGTGTGGTATTGCTCTGATGTATCTGTTCAACGCAGCAACCCAACTGTTCATGCTGATTGCCGATCCTGAAGACCTTTCTGCCGTATACAAGTGGATGATCGGTTCTGTCGACGGAACGAGCATGGGGGAAGCCGCGATAGTGTTGATTGTGACAATCCTTGGTACAATCTATGTCCAGTACATGTCCAATCAGCTGAATCTGATGGGGTTGGGGGACGAGAGTGCTAAGACATTGGGTGTGGATGTGGAAAGGAAGAGATTGATCCTTCTGATCGTCGTCACTCTGGTCGCCGCCACTGTCGTGAGTTTCACCGGTATCATCGGATTCATCGGACTGGTAGCACCCCATATGGTCAGGGCGATCATCGGTACGGATAACAGGTATCTGATCCCCGCATCCGGATTCTTCGGAGCAGTCCTGTTGCTGGCCTCACATCTGGTCGCTATGACTATCGCACAACCCACGATCCTGCCTGTAGGAGTGATCACGGCCTGTATCGGAGGTCCGCTGTTCCTGTTCCTGATCCTGCGCAATTCCAAGGAGGTATGGTCTTGACGGATGAGATTGCAGAGAGCATATCGATTCTGCTGGAACCTCGCCAGTGCGATGATGGCTCCCCATTGAGCATCAAGATCGAGGATATGACATTCGGCTATGATGAGAATAACATCTTGGAAAATGTCAATCTGGAGATCACAGAGCCCGGCCTTGTTTGCATCTTGGGCCCGAACGGTGTTGGTAAGACCACCATCGTGAAATGTATCAATAAACTGCTGAAACCGAGGGGCGGCCACGTTTATGTGAACGGGAAGGATGTAAGTGAAATGGGACTCCTTGACATAGCAAGGATACTGGCCTTCGTTCCTAACTCACAG
Source organism: Candidatus Methanomethylophilaceae archaeon (assembly GCA_045588265.1). GTDB lineage: Archaea > Thermoplasmatota > Thermoplasmata > Methanomassiliicoccales > Methanomethylophilaceae > Methanoprimaticola. The sequence goes on along the minus strand of JAZNDX010000027.1, from coordinate 82,050 downwards.
TCCAACGTATTCTCCATGACCGTTCCTGAAGCAATCTTGATGGGAAGGCATCCGCGTGCAGGCTGGACGACCTCTGAGCGCGATATCAAGGTCGTCGATGCTGCAATAGATCTTCTCGGTCTACAGGAGTTCTCGACGAGAGACATAAGGCAGCTGAGTGCGGGACAGACACAAAGGGTCCTGATAGCCCGCGGATTGGTCCAGGAGCCCGACATACTGATTCTTGACGAACCTACGTCAAATCTTGATGTGAAATATCAGATGGATGTGATGAGGTTCCTGAAAGCATACGCTCGTGACAGAGGAATCATCGTTCTGATGGTCTGTCACGATCTGAACATCACAGCGGCATATGCCGACCGTGTCGTTCTCATGTATGGGAAGAAAGTGTACGCCGATGGAAAACCTGTAGAGGTACTGACATCGGAGAACATTGAAACAGTTTATCATGTGAATGCTGAAGTCAGCATTTTTGACGGGGTACCCCAGGTTCGCCTGATCCCCAAATACGATTGAGTGATAATATGGCAATAAGCAAGAATGTGATGATAGCTATCGTTGCGGTAGTTATCGTCGCTGTGGCAGCCGTCGCATTCGTCGCCCTTTCCAACGGAGGAGGAAGCGACGATTCTAAAGATGGCGCCAGAGTAGGAGAAGTAATCAAAGAGAAGGATTTCCCCGATTCAAAGTCCAGGCTTTGGGTGTATGGCAATGCCAACGAGGATGATTTCATGGATGAAACAGACGTAACGGCATTGGAGGCTATGGTAAAGGGCTCCGCCAAACGCACTCAGCTGGCAGATGCCAACGCGGATGGATTAATCAACGACCACGATGTCGAATATCTCAAGAAGATTATCAATGCAAAGGAATCCACCAAATTGGATGTCTATTACATCGACAATTACTTCAAAGTCGCAAAAGTCTCATGGCCTGTCAAGTCATTTGCTACCAGCTACTGCAGCGGACTGTACACAGCTGAAGCCACCGGTCTGACACCCAAGCTCGCCATGGTCGACGATACAATCGCCACCTATTGGGCTAAGCTCAACAGCTATGCATCAAAGGCTGTCAGCTTCGGAAGCACCGAGACTCCCAACTACGAGACCATGATGGAGCAGAAGATCGACGTATACGTTCCCGGATACTGCGATGCTAAGGCGGATCCCCTGTCCTTAGAAAAGCTGAACCCAGTCGGAATCGATGTCATGTTCATGAACACCTGCGATAACAGCGGTGTCGAGTATCCAAACGAGTACATCGACCGTTCCATCCTCATGTTCGGATTCCTGCTTCAGGGAGATATGGAGCAGTGCTACGATTATCTTGATTGGCATGACAAGATCCTGACTACTGTTGAGAATGCCGCTTCCAAGCTCAAGGAGTCTGACAAGGGCGCTCTTATAATGTCAAGGAACGCACCATCCTACCAGACGACAGGATTGTACAGCATCACTGGAAAAGGAAACACCAACATGATCCACGCAGATTGGGCTGGTTGTTACGTAGTCGCTGATCACACCACATGGCTACCTGACAACTACAACAACCTCAGAACAGAAGATATCCTGAAGGTTCTGAAGGATGCGAAGAATGCAGGTCATGAAGTCGTCTATTGGATCGACAATGAGCACGACGGTCTTCGCGGACAGAGGGATCTGGACGTGACTGTCGCCTCATGGGCAAAGGAATTGGAAGTGGCAGAGACCGATAACTTCTATCTCGGAATGGCCCGTGAAGCAGGAAACAGCCCTCTGTATGTCATCGAGATGCTGTTCTACATGAACGTCATGCATCCAGATGCTGTCTCCATGGATTTCGAAGATGAGTTCTTCCACTTCATCGATAACTTCACTTTGGAGACCGAGAAGTACAAGAAGGAGATGGACATCGATAACTTCTTTAAAGCCTACGGATTCATCTGAACCAGGTTGCAAACGGGGGACTCGTCCCCCTTCTTTCCTTTCTATTCTAACTCAAGGCATTCTTTTAGCAGACTGTAACAGCCTCATATTAGGCAGAATGATGCAAGATTTGGATGATACAGGTCGAACATCTTTTATCAGTTGTTAAGAATGTCGCCGTAACACGTCAGCGTTTAGGTGCAGGTTGTTTAGAGAATATGGAACGCAGCGATATACCTCCGATAGCAGTGGCGATTTTCATAATCGCATTGGTCCTGGTGGGGGAGGCTATCGTAATCAGTGATTCCCGTGATGATTTCTCTTCTTCGATCGCTGTCGACGGTGACGACATAAGTTTCACAATCAATTCGCATGGTTCCCACATCTATACGGCAGTGTCTCTCAACGGGACTTTGGGGACACCAGAAACAGTTTCGGTATATTATGATGAGAATTATGTCTCGGCAGCCTCAAGCGGTGTCGCTTCTACAGGCGCCAGAGCATTGGATGAGAACTATTACGTTGAGCAGATTTATGATACACTCAAGGTCCGCGGGATAGACTATTCAGAGGTTGTTGATGCCGAAGGATTATCAAAGCTGATGTCGGGTGTCGGCGAGGGCAATGCTGTGATAGTAATATCCGGGTCCCTTCCTGATACGGTCTATGACGGCACATCCGATTCCAAGGTGATTGATTGGATAGAGTCTGGAGGAAGGCTCTATTGGATCGGTGGCGTATTGGGGAAGTACATCTCTCATAAGGATTCCTTGGAGACGGTGACGAACGGTACGACGTTGTTCCTAGGTTCTGAATGCATTGATGAGGTGGAATCGAGAGGATACGATCTGATCGACAATGGTTTCCGTGATGCGCTCTGCATACAGAGCAATCACACAACTTACGGCGTGGACGTCTCAAAGCTTAAGGATGACACCGAGTACCTTACTCTAGGGTTCACTGATGGGTTCCGCTCCAGCATAACTACGGTAAAGGTCGGGGACGGCAGCATATGTGTTCTCGGAGGAGAGTACACCATACGTCAGCGCATAGATCTGGCGCAGATGGTCGTAACGGGAATCGGACCGGAAACGGAGTTGGTGGACGTGGCAGAAGGGTCCGTCTCCGGAACGCAGAACGGGGTCCTTCAGAAGGGGGATTCAGTATACATCATGCTGGGCGGGTACTTCCCTGTTTACGGCGAATCGCATGAGGTGCGGGAATGAACCTATTCGATGATTCCCGTCTGTTCTGCAGAGGTATGCTGATCGTATTGGCAATTGGATTGATTGTCAGGCTTGCATTCGGTTTCTTGCTGGAATACAACAACGATGTTACTGCATGGACGCAGACATTGGCCAACATCGAGGCCGGAGCGGGATTGTATGACATGGCGGGATACTACTATCCGCCGGTCTGGGGATACATCCTGGGAGTCTTCTCGGAATTCATAGGAATCGCAGGAGTGGACAATTGGGCCGACATTTTCCCTCAGCTCCTATTCGTGGAGGATTGGGAGGATTCCACCCTGACGACTCCTGCTTTCAACATCGCTCTGACTGTCCTCCTGACTGTTTCTGACATCATCGTATCATGTCTGGTCTATTGGCTGATCAAACGTCTGACCGGCGATATGGTGAAGGCAAAGATCGGCTTCGCCATGTTCTTTTTGGCATTGAACGTCATGTTCGTTTGCGGATGCTGGGGACAGTTCGATTCATTCTCGGCCCTGATGGCGCTTCTCTGTGTCTGTCTTCTGTTCGTCAAAAAGGAAATGCTGGCGGGAATGATATTCACCATGGCTGCACTATTGAAACTCTTCCCTGCATTCCTCATCTTCATCCTCGTTGCGTACATCGTCGTGAAAAGGGAGGATTGGATGGTCTGTCTGCTGAAGGCAGCCTCAGGTGCGGCCGTGATGCTGGTCGTACTGATGCTCCCTTCGATCATGGAAGGGACGGTTATGGACAGTCTCTCTTTCGTGTTCGCACGTGTGGGAAGTTCCGGAGGAGGCATCGCGGCTGCCGCGTTGAAATACACTTCACTGATAATCTATCCGGTGATCATCATCCTGGAAGTGGTTATCGCCTACTTCTTTGTGAAGCGTCGTGGTAACGAGGATTTGGATATCAGGTTCACATGGTTCGCATTCCTGTCAGTCATGGCCCTTTTCCTGTATCCGAGCACTGCCCAGTATCTGATTCTTCTGATGCCCTTCGCCATAGTTGCAGCGATAGTGCATGAGACGAGATTGGTCAAGCCTATGATGCTGCTGATAATAGGTTCCACACTGTTCATGCTCCCGTCCTTCCCGATGCTGCTGGGTTCGATAACCATGTACGAGGGATTGATACCGTTCGATCAATGGATGGACCTTTACGACTTATTCTACGGCGGATCGCCTAGACTGGCAGATGTGATCGGGGTCGTGAGCGCGACCATACAATATGTCGCATGGCTGTGGATGGCCATCGTATCTTTGGACCACTCGGGCATAGACATCAAGAGGATAATCTGCAGGGCAAAGACAGAAGCCGAACAGTCTTGAATCCAGGACGATATGGTCTTCAATAGGCGATTACTGATTCTGAGCACAGCCGTCCTTTGACCAAACCATAAAAAGGGAGGGATGGATAGAGGTCTCAGTTAAAGGTGTTCAAATGCCGAATTTGCTTGCTGAAGAGGGAAAACAGCTCCTCCTCGGAAATGAGGCCATTGTCAGAGGGCTCATCGAAGCGGGAACAGGTTTCGCCTCGACCTATCCAGGTACCCCTTCGTCCGAAGTAGGAAACATCCTTGAGAAGATATCGGATGATGCGGGACTCTATTTCGAGTTCTCCACTAATGAGAAGGTAGCGATGGAAGTATCCGCTGCCGCAGCCTCATCGGGAGTGAGGTCATTCGTGTTCATGAAGCATGTAGGACTCAACGTGGCCGCAGATCCCATGATGACACTGGCCTATGCCGGTGTCAGGGGCGGTATGCTCATCATGTCCGCTGACGACCCTTCATGCCACAGTTCTCAGAACGAGCAGGATAACCGTTACTACTCCACGCTCGCACTTCTCCCGATGATGGAACCTTCCACCCCCCAGGAGGCCAAAGATATGGTCGGGGAGGCATACAGAGTTTCAGAGGAGCTCACACTGCCCCTCATCTTCAGGACTACCACAAGGGTCAACCATGCACGTGGAGTAGTCGAGCTCGGCAAGAAGGCAGTTCCCAAGAAGACCGGACACTTCGACAAGGATGTCGCCAGATTCGTAAACATCCCCGCATATGCGAAGCAGAACAGGGTAAGACTCCTTGGCCTCTACAAGAAGGCTCAGGAGATGTCCGAGGCATCATCGTTCAACCTTGTAGAGGGTTCCGGAGACATCGGAGTCATCACGTCAGGTGTCTCATACACCTATGTTCGCGAGTTCGTCAAGGGCGTATCCATCCTCAAACTGGGATTCACAAACCCCCTGCCAGAGAAGAAGATCGCCGAGTTCATCAAGGGAAAGAAGGCAATCATCGTCGTAGAGGAGCTCGAACCCTTCCTAGAGGACCAGATCCTCAGGATCTGCGCTCAGAACTCCCTCAACATTCCCGTATACGGAAAGAGATCGGGACATCTCCCCATAGAATGGGAGTTCTCCCCTGATACACTGAAGGGAATCAAAGAGTTCGTCGATGTCCAGGAGTTCAGTAAGCCTATGGATAAGGTTGATGTCGTCCTTCCCAACAGGCCCCCCACACTGTGTGCGGGATGTCCTCACAGAGGAATGTTCGCTGCAGCTAAGAAGGCGGCAGGGACCTCCGATGTCATCTACTGTTCCGACATCGGATGCTACACTCTGGGAGTCCAACCCCCGTTCAAGGCCGCTGATTTCATCATATGCATGGGCGGAGGAGCCGGAGCCGCTGGCGGATTCGCACAGTCCACCGACCAGAAGGCCATCGCATTCATGGGAGATTCCACTTTCTTCCACGCGGGAATCCCTCCGATGATCAATGCCCTGTTCAACAATCACAAAGTGGTCATAGTTGTCCTTGATAACCGCACCACGGCCATGACAGGCCATCAGCCCAATCCGGGAACCGGAAGGGACTTCGGAGGAGTCTCCACCGAAGCCATCGATATCAAGAAGCTGGTCGAGGGTGTGGGAGTCAAATTCGTCCAGGAGATCAACCCCTATGACGTGAAGGCTGCCACGAAGGTGATGAAGGATGCCCTTGAGTTCGACGGTGTCGCCGTTGTCATCTCCAAATGCCCCTGCCCGCTGGAGCTTAAGAAACAGAAGCAGCTCGTCGTCAGGCAGGTCAACGTGGACCAGGACAAGTGCGTGAAATGCTACAACTGCGTCAGGACCATAGCCTGTCCGGCATTGTTCAAGAAGGATGGAATGATCTCAACGGACCCCACCCAATGCATCGGATGCGGAATGTGCGCCAATGTCTGTCCTACCGGAGCGATCGAGGTGAGACAATGAAGTATACTGTGCAGATCGTCGGTGTCGGAGGACAGGGAGTCCTCCTGGCCTCCATGGTCCTCGGCAATGCCGCAATGGACATGGGATACAAAGTCGCCATGAGCGAGGTTCACGGAATGGCCCAGAGGGGCGGAAGCGTTCTTTCTACGCTCCGTTTCGGTGACGATGTCATCAGTCCCCTTGAAGCCGCAGGATGTGCCGATCTGATCATGGGATTCGAGCCTGCGGAGACATGCAGGAACCTCCCTCTCGGGAACAAGGACACTGTAGTCCTCATGAACCTTGACCCCGTGCTGCCCTCAATGGTAGCTGCAGGTTTCGAGGAATATCCCGACATAGAGGACCTTAAGAACGCCGTCCTGAAGGCGAATAAGAACCTGTACACCTTGGATGCCACCAAGATCGCCATCGAGGCTGGAAAGGCCGTTGCGGCCAATGCAGTCATGATCGGTGCTGTGGCCGCTATGAAGGGATTCCCAATCCCCAAGGATGTCCTCCTCAAGAGCCTTATGGAGCAGGTACCCGAGAAGTTCAGGGACCTCAACGTCAAGGCGTTCGAGATGGGCTATTCAGCAATGTCCTGAAAGTGAAACAATCTTTAGGCGGGAATACCCGCCTTTTTTATCAATTGTCTGAGAAGCAGAAATCGTCTCTCAGGATAGTGAGTTGGTGTCGGACGGCAGCGCCGTCCGACAGTGGAGGAAAATTCAAGCGTTTATGAAGTCCGCTATAGGGGACTTCTGCATGAAGTTGTCAAAGATTGCAGCGCACTCCTCAGTTACGTCGCGGTCATTGTTCTGGGGGTACTCGGCGACACAAGCCTCGATGTGGGCCATGATGACCGAGTTGATGGAGGAGTAGGCCTCTTCCATGGTCATGTCGGACATCTTGGAAATGATGATGTCGTTGCCGATTGCGGCAGCGTAGGGACATACGGCCCTGATCTTTCCGAATCCGTCCTTTGCGACTTCCACCCTGGATCCCTCGAAGGAGAAGGGTTTGATCGCGATTGCGAATGTCATTACGTTCTGGGACTGGGCAGCCTCGATGACGACTGGTGTGGCTCCGGTTCCGGTTCCTCCGCCCAGTCCTGCAACGATGAATGCCTTCTCGTAGCCGGCAAGTGCTTCCCTAATCTCTTCAATGTGGATGTCAGCACACTGCATACCGAGCTTGGCATCTCCCTTAGCACCCTCTCCGTGGAGGACCACACCTTTACAGATGTAGATCTTCCTGTCGGCGGTGGAAGCGTGGAGTGCTTCCTTGTCGGTATTGATCGCGATCGTATCCATGTCACACCTTCCGGTGAAAGCGCTGACGAAGTTGCATCCTGCTCCTCCGACGCCGACGATTGCGACCTTGTGTTTGTTCTCTGTGTTGTACACCATTGTGTGCATCCCCATTGTTTTTTCTTAAAGCGTTTCCAATAGCATGATCCGGTTGGCCCGAAGGCCAATCCCATCCACCGGATTATGCTTATTTCCCATCCCTTTTGTGTTTCTTCACTTGTATGCGGCTTTCATCTGTGCTGCTCTGAATGCGTTCTCGATGGTCTCATCTTCTACGCTCTTGGGCACGATCTTGTCCAAGAGGCATTTTCTGATGTACTCTTCCTCAGACACGGCAAGTCCGGTCTGTACGAGCCCGCTCAGGGTTTCCAGCTGTACGTCGCTGAGGCGGACGAAGATCCCGCCCTCTGCGGTCATAGGTTGTCCGGCCTTCATAGAGGCGATGTATCCCTTGATCGCGTCACGGATGAAGTCAGACCTGTTACCGATGTCATGATCTCCCATGAAGTCCTCCATCATCTGGATTTCCTCAGGTCCCATCCTGATCGTGATCTTGGTTCCGTCGTCTGACATTTTCATCCTTCCTTGCTTGCAGTTTCCGTAGAGTCCCATCCCTTCTTTGACTGCAAGTAAGACTATGTCGGACAGAGTATATATAATTGTCGGACAACGTCTTACATTGTCCTCCGAAGTGTCTTACAAGGCGTCGGACAACAACGTTTCTGTCCGACAGACACTTCTTTTCTATGTCCCTTTATTATTACTAAGGTATATTAATAGTCGTCTTATTTCCAGCCACATCATTAGTAGGGATACAGTATGGCATACGATTACGGAACGATGGAGAAGAAATGGCAGGCTCGCTGGATCGAGGCCGGTCTGGACAAATCCGAAAGGGACGAGAGCAAGCCTAAATTCATGGCTATCTTCGCATATCCCGGAGTCACAGGATACCTTCATGTCGGACACCTCAGAGGATACACCTATCTCGACGCCATCGCCAGATACAAGCGCATGACAGGTTACAACGTTCTCTTCCCCGTGGGAACCCACGCAACCGGTAACGGTGGAATCAGCCTCCACAGGAGGATCACCAGGGGAGACGAGGGCACCATCGATTATCTCAAGAGGAACGGCTGCACAGACGAGGACATCGCCAAGATGAAAGATCCTCTTTCCGTCATCGAGTTCTTTAACAACGTATATCAGAACGATTACTGGCGCAGATTCGGATTCCTGTCCGACTGGCGCAGATTCACCTGTACTCTCTATCCCGACTATGCTAAGTTCATCGAATGGCAGTTCATGAAGCTCCACGATGCGGGTATGCTGATCCAAAAACCCTACTATGCACCAGTATGCCCCAACTGCGGACCCGTCGCAGTAGATGCCTCCGAGACGGATATCTCCAAGGGAGGAAGGGCGGAGACGCAGGAATATACTCTGCTCAAGTTCAGGCACGGAAATGAATTCCTCATCGCGGCTACCCTCAGGCCAGAGACCGTCTACGGACAGGTCTGTTTCTGGGTGGACCCCGAGACTGAGTACAACAAGGTAACATACAACGGCGAGACATGGATAGTCTCTCCTCAGGCAGCCGAGAAACTTCAGCTGCAGAAGGACGGCGTCGAGATCGTCGGCAAGGTTTCTGGAAAGGATATGGTCGGATGGATGTGCGAAGCACCCATGATCCACCGCGAGATCCCTGTCTTCCCCGCAACATTCGTCAACCCGGACGTGGGTACCGGTCTGGTCACTTCTGTTCCGTCTGACGCTCCTGACGATTGGATCTCACTTGAAGCTATCAAAAAGAATCCCGAGATGATCACGAAATACGGTCTGACGCAGGATATCCTGGACAAGGCCGTGCCCATATCGATCATCGAGATGAAGGGATACGGGGACTTCCCCGCCAAGGACATCATAGACAAGCTGGGCATCAAGGAACCCGGCGACCCCAAACTCCTGGACGCCAAGCACATCGTCTACAAGGACGGATTCCACACCGGAAAGATGAAGGACATCTGCGGCGAGTTCGCAGGTCTCCGTGTCCAGGAAGCTCAGGAGAAGATGAAGCAGGCCATGATCGCAGCAGGCGAGGCCGATGTCTTCCACGATCTCACAGAAGAGGTCGTCTGCAGATGCGGTGCACGTGTCCATATCAAGAGGATCGACGACCAGTGGTTCATCAACTACGCCGACCCCAAGTACACCCAGATGACGAAGGACCACTGTAAGGACATGGAGCTCAACCCGCCTGAGTGGAGCGATAACGTCTACGGTGTCCTCGATTGGTTCAGGGAGAGGGCCTGCGTAAGGCTGGGCAACTGGCTCGGAACCAAGTTCCCTTACGACAAGAAATGGATCATCGAGGCAATCTCGGATTCCACACTCTACCCGGTCTACTACATAATATCGATATACGCCAACGAGGGTCAGATCAAGCCCGAGCAGATGACCGAGGCGTTCTTCGACTATACCATACTCGGAAAGGGCGACATCGGACAGGTGTCCGACAGCACCGGCATTTCCAAGGAACTTCTGGACAAGATCAGGAAGGATGTTCTCTACTGGTATCCTCTGGACCTCAACCTCGGAGGAAAGGAGCACATGACCGTCCACTTCCCCGCTTTCCTGATGAACCATGTGGCCATCCTCCCGCCGGAGATGTGGCCCAAGGGAATCACCGTCAATTGGTACATAACTGGAAAGAAGGACAAGTCCGGAGAGGCCACCAAGATCTCGAAGTCCAAGGGAGGGGCACAGCCCATTCCCGGGGCAGCGGCCAAGTTCGGTGTCGATGCAATGAGGCTGTACTATGCCAACGTAGCATCCATGTTCGTTGATGTGGAGTGGGACGAGGACACGGTCAACACATACCGTCAGAGGACCGACAGGATCATGATCGCGGTCCAGGACCTCATCGCCTCCGAATCCGATTCGCCCAAGACGGATATCGATGCATGGCTGATCTCCAGATTCAACAACCATCTGGCCAACATCAGGAAGGCCATGGATAAGAACGATCTCAGGGCAATGACCACCATCGTCTACTTCGACATGTTCAACGACATGAAATGGTACAACAGGCGCGGAGGAAACAACAGGGAGACCATCCTCGATGCCCTCAGGATCTGGATACAGTGCATGATGCCTGTCACCCCTCACGTAGCGGAGGAACTCTGGGAGCAGGCAGGATTTGAGGGACTCGTATCCGCCGGACAGCTTCCCGAGCCCGACCAGTCAAAGATCTCAGTGTCCGCCGAATACGGTGAGAACCTCCTCAGAGAGGCCATGTCGGACATAACCGAAATCAGGAAGATCGCGGGAATCGAGGTCAAGAAGATCGTCCTTTACACCTCATCTCAGTGGAAGAAGGACGTCATGCAGATGGCCCTCGACATGATGAAGGACGGCAAGCTCACAATCCCCGATCTGACCAAGGCATGCATGGCCCGCGAGGACCTGAGGAAGAACGGCAAGGCCGTATCATCACTCGCCCAGAAGGTGGCCGTGGAGTTTTCAAGGTCCACGATCGAACAGAAGCTTCCCCTGGTCACCACCGACGAAGCAGCCCTGTTCGGATCCGCCGCTAAGTTCCTTTCGGAAGAGAATGGCGTGCCCGTGGAGGTCTATTCGGCCGACGGAGAGGGCATCTACGATCCTCAGGGTAAGGCAAAGGTCGCTGTGCCCGGAAGGCCAGCCATATATCTGGAGTGAAAACAATTAAGGGAGTGGGGATGAACCCTCACCCCCATCTTTTGTAAAGATCATGGTCCTGGCCGATCTGGTCCAGGCATCTGCCGACGACTATGTTGACCAGGTCGTCGACCGTCTTAGGTTTAGGATAGAATCCGGGATTCGCATCCACTATGCGCACCCCCAATCTTGCCAATTTGAGCTCGTTCTCAAGCATTATCGCGCTCTTTGGAGTCTCCCTCGGGAGCAGGATCAGTTTCCTGTTCTCCTTCAGACAGACGGCTACGGCGCGAGAGATCAACGTGTCCCCGATGCCGCAGGCGAACTTCGCTATCGATGATTCGCTGCAGGGAGCTACGATCATCGCGTCATATCTGAAGCTTCCTGAGGCGATGGATGCGAACATCTGATCGTCCTCGAACACCTGGTCCGCCATCGAATAGACGTCTTCCACGGTGTAGTCTGTCTCCGCCTTCAGTATGGCCTTTGCGGTCTCCGACATGACAAGTATCTTCTCCCCCTTCAGCTCCTGGAGGAGACGGATGCCGTAAACGGATCCTGACGCACCGGTGATGGCGATTACGTATCTCATGCGATCAGCTGGTGAATAGGTCTTTCTTCTGGTAGATCAGATAGCTAATGATGAATCCTACGATCGCAAGGATGATTCCGGTCGGGTCCAGGAACACCATCATGAACAGGGTGACGCCTGAGGCTACCATGCAGCAGGTCAATGCTGCCCTGAAGTTCTGAAGCTTGCTGCAGAAGTTAGCAGAGATCAAAGCAAGGATTCCGCTCAGTGCGAGTATGGCCCCTTCGGCTATGAATTTGGTTTTAACCGCCTGAATGGCCGCCTCGTCAACCAACCCCAGCATGTTCATTAGTTGATCGAACTCATCTTGGGAGATGACGCCTTCTTTGACAAATTCACGAAATGTATCGATCATCGTCTCTAGTGATGCTCCAACAAGTAAAGTCAGCAAGGCACCGATGATGGCCAGAATACCGTAAACCATGATGAGGATCGGGATCGCACCAAGATCTTTCTTCAATCCAGAAGCGGGTCTTGCCGCGGTTTCTGTACGTTGTGTGGTGCCGTTGTTCCTTATCGATGCCCCACATTCCGGACAGAAATCAGATCCTTCCGGAAGGGATGCTCCGCATTTGTAACAGAATCTTATCTCATCATCTGTCATGGAATCACCATATGAATTAACTTATTTAATTCTGAGACGACTATTGACGAGCTCCCACGGAGTTCCTCATTCTTTGGTTTCCATCTCAGTACCGAATCCCAATTTGGCGTTCCTGACGGTCTCTGAAAGGAACCATACCAGTGCTCCGATGAAGCAAATCAGTTGTGCTTCACCGTATTTCACGATCTCTCCGTTCAGATACAGTATCCATGTGACTGCGATCACAGCTCCTGCGATGACCGTCGGGAGCAGATATTTCCATTCCCTGTCGATCACATTCTGGATGCATATGATTGCAGCAGAGAAGAAGAAGACGAATGCGAATATCATCGAGATGTAGAGATGACCGTCATAGCTGGCCTCCTTGGATATGGCTCCCACAAGGAACATGAGCACCCCTGTCAGTACGAATGCATATCCTCCGATCTTCGAGATCTTCTTACCGTATTGGACGTAGCCCCAAGCGAATATTGCAAGAAAGACACCAGCAAGCATGCATGCGCCGTTGAATATCCATTTGGAAGGAGACATGTAGTCTCCCAAATCGGAGAATGAATTCAGCCTGATATCCCATTCAGGGTAGAGTATTATTGAAAGGATGGTTCCCACAGCCAGAACCAAGGCAACGAGGAAACCGGAGATTGTGTAGAGTCTTGATGGCCCCATCTCATCGAACATGTTCAGACATGTGAATTGGCATTAAAGTGTTTACTCATGGTCCTATGCCTGTGTTTTCCTGTTTCACCAACATAGAGAGCCGTCAAGACATAGGGCTAGAACTCACATTTTATGGGGAATGATTCAAATACTACTGCATCATCTCGGCAAATACGGATATCAGAATCTCGTTTGTGGATTCTGCCGTGGAGGATGTTTCATCCTCAGGCCGTACGGGGGCAAGGTGCCGAACGTGCGGAGATCGAGTAACACTTGTTATACTCTATTATTTTAGCAACGCTTATATACAACACCTCTATACCAAAGTCTCAGTTAGGTCCACCCTGTGTGGACATTAGCGAGGTAATGAAATGGTAACTGTCTACGATGTTCCTGCCGAGCAGCTCATACTCAAGACGGCCCAGAAGCTCAAGGAGAACGACAAGATCGTCCCTCCCGAGTGGGCAGAGTATGTGAAGACCGGAAGGCACACAGAGAGAGCGCCTTCCCAGGATGACTGGTGGTACACTCGTGCCGCCTCCATCATGAGGAAGCTGTACGTCAAAGGACCGATGGGATCCTCCAAGCTCGCCGCCGAGTACGGCGGTTACGCTGACAGGGGATCAATGCCTAACCAGGCAGTCAAAGGAAGCCGCAACATCGCAAGGAAATGCCTGATGCAGCTCGAGGCCGCCGGTTATCTGGTATCCAAGGACAAAGAGGGCCGCGCAATCAGCCCTGCAGGTCAGTCCCTTCTGGACAACACTGCGAAAGAGGTCTACGACGAGATGAAGGCCTGAAAGGAGGTATCAGCAATGGACGATCCGGAATTAGAGGCATTGAGGCAGAGACGCATGCAGGAGCTCCAGCAGCAGGCTATGCAGCAGCAACAGCAGGAGCAGCAGAGGCAGCAGGCCGAGATGCAGTTACAGAACGCTATGAGGCAGATCCTGACCCCCGAGGCCAGGGACAGGCTCAACAACATCAAGCTGGCGAACCCCCAGATGGGTCAGCAGATCGAGATGCAGTTGGTCCAGTTAGCTCAGAGCGGAAGGATTCCCGTCCCCGTCGATGACGAGATGCTGAGAAACATCCTAGGGCAGATCACCCCCAAGAAGAGGGAGATCACCATAGAGAGGAGATAATCATGTCAAGTACAAAGGCCCCCGCAATGAAGGCAAGACTGAACAAGAAGGTCAAGCAGAACCGCCGTGTCCCCGCATGGGTCATGATGAGGACAAGCAGGCAGTTCCTCCGCCACCCTAAGAGAAGGTCATGGCGCATGAGCAAGATTAAGGAGTGATTCGCATGGCAGATGAAATCGAGAGAACAATCGTTGTCCCCCTCAGGAAGACAAAGCAAGCACCCCGCACACGCAGGACCAACCGTGCTGTCAAGGAGCTCAGGGAGAACATCGCCAGGCACATGAAGGCCGAGCAGGACCAGATCTGGATTGACGCTAGCGTCAACGAGAAGCTCTGGGCCAACGGTATTCGCAACCCTCCCAACAAGATCACCGTCAAAGCTGTCAAGTTCGACGACGGTCTTGTCGAAGTCTCACTCGCAGAGTGAGGTGATTCAGATGATGAGATTCTCTCGTTATGCGGGAACGCCCAATATCGGGGTGTACACAGCCGTGAACGAGAGTTTCGCATTCATCGCAGGAGATGCCGCCCCCGAGTTCGTAAAGGACGTGGAGGAGGCGCTGCAGGTAGAAACCACATTGATGACGGTGGCCGGATCATTCGTGATCGGGTCACTCGTCGTCATGAATTCCAACGGAGCTGTCGTATCGGGTTTGGCCGACCCGAGGGAGATCGAGACCATCGGCAAGTGCATCAAATGTACGCCGATCGAAGATCCGCTCAACGCGGCAGGAAATAACATTCTGGCCAATGACAAGGGAGCCATTGTGAATCCCCAGTATTCCAAGGCTCTCGTCAAAGTGATCTCTGATGCGCTCGGTGTGGAGTGCGTCCAGGCATCCATTGCAGGCGTGAACACAGTAGGTTCGGTCTGCAGGGCGACCAACATCGGATGCGTATGTCATGCCGATGCCTCGGATGAGGAAATGAAGCTCATTCAGGACGTCCTCAAGGTGGAATGCATCAGGACCACTGTCAACCACGGTTCGCGCATGCTCGGAGCAGGCATACTTGCCAACTCCAAAGGTGCGCTCATCGGAGACGATACAACTCCCATAGAGATGGGAAAGATCGAAGAAGGTCTAGCTCTCTACTGATATCAGCAGTCGAAGACCCAACATTCCTTATCGTCCGGAAGGTCGGATTTCGATATGTCCAGTTCGTTTCCGATGAAGTCGGTGGCGTTGACTGGTATGATGTCCAGGAACTTATCTAGCGGCGACAGTCTGAACGACAGTCCGCCCACCATGTAATGCATGGGCACGATTATCCTGGGGTTGACGAGCTCTATGAGCGTCTTGATCTCGGGAACCTCCATTGTGTACACCTCGCCGACAGGGACGAAGAAGAAGTCCACTCCTTTGATCTCCTGGAGGACATCGTCCGTGGGGATGCAGCCCAGGTCTCCGCAGTGGCAGATCGAGATGCCTTCCATCTCGAACCTGTAGATGGTGTTTGGTCCCCTTTCTGAACCTTCTGTGTTGTCATGCCAGCTCTGGTATCCTGTGACCTTGATGTTCCCGTGGACGATGTTGTCGCCGTAAGCGAACTTCAGGTCTTTGTGGTTGCCCTTGATGACACGTGATGCGTTATGATCGTAATGGTCGTGCGTCATCAGCACGGTATTGGCCGAAGCGACAGGTGGCCTGATGCCGAGCGACCTTCCGTCATGAGGGTCGACGACGATAGTGGTCTCGCCGTTGGAGAATTCGAAACATGCATGTCCGTGCCATCTGATCCGCATGCACCCGTTATCGCAGATTACCGATAAAAAGGGGAACCATGGCCATGGACAATTTATAGGCGTGAGTCGATTAAGGGTATATGAAGCGGACTCTGGTTCTAGCCGTCGACAGGGACGACGATTACGGCGTCAAGGGGAAAGTATCCACTCCTGTCGTAGGTATAGAGAACTGTATCTCCGCTGCTAATTCTCTCGGTATCGCTGATCCGGAGGATTCGGATCTGAACGCTCTGTATGCGGCCATCAGCACTTGCATGGATCTTCAGGAACAGGGTGTGGATGCCACCATAGCGCTCATTTGCGGCGACGAGAAGGTAGGTCACAAGTCCGATCTGGCCATCGTTTCCGAATTGGAAGCTGTTCTAGATGAAGTGAAGCCTGATAACGTCGTCCTGATCGGAGACGGTGCCGAAGATGAGTACATCTACCCGATTATCTCCTCCAGGGCCCACGTGGATTCCGTGAAGAAGGTGTTCGTAAAACAGGCCCCGAACATCGAAGGTTCGCTGTATGTCCTGACGAAGATGCTGTCGGAACGCAACAAGAGGAAGAGATTCATCGCACCTATCGGAGCGTTGATCTTCATCGCCTCTTTATTCTTCCTGATCCCTGACCTGGTCATCTTCCTGACCAATGGGGACCTTTCCGAACTGACATCGATCTCCAGGGACCTTATCCCGTTCATCGTCGGTCTGGCGCTTCTCCTTTATGCCTATGACTTCTCCGAGAGGTGGCAGAAGTTCACGCACTACTTCAAGGAGCGCATCCTGGCCAGGAGCACGATGATGCTGATGACCACCTTGGCTGTGGGAATATTCATCATCAGTTGCATAGTCTGCTATTACGAGATGAAGGACACCTACTACGATTCATGGTTCATCGCACTGCTGTCCTACATCAATATGATCGTCTGGCCCAGCATGATCTGCATAACGATCTACATCAGCGGTACCATACTCTACGAGTATCAGGAGGCTATGGCCATCCGTCTAAGCAATATCTTCGATTGCTTCAGCGTCGCCAGTTTCGGAGTCATGCTGTCCGGACTTATCGACCTAGCCCTGTTCTACATCGGACCCGGCGAGGACCCTATGATAGGCATACTCGAGATCGTCCTGGGAATTATAATCTCCATGGTGTCCAGCTACTTCAAGGGTCAATACAGGAAGAACGCCATCGCAGGATGATACGATGGATTTCCAACAGTGGGAGCCGATATACGAGCAGATTCTGGCCGACATGGGCTATGACCGCGATGCTGACGAGGGCTCCGTGCGCATACTGAAGGCCGTCACTCTCAATTCCGACCTGCACTCAGGGGAGGATTTCGCTGATACCGTACAAGGAACGGTGACCGTTGTGGGGAATGCCCCCTGTCTTGAGGACGACATCGATTCCAAAGGCATACAAGGCGCGGTCCTTTGCTCGGGTTCCGCCGTAGGGAGGATCCTTGCCAAGGGCATAGTTCCCGATATGGTCTTCACGGATCTGGACGGAGATATCGATCCACAGCTTAAGGCCAGTTCCGAGGGTGCGGTCACGTTCATTCACGCACACGGTGACAATCAAGACCTCATCCAGAGGTATGCAGGCCTCTTCAAAGGCCCGATCGTCCTGACAACGCAATCTGTACCGGAGTACACTGTATTCAACTACGGCGGATTCACGGACGGGGACCGTGCAGTCTGCTATGCAAAGCACTTCAAAGCAAAGGAGATCAGGCTAGTCGGGTTCGATTACGAGCATCCGATGGGCAAGGAAGGGTCCGATCCTGCTGTGAAACTCCGTAAACTGCAGTGGGCGAAAAAGATCATAGAAAACCTGTGCTTGGTTTGATTCTCTTATTATAGGAGAAAGGCCTAACCGCCAACTGAGGAATAGCATGGATGCTGCGATATTGGCCCTCATCATTCTGACCATCATCTACGTGCCTATTTGGTTCTGGGTGTGGAGGAATCCTGAGAAGGCTATTAGATACCATTTGGTGAAATACGGACCGCTGGTGATGATCAAGACCAGGCTCGGTATCAAAACCATGGACAAGGTCGCAAAGTATCGCAGGTTCTGGTATGCTTTCGGATTCATTTCCAGATTCCTTTCTGCAGTGCTTTTCTTCCTCATGATGTACATGCTTATCCTCTCGATAATCGCACTTCCTTCCAGGATCGGTTCCGGAGGCATAGGCATCCAATACGCCCTTGCGATTCCCGGTTTCAACCCCATGCTCCCTCTGACATACGGTATCGTGGCGCTCTTCATCGCCATGGTGGTCCACGAGATGGGTCACGGAATCCAATCCCGTGTGAACGGATGCGATGTGGATTCAACCGGACTTCTGTACGGAGTAGTTCCCTGGGGAGCATTCTGCGAACCCAATGAGGAGCAGCTCCCCAAGCTTTCCCGCAGGGCGCAGCTCGATATCTACGCAGCAGGAATATCGGTCAACACCTTCGTTGCCGCCATCTCCATCGCTCTGATGCTCCTGATCTGTTCGGCCATAACCGTTGCCGATTTCGGTCAGAACAGTGAGAACGACGACATCCCCGGAGTCTATTCCATCGACGAGGATTCCCCTGCATACTTCTCGGATGTTCCCACATCGGCCCTCATCACCGGCGTACAGCTGTACGGTGACACCGACTGGCATTCGGTCACTGCCATTTCATCGGACAGGACCACTTCAATTACTTCGGATCTGGAGATGGTGCCCACGAACATGTACAAGCTGAGATACGTTCTGGAGGATGGCGAACATGTCTCGGAGCCTCTGCAGATGGGCGCTTTGATCAAGACGATATCGAACAACAGTCCGGCAAAGGAAGCCGGCCTTGAGGTACTCACCTACCTCTATTCCATAACTATCACAGATTCTTCGGGAAGGACGACCGAGAACATCATCCACAACAGCTACGACTTCCTAGAGACGATGAAGACTACCTCTGGAGGCGACAAAGCCGTTGTTACGACCGTCACCGTATCCAGTGATGGAAGCGACATCAAGACAGTCGTTCATGAGGAGGTCACACTCACCTCCTCCGGATCCCAGGGATATCTCGGAGTATCGGTGACCAATTCCGGATTCACCGTGACCACCCCTGAGCTCATGATGGAGATGGCGACCGATCCTTTCCGCAACTGCACTGATGCATTCAGTTACGTCCAGGGATTCCTTCAGTATCTGTCCGGGCCCATCAACGGACTGGACCCTATCCCGAGCTCCATCACATGGTGGTACGACGCTCCTGCCGGGGACATTACGTGGGTCGCTGTGAAGATGCTCTATTGGCTGTTCTGGTTGGACATTCTGCTCGCAATTTCCAATGCGCTCCCCGCCTATCCGTTCGATGGAGGATTTTTATTTGAGGGAGGCATCAATTGGTTGTTGGAAAAACTGGGCATCAAGGATGTCGAGAGGCGCAAGAAGATGTCGAACAGCATCTCTAGCAGCATCACAACCGTCACCCTGATGATGTTCTTCCTGGTCATTCTGACGTTCCTAATATGATGAGAAAGGGGTGAAAAAGATGATCGATATCTACGAGATGCTCAACGGAAAGGTCGCAAAGACCGACCAGATCAAGAACGACGTTTGGATCAACATGATAGATCCCACGGTCGAGGAGATCGATATGGTCCAAAAGGCTCTCGGTATCGATAGAGAGGCCCTAACCGCCGCACTGGATGACGAGGAGGGATCCAGGACGGAGGTGTCAGACAAGTACACCATCGTTCTGGTCGACGCTCCTACCAGGGAGTGGAGGAACGGCCACGAGGAGTTCACAACCTTCCCTATCTCGATCACTCTCACCGACAAGGCCATCGTAACAGTCTGTTTGCAGCCACTGTTCGCCATCAACAATATCCTGTCGTCGATGAACAAGAACATCAACACGGTGAACGTCTCCAACAGGACCCGTTTCCTGCTGCAGATCCTCTTCAGGATCGCGATCAACTATCAGTCCGACCTGAAGTACATCGAGGTCAAGCGCAACGCGATCGAGGAATCGATACGCAAGGCCACCAAGAGAGAGGATCTATTCGAGCTCCATGAGCTGGAATCCAACTTGGTTTACTTCAAGACCAGTCTTGCTGTGAACGCCTCTATCATCGAGAGGATAAGGAGGTCCAGGCTGATCTCCACGCCCGAGGACAAGGAGCTGATAGACGATGTCATCGTCGAGACCAACCAGGCCCTTGAGATGACCACCACCTATGCCCAGATCATCAAGGGTACCAGGCAGCTGGTGGAGGCCGATCTGAACAACTCCCTTGCGAACGTCATGAAGTTCCTGACCTCGATAACTCTGATCATCGCTATACCTACCATGATCGCCAGTTTCTACGGAATGAATGTGCCTCTTCCAGGAGGAAGCGATGACAACATGTACATCATCCTGTTCGTGTTGATGGTCGTCCTGTGCATCGTTTCGATCTTCATCCTCCGTAAGAGAGGCCTGTGGCGCTGATTTTTATGTCTGAATTAGAGAGAATGGCAGAGACCATAAGGAACTTCCCGGGAGTCACCAGGAAGAATGCAATACACAAGGTAGTCGATCTCTTCCCCACATCGGGCTTCCCTCAGGTGGTCGCTGCGGAGGGAGAGGATGCGGCAGTGATCGAGAACGGGAACATGTGCGTCCTTTTCGCTGCTGACGGCATAATGGAGAAGCTTATGGCGGCCGATCCTTTCCTGGCAGGTTACTATGCGGTTCTCGTGAACGTCAACGACATAGCCGCGATGGGCGGACGCGCTCTCGGGATGGTCGATGTCATATCCGTCAGTAACGGGGTTATGAATGACGACCTCCTCAAGGGCATCCAGTACGGTGTGGATAAGTTCAACGTCCCCCTCGTGGGAGGCCATACCCATCCGGATTGCAATTACAATTCAATAGAGATCTCGATCATCGGTGCAGTGAAGAAGGAAGATGTCCTCCTTAGCAGTACAGCGAAGGACGGGGATGACATTGTTTTCGTCATCGACCTCGATGGTAAGTACCCTGAATCGGTGCCTTACACCTACGACAGCACCTCTTTCAAGCCAAAGGAGTTGGTCCAGGCCCAGATGGATGCCTCCGCGATAGTAGCTGAGAAGCATCTGGCCCATGCCTGCAAGGACATGAGCAATCCTGGCCACATCGGAACTTTAGGTATGATGCTGGAGTCTTCAGCGATGGGTGCAACCGTGGATATCCGCAAGATACCGATACCCGACGATGTCGATCCTCTGCACTGGGCCACCACGTATTTCGGATGCGCTTTCGTATTCTCATGCGACCCCAGCCACTCCCAGGAGATCATAGACATATTCTCCGACGTCGCTTGTGCCGGGGCCGTTGTCGGAAAGGTCGATTCCTCAAAGAAACTGAAGATTACTGACGGAGAGCAGGAGATCGTCCTGTTCGATTTCGATAAGGATGTCATCACCGGTGTGAAGGTCAAGAAATAAGTGTCTGGCCACAACGGTTGTTCCCACATCAGAACATAAGTAGACCATTTCGCTTCTCCACCCTGCGACCCCGTAAACGTCAGTGGTTCGAAGTGAGGCTGCTCCCGTCAGGACCTGACCCGGTTTCCCCGATTAATGCATGGAGGACGACCCTCCGGCCGTTTCCTGTGCAAACTCCGACTCTACAGGACAAGATTTCATAGTTGCTAGATGGGCTTATGGACCTCAGCGAGACCGCCCGCTGCTGTCACCCCCGCTATGACGATTTCGGGTATAGGGCACGCCAAACGCCCCGGTCAAGCCAAACAAAGGGTTATTCTAAGTTGTCATAAAAATACCTTCGTACAGTCAGGTCGTCTTATCTGCTATTATACCATCCGAACAGACATTCCATAGGCCCTTGCTCTGACCGCACCATTAAATATGTTATTTCCATAACTCTGGATGCCGTGCTATATGTTAGCACGCAACATTGGTGATTCGAATGGATGTTCTAGGCTTGACCGACCCCTGGATAATAGCTGCATATGTAGGATGCATCCTAACTGTTGCATACTGCATCTTCATCAGCTTGAGGAAGGGAAAAGAGACCGAAGAGGAGGAAGATTCCAATGAGTGAGGGAATCGATCTGACCATACTCGGTGTAATGACTGTGGTTTTCGTTATTATAACGCTTCTTCTGGGTTGGTATGGCTATAGGAACACTTCAGATAACCAAGATTTCCTGTTGGGACGCAACAAGACCAGTCCGCTGATCATTGCGTTGTCCTACGGTGCTACATTTCTGAGCGCATCAGCCGTCATAGGTTTCGGCGGTCAGACGGCCGTCCATGGAATGACACTGATGTGGTTATGTTTCCTAAATCTCTTCGTCGGACTTATTGTTGCTTTCCTGATCTTCGGTAAGAGGACCAGGAAGATAGGCAGAAAACTGGGTGCAGCGACCTTCGCTGACCTTCTTGGAAAGATCTACGGTTCCCGCGGAATCAGGCTCTTCACCGCCATTCTCATCCTCGTGATGATGCCCATTTACACTGCCGCTGTGCTCAAGGGAGGAGTCAACTCACTTGCGGTCATTGCCGGTCTGACAGATTATTACAACTACATACTCATCGGACTGTCCCTCATCGTTGCGATCTATGTCGTCTACGGTGGAATCATCGCCGTCATGTACAACGATGCTCTCCAGGCAGCCATCATGTTCATCGGAATGGTGGTCATCCTGATCGTCACCTGGGCATACACCGGAGGAATCACCGAAGGTAACGAAGCGCTGGTCGGACTCTGGGAGCAGCGTATGGGAGATATCACCGGATTGGGTGTGGCCCCCGGATTCGAGGGTTGGACAAGTGTGGCCGACTTCGGTTCACGCGAATGGATGACCGTAGTCACCACATTCATCATGGGTGTCGGAATCGGTGCGCTTACACAGCCCCAGCTCATCGTCAGGTACATGTCCGCTAAATCCGACAGGGACCTGGACAAATCCCTTCTCATAGGATCAATTTTCATCATGGTCGTCGTAGGTACCGCATACACCATCGGACCTCTGACCAACATATTCTTCAGCAACGAGCATGGCGGAATGATGTCCTATGAATACCTCAACTCCATAGGACTGGGAACCGACTTCATCATCCCCCAATACATCCTCGAGGTGTTCAACGACATAACCTTCGGAGACATCTTCATCTCCCTGTTCCTGCTGTCGCTCATCTGCGCATCCATCTCAACAATCAGCGCACTGATGCATACCATCGGTGTCGCAGGCGGATACGACATCTACTCTGTATTCAAGAGCAGGAAACTCAATAAGGAGGTCGACTCCCAGTCAGTGAACCTCAACAGGGCCATCATCGTAGTCTTCATGGTCCTGGTCGTCGTCTACTGCTACCTGATGCCCAACGACATCATCGCCAAGGCAACATCGGTCTTCATGGGTGTGACCGCCGCAGCTCTGCTCCCGGCCTACTTCTACTCGCTATACTGCGATAAGCCCGTCAAGAGCGTCGCCGTAGCTAGCATCGTCGTAGGAACCGTTTCATACATGTTCTCTGCGCTCTTCCTCAATGCCGGAACATGCATCTTCCTGCCCATCTGTAAGATGATTACAGGCAACAATGTCCTGTTCCCAGATACCACGTTGGCTTATCTGGATCCGCTCATAATCGCCTTGCCTCTTTCCATTCTGACTTTGGTAATCGCAGTATTAGTAAAGAAAAAAGAACCAAATACCATGACCTATAATAACGTATGAGGGCAAGACCATGGACTCTGAAACTGAAAAAGGAGTGTTGGGTTTCGAGGAAAAACATCTGATCGCTATAATGATGTTCCTATCGATCAACGGAGAATGTCAGAAGATAGAGATTTACAGGAATGTATCGTCAAATCCACGCATCCCTGATAAGCTAGACCGTCTGGAATCCATGGGCTTGATCACCCAGGAACCGATAGAGGGCTCACGCGCCACCAATATTGTTCTGACAGCCAAAGGAAGGAAGGTTGCCAACATATTGGTCGACCTGGACGCCCTCTTGAAGACCAATTAAGTAGGATTACGCCGATAAACCTTCATGAATGTCAAGGCTTTGGAGCTCAGGAACGTCTCTGTGGTAAGGGACGGCAAATACATCCTGAGCTCCATCGACCTTGAACTCGATGCCGGAGAGAATCTGGCCATCATCGGGCCCAACGGGTCCGGAAAGACTACATTGGTCCAATTGTTCTGCGGAAACATCTATCCGTATTATGATGAGAATGAACCTGCCGTATTGCGTATTTTCGGCCAGGAGAGGAGGAATCTGTTCGAATTCCGTCGTCATGTGGGCATAGTGTCCATGGATCTCCAGAACATGTTCGGAGGGGACACCACGGTTTTCGAGGTCATCTGCTCAGGACTGTTCAGCAGCCTCGATATCTATGCCGATCGTACAGTCACGTCTGATATGGAGTCCATGGTGGTTTCTTCCGCAACCATGATGGGCATCGAGGACCTTCTGGAAAGGAATGTTTCCGGTCTTTCGCTGGGAGAGATGAGGCGTGCATTGATAGCAAGGGCCTTGGTGAACGGCCCCGATCTGTTGATACTTGATGAACCCATGACAGGACTGGACGTCTCCATGAGATCTAAGTTCAAATCTATGTTCGACATACTCTCAAAGCAAGGTATCGGCCTCATCCTGGTCACTCATGAGCTTTCTGATATCCCATCCTCGATGGATCACATAGTCGCTCTGAAGGAAGGGCATAAACTTGCCGAAGGGACGAAGAAGGAGGTACTCACGGATGACATAATCTCCGAACTATACGGAGAAAGTATTAAGGTCATAGAAGATAACGGGACGTATCAGATGCTGGTAGTCGGAGGTGAATGAGATTAGGCACATATGCACAGGATGCGGTTCGGAGATCCCAGAAGGACAGGATTTCTGCTATGTATGCGGCTCTTGGACCAAGAACGCACTCACGCTCGATGACGAGGACCGCATAAGATACTCCGATATGTGCCTGAACTGCGGTAAAGCCCTTCCGAATGATTCTGATTTCTGTCCGTTCTGCGGTACGAAGGTAGAAGAGCGCTACAGCGAGCCTGTCGTCGTGAGGAGACCCTGGACCATGATAGACTATTTGTCTGTCACCTTGGCCATAATCCCGGGCTTCTTCAACATATTTGGTCTTGGGCAGATAATACAGCGTAGGTGGTCCAAAGCTTTCGTGTTCATATGTGCTACAGCGCTCCTGTTCTACATCACTCCGGCATTCCTGGAGAACTCCAGCAACTATTGGCTCATCATAGCGCTGCAGATCATCATCTTCATGTTCTCGCTGATGGATGTCTTCACCCATGTCGGAAAGAGGGAAGACTGATGGACTGGACAGAGAAGTACCGCCCGCAGTCGCTCGATGACGTCATTGGCAATCCTGCGGCGGTCAATACGCTCAGGGCGTGGGCAGAATCCTGGAAGAACGGCATACCTGAGAAGAGGGCGGTCGTCCTGATAGGTACCCCTGGGATCGGAAAGACCACTTCGGCAGAGGCTTTGGCCCGCGATATGGGTTGGTCAATAATAGAAATGAACGCCTCGGACCAGCGTAATGCGGATGCGATAGAGGATATCGCCGTCCGCGGATCCAGATTCAATACGTTCTCTGATGAGGGGACATATCTCGATACGGGCAAGGGTCAGAGGAAGCTCATAGTTCTGGATGAGGCCGATAATTTCTTCGGCAATACCGACAGGGGGGCCATCCCGGTCATCACAAAGCTGATCAAGGAGACCCTTCAGCCCCTCATCCTCATCGTCAACGATTACTACGAGCTGTCCCGTAAATGCAGTGCTGCAAAGACCGACACTCTACAGATCACCTTCCAGAGGCCTAAGACCCCTTCGGTCGTAAAGGCGCTGTACAAAATAGCGCAGAACGAAGGCGTCACCGTCGATCAGGATGCCATGGAGATGATTGCTGAGAAGGCGTCTGGAGACATGCGTGCAGCGGTACGTAACCTTGAGGCACTGTCCCTTGGGCAGACGCACATAACCTTGGAGATGGCAGAGAGCATATCCGCCCGCGACAAGAGGAACGATATGTATGCGCTCATGTCCGCCATATTCAGATCCAACGATGCCATGAAGGCTAGGAAGATCATGATGGATGTCGATACAGACCCTCCGGAGGTAGAGCTCTGGGTGGATGAGAACCTGCCCTATGAGTACCTTGACAAAGGGGATCTTGTACGCGGATACGAGAAGCTCTCCCGTGCCGACATATATCTGGGCAGGGTCGGCAGACGCCAATACTTCGGATTCTGGTCATACGCCAGCGATACGCTGACCGCTGGAGTCAACACCGCACGTATGTCCAATAGATACTCCCATGACCGTCTCCACTTCCCTTCATATCTGAGCAAGATGTCGAGGAGCAAGAGCATACGCGCTCTCAGGAAATCCGTCGACCTCAAGCTGGCGGTGTATCTCCATACATCCACCAAACGCGTGGACCTGGACATACTGCCCTTCATCAAACAGATGCTCGTGAACGATCCAGAGATGCGCGTTCTGGTCACCAAGGAACTCAAATTGGAGCCTGAAGAGCTGGGATTCCTGCTGGACAAGAAACCCGAGTCTAAGGACGTCAAGGCGGTGTTCGAAGCAATAGAGGCCGAGACACCTATACCTGAGCCTATCAAGAAGAAGGCCGCAAAGCCGTCTGAACCGATAGCACAGCCCGTGGAGGAGCCTGTCAAGGAACCGGAGAAGCCTGCGGCAGAGCATAAGAAAAATAATCAGGCAAGCCTGTTCGATTTCTGAGGGTAGCATGGACGAGGATTATCGGAATCTGCTCATCAAACAACAGTACCGTATCTACAAGGACCATGCGGCTGTGAAGCTCTGCCATTGGATGAAGGAAAGCATGCTTCATGAGCGCCATTGCTACAAGCAGGATTTCTACGGCATAGAAAGCCACAGATGCCTTCAGATGACCCCTGCCATCAACGAATGCAGCCACCTTTGCACATTCTGCTGGAGGGTGCAGGGCAGCGATTTCGAGGTCACCGACTGGGCAGAGCCCAAGGAGATGCTTGATGCGCTGATAAACGAGCAGAGGAAGCTCATACAGGGATTCAAGGGCGACCCCCGCTGCGATCCCAAGAGATTCCAGGAGGCCATGAACCCCAATCAGGTGGCGATATCCCTTGCAGGGGAGCCTATTACATACCCTTACCTCTCCGATTTCCTCAAGGAATGCCACAGCAGGGGCATGTCCACATTTTTAGTTACCAACGGGACCTATCCGGACCAGCTGGCCTCTCTGGACGAGCTTCCTACCAAGACATACGTCACTGTCGCAGCCCCCAACAAAGAGGTATATCTGAGGGTCTGCCGCCCTAAGATCAAGGACGGATGGGAAAGGCTCATGCGCACTCTTGAGCTGATGCCTTCTCTGAACACAAGCACGGTTGTCAGGCACACCCTCGTGAAGGAGCACAATCTCGGCTGGGTTGACGAATATGCGGCATTGGACCGCATAGCGGATCCTGAGCTGATCGAACCTAAGGGATATGTGTTCGTCGGAGGCTCCAGACAGAGGCTCAGCATGTCCTGCATGCCTTCTTTCCAGGAGATTACGGATTTCGCGAATCAACTGGGCTCCAGAGTAGGTATGGAGATAATAAGGAAAAGAGAGGACAGCCGTGTAGTCCTGCTCGGTCATCCCGGGCAGGAACTAGACGTGCGTAAGTCCTATCAGTTGAGGGTTTGAATCAGAACGAGATCGTACCGCTGATGATCAGGTATGCGATCACGATTATGTGGATGATCAAGAACAGGTAAACGAGCTTGAACTTGATCTTCTGAGTTTTGTGCCTTACAGTGAGCATTCCGATGGTCGCACCAAAGGGACCGAACAGGGCCAGCAGGATGAGCGTGGACTCCCTGGTTCTCCACATGTCGTTCTTAGCCTTGTGCTTATCCCATACGAATGCCAAGAATGCTATGACATTCAGAACGAGATAGACGGCTATGATTGCTATTAGAATCGTCGTATCCATGTTATCAGATCATTGAGATGAATGTATCAAGAGCAGCAGGATATCCGGACTCATTGGTCTCCTCGGACTTGAGAGGAATGCTGAATGCTTCAGAAAGTCCGAGCTCCTCAGCGATTGCTGCAGCCTCAGCCTGCTCCTTTTCAGTGTCCTTGGAAGTCAGGACATAGAGGTACTTCTTCTTTCCAGAAAGCACGTCCTGGTTGTTCGCAACGAATTCTGCTACCAGTTTGTCTGCCTTTCCGGAGTTGTTTGCCGATCCGAATATGATCGTGTCATATGCGTCAAGGTTGAGCCTCATGAGATCCTTGAGGTCGAAGATATCTGTGTTTGCGTTCTTGGAAATGTACTTCGCAATAGGTGTGTACTTTTTCTTGGTCAAAAGACCAGTTGCGAAAATCAATGCTTTTGCCATCCCATCACATCCCGCCGCCAATTACAGCGGCATTGGCACATGCACTTTCCTTTTTATAACAATTTAGCCAAAAACACGCTCATTCGTCAATAACAACAGGCGGCTGCTCTCCTTTCAGATATCTCTCTACGGTAGAGGGCTCGACCATGGTGCACATGATCTCTGCTGCCCAGTTGCCGTCCTTGTTGTACGGGATCAGGGCCCCTTTGGCCATGTAGGGGACTATTCCCCTCTCAGAAGCTGCGTAATATGTCGTGGCCACGCAGAACTCCGTCAGCATGCCTGCGAACAGGGCGCAATCTATCTCATTGTCTTTCAGCACCTTCTCCAGATCGGTCTCCTTGAAGCAATTCATATGCTTCTTATGGACAACGATATCGGTATCGGCCGATTCGATGCCTGGCAACCATTCATCCTCATCCTCTCCGCGGTAGCCGGTGTGGGACGGGCCGTCGAAATGGATGAAGATAACGGGGGCCTTGTTCTCCCTGAAGATCCTCAGGTATTCGTTGATGCCTTTCACGGCAGGCACCATTCTATCAGACCAATCATCAGTGCTCAATGTAAACTTGCGCTGGGGGTCGACAATGATCAATGCGAGATGCTTTCCCCAGACATAGTCGCGAATCATAGACCTTCGTAGCGTGTTGGATTAATAAAGAGATGTCCCTCAATGCTATTATATCGTAATCTGTTGCTATAGGTAGCAGACACTTGTCAGGAGGTCCTCGTCTGAACGTTTATGATTTCGACGGCACGCTGTATGACGGCGATTGTATGGTCGACCTCTACAAGTACTGCCTTAAAAGGAGGCCTTACATCCTTGTGGTGTTCCCCTCCCAATTCCTCGCCTGGTATCGTTTCAGGAAGGGTAAGATAGATCACAGGCAGATGAAGCAGAAGTACTACCGGTTCTTCAGATTCTTCGACATGGAGAAGATGTCTAAGAGATTCTGGGATGACAATCAGAACAAGATATTCGACTGGTATTATGACCTCCACCGGGACGATGATGTTATCATTACTGCTTCGCCCTACTTCCACGTTAAGGAGATCTGCTCAAGGCTCGGGATAGATAACGTAATCGCTTCAGATGTGGATCCTGTCAAGGGGGCCTGTCTGGGGCCTAACTGTCGTGATGTTGAGAAGGTCAGGAGGTTCAGGGAGGCCTTCGGCGATGCACATATCGACAGTTTCTATTCGGATGCCGACCATGACGCACCCTTAGCAGCATTGGCGGATAAGGCATATATGGTCAAGAACGGAGAGATAACCGAATGGGTTCTGGACACTGAACAAGTATAATAAACTTAGAATCATGTTTTTCGAGCATGGCCTGCAAGGAAGAGCTTATCATCAGCGATGACTGCATAGGATGCGGACAGTGCGTCAAGGTATGCATCAGAGGTCATCTGGCGGTGAAAGAGAAAAAGGCAACAGAAGTCGATTCCGATTACTACTGCTTCAGATGCGGACACTGCGCATCTGTCTGTCCGAAGGGAGCGATTAAACTCAAAGACTTCGTCGATTTCCCATACACACCTATTGACGGTTCTCCGGTGGATAGTGCCGACCTTTCAAGGCTCTACAGGTTCAGAAGGAGCATAAGATGGTTCGACAGACCCTGCACCAAAGAAGAGCTCTCTCGTCTCTTGGAATCGATCGGCAGCGCCCCTACGGCAGAGAACTCTCAAAAGGTGCAGTATGCGGTCATTGACAGTTCCTTCGGGGATTTCATGACCTTATTGGCCTCAATCCTGCGTTCCCACAGGGACGAACATCCCCGTCTTGATCAATTCGTAAAATATGTCGATGACGGGATGAAGGAAAAGAACAATCCGTTCACATGGGAGGGAAGGCAGCTGATCATAGCCTTTGCTCGTTTCCCCATCGATGCCATCATCCCTATCGCACAATTGGATCTGATGGCCTCATCCATGGGATTGGGCGGATTCCATTCAAGATGGATGCTTCAGGCGGCCGAGAATGATCCCGAGAAGTTCATGTCATTCTTCCCTGAGATCGACAAGGGACTGTGCGCCTATGCAGTCTATGTAATCGGTCATCCCAGGATACGTTTCAGACGCGAAGTCCCCCGGGACGAACGCAAGGTGTTCTGGAATTAATTACACAAAAACTGATACTGTTTAAGTGATGTTTAAATAACTGAAAACTTTCGTCGGTTCGGTGAACAGCAGACTGATTGCCTCAATAATCGCGGTTGCCGCACTGATTGCGTTAGTCCTAGCTGTGCTTCCGGATGTCTCGGCAGAAACAGACTGCCAGTCTGAGGAAGAAATGCCGGTTTTTGAGCAACGCCCTCCTATGAAGGAGCGCATGCCCCAGCCAAACGAATTCGATAGATCCCGTCCGGTTCCGCCCGAATTAATGAACTCCAATCATCCAATGGATCTTAGGGGACCGCAGCCGATCCAATCCGACAGGTCAGAGGCATCTATGCCTCCAGGTGAGCATCCAGGATACGACCATGATGCAACCCCTGAGGAATTGGAGGCCAATCTAGAGCCGATGGTCATCGGAGACATCGGGATATTCGATCCTGGTTTCGTCGAGGACGCAATCAAATTCGCAGAGGACAGGGGAATGCATGATATCGCCGAGATTCTGAAGCAGAAACTCTGTGCTCTCATAGAACAGTACATGCGCTCGTCATCTTACATCAATTCAGCGGATACCCGTGCAAGCGGATTCGACGAAGAGGTGGATGAGGAGACGACATTCGAAGTCGTAGAAGAGGAGGAAGAGCCGGAAGAGGAATTCGTATTCTTCGATTCACCAGAACAAACGTTTTTCGTATCGTTCAGTGCACCCGCTGTACAGAACAATGTCATTCTTTTGGAGCTGTGAGCGTTCAATCGCTTTCTGACCGATCCCTCGGGATCCAAAACCTCACAATAAAGCACCAAAAGGAAAGAAAATGACAATCGACAAAGTAAGACAAAGGACAACAGGCAGCGGCCTCAGAGGCCATGCCTCAGTATCAGAGTCCAACTCTGACGAGTTCGTCCCTGAATCAAGGAGATGACAGGGATGAGCGGTATATTCGAAAGTATATTCAGCACAGCTGACTCCATGGGACCGTTCGAGTTCCTGGTATGCATCGGATCGGCATTGGCAGTGGGTTTCATAGTATCTATGATCTACATCTACAAGAACGCCCACAGCGACAGCTTCGCACTGACAATAGCTCTTCTCCCAGCGATAGTTTCCGTAGTCATAATGGTGGTTAGCGGAGACATTGGAGCGGGAATCGCAATCGCCGGAGCATTCAGCCTTGTGAGGTTCCGTTCCGCGCCTGCTTCCGCCAAGGAGATCGCCGTAATATTCCTGTCAATGGCAGCCGGACTCCTAATCGGAATGGGTTTCCTCGCATTCGCTCTGATTTTCGTCGTCGTTATCTGCGCAGTGATACTGCTAGCATCGCATGTAGACTTCGGAAAACCCCGTACCAGGACTGCAGAGAAAGTCGTCTGCATCACAATACCTGAAGATCTTGACTACAATTCGGACATCGACTCATTGCTCGCTGAGTACACCAGCGAATGCGAATTGGTATCAGTCAAATCCACCAACATGGGAAGCATGTTCAAGCTGAAGTACAACGTGACCCTCAAGGACGAACTCCAGCAGAAGGAACTCATCGATAAGATCCGCGTAAGGAACGGGAATCTCGAGGTCGCAATAATGCGCCAGGAAGAGAAGACCGGAGGGCTCTGAGGCGATATCATGACGGCAAACATGGTGTTCAAGAGATACGAACTGAAGTATCTGATGAATGAGGAGCAGAAAGACGCAGTCAATGAGGCACTCCAAGAACATATGGTACTGGACAAGTACGGTCGTTCCTCCATACGCAACATCTACTTCGATACAGATGATTTCAAGATAGCACGCCGTTCGATCGAGCGTCCTGTCTACAAGGAGAAAATACGCGTACGCAGTTACGGGAGGCCTGAATCAGATGACCAGGTGTTCGTGGAACTGAAGAAGAAGTACAAATCAGTCGTTTACAAGCGTCGCCTCACAATGCCTCTTGATGAGGCGATGGGATGGCTTGGCGGAGAAGATTGCGATTATCCCCACTCCCAGATCGGAGAGGAGATCGAATTCACAAAGAACCGTTATGCAGGGATCAGACCGGCGATGCTGCTCACCTATGAGCGCGAAGCATACCGCGACAAGTCCGGCTCGGACCTCCGCATCACCATAGATGATGAGATCATGGCACGCATGGACAACATCAGGCTGGATTCTGAAGCAGAAGGCCACAGGGTATTGCC
Source organism: Candidatus Methanomethylophilaceae archaeon (assembly GCA_045588265.1). Taxonomy (GTDB): domain Archaea; phylum Thermoplasmatota; class Thermoplasmata; order Methanomassiliicoccales; family Methanomethylophilaceae; genus Methanoprimaticola. The sequence continues at coordinate 49,225 of JAZNDX010000027.1, read as the reverse complement.
TGAAGGCTACTCCCTCATGGAGATCAAGACGATGTACGGATACCCCCAGTGGCTGCTTGATCTACTGAACGGCACCCGTCTCTACAAGTCATCTTTCAGCAAGTACGGCAACGCATACAAGGAAATGGTCCTCTGCCGCATGCCAGAAGGATTCCAGGCAATCCCAGCCGGGCCAACCACTGTGATGAATTGCAGATGCATGTTGCAGAATACAGAGGTATGAATTCATTTCAACCAGTAAGGTAAATCAAAGAATCTTCAAAATCAAAACAATCAAAGAGGAATATAATGCAAACAAAGACTATAGCAATACTTGCTGTGGCAGCTATGATTGCCGCTGGAGGAGTTGTTTTCCTGATGCTCGGAACATCGGAGGATACGACCGTCCCCGGCAGCACACCTAGCAAGACCACAGATACGACGATAGACACTGGAGAGGAAACATCTTCGGACAGCGTATCCTCCGTATCCGATTTCACTATTACCTTCGAAAGCGGTTCAGACAACTGCTACACCGTTACAGAATCTAACGGCCTCACCACCATAACATTCAGCGGAATGTCCGATTCGAATGGTTCAGTTTACTCCATCAGCGGAAATCTGGTCGGAAACATAGTGATCGACGCTGGAGATTACGACTTCGAGCTGGTATTGAACGGGTTGACAATCAGTTCATCCTTAGAGGTACCTATCAACATCACATCCGGTGAGGATGTGACCATATCTGCCAAGAAAGGAACCACCAACACAATCTACGACAACCGCGCAGAGGTCTCGGAAGAGGACATCTCCGCCAGCATATACAGCAAATGCGACCTGAAGATACAGGGCAAGGGGAAACTTTTCATCGTATCAGCCAACAACAACGGAATCCATTCCAAGGATGATCTGTCAGTGAAGAATCTCACCCTCTATGTGACTGCTGTAGACAATTGTCTGAAAGGCAATGACAGCGTTACCATCACATCGGGTACCATCACCCTTAATGCGACATCTGGAGATGCGATCAAGACCTCCAACAGCGAGCTCAGCAGCAGCGGAAAGCAGCGCGGAACGGTCACCATCAATTCAGATGATGGAGATACCACAGTAACCATAAAGGCATACTGCGACGGTATCGATTCAGCCTGCGATGTCATAGTTGAGGAGATGAACGGAGGTTCACTGAACCTTACGATCATCGCCGGTGCCGGCGCGTCTTCCACAACAAATTCACTGATCACCGATGCAGGTATGATGCCCGGACATCAGGGAGGACCCGGTAACTGGGGAGGAATGCCTGGTGGAGACAGCTGGATGCAGGGCGGAGGTAACAGCGAGGGCAACAAGAACGTGACCTCGTACTCATGCAAGGGGATCAAGGCCTCTAACGAGATCGTGATCAAATCGGGTACTGTCAGTATTGATGCATACGATGACGCACTCCATGCCAATAACGACGAATACCTCGAATCGGGAGCCATCCCATCAGGAAACATCACCATATCTGGTGGAATCGTCACCCTGAACAGTCTGGATGATGGCGCGCATGCGGATGGTACGCTTCTGATTTCAGGAGGTACCGTCAATGTTACCGGAAGCTATGAGGCACTTGAAGGAAGAAACATAACCATCTCTGGCGGAACTGTCTCCCTCATTTCCGATGATGACGGTGTGAACGCGTTAGGAAATGGACTGATCCTCTCTGGGGGATATCTTTATGTATTCGCCGGAGGAGACGGATTGGATACCAATTCAAGCTCCATTAGCTTCAAAGGTACCGACGTGGTCATCGTATCCACCAGCGGAGGAAACTCTGCAATTGATGCTGATTACAGCTACACATACACTTCGGGAACAGTATTGGCCATATGTCCTAACGGAATGACCAACGAGATAACAGGCTCATCGGCATTCAAATCATACGGTACTCAGAAGTCTTTGGGCAGTGTGAAGTCGGGAACCATAGTATCCGCATCCGTGAATGGAACGGTCATGGCCGCAGTAGAGCTCCCAGTTAGCATCAGCAATGCCTCTGCGTTCTACATAGGATCAACAAACGCCACGATCTCCACAGGATCAGTGTCCGGTTTGGATTCCAACGGAGTATATCTCAAATCCTAAAAACCTAAAAGCCTCCCTTCGGGGAGGCAAACCTTTTCAATATCAGAGAGTGCATCTCATACCCGATAAGGATGGCCTACAAAGTCGATATTATTCGGAAAGATAGGGCGGACGAACTCCTCGCCATATGCAGGGGGATGAATTACTACCGCCATAAGGCCTCTATAAACGGTGTCTGCGTCGAATTGTTCAGCTGCAACAAGGATTTCATCGATATGTGGTCCGATAACTTCTATCACATGTCGGACATGGTACGTTCCCATGCCAGGATCTACTGTATCGACGACGGTAAGTCCGAACTCCATGCGGAATACGACATCAGCACCTATACCATATTCCTGTTCAACTTCGACTATTACGGATGGGTGAAAAGCGTCGCTCTCGGTCTTGCAGGCAATATATTGGAGAGAGCGCATTGGATATACTCCGTTCACGGTGCAGCCATCGACATAGACGGGCGCGGAGTCACGCTCATAGCGCCTTCAAAGACAGGAAAGACCACTCAGTCCTGGGGTCTTCTCAGGATGGAGAACTCCCATCTTATCTCAGATGATTGGTATTTTGTCCAATTCGGTACAGGCAGGCCCAGGATCAACGGTTCCGAGAAGAACTGCTACATCGATGCAGATATTGGAGATGTCTGGGAAGAGTACAAGCCTCTTGTCACTGGGGTCAAATTCGACCAGAAGGGCAGAGGTATAGGCAACGTCCGTTGGATAAGGGGGGAAGGTTCCGTCATCACCAAGACATCCATGTCCGTGGTCATCCTTCTGAAGAGAGATGCATCCGATCCAACGATAGAGAGGAAACTAGAGATCGAAGAGGCCTTGGAGTATCTTGAGAAGAATGACTTCTGCAACCCACATCAGCTTATCCGCGATGAGGAGAGCCTTTCCATCAGAAGGGAATTCTTCAGAAAGTATCTCTCTGAGTGTTCCGTTTTCATGGTAAACACCACATGTCCCGCCCAGGAGACGCAGGAACGTATCCGCAATCTTATCCGCTCTGTCATCTGAATTCATGCGGGATAGGGGCATCCACTGTCATGCTGTCCGGGGTGACTAAGCAGTCATAGACCAGTATCTTCACACCTGCCTTTTCTGCTTCCTCCAGAACCTTACCGAACTCCTCATGGGTCGCATAATTCGGGGTGAATACCTTCATAGGTTTCATCTGGACGACGAATGCGGCATAGCACTCGTATCCCTCTTTGATGGCTTTCATGAGGCCTCTGAGATGCTTTACACCGCGTTCTGTAGGAGCATCTGGGAAACTGCAGATACCGTCGTTCTCAAGCGTGACTCCCTTAACTTCAACGAATATCCTCCTTTCTCCATCCTTTATATGAAAATCGAAACGTGAATCCCCGTGCGTATATTCAGGATGGACTTCCGGGTTCTTTCCGAATAATCCTGAGATCGGTATGAACTCCTGGAAGGCCTTATTCGGGGCTTGAGAATCGATATTGATAAGGATGTCACCTTTGTATGCGGCAATAAGGTCGTAACGGGTCTTACGATCCGGATTCCCTGAATCAGACAAGATTACTTTAGTCCCCGGAATAAGAATCTCTTTGCATCTGCCTGTGTTCTTCACATGGACGGTTACAGTTTCATTGCAGACCTGGCAGACGGATATGAACCTATTAGGTCTACTTATGAAGATTCCTTCGATGACACGATCGTAATGCATCCTAAATCTACTCTCATCTAAACGAGGTATCAGAAGAAACCCCGACAGCGCAATGCGCAATCAAGAAGAGAGTTTGTTTGTATTTGTATCTTAATGCGGACGAATGGGTGAAAACTGGCTGGGCATTGAATTCAAGTCATCGGGAGCGATCTTGCCCAGATCAGGAAACTGATGCCTCTTTTATATACGCCACGATCGGGAAGTTATCATAATCAAACCCATCATCATTCATGTCGATGTTCAGTTTGTGCATCGTAGCAGTGACATCTGCCCAGTCTAACCATCTATTCTTGTAAAGGACGAAGCTCTCACCAGGATTTACCACTCCTTTCGAAAAGTAGAAACCCCCATGGGTCCAGGGGTCTGTCTCCTGAAAGATGCGGGTGTAGTAATCAGAACCATTCTCGTTCTTGATGGCGGATGTTAATATGGCATATCCGTCGCAATCCTTCTGCTCTACTATTATGGAATATGCATCTCCAGTCTTGAGATCCAATCCAGAATCCAGGGCGATGGTGTGATATCCTGCATATATCACCTCTTCCGATCCTTCTGCAACAAGTGTTCCATCAACTGGAGATGCATGATAATCTTCCAGTTTGTAGATCTGGTATCTTATTGATGTGTTGGGAAGTATTGTTTGGACACCTATGGATGTCAGGGTCTGGGAACATGTCGATTCGAACACATTGGCCATTTGAATCTCTGATTTGTTGTGATCGATGCCCAGTTCGTTAACTGACGGTACGAAATTATACTTCTCAGTATGCACGCCTTCTACGTCCTTAATTAGGGCTGTTCCGACGGAAAGGGTGCTTTGATCGTAATAGGACAACCAAAAGGTACCGTTGCCGCTATTCCCCCAATCAAGACCCCAGCTGTTGGCGACCAGCCATGCACCATCACCGCCTATCGTGCCATTAGGGTCTTTGAAATACTCCTTGGGGAAGTTGTCATCGTATCCGATGATACATACCCCGTGGTTCGGCACAACTATCTTGTTAACGGATGTGCTGTCATTAGGGTCGTAATCCACATCATATGTGTAATGCGCCCATATTGCCGCATTGCTATCACTGGTTGGGTTTCCTTCAGAATCTAAGAAATTCAAGAATGTTATGTCCTGTTCATAACCAGGCATGCTGGAGTCGGAATGATATGCTAAAGTGACACCTCTGCCTTTGTTCAGTTCGGTTTTGATGGCTTTGGTGGCTACAGGATTGTATGAATATTCCAACTTCTCATCACAGAGTGAGACGTCTGGTAGTACGTTGAATTCTATCAACATCCTATCGTTAAGATAGCGAAGGCTTTCGTCGACAGAATAATCGCCGGGGTTACTGTACGCTTGCGCAAAACCCACCGTCTCCCCTGCATGTTCGGGGAGGCCTTGGTTTATGGCCATATTAAATTCGTCACCGGAGAGTAGATAGAAGCCACTGTCCTTCAGTTCCTTCTTAACAGCCTGATATTCATCTATACTAACTTGAGCCCAATCCAGTACCATCTCCTGAGTGGATTTATCAGCTATGCCTTTCTCATCCAGAGAGATAGTGAATATCTCTGCTCTAAGGCCAACGTTCGTGCCTTCGATTGGAGTGTAAGGGGCAAGGGACTCATCCACTGGACCCATATCGCTTGAGAACAGAATGAGGGCCTGCAATATATTTCCGCCATTTCTGACGACTCTGAACGTTATGTCTGAAGTATCCCAGGAATCGTTAGGAGGCCGAAAGCCCTCTCCTGCCTGAGAGCCTTCGTATATTGGTTCGTAAGAGAACCATGCCAGGTGCTTCTCCGATAGGTCCACAACGTTTCCTTCATTGAAGTCCAATCCCATGGCCTCTGCATAAGATATCTCGATAGCCTTGATTATTCCGAATGCCCAGCAGGTACCTAACTGCCCCTGATCCTTTATCGGTGAGACAATATTCCTGCCATGGTAATCGCGAAGGTCCAGTTTTGAGGGCAATTCTATCTCGGGGATATCGGGCTGGGGCCCATATGCGCTGATGATGAATCTGATATTATCAGGTATGCGAAGGTTCTCGTCATAGGTCTCGTCGGAACTATGTAGTTTCAACCCCAGTTCATTCACTGCTTCGTCATAGGACATTTCCTGACCGTATTCCAGATACGAAAATGCCATTACCAATAGCACTGCAGATACCGCGATCGCTACGATTTTCTTCGCGTCCATGGGATGCCTTCGTATTTTGGTAGGTGTTTTCATTTCATAAAAACAAGGGGTTCCGACCATCGCCAAATAGTACAGTTAATCTTAAAAAATACCCTAGGGCCCCTATCTTGGATGCCGTTGGCATTACTTATTAATCATATTTATCGATTAGACTTGAACAGATGCGTTAATGTGATCCACTGATGATTCAGGATCATTGAGAGAGTCTGACTTACGGGATGAAAAACGGGTTTTATAGTTGACTGCAGATGCCCATGTATGGCATTCATGACCCTCGACGACATCCCTCCGGACGAGATATACGTCCTCGACACGGAGACTACTGGTCTGTACGGTGCTCCGAAGGATCTGGTTGTCGATGTCGGGATTACCAGGGTCTCCCTGAGGAAGGGGACAGTTGAGGATGCCTATTCTTCTGTGTTAGGATACGACGTCGATGAATGGGATGATTATCATCGGAACGCATGGATCTTTCAGAACACCGATATGACATTGGATATGGTGGCCGAGGCTCCTCCAGCGATGAAAGTCATTGAGGATGTCAGGCACCTATTGCGCAACAAACATGTTACATCGTACAACGTTGCCTATGACATGGATAAATTCCTCTACCAGGAACCCTGGTCCCTGAGGGGCACGTTCAAGCCCTGCTTTGACATCATGATTGCTGCTAAGGATGTCTGCAAACTGCCCAGCGAGTACTACGGCCGCGAATACAGGTATCCGAAGCTCGATTACGCCTATTCGCACATCGTTGAAGGCGATCCCGCAGGCATAGAAGGTGTCCAGGACCACAGAGCGCTCTCTGATGCCCGTATGGCTTCCTATCTGATGATCACGATGTTCAAGGACGGATTATATCGTCCTTGAGGTTGAGACCCTCTTCCACTACGACGTCTCCCTTGGTGTACTCCTTGTCAAGTCTCTTGAGGTACCATTTCTGGAAGATGTCCACCGGATGCCTCATCAGGTCCTTCTTCACCACTAACAGGATGACGAAGAACGCGATAATGCACATTACCGCGACAAACATGAATCCGATGGGGTCGAGAAGAGACATTCCAAGGATTCCGAGTGCCCAAGGGACGAAAGTATATGCTGCAGTGATGAGCAGCAGGATGAGGGCAACGAGGATTATCGGGAGCTTCCTCTTGTTGACATTTCCGTCCACGGACAGGAATTTGAAGTACGGACAGACGATAAGAAGCTGGATCGCACCGGTTACGGAAGCGAATAGGACCATGCATGTCCTTCCGACAATGTCCTGAATGACAGAGATGTTACCCGGTGTGTACGGTTCCGCACTCGTCGCCAGATTATTCGTGATGACATCATCGACACTGACTCCGAGCAGTTCGGCAAGAGGCTCCAGATAGTCGTAGAATGCCCTGTCGACATGGATGATGTCGGGGACCATGTGATACGATAAGAGATAGACGATTATCCCCATCACTCCGATGACTATTGCCGAAGGAAGGGAGAAACCTATGACTCTTGGCAGGATCAGTTCGTCGTTCTTATCAGGCGATGCGAAGATCGTCATGAAGAATGCGATGACACCCACTGCCGTGAATGAATAGAATGTGTTCTGGATAGGAAGCATCGGGATCCTTGCCAGGATGAAGAACATCAGTATGAACATGATGGCCAGGGCCAGATTCCTAGAGATGTACACCTTGAGGATGTCCCTGATACCGGAGATCGTCCTGCGGCCTTCGACCAGGGCTTTGGGCAGTGCAGAGAAGTTGTCGTCTATGAGGACCATGTCCGCAACGCCTCTTGACGCGCCGGAACCCGACTGAAGGGCTATTCCGACCTGGGCAGATTTGATGGACTTGACATCGTTGACTCCGTCCCCGATCATTGCGACATACTTACTGTTGCGCTTGAGGACCTCGATGACCTTCTCCTTGTTCTCAGGCTTCATTCTGCCGAAGATGTTGGTCTTGAGAACGACCTCATCCAATTCAGCATCGGGAATCTTCTCGAGCTCGGGGCCTGAGATTATGACCCTCTCTCCCGGGATGTCCGCTATCTTGAACAGGGCATCGACGGTCACAGGGTCGTCTCCGGAGATGACCTTGATGTCCATGTTGTTCTCCAGGAACACCTCTATGGTCTCCCTGCAGTCAGGTCTTACCTCATCCCTGATGGATACGACTGTGACTGGTTTGAGGGGGTTGATCTTGAATTCGTCATTAACGGTGAGGGGGAGATCCTCTGATTCACAGATGACCAATGTCCTGAATCCCTTGGATGATTCTCTCTCGATGATCTCATCGATCTTCTCGGCATCGGAGCAGTATTCGCGGATGACGGTCCAGGCTCCGGAGTACAGGGTGTAAACCTTTCCATCCGCCTTTACCTTGACCGCACTGTATTTTCTGGCCGAACTGAATTGGATCTCTTCCAGGAGCTCCACTTCGGCTTTTCCGTATTTGTCGGTAAGCGCCTTCATGGTCTTGTTGACGCTTCCTGTTGAAGATACAAAGTATCTGATGATGTTCTCAGCCTCTTCCTGGTCCACCAGGTGTTCGGCCGATTCGAAAAGAAGGTTGTTGGTCGTGATGGTACCCGTCTTGTCCATACAGACGACCTCGACGTGACTGATGGATTCCACAGAATTGAACCTCTGAAGGAGGACACCTGTGTTGGCCATCCTTATTGCCGTAAGCATGTATGTGATCGTGATAAGAAGGAACAGCGCGATAGGAACTATGTCCAGACAGATAACGAATATCTCCAGGACATCTTCAATTCCTGAAGCATCGAAGATGTTCACACCCCTGATGACCTCAACGATGACCGATAAGAACAGAAGTACGAAGGATATGGTCATCAGAGCAGCCGTTATGGTTGTGGTCTCCATCTGCAGCGGAGTCTTCTTTGAAGTGAATTTCTTTGCGCTGGAAAGCATCTGGGACGCATATGAGTCGTTACCGAATGCGGTGACAACGAACTCTCCCTGTCCAGTAACACAGAATGAACCTGAATAGATCTTGTCACCGGGGTTCTTACGGACTGTACTGGATTCTCCAGTCAGAAGGGATTCGTCCATCTCCAGCGAGCGGCATTCCAGAATCGTTCCGTCCACAAGCGCCTGTTCGCCCGCGTGAAGGATGATGAGATCGTCCTGGACGATTTCTGTCTGGTCGATGATGACCTCCTCCCCGTCACGGACAACGGTGACCTTGGGACGGGTCAGGAGCGATATCTTGTCCAAACGGTGTTTGGCACGCATCTCCTGGATAGTCGAGATGCATATGTTCACAATGATGATTCCAGTAGCCGAAAGGGCGCTCAGCAGATTGCCCAGGAGCAGAAGGGCAGCGCCCAGGACGAAAAGAATGATATTGAAGGGCGTTACGATATTCTTGATAGCAATATCCGCATAAGTCCTGCTTGTCTTGACTTCTGTATTGTTAACCTTTCCTTCATTCTTCCTCTGAGAAACCTCAGCGGAGGTAAGCCCCTTCATGCACCCTTATTTAATTCTTATAATTAAGGGATTCTGCATCTCCAAGAGCTCTTTGGACTATCTTCTCTGTCGGAAGGATTTCGATCTGCTTCGTTATTCCTCTGGACACATAGTCTATGAAACAATCCACGTGCTTATGGTAGAACTCCTCAACGGCATGGGCGTAGACTGACAGCTGAATCTCGTATTCTTTCTCGAAACGGTCGGATACGTCCGTCTTATAGTCATGGACCTCTATCCTGTCGGGATACAGCACCAACAGGTCGATGACGCCTCTGAGGGTTATGTTGGTGCCTTCCAAAGGCAGACCGCATTCGATCTCCGGGTAGCGGATATCTGCATCGGCTGTCCTGTCCAGTACCTTCTTTATCTCCTCAATCTCCGGATAATCCTCACTGACTTTCTTTCCGTTGCACATCAGCTCCGCTATCTTGTGGATCCTGGTGCCGTATTCCATGCCCTTGCCGCCGACCTCGTCCGCTCCCTCATAGTTGGATGTCCCGTCTTCGTTACTGAAATCCAGGATCTCGTGGACTCCCAGTTTGACCCTTCTGACCTCATATTCGGGAATCGCGGGAGCATCGATCAGCTGCTCGACATACATTCCGGCATCATGTTCTACATCAGGGATGGGCACATAATCGCCATTGCTGAGATCCTGCATGAACCTAGACGGGTTGGGGCCACAGATGATAGTCTCATACTGTTTCGCCCTGGACAATGCGACGAACATGAGCCTTCTGTCCTCACTGTAATCGGGTTTGATTACCGAGGATGCCAGTTTAGCCCTCCAGTTGTCGCACATCTTGGAATACTCTCCGAAATGGCCAATCTCTTTGGTGCAGCGCAGGCCCAGCGTCCTGTCATAATAGAATGCTCCTGAACCGTGATTGGTCCCTGGCATGGTGCCCACGTCGATGAATGGCGTGATCACTATGGGGAACTCCAGACCTTTGGCCTTGTGCATGGTCATTATGGTCACGGCCTTATCGTCGATGAAGTTCTCCACCGGATATGTGGACTCGTTCTCAATGTCGTCCTCGATTATCCTGATTACATCGGATATGGTCAGGAGAGAGCCTCTGTGCACCGTCGACATGGTGGTGATAATGGCTTGTGTTATATCGTTGTCCAGGTTGTAGAACTGGAAGAGGCTGGTCAGCAGATCTGTGATCCTCCTTCTCTTGCGGTATAGGACCGCCCTTTGCTGAGTGATTATGGATGGAATCTTCTTCGCGTTGTCATAGGCATCCTTGATCTGTATGGGTGTGTAGTCCATATCCGCCATGATTGGGACGAATGCCCAGGGATCGTGATCGTTGTTCACATACCTCAGCCAGGCTAGGGCCAGTTTTCCTTCGCGTGTGGACATGATCTGTACATCTCCCTGAAGGTATGCGGGAATCCCGTTTGCCTCACATGCGTCCCTGACCATCCTGCAGTGCTCTGTCTTGCGGCAGATAACCGCTATGTCGCCGAATCCGACGTTCCTGGGGCCATCGTCAGTGATGACCTTGTAGTTGCCCGAATTGACATAATCCTTGATAGCACGGACAGTATCGTTGAGCTCTTCCTCTTTAGACTCGGATTGAACGAATCTTATCGAAGTTTTGTCACCTATGTCCTTCCTCTGTGCCTCGATACGCACAGTATCCTTGCTCAGTGATTCCTAATCAACGTCCTCATCTTTGGATCCCTTCAGGCATATGCAGTCATAGGCCAGATCAATTATGTTCTGAGACGAACGATAGTTCATGTCGAGAGGCAGCTTGATCTCCTCCGGTATCGAGAATCTGACCCTCTTGTTGCCGTCCTCGTTGAGGAATCTCCTGTATTCGACTGTCTTCTCCTCGAATTTGGTTATATTCTCGATGGAAACGTATCTGAAACCGTAGATTCCCTGTTTCCAGTCCCCCACAACGCAAAGGTTTGGCTCGCTGAGGATCATCAGAGATATCATCAGCTGGTTGGCGTTCGTATCCTGGAATTCATCAACCATGAGATAGCGGAAGCTGTTCCTCTCGCGAACTGACTGTTTCGTATAGAGGACAGTTAGGGCCATTATGGCTACAAGATTGAAGGTCAGACGGTTGTCCATGATAGACCTCCTGATGTATTCGTAATAGACGTCGTGCACGAAATCGAAGAGCTGAGTCCTGTCCTCGTCAGCACAGGCTTCCAGTATCTCCTCCGGAACGGGTTCCGTTCCGATTCTGACAGGCTTTCCGCAGCATCTGTTATCGTCCAGCTTCTTTAGAACTTCCCAATTGGCGCATTTGGCGCCGTCGACCGTGTTGTTCTCCTTCAGCGAGGCAAGGATCCCAGAAGAGTCACCTTCCAGGGCCTCCTTCCATCTGTTCCCGAACCAACCCCTCTTCAGAGGGATTATGCCGCGTGACATCAGATTGTTGATGAGGCCCATCAGGGATAGCGGATCTTCGCTGGCAATAATCGCTGAATCGCCGTAATCCTTTCCGCGGATGTTTAGGAAACCGTCCATGAAACGGAGGAAATAATCCTTCTTCAGTGATTCGTTCTGCTGCATCGTTGCGGCGCGTGTTAGCCTCTCCTCGATGCCGAAGAACTCGCTCACCAGGTCCGGGGAATCCAACACTATGGAGAGGCAGAAGGCGTCGAAAGTCTTGGTCATGACCAATTTGGAATCCTTTTCCATGTGTTTCTCGGTCATCTTGCGCTTGATACGCTCTTCCATCTCGGCTGCGGCATTGTTCGTGAATGTCATCAGGAGGACATCCTTCGGCGATATATCCGGTCTGGAGATGAGACTGATGTAGCGCTCTACGATCGTATGCGTCTTCCCAGTACCCGGTCCTGCATCTACGACTATCATCCCTTCATGGGAGTCTGCTATCGTCTGTTGAGGCGTATTGAGATCACTCACCCCTCTCACCCCCGTCATCGATGGTTCCTTTGGTACATACGGAGAAGTACGGGCATTCAGAGCACCTTCCTCTGGGCAACGCCGGGAATCCCTCTCTGCTCTGCTCGACCATCTTGGAATGCATCTGCGAGATGTAATCCATGACCGATACCAGGAATCCTGACGTAATCTCCAGGGTATCACCGTACCTCAGCAACCCGCCTTCAGCGCAGCCTGCGATCTTTCTCAGACCCTTACTGATAGTCTCGCTGTTGGTCTTGGTACGATTCAGCCCTAATGAATCCGCGATGTTGTTGATCAGCGCTACATCCTGATCCCAAGAGGTGATGTCCTCGGACGCCATGTCACGGATGACCCTCATGATGGCATCGACATTCCCCCTGAGGTTCTTGCTCAGTGCGACGCTCAGGTATGAACGGAATCCTTCGCTGCTCACGATGGTATCCTTTATCGATTTCTCCGAAAGCCTGATGTATCTTACGTTGGAGGTGATGGGGACGTCATCGACTATGGATACGGCATCGTTATCCATGGCGTAGAATAGGTCGAATTCCTTTCTGTAACCCCCCTTCTCGAGTGATAGGCTCAGGTAGATTGGAGCCTGGAATTCAGGGTATTTCACATTAGACCCGGGAGTCATGGCCTCCGCAATCGATTTGACATCGCTGGGGCTACCTGTCTTGTAATCCGTTATGAGGCCGTTCCAGAACAGGTCCAGCTGCCCGTGTACAGGATACTTGTCTGATTCCAGGTCCTGCTCGCAGATGGAACTGGTGAATTCCTTTCCCAAAGCAATCATGAATCTATTGGGATGTTTCTTCACGGAAAGCGGCGTATCAAGAGGCACGTCCTTGATCCCGAGGTGATCTATGTATCTGGTCACAGTCCACATGGCCTGCTTTATTTTGGCCCTGTCAAGACCTTCCATCATAGGGGACGATAGACCGGAGTAACTGTCAGATATCATATCCACAAAGTGGTCCAGGCCCAGATCCTCTACATCCTGCGGGTAGCAAACATACAGTTCCGCAAAGGAGTGTATCAGGGTACCGAACTCGGAGTTCTTCTCTTCAGGAGTGGTGAGGAACAGCCCGTACATGAACCTCCTTGGGCACGAATAGTAGTTATTGAAGGATGATTTGGAGAACTTGCCGTTGAACGTCTTATCTGTGACGATGCCTCTGGAGAGATCCTCGGGCATCTGCTGTTCCTCCTCCTTATGCCAACGTCCTTTGACCAGCTTCCCGCACATCTTTGAGAACGAATCCATGGGTTTCCTGTACAACAGGTCGAACATCATGCAGGGCCTTGCCTGTTTGCCGCCCTTGGTCGAATTGACGAAATAGTATCTGACCTGGCCCTGTTGGATCAGAGCATTCAACCTGGTAACGTTCTTGTCAGTCTCATCCTCTATGTCGATGTACTGTTTCCCGATGAGAGTCTTGTTCCAATCCTGCTCCATCCCTAGATAAAACACTACAGGCCTGTCGATATATACGGAATTGTTGCAGTCCACCAGAAGGACTCCTCTCTTCTCTTCCTCGGGGATCTCTTCATTGTGGTGCAGTTCGTTGACGTTGTCGACGGCGTATTTGACCTCGTTGAGATTCACGGAGGTGATCTTGGTATCTGCAACTTGGAGATCGTTGATCAGTATTCCGACCTGAATCTTGGCCCTTCTATCGCATATCGCCTCGCAGACTTCAGAATAAGTCATGCTGCGGATGTCCCTCATGACCTCCCAGAGCTCCCAGCCCCTGCTGCGCATATCCGCTTCGGTCTGTTTGGAAAGCAGGAACTCCTCATTTCCTTTCTTGAAGAAACCGTTGTAGTTGGAGAACAGCTCCTTAACATGCTTCACACGGATGGTTTCGAAGTCCAGGGCCAGTGTGATGAACTGAAGATAATCCCTTATCTGAGAGAGGTCACGGACGTTAAGTGAATTGATGAACGGTAGGCCTTTCCTATAAAGGGCGGCCCTGACCGCATCGGCAATGGGGCTCGATGTGTTGAGGACGATTGCGAAATCACCCGGTTTGGACGGATCAATCATGTCAACGGTGTTCTCCGCCAACTGACGGTCGTTTCCGATCTCGTAAATCGTATCGATTTCATACTGTTCCTTCTTGAAAATGGACACAGAATCATGCTTAATCGGGATGAAGTGCTTGTCCAGATCATTGAACAAATCTTCCTCGATGACAGCGACGTATATGCCTTCGTAGAACTCGTCATCTTCAGGGATGAAAGCCCCCATCAGACGCTCCAGTGTGGGCAGGCGCTCATACGCATCATATACCGCTAAGGCTGATTTGGAATGGAGATGCTTCCTAACATCCTTGGTGTATTTCCTTATCTCCTTGATGTTCTCTATCTCGCTGTGAACATATTTTATGCTGAGGCCCGTGTCGGCAGAGACCGACGAGATGACCATCAATTCCGAATAGAGAGGTTTATCGACAATCCTGGATGCTAGATGGGAGGCAATCTGTTTGGGAGTGAGGGCAAAATAACCGACAACAGGCTTGTCAATACGTCCGTTAAGCGCGGTGGCCAGAGCTGCGTCGTTGGTTATGACGAGGTCATACTCACGTACCTCTTCATAGAGCTCATCGATTCCCTTTACTCCCTTCATGGGATGGTAGAGTGTGAGTATGATAATAAAGGCTACTCTGTTATCTTTGTTATTCGTGTTATTCTTGATTGAAGGCCGTCTTCGACACCGTATTATGACTATCTTCTGGGCAACGATCCGGCCAAGACCCTTATGTTCTAGGATCTGTGAATTAGAGCTTCACCCCTGCGTAATACTTTATTTGGAGATTTATTTCCACAAACATGGACGACGTGTATGTGGTCGAAGCTGCGATGTCGGGGCCGAAAGGGTTCCCGATGGATAGGGTCGTTGAAGTGGCCGTCTGCCGCATGCACAAGAACGGGATGGATTTTGACACGGTCTATGATTCTTTCGTCTACGCCGAGGCCATGGACCTAGGGAAGGATTCCCTGGACTACATCCAGACCGAATATGGGATAACTGCAGAGACCCTGTACCTTGCCCCTGATGAGGAGACTGTGGCCAAAGAGCTGCTCAATAAGCTCAGAGACACCGAGTGCACGTCATTCAACGTCAACCGCACCTTCGGTCAGTTCCTTTGCATGGAACCATGGGATCTCAACGGAGAGCTGACTTTGCTGCCCTCGATCTCCAGCAGACTTCCCCCTGAGTACTCCAAAGACCTCACTGAAGCATACAACTATGTTACTCCAGGCAACCCGATGGAAGTCGAAGGCAAGACCGCAATGGACCGCTGCCTTATGTCCACATCGATAATGATGAAGCTTCGTGAGACGGGCTTCTTCTGATCAGGCACGTCTGAACAACACATTGACGTTCAGAACGCTGCTTAGAATTGTTATCAAGAACAATATCAGATATAGGATCATCGGACCGATGCCCAACACCGTAGTTAGGAATCCAGGTGTTAAGATGAGGACGTTACTGACGATGAACAGGAGCAGACCGGCGACCAGGAACTTGTATCCGAGCATGTTCTTGGTGTCGTCATACAGGATACCGAGGCCCAGAAGGCCGAAGAATCCCGGGATGACCGTCAGCAGGATGCGTGTGGAATTGCTCTTCCTCTTAGGTTCCGACTGCTTGGTCTTCTCAGAGGTTACGGGCTCCGAAGGGACCTTAGCATAACATTTGGGGCATGTGATGCAATTCGGGGGCACAGGCTCTCCGCATTTTGGACAGTAACGGGTCATGCTACCTTCTGTATGAAAAAGCCTGTACATGTAGATGACGCTATGAGCTTCCCCTCTTCAGAGTACACCCTGACGTCGTATATGCCCAGAGAGCGTGAGATGTTGATGGTCTTGGCGACACATCTGAGGTTCCCGTTGGCAGGCCTGTAGAACTTCACTTCCGTGCTCTGACCCGTTCCGTCATGGAGCATATTGGAGATTATGGCGAATGTGTGGTCGATCAGTGTGTATATGACACCGCCATGAACACGTCCCATGCTGTTGATCATGAAAGGCTGGATGCTCATAGAACAGACCACCTCGTCCGCGGATATGCTCTCGATCCTGAGTCCCATGTGCTGGGCAAAGGGTGCGCTGAAGACGTCCAGGACACGGTCTGCATACTGTTTCGTATCTTCGGACATCAGAGGCAGGAGCTCTTCTCTTTCCATGTGCGCCGCGATACAATCTCCTCTCATAAAACTATCCGTTTTACGCCAAAACGATTACCATCCTTCGTATCGGACAAAGGACTCGACATAATTGATTTATCGGTAATCCTGTATTCCGTACCATGGCCGAGGTCATCTCCGTTGCAGAGCTGAACAGCCGCGTGAGCGAACTGTTCTCCAAAAGCCCAAACCTAAATGATATTTGGGTGAGCGGAGAGATATCTGGTTTGAAGAAGTACCCTTCGGGATACTATTTTGTCCTCAAGGATTCGTCCAGTGCTATCAATTCGGCCATGTTCAAATCCGCCTTGGGACGTCTGAACTTCGAACCGACTGAGAATATGAAGATCCGTGCCTTCGGAAGGGTCGGCCTGTACGTCCCTCAAGGACGGTATCAGTTCATAGTCGAGGTGATGGAGAAATCAGGACTCGGGGACAGATATCTGGCCTTTGAGGCATTGAAGAAGAAGCTAGATGAGGAGGGTCTTTTCGATCCTTCGCACAAGAGGAAACTTCCTCTATATCCCCGCAGAATAGGTGTCGTGACATCTCAAAGCGGTGCTGTCATCCATGATATAATCACCACCTCCGCATCCCGCTATACGGCAGATATCCTACTAGCACCGGCGATGGTCCAGGGGGACGGGGCAGCGGAATCGATCGTATCGGGCATACAGCTCCTGAACAAAGCTGGAGTCGATGTCATCATTGTGGGAAGGGGAGGAGGCTCCATTGAGGACCTCTGGGCCTTCAACGAGGAGATCGTGGCAAGGGCAATCTACAACTCGAAAGCCCCCATAGTCTCTGCAGTAGGTCACGAGACCGATTTCACAATTGCAGATTTCGTTGCAGATGTGAGGGCCCCGACCCCCACAGGAGCAGCGACCATCATACTCCGCGACAAGTCGGAGATACGCTCCGAGCTCCAATCATACACCACAAGGCTGAACAGGGCCATGTCAGCCGTTCTGGAAGGAATGAAGCATTCCTTTGAGATTCTGGATTCCAAACTCGGTCCGCAGAAGGCATTGGATGACCTTAACCTGCGCTCCATGATGCTTGAGGACCTTTCAAAGACAGCAGATTCATCGCTGATGGCCGCTTTGAATGCGGTCAAGATGCAATACAACGCATTGGATGCGAGGCTCATGCCTTCTAGGGCATTGGAGGATATCGACTCTCTCAGGGAGACAGTGGAGGCGTCATTGGATCGCATCAAACTGGGATCGAAGCATCTGATGGAGATGGAATCGTCCAGATTCGACATCATTGCCGACCGTCCAGAGAAGGCCATAATGACCATCGTCAAACAGGCTACTGACGCTCTGGCATCGGATTCCAAACAGCTGGAGGGGCTGAACCCCAGCAACGTTCTGACAAGGGGCTACAGCATGGTAACCGACAGGACTGGAAAGGTCCTTACATCGGTAGAAAAGATCAACGTCGGGGACAGCATCGTCATCCGTCTAAGGGACGGTAATGCTGAGGCCGGCATAACAAAGAAGG
This sequence comes from Candidatus Methanomethylophilaceae archaeon, assembly GCA_045588265.1. GTDB lineage: Archaea > Thermoplasmatota > Thermoplasmata > Methanomassiliicoccales > Methanomethylophilaceae > Methanoprimaticola. The sequence goes on along the minus strand of JAZNDX010000027.1, from coordinate 31,142 downwards.
AGATGAAGAAATGACAGACTACGCAGAAGAAGTCGAGAAGATGAGCTTCGAGGACAGCATAAAGGCCCTCGAGGACCTGGTGAAAGAGCTCGAGGCTGGAGGAATAGACCTCGACAGAAGCATTGAGATCTACGAGAAAGCGGTCATCCTGCGCAACCACTGCAGGAAGATACTCGACGAGAGCGAGCGCCGTATTGAGAAGATAATGGAATCCTCAGGAGTCCAGAAGACGGAAGAATTCAAACTTGATTGATCTTCCAAAGCTTGATGCCCCTGGAATTGGCCCATCTGCTGGATTCTTCGTAAAGAAGACTTATGCGGAAGTCGTCTGGGCTGTAGGCCAATCTAAGGGCCCCGCCCAATCCTCCTTCGTTGATGCTTAGGGAGTTATAGCTGCCGAAACTGTCCTTCAGACCAATCAAGAGGACGTCCACGGAGTCATGTCCGCGGGCGATCTTCTCCTTATGCTTATGATCCTCCATCTGCCATTGGAGGTCCTTCAAAACGTTCTTGCGGGAGATCTCTGAACCGTAAGTGTTCATGATGACCGCATTGACCATCTTCTGGACATCGGTTTTCAGGGTACGCTTGTCCACGAAGTCCCTAAAATCGAGGTTCTTGAAGTTCAGATTGTATCCGCGAAGGTACGAGACGTACATCAGCAGACCAAGCGGATAGCAAGCCTCTATGATGGCTGTACGGACATTCCCGTTCTGCTTCTGGAATCTGTTCAGGCGTTCCTGGTCAGCATACTCCACAAGCACATCGTCCAAAGCCGCACTGTTGATGAGCATCATTTCAAGGTCGCGGTAATCGGTATAGAAAATCGGAGGTGAGAATATGCGACCTTTGAGCTCGTCAAGGTCCCTGTCCACTATTCCGACGATCTTCCCGTCCCTGCGGGCACTCATCTTGTCAACGGATTTGATCACGTTGCTCTTCGAATGTGCCGGTATGACCTTCACATCGTTGCTGTCGACGAACTTCGAATAGAGGCGGAGGTCCGTGATACCCTCTGCTATCAATATCGTACCCTTGAATACGGATCTGTTCATCGATATCTGGTTGCAGATATCGTCATCTGTAAGGTAGTCACGCATTTTTCCGCACCAGTTCGATAGCTAGGTCCCATTTGTCGTGGATCACCTGAGGCGAGTGGGTGGCGACTATTATCTGTACCTTCCTCACACGGCATATGTCTCCGAAATAATCTCCCAGCAGCTGCTGCCAGGATACATGGAGCGAGATCTCAGGCTCATCGACTATGACAACACCGTCCTGTCCCGAGTGGAACAGGATATAGTAGAACATCAGAAGGATCTGCGTCTCACCCGAGGACAGCTTGTTCAGCGGCAGAGATGTCCCGTTGTTCATGGAAACTATCAGTTTGCCGTTCTCTGAGACGTCGATGGTCTTGTTCAGGAATATGTTGTTGATTATGTCCTTGTAGACGATGATTGATTCCGCGAATTGGTAGTTCTTCTCGACGTAATCCGATACCGAATAGGCCAGATCCTCATATTTCGCCCTGTCGTCTATCAGATCGTACCTCGTCGGAGGGAACCTCATACCTGTTGGGATCTCCGGTTCGAATCCAGCATCCTTGATGAAATCCAGCTTTGCCTTGAGGTCCTTGCACCAGAACTCGAGCTCGCTCCCGTTCATCTCCTTGTGTTCCTGGGTGGAAGGAACGAGTTTGACGTTGTCCTTGGCAGCACGGATGGATTCATAGAGCTCCTGCGCCACAGATTCCAGTGCGTTGACAACATGGCCGTCCTTCTTGGTGATCATCAGACGTTCAGGTGGCAGATAGATGATATCGGAGATACCTTCTAGCTCCTCATCTGTCAGCGGGGACTCCAACCTGTTCTTCTGCATGCGGAAGAGCAACTTCCCATTGCTCTTCTCCGCGATGAGTGCACTGTCATCGACGAACGATATGACCAACTTGGCGAACGGGATGTCCTCCAGATAGCTCTTGTCACCGCGCAGGATGCTGTATATCATGTGCGATATGGTGGATTTTCCAAGACCGTTCGGGGAATGGATGAAAGTGAGATCTGGATTGAGGTTGAGCTCATAATCATACTCGTTGAACAACCCCTTTACGACTACCGACCGGATCCTCATGGAGAATGGATGGCGGTACGCATATTAAATTTATACAAGAATCAGATAGACGGAATGATGTCAAACGATGCACTGTTCCAAAGCATCTCGGTTGATCTTGCCGCCGGGAGGTTCGATGGCATATCGGCCAAACTCCTGAGCGCCGCAGAATCCACTGAAGATCCATACGAGGCCCTCAAGTGCATGTCCATTCTCAAACTGGTGCCCAATGACGGCACGGAATCCAAGATCGCCAACAGATTGGTGGATATGGCGGATGAGAAGAACGGACTTGACATCGCCAAGGCGTTGAACAACCTGGACTGTCCCTACTTCAGTCTAAAGATACTCGAAAAGCTTCCGGATACGGATGAGACCGTAAGGCTCAGATGCCATTGCCTCTGTGACCTGGAGGAATACGAATCCGCCCTGGACATCTATGGTAAGATAGGCAACCAATGCTTCAACGACAGGATCATGCTCACCACAATCCTCAGTTCTCTGGGCGAGCATAAGAGGTCCATCGAGGAGGCCACAGCCCTTTTAGCGGACAGTCCTAAGGATTATGACACCAGGATAGCCTATGTCAAATCCCTCATGATGGGAGGCAAGAACAAGGAGGCTCTCCTATATGCCCGCAGTGGTCTTAAAGACAAGTCTGCGGACTCCAACGCAGTAGCGGCATATGTTCTCAGGGTGCAGGGCAACATCAAAGCGGCCGGGGGATATGCTTCCCGCGCGGTCCAGCTGAACAATCAGCACATCGGCGGAATGGAATCCCTCGGTATCTGTCTGGCCTTAAAGGGAGAGTACGAGAAAGCCCGCATCGTCGCTGGTGCCATCAATGAGATTTCTCCCGGTGACAAGGCCGCGATCAATGTCCTCTCTTATTGTGAAGGTCACTGAGTGATAATCTTCTATAGATCACCGAGGACCTGTAAGCATACCTGAGTTCCTTCCAGAATCCGGGTGTGAAGAATACCAGCGCCAATGTAATCTCCAGACGTCCTATCCACATCAGGAACATGAGGAAGATCTTGATCTCGTTGGACAGGATGTCGTAATCTCCGAGCGGACCGAAGTGGCCGAATCCGACACCGGTGTTGGTAATGGAACCTACCGCCAGTCCAATAGCATCCACCCAGTTCATTCCGGCGGTCATCAGAATTATCATACTGACAAGGACGGTCACCATGTAGAGCAGCGTGACGGTGATTGCGCTCACGACACGGGCATCATCGACGTGCTCTTCGTCGACCTTCACCGAATAAACGGCGTTGGGGTGGATGATGTTCAGGAAAGCGTTGTTGAAGAACCTGAACACTATCCTGATCCTTGTGAACTTTATACCTCCTGAGGTGGATCCTGCGGAGGCACCGACCATCATCAGGATGATCAGAAGGAACATCATCAGCTCCGACGAGTTGGAGTAATCGTAGATTGTGGTACCTGTTGTGGTACCCATCGAAACGACCGTGAACAGGATTGCCCAGTATTCGCCCAGAAGGTTGTCGAAATCAACGTTGAGGTGCGATAACCCGCCCATCTTTAGGGCTAGAAGAGCGAGGGACATTATGATGAAGTAAAGGGCCATGCGGCCGATTTCCTTGTTGTTGAGATAGGCCTTCAGATTCCTTCCGTAGATGGCCTTGAAGTGGAGGTAGAAGTTGGTACCTCCGATGAACATGAAGATCAAAGTGACGACCTGTACTGAAGTGGCCGTCTCGATCATACTCGTGTTGGAGATGATCACACCACCGGTCGAGATGGTGGTGAGCGAAAGACATACCGCATCGATCAGATCCGCTCCGACGATGAAGAGGATGATGAAGTTGATGATCGAGAGCAGAACGTAAACGAGAATGAAGCTCTTTGCCGCATTCTGCAGCTTCATAGAGAACTGTGATGAACCGGATCCTTCCAATTCATTGTTGAAGAAGAGACGTCCCATACCGAACAGCGGCAGCAGATAGATGAAGATGATGACGATCGCGATACCTCCGAGCCATTGAGACATCGCTCTCCAGAACATGAGGCTCAGGGGCCAATAATACACGCTTTCGATAGTTGTGCTTCCTGTAGTTGTGAATCCGTTAACAGATTCGAAAAGGGCGTTTACCGGGGACATACCGACAATAAGGTAAGGTACGGCCCCCACAAAGAACATTATAATCCACGTCAACGCGACCATCATCAGTCCGTTGACGGTCCTCAGACTCTTCGACGGAGCGAAGATCAGGAATATGAACAGACCTGTTGTTATCAGAGGAATAGCTGGATAGAAGAAGGGCGAGGGATCCTCATTGACCAAGAGGGCGAACGTGCCCGGGAAAAGGAACATCAATCCGAGGATTGCGATGAGTCCTCCGGCAAGTTTGAACTCTGTGCTATGCCAGATTGTAAACCTGTCCAGGATTCTTTCCTCGCTAAACATCGACATCCGATCAACTCTCTGATACGATCTTCCTACCAAAGACCCTGGCCAGGTCCTTGTCCTTGGTGAAGTTGGTGAAGACCATCACACGGTCCCCCTCTTCGAACAAGGTGTCCATCATAGGATAGATGATGGTACCGTTGCGGTAGATGCCCAGGACACTGAGTCCGTTGGGGACGGACAGGTCGCCGAAGTACCTGTCGATAAGCTTGGATTGCTTGGTCACATAGTGGATGAAGAACTGCTCATCATGGTTCCTCATCCTCATGACCACATTATCCGTGGACATGACACATTTTCTGATCTCGTTGGAGACGATCCTGTCGAATCCGATAATCGTGTCCAGTCCTGTGAACATGAAGATATCCATGTACTCTTTCTTTAGATACCTTGAGATGATCTTGTTAGTGTTGTACTTCTGCGCTGACATGCACATAAGGAGGTTAGTATCATCCTGGTTGGTCACAGAGACGAGACAGTCCGATCTGAAGATGTTCTCTGACGACTGAATGTCGGGCTCAGTAAAATCTCCGTTGACGACCAGGACGCCGGTGAGCAGTCTGGACAGCTCCTTACATACATCCTGATTCTTCTCGATGATCCTGACGTATCTCTTCTTGGAGTCCGATGCAAGCAGCTTGGACAGATGCCTTCCGACGATGGTACCTCCGAGTACGATGATCTCCCTGGAGGTCGTGACCACTCCCAGGCCGTCGTTGATCTTGTCGATAGCCTGCTCGGAGCCCATAACACAAATCCTGTCGCCTGCATGGATCTCCATTGATTCCACCTGGAAGAACAGATCATCGTTACGATAAATTGCGAAGACCCTTGCATCCGGAGCGTCCAGGCAGTTCATGACCACCTTTCCGATCATGTTGCTGTCCGCAGGGACCTGAAAGACCGCCATGGATTCCTTGAAAACAGGCATGATCTCATAGTCCAGGGCATTCTCCAGGACACAGAGCTTGTACATCTTCTCCGCGGTCAGCAACTCAGGGGATATGATGATGTCAACACCTTCGACGCCCTGCTCTGTAGTCTTGATGAGATAATCGGGATTCGTGATGGAAGCCACGGTCCTTATTTCGGGTTTGAACCTCTTAGCAATCATGCAAACGAAGAGATTCGAATCATCGCGCTTCAGAGTAGAGATGATGATTTCCGCCTTGTGGTTTTCTATGGCCTGCTCGATGATCTTGGGATTCGTCCCGTCCTCATGTAAAACAGAGACGTTCAAACGGTTCTTCACCGCATCCGCTGTCGCTGCATCACTTTCGATAATGAGCACATCGTGCATATCCGAGATGGTCTCGGCAGCAACGTAACCAACACTGCCGGCACCTATGATGATGACTTTCATGTGTGTAGGTACCGAAACATACCAACGTAAAAAACATTCGCATAAGGAACACCCGTTTGTTAGTCGTGTCTGGTCATAAAAAGAGGCAAAGACGCTGAACTATGTGTGCTATTAGGGTATCTAATTTATATGTGGGAGGATTAGCGAGTCTTATGTGGAAGCAAGTAAGCGAGGATTTCTGGGCACAGAATCGCTCTTCGAAAGTGGATCAGGTTAACGACACAGTCAAGGCCATAATCGAACAAGTACATCAGGACGGGGACAAGGCCCTGATCGAGCTGGCAGAGAAGTTCGATAAGGTCAAGCTCAAGTCCGTGGCAGTCACCAGGGACGAGATCGAGGAGGCATACGACAAAGTCTCCCAGGACATTGTGGACGAATTAGAGAATGCGGCCTATAACATCCAGCGCTTCCATCAGATGCAGAAACCCGCAGGTCTTTGGCTCACAGAGGTCGAACCCGGCATAACGCTGGGAGTGAAGACAACTCCACTCGAGAGGGTAGGTTGCTACATACCCGGAGGAAGAGCCTCGTACCCCAGCACCGTTCTCATGACCGCCATTCCCGCAAGGGTCGCCGGCGTTGATGAGATCGTGATGTTCACACCTGCACCTGCCAACCCGATCACATTGGTCGCCGCGGATATCGCCGGCGTTGATGAGATCTACTACAGCGGAGGGGCTCAGGCCATCGCGGCCATGGCCCTCGGAACAGAATCCGTGGAACCTGTCCAGAAGATAGTAGGTCCCGGAAACGTATTCGTCACCGCCGCAAAGATGATGCTCCGCGACAAAGTGGATATCGACTTCCCTGCCGGACCCAGTGAGGTCGCCGTATTGGCCGACGAGTACGCCGACGTGGAGTTCGTGGCCGTCGACCTTGTCGCACAGGCAGAGCACGACCCCTCGTCCGCATGCCTTCTGGTCACCAGCGATCCGGAGCTCCCCGATAAGGTCTGGCCCATCATGGAGAAGTTCATCAACGAGACCCCAAGGAAGGAGATCATCGAGAAAGCCATGAACAACTCAGGATACATTGTAGCGGATGATCTGGACCTCGCTATCGAAATAATGAACGAGATCGCACCGGAACACCTGTCCATACAGACCAGGGACCCGTTGGACACACTCAGCAAGATCAAGAATGCAGGATCGATCTTCATCGGACCCTACACTCCTGTTGCCGCCGGGGACTATGCCTCCGGTACCAACCACGTCCTGCCTACCGCCGAGCACGCCAAGACATGCTCCGGCCTGAACGTGATGGCCTTTATGAAGACCTCCACCGTCCAGTACCTGACGAAAGAGGGTCTGGCAGCACTCGCTCCGACAGTCGAGACATTGGCCAATGCAGAGGGTCTTTACGCTCACGGCGCATCGGTCAAGGCTAGGAAGTCGGATGAGTAATCCAAAACATTAACAGGGGTTGTTTATCCACCCCTTTATTAATGTATCCTTTTTATACAACCTGTTAAAAAACGTCAGATTTCATGAGCAAACAACTGAAAATCGGTTTTTTAGCAGTTCCCTTTTTATTCTTTGAATTTTATCACCATCCATAGAGGGAGACAGCCCCTTGCACGGAGAAATCCAACTGTCTCTCCTATTACCTATCCATCATTCACTGGTATTTTCTATATTGATGTATTCTACCACGCATGGACAATCAGAGCACCCTCTTTGATGAGATGACCTCCTCCGGAGGCGACGTCATCAAGAACGGTCTCTGCAACGTCTGCAAAGGGACCAGGCGTCTCTGCGGAAAGGACAGATGTCCCCTTATGGTCAAATTCTACACCAAGAAGATCAACACACCTGTCATCAAGAGCAACGACATTGCCGGTAGCTCTCCTCCCGCAGTATTCGTCGGAAGGTACGGCTACCCCAAGGTCGAGATCGGTCCTCTGCTCCCTACATTTATGGGGGACACCACCGAACTGGACAAACCGGAGCTCTGGGCGGGCAAGTCGATGTACGACATCGCCGCCATGAGATACCAGCTCGTCCGCGGTAAGTACAGGATCGATGCCACGGATTTCTCCAAATCGGGAAGGATAGTGGACAACGTCCAGGAACTTGCCCTTACCGCAAAACCGGTCAGCGTCGAGACACTTTTTGAGAGGAAGCCATCGGGACGCATTGTATTGGATGATGAGATCATGCCCTTCGGACCGTCCGGGAAGATGTCCAGCATCAAGGTAGAGAACGGAAGGTTCGAGCATAATCTGGAGAAGTCATTCTACGATACCGACATGAATTCCACCGATGCGGTCAATGCCGCATACAAAAACGGAACCTTGGTTTCCGAGATAGAGAAGGCCTTCTCCGTCGGTACCATGGGCGTGGGGAAGCGCAGGAGGTTCGTCCCCACCAGGTGGAGCATCACAGCCGTGGACGACATATTGGGAAAGAATCTGATGAAGGATGTCAGATACAATGAGACCATCGACGAGTTCCGCCTATTCCAATGGAAGGAATTGGATAACTGGTGGTCCATCGTCATGATGCCAGTCACATGGAGATATGAGATGATCGAGGCCTGGTATCCGAAGACTTCTTGGAATCCGAGCCCCAATGAGATGATTATGTCACATGACCATGAGTTCTTCGTCGGCAGGACGCAGTATGCCGACAACATCACCGGTGCTTACTATGCAGCGAGATTGGCGGTCACCGAATACCTTCAGAAGATAGGCCGTTCAGCAGGAGTCCTGGTCTTCAGAGAGATCCATCCGGGATACGACATCCCCCTCGGTGTATGGAATATCCGCGAGAACGTACGTGCCGCACTTCGCACTCAGCCGTACGTGGCCGAATCGCTGGAAGGCCTTTGGCCCCAGATCAACGTCTTCATGGATCTGAAGAAGGAGCGTTGGATGAAGAACTCCGAGATACTCAAGGACTATCTCATCCAGCGCCGCATCGAAGACTTCTATTAACGCTGGCATACTTCTTCGATACTGTGTATCCATTAGTATCTTTTATATAGAAGAACTAAAATATCGTCCAACATAGGAAAGGTGAAAGCCATGTATGGTTCTGGAAATCAGCCTGTTATTGTACTCAAAGAAGGTACACAGAGAAGCAAGGACAAAGAAGCCCAGTTCAACAACATCGCAGCAGCAAAGGCAGTTGCAGATGCAGTAAGGTCCACTCTCGGACCCAAAGGAATGGACAAGATGCTCGTCAACACCATCGGCGATGTCGTCATCACCAACGACGGTGTGACCATTCTCAAAGAGATCGATGTCCAGCACCCCGCAGCCAAGATGGTTGTCGAGGTCGCAAAGACACAGGATTCTGAATGCGGAGACGGAACAACAACATCCGTCGTCCTGGCAGGAGAACTCCTCAAGCAGTCCGAAGAACTCATCGACGCAAATGTCCACCCCACAGTCATCACAAACGGATACAAGATGGCAGCCGCAAAGGCAAAGGAGGTCCTGAACAACATCGCAGTCGATGCAAAGAACGACAAGATCCTCAAGCAGGTCGCAGCAACAGCCCTCACAGGAAAGTCTGTCGGAGACGAGGAGTCTCTGCTCGCAGACCTCGTCGTCAAGGCAGCAAAGGCCGTCGAGGAGAAGGGAGTCATCGACCCTAAGAACATCCGCCTTCAGAAGAAGGTCGGCGGAACCATCGCTGACACCGAGATCGTTCAGGGAATCGTCGTCGACAAGGAGAGGGTCCACAGCAGGATGCCCGAGAAGGTCGAGAAGGCCAAGGTCGCAGTGTTCTCCTGTCCTCTCGAGATCAAGAAGACCGAGTTCGATGCTTCAATCCAGATCACAGATCCCACAATGATGTCCTCATTCCTCTCCGAGGAAGAGAACACCATGAAGGCAATGGTCGAGGCAATCAAGAAGGCCGGAGCAAACGTCGTCTACTGTTCAAAGGGAATCGACGAGCTCGTTCAGCACTACCTCGCAAAGGCAGGAATCCTCGCATACAGGAGATGCAAGGCATCCGATCTCGACGCGATCGCACTGGCAACCGGTGCTACCGTCTGCGGAAACGTCATGGAAGTCACCAGCAAGGACGTCGGAACTGCAGGATGTGTTGAGGAGAAGAAGGTCGGAGAGGACGGAATGTCCTTCATCACCGGTTGCAAGAACGCAAAGGCAGTCACAATCTTCATCCGCGGCGGAACCGAGCACGTGCTCGAGGAAGTCGAGAGGGCACTCACAGACGCTATCCGCTCTGTCGGAGTCGCTATCGAGGACGGAAAGGTCGTTGCAGGTGCAGGAGCCCCCGAGATCGAGGTCGAGCTCGCACTGATCGACTACGCATCCTCTGTCGGAGGAAGAGAGCAGCTCGCAATCGAGAAGTTCGCAAAGGCCATGGAGATCATCCCCTGGACACTCGCTGAGAACGCAGGAATCGACCCCATCGACAGCATCATCAAGCTGAAGAACGCCCACGAGAAGAAGAACGCAAAGGCCAAGTACTTCGGTCTTGACCTCGACACCGGAGAGGCAGTCGACATGCTCGCACGCAACGTCATCGAGCCCCTCAGGGTCAAATCACAGGCAATCAACTCTGCCGAAGAGGTCTCCAACATGATCCTCAGGATCGACGATGTCATCGCTTCCCGCAAGGCACCCGCCGGAGCGGCACCCAGCGATGCCCTCAAGAACGGACCCCACGGCATGGCCGGAGAGATGTGAAGTTCACAATGACGGGGGATTCCCCGTCACAAACCCTTTTTTATTGTCCCTTTTTAGTTTAGCTTTCCTAAACGTTTACTAATTTGTACTTGTTAACGCATATAATTATATGCCAAAAGTCAATTAACAGAGATTTACAGGGGATCGAATGGAACCAGTATCCGATTCAGACTTGGATTTCAGGCAAACATTGTTCGCAAGCTACGCAAACATCGCAATCATGGAAATGAAGCTTTTCAATGCTAACAGCTCGCGTCTTCGCCCTTCGCACAAGGAAACCCTCTACCTCTACACCATATGGTCAAAGAACGGCTGCACAGCTTCTGACCTGGTCGAACTATTTGACAGCTCCAAGGCCCTCGTATCTCAGACCATTCTGAGCATGGAAGAGAAAGGCTACATCGTACGTGAGAAAGATCCCAAGGATAAGAGAAGGCAGATCATACGTCTCTCTCCGCAGAGACTCGAAGAGAGCAAAGTGGAAATGGGCATCATCGAGAGGTCCATCAGACAGATCTCCGGAGATTACTCCAAGGAAGAGATCGATAAGGCCTCCGAGATAATGCTTCGCCTAACCGAGACCATGGTAAACGTTACAATGAACGATGCGAAGAAACATTAAACTCCACATCATTCTTCGTTAAACCTATTATTTTACCCTTATTAATTAAAGGTGAAACGTTAAATATGAAAGAACGGCATCCATTCTATGGGATGGATAGCACTTGCGTGCAGCACTTTACGCTAGGGTATCTACTGAGGATCAGGCAGTCGAAGGATTCTCATTGGAAGCCCAGATGAAAAAGTTAGAGGCCTATTGCAGGTCCGAGGGTTGGGATATATCAGCCCGCTACATCGATGACGGTTATTCAGGACGTAAGACCAACCGTCCTGAATACCAGCGTATGCTGAAAGAGATCGACGAATGGGATGTCATAGTTGTACTGAAGATGGATCGTATCCACAGAAACAGCGTCAACTTCACCCAGATGATGGACCTCCTGCGCAAGAAGAACAAGGACTTCGTATCCGTCTATGACCAATTTGATACGGTGAGTGTCATGGGCAGATTTGTAATGGATATAATGCAGCGTATCGCTCAACTTGAGAGCGAGCAGATTGGCGAAAGGGTCAGGCTGGCGATGAGCTACAAGGCCACAACGAAGAAGGCTAACCTCGGTTCGGCCCACCCTTACGGCTATGAATATGTGAAGGGAGAGCTCATTGTTGTCGAGGAGGAGGCACATATCGTTCGGGCGATCTTCAACATGAAGATCCGCGGATCGTCCCTCCAGGATATCTGCGATTACCTCAACAACGCAGGCGTGGAATCGAAGAAGGGCGTAGGCTGGAGCAGGCAGACCGTGAGCAACATACTCCACAACCCGCTGTATGTGGGCCACAGGACCTGGAACGGAATCGAACTGAACTCGGTGACACCCATAATCACGCAGGAAAAGTATAAGGCCGTGAATCCAGAGTATTCCATAACATGAACGGCGTCAGGGTAGCACTTTATCTAAGGGTATCCACTGAGGAGCAGGCCAAGGAAGGTTATTCGCTCGGAGCTCAGAGGGAGACCCTGGAAGCCTACTGTGAGGTCCACGATTTCCAGATAGTCAAAGTCTATACCGACGACGGTTTTTCCGGTACGAACATAAGACGTCCCGCATACAGAGAGATGCTCTCTGAGATCGATTCCTGGGATGCCATCCTGGTCCTTAAGATGGACCGTATCCACAGGAATACGAGGAACTTCATCGAGATGATGGATTTCCTCAAGAAGAAGCATAAGAGTTTCATTTCCAAACAGGAGAAGCTCGACACCAACACTGCCATGGGTAACTTCTTCATGACCCTTATCCAAAGCATAGCACAGCTTGAGAGCGAACAGATCGGGGAACGTACACGCGACGGTATGAGACAAAAGGCTGAATCCCTAGACGAGAGCGACGACGAGAAGAGGACCATGGGCTTCACACCTCCGTTCGGATACCGTCTGGAGGATGGGAAATTGGCCGACGATTACGATGAGCAATATGTCGTGGACCTGATATTCCAACTTTATTCCAATGACGAGACCATCGATTCCATCTGCTATTCGCTGAACAGGCAGGAACTGCTCACCCGCAAGGGCAACCCATGGAACAAATACAATCTGCGCAACATCCTTCATAACCCCGTCTACGCCGGATATATGAGGTGGGACGGTCTGCTGATAAAGCACGATGCCACCCCTGTGGTCTCGCCTGAACAGTACAACGCTATTCAGGAGAAGATGGCTAAGAAGGTAAGGGATCCTTCAAAGAAGAAGGTCGAATACGTTCCCGTTTATGATGAGGTAGAAGGCCTCAGCAGCCGGTACGATAAACCTGAGAGCAAGAAGGATTTCGACTGAATAAGGCGTAAAGTAATACAGCATTCTGGACCATCCGTCTTGAGCCTTATATATAAGAATTAGATTCGTAGTCACATGAACAAAGAACAGAAGGCCAAATTCCGTGCAATTCTGATGGTCGGAATAATGGTCGTCGTCGCACTTGTAGCTGCAGCATCCGTTTTCGCAAGCTGATGGCAATCGCTGTAGTGACTGGGGCCTCATCCGGAATGGGAGAGGAATTCTGCAAAAGACTGGATTCCTACGGTCTAGATTGCATCTGGTTGATAGCAAGAAGACAGGACCGTCTAGATGAGGTCGCATCAAACCTTAAGACCAGTACACAAGTCATTTCTTTGGACCTTTCTGATCCTGATCAGATTCAAATCCTCAGGCAGAAGATCGATGAGGAGAATCCCGACATATCGTATCTTGTAAATGGTGCGGGATTCGGTAAGTTCGGTATGAGTTGGGAATTGCCCCCTCAGCTTACGAGATCCATGATCGACCTCAATGTCAATGCCCTGGTGGAGATCACTTCTATCTGCATACCTCACATGAAGCGCGGCAGTCACATCATAGAGATCTGCTCGGCCTCTTCGTATATCCCTCTCTATGACCTCAATGTCTATGCTTCGAGCAAGGCTTTCGTCAGACACTACTGCAACGGACTCCGTCATGAGTTGAAGTCCAAGGGTATCTCGGTTACGGAAGTCTCCCCGGGTTGGGTGCGCACCGATTTCATTGACATCACCTTGACGGAGAATAAGGTCCCCGAGAAAGTCTTCAAGAGTACGGTGACAAAACAGGATGTCGTCGATAAAGCATTGAAGGCTGCGAACAAAGGTAAGGCAAGATCGGTCTGCGGATTCAAGAACAGATGCATCGTAGCTATTGCATCACATTTCCCCAACCTTGCGGCATCAATTTGGGCATCTCAATTCAAATAAAGCTATTAGCTTAATTAATTCATATAATTACATTATTTCCATTAATAATAATGTATTATCACTTTTGCATTATAGTTTTACTTAATTAATTTAGCTAATAACTTAATTTACTAAATTAATTAAGCTCTTATTCAAATCTAAGGTTAGATGCAATTTGATTGCTCTACTTTTACAAGACTTTGAGATTGCATCGATCCTTTGCATCATGAAAGATCCTTAAAATACATAAAAATGTTCATTTTTTACCTATTTTCGATAAAAATGAGAACATATTGCAAAATACCCTGAAAATGAGTCAATTAGTACACCCTTTTCATGCTCAAAATTGCGGAATTAAGTTGATATTCGGGAGACCATTGTTGACACGAAATAGGTACTTTTTGCCATGATTTTTAGGATAAATCATATTATTGAAGAACTTTTTTAATAATGTATATTATTGTACAATTTAGCTCAAAATTCAGTGCATTATAGTTTTATCTTAATTAATTTAGTAAATTAAGTTTTTAGCTAAATTAATTAAGTATTATTAGTAAATCGACTTGCATTATACAATTAATCATTAAAAAATACGCTAATTAAGTTATTAGCTTAATTATTATTAATATTTCAATTACTCAATGCATTTACATTAATTAATTAATCTAATTAAGCAATTAGCTAAAATAATAAAAGATAAATGAAAAGCACAAATTGCACCTAGTCCTAGACCATTATTAATTTAGCAAGTTAAGCAAATAGCTTAATTAATTAGAACTTAACTCAAAGACCCATTTTTGCAGCAACAACTACACGGGCATAGAGCAAATCCATCCTATCGGCAGACTTGCTCTCAAAGGACATCAATCCGTCCTTCACATCCTGAGGATAGTCGGGCATGAAGAGCTTATTGAAATCATCAGGATCAACCTTAGACATACTATCGACATGATTGCATAGCTCTTTGACACTGAGCGGCTTTGATAGATGAATCTTCTTCAGAATGCTGCACTCTTCCAACATGCAATCCACATAATCCTTGGCGGAGCTGTAAGGAAGATCGTTCTCGTCTACCATAGATTCACAACGCCTCTGTGCATCAGTGAATATACTCGTCAACATCTGAAGCTTAATGAAATCTGAATAGGTAACTATCTGCTTGCCCTCCAGCATATCCTGGGCGCATACCAGAGACCTCATCATATGGTAGTAGAACTGCATGCCTGCATTGCATAGAAAGACGAATTCTCCTTCGCTCTTCATATCGTCTGGATTCATACTCTCCAGATAGTGCGTATAGAGATCAAGCGGCAGCTAGATTGGATGCGGGGAAAGGATCTGCACATCATCATCCAGCTTCGAGAAATCATTGGCAGATATCCTCTGCATCGCATTGCACCTTTCGATATCGAGATCGAATTGGCAATCCATTGCCGATCTGACCGAAATGGGGATCGAATCCATTGCGGAGTAGATTGACTTCTCCATCATTTTGCGTTCTTTGATGACGCTGATCCTCTAGCACTCTTCCGAAGAATAGATCACGACATCATCTCCCTGACTTCTGTAATGTGTCTCTTTAGATCGGTCACATAGGCATGTGTGATCTTCTCATTGATGCGCTGGTCCGGATCGATCTCCCTCAAGTATTCAGCATAGTGCCTTGGAGACAGCTCGCTGCTGGAAGTCAATAGGAGAAGGTCCTCATTCAGACCGTTCTCGAAATAGGAGAAATCCTCAGCGTAATAATGCATTGCAAGATCATAGTAGCGCCATTCTATATCAGCATAGGTCTGGAGCTCGAGATAGATCTTCTCGCGGGAGGGATTCTCAACTGCACGCATCGCGAACAATTCGTGTTCCTCCAATTTCCTGGTCGCACCTTCGCGGAACATCTCGACCAGTTTCTCCTTGCTGACAGGCGTGTCTTTCATAGTACCATTATTAATTTATGTGGTAGCTTAATCACTTTAATTTAATTACTATTAATCTAAATTGCTCTTCTAAATCTAATACAAGTATGGCGGTCAATATTTTTAGAAGTGTGGTCTACATATTCCTATGTCCAGTGCGAAGCTGATAATCTTCGATCTAGACGGAACAGTGAATGATTCATCCCCCGGGATAATCTACTGCTTCCGCAAGACCGGAGAATCATACGGTAAACCAAACCTTTCCGATGAATGGCTTAGCACTGGCCTCAGCGGTCCGTTCGAGATTAACATCCAAAGACTTCTAGACCTCAGACAGGACCAGGTCGAACCGGCCATCAAAGAATACGTATCCTATTACATCGAAACTGGACAGAAGATGGCCCATATGTTCGCCGGTATGAAGGATACCCTTGAGTATCTGAAATCTAGAGGATATCTTCTTGGAGTGGCCACAATGATGGTCGATGAATATGCAAGAGGCACACTGACCAACTATGGAATCATTGATCTATTCGACACGATCCACGGCACAAGTCTGGTAGAAGTCCGCCGGAAGGAAAGGCTCATCAGAGAATGCCTGGAAGACACTGGAGTTTCTCCCGAAGAAGCTGTCATGATAGGTGACGGATCGGACGATTACAAAGCTGCAATGGATGCGGGCACCGAGTTCATAGGTGCACTGTACGGATACGAGATAGATGCTGGATTCTGCACCCAGAACGGTGTGAAAGGTATATCGGACATCACAGAACTGAAAACAATGTTCTGATCATTCGATGATCCTGAATCCGGACTCATCGCCTTCTTTGAAGTACCTCACGCCCCTCTTGTCCATCAGCTCGTAGATAGTGGAGACGTGAAGCCCCACACCGATGTTGATGAACTGATTCTCGATGTACTTCTGTCCGTCCAGTTCGGCCGTGGGATGGAACTTCATATCTCTGTGATCCGTGAAGATCTGCATACCATAGATGCGTCCTTCCTTGTCGAAGATCGGTCCTCCGGACTGACCTTTCAGACCCGGAGTACTGGTCTCTACATACCTTAGAGTACATGAATCGTCTGCTGATTTCCCCTTGTTCTCCATGTGGGTGTATATCCCGTCGATGGGGTAGAAGAAACGCTCAGCGGGTATTTTGGGGATACGGAAAGCCTTGGGTCCCTCTAGGAATTCAGGTTCGATGTTGATGAAAGGGAATCCTCCGCGGCAGACACTGGTTCCGATGCGCATGTGGTCAGGGTCGGCAAAAACGGGGTATTCCGTGACCCAAGACGAATCAAAGGGTTCCAGTTTACCAATCGCAATATCGGCCTGACGGTTGATCATAACGTTGTTGACAGTGACGCCGTCCCAACCCCACCAGAATGAATGGTTGGTTATGAGGGTCTTGTCCAGCTTAATCTCTGAAGAAGGGGAGTTCGGTTTCTGGGATCTGGTGCTGTTGATGCTCTTGATCTCTTCGATCTTCTTCATGTCGCCCTGGAATTTGAAGAACGTATCGAAGACGTGTCCGGCTGTGATCATCCATCCGTCCGAATTGACGATGATCATAGTTGCTATCTCGGTGCGCAGAGTTCCGTCGTGCTGACGGGTGGAGATAGCTACCGGACGGGTATACTTCATTGCCTTCTGGCAGGCATCGGCGAACATATTACTCCGTAAATGGTCGTTATAGATAACCGTTTAGCACTTTCTGTCAGAAAATGCTCTCTCCAGAGTCAACTATGACCGGTTTTCCATCCACGACCTTTACATCGATCAGGGTGTGAATAGTTATCCCTACCTCCAATTCGATAGCCTTGAGGTTGGGGCACTTGTTTAGGACTATGAGTGCCTCCTCAATGATGAAACCGCTGTCCCTGAGCTTCTGGATGGTCGCCTTGAGGGTATGTCCCGTGCTGATCACATCGTCGACCAGGATGGCCCTGTCGCCCTTGTTGATGGCATGGATGTACATCTTGGAGGTCTCGTAACCTGTGCTCTTCTCTAGGACGACCTCATCGGGCAACCCGAGACCGCGCTTGCGTATGATCTGCAACGGGATTCCGGTTCTCATGGTCAGCGCTGTGGCGTAAGGTATGCCCATCGCCTCGGGAGCAAGGAAGACATCACAATCGAGATCGGACAACCTCTGGAAACTTCCGACTATCTCGTCGAGAAGATCCATTGTAAGAGCCGGGTTGCCGTCAGAGATCGCGTTGGCGAAATACGGATAATCGCCAATCATTACGATCTTAGAATCCATGAATGCACGCTTGATCAGATCATTTTCCATGTTATCACTTTGTCAACAAACGGTAGAGGAGCGCTTTGATGTCAGCGACCTCTTTCTCCAGGACCTCCAATCTGTCCTGTAACTGATTTTCTTCCTTCTTTGGAGCATTATTAAGGTTCCTGACCTCGTCTATAAGAGTCTGACGCCTTGATTTGAGGGCGTTCGCGGAAAGCTGGAGCTTGATCTTCTCATCATCGTCTCCGCGCATCTCGGCCTTGAGCATCTTTATCTCAATGGCCATGAGTTCGTCTGTTATGGATTCTATCTCCTGTGAGAGCTCGTGGAGTCCCTGCTTTGGGACCTCACTGACGGGATTGGAGGTCGCACCCTTCTTCTCATAAAGTTCGGCCAATTCCTCCTCGATGAGACCTATCTCCATCGCCTTCTTCTCAGCATCCAAGGGCGTCTCGGGCATCTGCTCCCTGAGGAATTCCAGCTTCTCTTTCAGAGATTCGATCTGTTGGTCGATGTCTTCCATGTTATCAGAATTTCGTGTCACGAGGGATGATCTCGATCTTCTTTCCGCAGAACGGGCAGCAGTCAAGGACAGCATCCATTCCGTCCTTGTCCTCTCCGAGGAGGGCAGGGCCCTTGTACGAGTCTATGAAGACTATCTCCTCATCCAGGAGCTTGTCCAGCATCTGCTTGCAGCATGCCGCCTCGACATCTACGTCCGAGATCTGCAGGTTCAGAAGGGGTCTGGCGCGGAGCTTCTTCTTCCTCTCTTCGTAAAGGATCTTGTCTATCCTCTCTGCATCGGTATCCGCTCCGGGATAGCCCATCTCAGCAGCGTATGCGAGCATACGGACGGCCTTCTGGAGATCCTTCTCGACCCCAATACCTACCTCGAACATCAATCCAAGATGGTAGAGTGCACTGGGATCCAGCTCGTCCGCGGCCTGTGAAAGGTACTGGACAGCGGTCTCCATGTCTGGTTCCACACCGTCGCCGGCTGCAAGAAGAATTCCCAATTCCCTGCGTGCAGGAAGGAATCCCTGATCCGATGCCTTCTTGAACCATTCCGCTGCCTTGGAAGCGTCCTTGGGGACATCCGTCCCGTAAATGTAGTTCAATCCCAATTTATACTGGGATTCGGCATCGCCATTCTCGGCCCTCTCGACGAGTGTGTCTGAATCCGTCATACCGCCGGTATCATTCTATGGATATAATAGAATCATCCCAATTCGGCCAGCAGGTCCTTGGCTTCCTGGATGTCGCTGTCCGCGGCCATCTTCAGCCATTTCTTCGCTTCTTCGAGATCAGGTGATGTGCCTTGGCCACCCACATAGCAGTATCCGACCATGAACATGGCCCCGGGGACACCCGAATTAGCGGCTTTCAGGAAAAGTTCGAACGCTCCTTTCGCATCAGGTACACGGTCCCCGTATCCATCGGAAGTGAGGTATGCAAGCCTCTCCGTGGCGAAAGGATCCCCGCTGTCAGAGCCTTTCTGATACCACTCAGCAGCCTTGACCAGATCCCTTCCTGTTCCGTTTCCGAACTCATATGCTATCGCCAGATGGAACATGCCGTTCAGATTGCCGTTCTTGGCTGCAGTACGGTACATCTTGAAGGCTTTAGACGGGTCCTTCTCCACACCGAGTCCTTCCTGGAAGAGGAACGCCAGATTTGTACGTGCCTCATCATTCCCCTGATTCGCAGCAAGACGGAACAATCTCGCAGCCTCTTTGTAATCCTGATCGACCCCAATACCGTCCATGTAGGCCAATCCCGCATACATCTGGGCATCTGGGATTCCGTCCTTTGAGGCCTTTATCGCCATGCTGGCTGCCTTCACCGAATCCATTCCGTCATATTCGCCCTGCATATACATGCGGACGAGAAGCGTCATGGCCTCGGTCTGGCCTTTGCCTGAGGCTTCTTCGAGATATTCGTATCCTATCCTCTCGTCCTGTTGTATGTCCCAACCGAAGAGATAGGCCATCCCCAAAGCGTAGAGCCCATCGGCGTCCCCTTGGTCCGCCAGTGCCTTCACTTCTTCTATTGTGAGCTCCTGCTCTCCGTCCGAGGTATGGAATACAAAACCTCTCTGCTCCTCTTCTGCCATTCAAAATCCTGAATCGATTCTCCCGCATATTTCCGTCACGGGAGATCATTCGGAAAAATAATGTTGGATGTGCGATAAAAACATACTCTCAAGAGTAGAAAAGCAGTCAACTTTAGATAGAGCTGTGATTGTAAAGATCAATCCTCCAGCCCGTTGACACCCATAAGAACGGTACCGATGCTGTTGTCGTATCCAAACAACTCCCTCAGGTACTCCACGCTCGAGGTGCATGGGAAATGGACCCTGGCCGCTATTCCTTCCGGCATGTAGTCGGGCTTGAATCTGACCGAATGTATAATGCATTTCATCTCGCGACCGGCCACCAGTTTGATGTCGAAGAACATGTTATCCGAAATCCAGATGTAATCAGGTGAATCGTAAAGATGCCTATCCTCTGGAAGGATGTCGTGCCCCACAATAGTCCCTTGGCTGTCCACTAGGTCCATGAAAGGCTCCAGCGAGAATCTGGCGACTTCGTCATCGAAAAAGAAGATGAATCTCTGGCTGCTCTCAAGGACGTCGTCGAACCCCTTCGCATATACTGGCAGGAACCCATTTGACGGTATGGAGAACTCGAATTCCTTCAGAACATCGATATTATCCTCTGTGAGCGGCTCTAGATCGATGATGCCGGGCTGGGCGCACAACAGTGACTTGAACTCAGAGAATCTCAATGTAACTAGTAGCCGTTGCATGGATAAAACATGTGACGTCGACGCTTCTGTAACCACTTTATTGCCCAGAATCGACAGATAACGATGCTACTGACCTACCGCCAGTTGAGTTTTAGTACTATAATCATCTACTACTCGGTCATGGGAAACAAAGAGCTCATAGGCTTCGCTGTTATCGCGGTAATCGCCGTCCTGGCATGCACATTCATCATTGATTCGCACCATGATGGTGACGATACCGAAAGGATTGGGATCATCGGTGCTATGGATGACGAGATCGCCGCTTTGAGAGATGCGATGGACATAGAATACACCGAGACACTCTTCGACATGACCTTCAATGTAGGCACACTCAAGGGCAAGGATATCGCTCTCGTCAAATGTGGTATGGGAAAAGTGAATGCCGGAATCTGTGCCGAGATCATGATCACCCACTTCAACGCAAAAAGCATCATCAACACCGGTGTCTCAGGATCGATGGATAACGATCTGGACATTCTGGATTTCGTCGTATCCACGGATGCTGTGCAGCATGACTTCGATGTGTCCCCCATAGGCTTCGAGAAGGGAGAGATTCCCTACACAGGAAAATACTCCTTCGAGGCCGATCCTGAATTGGCAACCAAAGCAGCTCTCGCCGTATCTCAGTTCATCATGGGATCCAAGGTCATGCAGGGAAGAATATGCACCGGAGACCAGTTCATCAATTCAGATGAGCAGAAGGATACCATACTTTCCAACTTCGGAGGCCTCTGCTGTGATATGGAGAGCGGCGCGATTGCTCAGGTATGCTATCTCAGCGACGTCCCGTTTGTCATCATAAGGGCCATCTCAGATAAGGCAGACCATTCGGCTAGCATGGACTACGATGAGTTCGAGCCCATAGCGGCCGAGCGCTCGGCATCCGCTGTCATGTACATGCTCGGGATACTCTGATCACTCTGCACGAAATCCATCAAAACACAGTAAATAGTGCTAACCATTCACCCGTGCTGTGAAAGGGCTCTATCCGCTGATCGGTCTGATGGTATGCGTCTTCCTGTTCAACGCATCCGAGTTTCTCCCAGTATCATTACTGACCGATATAGCTGCGGATCTGGACGTCTCCGAGTTCGAAGCAGGGATGCTGATTTCGTTCTATGCTTGGGCAGTCGCGATATTATCGCTTCCGATCATGCTCCTCCTCAGGAAGATGGAGTACAAGCGGATGTTCCTGCTATGCATCTTCATGTTCATGTCCTTCCAGACCCTGTCGGGACTGTCCGATAATTATTGGATACTGCTGATATCAAGAATCGGTGTCGCATCATCGCACGCCATATTTTGGTCAATCGTGACGCCTATAGCGGTGGATCTGGTCGATCCGGGACGTAGGGTGATGGCGATCAGCGGCATAGCTACAGGCACCTGCATCGCCATGGTCATAGGACTCCCGCTGGGAAGGGTCATAGGCCTGTTGCTGGGCTGGAGATGGTCGTTCCTCAGTATCGCCATCGTCTCCCTCATCATGCTTGCGGTGATGTTCATACTCCTGCCGAGGATGGAGAACCCAGGCACATTCACCATCAGCAGGGTCCCCGAGATATTCCGCAACAAGATATTGGTGGGAATCTTCGTGGTCCTGATCTTCATCGTCACGGGGATATTCACTGGATACAGCTACTTCGATGCGTTCCTCGAGAATTACGGAGGCTTCTCCGAGTCGGAGATAACCATCCTGCTTACATTGTTCGGTCTCGCTGGAGTCATAGGAAGCTTCCTGTTCAGCAAACTGTTCAGAGGACATGAGAATGTGTTCATCATCTCCATGTTCGCAGGTACATCCCTGATGCTGTTCCTCCTGAATCCTTCGGCTCAGACACTCGCTACCGTTGCCATCGTCATATTCTTCTGGGGCCTTTGCTACATAGCGTTCAACACCTCCCTGCAGTCCCATCTCCTGACCGAATCCCAAAAGGATGCTGCACCCATCATCATGTCGATCTACTCAGGACTGTACAACGTGGGAATCGCCAGCGGTTCACTCATAGGCGGGGCGGTAACGGATACAATAGGTGTTGGATACGTGGGGTTCGTAGGAGCCGTATTCGCCGGTATTTCTACGCTGATCCTTGTGACATATCTGCTTCCGAAGCTGAACAAGAAACAGCAGGCGGCATGAAGACGATCTTATCTGCGATGGGATCCAGTGTAAAAACCTCTAAGGTATTCCTCGATCCTGTCATAATCCGGGAACATATGCTCCCAGCTACGGAACTGTGCATTATGGGGGCGATGACTCTTCGTCGGGTCCTGCCTCAGATGCAGGATCTCATGATAGATCACGTAGTCCACAACGGCATCCGGGACACTGTCCGAATCCAGATCGGGATTGACCGATACGACCCTGAACGTCTGGTTGCACTGGCCGAACTTGTACTTGGCCATGTGGGTGGCCCAGGTGAAGAATGAGTTTGTGATGTCGGTATCTAACACCAGACCGCTGTCCATAAGACGTTCGACAGAGTCGATTAGGTTCTTGGACGATCCCTGCTGCATCATGGTCACGGTACGGCACCTTCTTAGGTACTTAGGACGATTGCTGACGATGAAATCGTCCGTACGTATGTAATCGGTCAATGATTGGGGCTGGACGAACTTCTTCCCTCTGGACCATGCCACGATAGCCTCGCATTCATCGTTCAATACACTCAATGGTGCCTCGCCGAGATAATCCGAGAGCTCTATTTCGATACCGGTCTTTGTCCTGCGATAGGCATAATGGAGATGGGCAGTCTGCTTCAGCACGATTTTGTAATCGTCGTAAGGATACATCGAGAGCGGACGTATGCGGTCGGTGATGTCAGTCGTGCGCATCTGAGCCTCCGACTACGATCTTCTTCTGTCTGCGCTTACCTTGGATGCTGCGCTCGCTGTACACATTGTTCCCTTCGAGATCCTTTCCCGTCAGGTACATGGCAGTGGATACCGTGGACGGAGTGGGTGTGAAAATCTGTACCTGTTCAGGATTGGTCTTGAGCTTGGTATGGCAGAATCTCGATAGCTCCCTCATATCCTCATCGCGGCACCCTGGGTGGGCAGCGATGAAGTAATAGGTGAGGAAGAGCTCCTTGTCCATCCTCTGGGCACAGGAATCGAATTCCTTCTTGAATTCCAACAGCTTTTCAGGTCCTGGTTTGCCCATGGTCCTCAATACCCTTCTGGACACGTGCTCAGGCGCTATCTTCATCTGCCCGGAGACATGATGCTTCACCAGGGCCTCCAGATAATCGTTTCCGCGATTCTTATCGGCCAGGATCATATCGTATCTGATGCCCGAACTGACGAATACCTTCTTCACACCGGGAACGTTCCTTATCCTGTTCAGCAGGCCTATCTGACGGCTGTGATCGATGCATAGTTTGGGGCAGGGACGGTCGCCGAGACATGACTTGTCTTTGCACGCGCCGATCTTCATCTTCTGGCGGCATTCGATCCCGTACATGTTGGCGGTGGGTCCGCCAACATCCCTCACGATCCCGTTGAAATTGGGCCTGGATGCGAATTTCTTGACCTCTCTGATGATGGATTCATCCGACCTGGAGACCACTGTCCTTCCCTGATGCACCGCAATGGCGCAGAATGAACAGTCTCCATAGCATCCTCTGTGGGTGGTGACGGAGTTCCTGATGGTATCCATGGCCTTGACCGGGCCGTCTTTCAGGTAATACGGATGGACCTCGTTCTCGAAATCCATCTCGTATATCTCGTCTATCTCCTCAGTTGTAAGATGCCTGGAGGGCGGATTCTGGATCAGATAGCGTTCCGAATGCTTCTGCACCAGACCCTTGGCTGTCACAGGATCGCAATTGTCACGGAATAATCTGAATGCCTCGAAGAATGCTTCATTATCCTTGGAACAGTCCTCGTAGGAGGGTAGCTCAATGTATCCCTCCGGAACCTCGTTGGATGCGTAGCATATGCCGTCGGTATCCTTCCAAGGCTTTGAATCCCTCATGCATTGTGCAATGCGGAGATTGCTGAGCTCGGACATTCCGTAGGTGATGGCATCGGCCTTGGAATCGAAGAGGATGGACCTTCTGACGGATTCCGACCAATAATCGTAATGGGCAACCCTTCTGAGGCTGGCCTCGATGCCTCCTAGGATTATCGGTTTCCCCTTGGCGTACTTCTTGATTAGATTGGTGTAAGCTATGCAGGCCCTGTCGGGACGCCTGTTGTTGATACCGCCGGGCGTGAAATCATCGTCCTTGCGGAACTTCTTGACCGCCGTATAGTTGGCAACCATGGAGTCGACGCAGCCGGCCGATACGGACCAATAGAGCTCCGGAGTCCCCAGACAGGTAATGTCGTCACCGCAGTCGATGCGTGGCTGCGCGATAATGCCGACCCTGAATCCCTTGCTGATAAGCCAATGGCCTATCAGCGCGGAACCGTTGTAGGAGTTGTCCGTGTAGGTATCCCCTGAGACGATGATCACGTCCAGGGCATCCCATCCGCGGGCGGACACCTCATCCTTTGTGGTCGGAATGAACATATCGGGTCAGAATGACCATTCCAATATGTAATCATTCATCTCGTATCCGTGGCCGATGTCCGTGTCCTTGGAATCCACAATGACGAATCCTGCGCGCTTGTATGCGTTGATCGCTCCCTCGTTGTCCCTCTTGACCGTGAGGTACACTTTGTTGACCCCTTCTGACAGCGCCTTGGCCTTGATCATATCGAATACCTGGGAAGACAGCCCTAGGTAGCGGTGATCCCTGTCGAAATACATCTTTGACAGGAAGATCCTATCCTGCTCCTTGTGGAGACCTACGTAACCGAACTCCTGCTGTCCCGATTTCAGGATGTAGTACTCGTAACCATCGTTGATGGAATCCTTGATGGGCTTGAAGCTCTGGTATTTCTCGACCATGTACTCGGTCTGTCCCTCTTTCAGCTTGTTCGACCAGAATTCGGGCCAGATCCTTGCTGCGAGACCTGCGACACGGGAGATCTGAAGATCGTTGACGACCTTCTCAAAGGCTACTCCCTGAGAAAGGATCCTCACCTGTCTGTTGAGGTCGCCCAAGCCCTCCTCGAAATCGACACCGTATCTTACATCGGCACCGGAATCGTAGGTCCTCTTGATGGCTCCGACGGTGAAATCCACCGCTATACGTACCGAATCCTTCAGGGAGACGCCTGATTCGAGTGCCCCCACCAAAGCGGAGCCGAAGACGTCCCCGGTACCGTGGTAGTATCCTTCGATGGCATTTCTCATGACCTGTCCAGTTTGTCCGGTCTCATAATCCTTGAAGACCGCTCCGACCTTTCCCTTCTCGAAGCTTACGCCGGTGATGACGATCTTCTTAAGACCGAAGACCTCGGCCTCCTTGAAGATGGACTCGATGTATTCCCATGTGTAAGGGCCGTCAGTGTATTCGAGGCCCAGCATGAAGCATAATTCAGTCAGGTTCGGCATCAGGACATCAGCCTTCTCGCACAGTCTGCGCATTCCCTTTGGGAACTCAGAGTCGAATATCGTGTAAAGCTTTCCAGCATCGCCCATGACGGGATCGACGTATATCGTCGTCTTCTCGTTGGAATATCTGGTTACTAGGTCCATGACCAAGTCTATCTGCTCATAGGAACCGAGGAAACCTGTATAGAATCCGTCGAATGTCAGATCCAACGACTTCCAATGGTTCTCTATGGGGACTATATCCTCGGTCAGGTCGCGGTAGGTGAATCCAGTGAATCCGCCGGTGTGCGTGGACAGCACTGCGGTAGGCAATACCGAACATTCGATACCTACGGCCGAGATAATCGGCAATGCAACGGTCAGCGAGCATCTTCCCACACAGGAAATGTCATGGACAGCCAACATCCTTCTGCTTAACATTGTACCCAATTATCTATATTCAGTTGAAAAAGACATGCCTGCTACCAATAACGGATACGAAAGTTACGAATTATGTTTAACTACGGTTTTATAGAGGTCCATGGTATGGTATTGACAGAGATCCATGGACATATCCGACATTCATCTGGAGAAGGCTCTTTCAGAGTACAATTCCACTGTCAACCTTCTTGAAGCAGACGGTACGTCAGCGGAGCTGGTCGAGGCATACGTCAACCGCGGATGCATTCTCTACATGATGGGCTACTTCACCTCAGCTATGGAGGACCTCTCCTCAGCATCCAACATGATCGAGGAGATTGAGTCCGAGGGAGGGGAGATCGATGCCGGGACCTATGTGAAGGCCCATGCCACCATGGGTGCGATACTATTCGAACAGCACTCGGAGATCTCAGAAGAATACGGATACGCCATCTCAAGGCTTCCCAGGCTTAAGAACGATTCAAAGCATTTCGACAAGGCTGGTATCATCAGGATGTGTATCGAATCAGCCGAGAACCTCCTAGACAGCGAGTATCCCGAGGATGCGACACAGTTCATCGCCAAAGGCCTTGACATCCTGGAGAGATCCACGGACAAGTGGTCAGGCAACCGCAAGATGGAGCTTTACACCCTGATGGGAGAATGTTACATGCTCGAGGGCGAGCTGAGGTCAGCCATGGAGCAGTATTCCGAAGCAATGACCATAGGCACCATGCTGGTAGACAACCATGAGATAGAGAGCATGGAAGAACTGGTGGTCCCGATAATCGCTAGATCTCAGTGCGAATCCGATCTCGGATTAGATGACATGTATCTTGCAGATCTGGAGCTGGCAATCGGATTGCTTGAGGAGATGGTCAAGACCAACAAGCTGGAGGATCCTGAGGTACTGGTGCATATGTACCAAGATGCTGCAGCCGCTCTCATGAACAAGGGCAAGGTCAAAGAGGCTGAGAAGCATCTGATGCAGGCAGTTTCGATGGGAGTCCAAGGCGCCAAGGACTATCTCATCAACCAAACTAATGCTCAGTTCTAAGAGCGTATCTTTTTACATATTATACTATATTATTAAAGCTAACAACTTAATTAACTAAATTAATTTAATTTGTAATTGAACTGTATTTATTTTGATTAAAAACGAGCAAAGATTACCCTTATATCGGTGCTGCAGATTCCGAAAAATATGATGGGGATGTTCTGCCGCAGATGTAGGAGTCTGATGCCTCCTAACAGCAAGAGATGCATAGCCTGCGGCGCACCTATCAATCCCAACGACATAAGCAACCAATCCTCTCTGGATGGAATCGGCCCGAAGAAGAAACCCGTAGAATTCATCGCTGAAGAGAACAAGGATGCCCCTTACCTCCCGTACAGACCTCGTGGCTGTCAAATGGACATCATATCGGACATACGCAACGCATTGGATGAGGGCCGCCACATCATCATAGAATCAGGTACCGGAACTGGAAAGACCATAGTCTCGCTCGCAGCGGGCCTCGAGCATGCAAGGAAGACCGGTAAGAAGATCGTCTATCTGACCAGGACCATCTCGCAGAGCGACCAGGTGATGAGAGAGCTCAAGGCGATATCGAGGATAAAGCAGGTATCCGGCCTTACCGTCACAGGACGTAACAAGTCATGCCCCCTTTTCAGAGGCACACAGGACTATGAATCACTGTCCCCGAAGGTCCTCTCGATGATGTGCGAGGACAAACGCTCCAAGAGCATCAGGGGCGCCGCAGGCGGATGCCGCTACTACGACAGGATCAAGACGGAGATTGACAACGTTCTGAACTATCTTCTGAACAATTTCCCGACATCCGACGAGCTCGACAGGTACTGCGAGAGGATCGGGGTGTGCCCGTACGAGATGAAGAAGCAGCTGATGAAGAAGGTCGACGTGGTCGCCGTACCCTATGTCCACATCCTTTCATCAGATATCCGCACCACACTTTTGGCCAATCTGGGACTCGAGGACAGCCCCGAGAGCATACTCTTGATAGTAGATGAGGCCCACAACCTTGTGGACGCGGCAAGGGACCAGGAGAGCTTCGTTATCAACAGGGACATGGTGGACAACGCCATAGACGAATGCAGCACCATGAAGGGCAATCCAACAGTCTGGATGGAGGTGGAGCTCAAGGATTTCCTCGGATACTTCAAGAACTCCATCCGCAACGTCGCCACAGAGAAGCTCGGATTGAACGAGAAAGAGGTCGTGCTCACTGACGATTACATCGAACAGCGCATGATGAAGAAGTTCGGCATGAAATCGCAGGACCTCGATGCGGCAATAGAGAAGGTGATGGACTACGGTGAGGCCAGGACCGAACTCCTTATGGAACGCGGGGAGAACAGGGTATCTGAGATCCAATCCTTAGGTGTCGCCATGCGCGACTGGTGTTCCTCCGCATCGGATAGGTTCGTCCGCTCTCTCAAAATAGACCAGGACGGAGAATACCTGTCAGCCAAATGTATCGATCCGTATGAGATCTCACTTTTCCTGAACAGCATACCCAGTGCGATTCACATGTCGGGAACGCTGCAGCCCCTGGACCAGTATGCGCGCGTCCTAGGACTGAAGGGCAACCCCAGGTTCAGGATGTATCCTTCGCCGTTCCCCCCGGAGAACAAGCGCGTTCTGTACGTGAACGATGTGACCACACAGCAGAAGGAGATGCAGAAGGATTCGTCCATGCAGCGCCGCCTGGAGAATTACATAGCGATGCTCTGCAACTCGGTGGAAAAGAACACGCTTGTCTTCTTCACATCATACTATTTCATGCGCCTCATGAGGCCCTACATCGAGAAGAACGTGAACAAGAGCCTCTACTGGGAGGAATCGCGCAACCAGAGGAAGACGATGGAGAACCTGGCGGCTTTCCGCAACGGGAGGAACGGCGTGTTCTTCTCGGTCATGGGGGGTTCGGTGGCGGAGGGTATGGATTTCCCGGGGGACGAACTGTGCTTCGCCGTCATCGTCGGCATCCCCTATCCTCCGCCGTCCTCAGAGCAGAAAGCTATGTCTGCCATGTTCGACCAAAGATATGGTGCGGGCAAAGGATGGATATATACGAGTGAAGTTCCCGCCATCAGGAAGATGAAGCAGGCCATCGGACGTCTGATAAGGACAGAGACCGACAGGGGCATGGCGGTCATCCTGGACAGCAGAACGTCCAGGTACGTCAAGCAGCTCGATGCGGAACTCACCGATGATCCTGCAGGCGAAGCGACGAGGTTCTTCAGATGAGGGTGATTTTCGATGTCAAACTGTGGACGATCCTGGGGATCATACTCGGATTCGTCATCGGTTTCGATCATCCCGATGCCCCGACCATGCTGATCATCACCCTGATGATGCAGATGACACTCGCCCTTCAGGGACTGAAATTCGATTTCAGCGACCTGAAGAACAACAAGAAGGAAGTGTTACTGTGCTTCCTGTGCTGTTTCCTTCTGAACACGGCCATAACACTGATCACGGGACTCCTGTTCATCGACGAAACTGCACTGTGGTACGGATGGGTGATGCTCTCGGCAGTTCCTTGTGCGATATCCGTCATGACCATGACGTTCTACATGAAAGGAGATATGAAGCTCGGGATGCTGGGCTTCTCCTTCATCTATTTGGGCGCACTTATCCTCACCCCTTTGATAACTCATCTCCTCATGGGAGAGGCAGCCAGCTGGGTGAAGATCCTGGAGTACGTGGTCCTCTTCGTCGTGATCCCGGTAGCCATAGACATCCCGCTGAACAAGGTTACCATCCCTCCCCTGGTCAAGACCATGGCGTTGAACATCATCATCCTATTAATGGTATTCATCAGCGTAGGATTCAGAAGGGATTACATCATCGAGAACCCCGACATCGCCCTGCTGCTGCTAGTGGCGAATCTGTTCAGGATATTCGTCCCCAGCCTTGCCATGCTCTTCCTTCTCAAGAGGATGGGCGTCAACAGGGACAAGGGAATAGTCTACATCGCCCTCAGTACCTGGAGGAACTCTGGATTGGCCGCTACGCTGTGCATCGTCATGTTCTCGACAACATATCCCGATGCTTTACTGCCGGCGGTACTGTCGCTGATGGTGGAGAATCTATGGTTCGTCTTCATGCAGGGATTCTTCGACAAGATGTGGCCGAAAGATAATAGCGAACCGGTGAATAATTGAAATAGGACGTCATCTATCGGCAATTAAGCGGAGGTAGCCAAGCGGCCTACGGCGCCGGTCTTGAAAACCGGTGGAGCATCTCCTCGAGGGTTCAAATCCCTTCCTCCGCGCTTCTTTTATTCCATTGATCTTTGACCAGCGCAAGCCATATTCTAGTGCATTTTGATAAAATCATCGCAAAGCTACCGCTAGAACATATGCTGCCGGAGGGCATTTCTGAAAGGTTTGGTGCTGTAGCCGCTTTATGGACGGTGT
>JAZNDX010000026.1:0-191810 GCA_045588265.1 Candidatus Methanomethylophilaceae archaeon | reverse complement strand
ACACCGTATTTCCTGCATTTTGTGTTATTGCAGGATATGTCTTTGAATCTGCCTTTGGGTCCTCTTTCTCCCATCTGGAACACCTATTTCCCAATGGTTATTTAAATATATAAAACATCAGAAAATTACGATTACAGGACCAGTCACAGGTACAGCGGGCTCTCCTGGACCACGTAGCAGTAGGTCATCGACGGCAGATGGGAGATCAGGACGTAGTTGTAGTTGGCAGCCATCGACAGAACGTACTTGTCGGTCAAGATGGCCAGTCCGTCGCTGAAGTAGCGCTTGGTGAGTTCCGATACCTGGAAGGCCGCATTCAGTATGCTGTCGGTGTAATCCGAGCATCCCTTAGCCTCCGTGGCCTTGCTGACGATGGGCCTGAAGTGCTCATCGAACACTTCTTTGCTCTCCGAGTAGAGGTACAGCTCAGAGATGAGTTTCATGACTCCGCCTGATTCGTCGAGTAACGCCTGCGGCAGGCCCTCGACGGCGAATATGACGTATATGAATCTCGAGAAGTCCTTCTCGACGTTCTCGTAGTAGTATTCCCTGGTGCCCAGGCTGCTGAAGAACTTGTCCAGGAACCCGTCGTAGATGTCCGAAGGGTAGTTCACATCGGCAATGATGTTGAAACCGGATATGTCCAGCCATTCCCTCGGGGTCATTTGGTACTTCGCCTTTGTACCGTAGTACTTGTCGACGAGGTCCAGCATGGTGGAATGCTTCTCGGCGTCGTGGGCCTGGACGGTGAACTCGTTGCCGTATCTGACGAACCCGTAGTTCTTGGTGGGCACGTAGGTGACGGGGTCGTCGGGGTTGATCACATACCAAATGTTGCTGTAGCGGCTGTCCGTGGGAGGGACAAGTCCCTTCTCATAGTATCCGCACAGAGGGGTCTCGAAGGAGAATCCATAGACGTCCTCCTTGGTGAGCTCGATGTTACCGATCCTCTCCTTCACTTTGCCCTCGGCTATCGCATCGGACACGTATGCGGCCGCGAGATTCGCACCTGCGGCAGTCCTGCTGTATCCGGTGAACAGGATCTTCGTCTTCCCAGTGATGCCGTTCTCGGTTATGAAGTCCCTGAGGGCATCCAATCCCTCGTTGCATGCGAGTGTGAATCCGTAGTGGTTGCCTGTCTTTCCGAGCATGACGTTGGCGGCGAACTCGTTGGTGTACATCGTACCGTTCAGCACCACGAATATCAGGTTGTAGCCGTTCCACTCCTTGGAGCCGACGGCTACGTCGGTGGACTCCACCGTAGGTGTCTTGGAATAGGCGCTGTTCGCTATGGCGTTAGGGCATCCGATGTCCTGGAGCAGCTTGATCACGGATTCTGACCTGTCATCGCTCCTGAATCCACTCGAGAGTTCTAGTCCGAGGGCGAAGGCCATGAGGTCAGCGTTCTTCTGTGTCGCAGGGGAGGCGAAGAGCTTGTCGCCGTAGTATACAGGCAGAGTGATGTTGCTGTTGACGACGAACTCGAAGGTCTGGAAATCGTATTTCTGAATATCCTCCATTCCCTTGTGGTCGAAATACATCAGGTTTATGGAGAATCCGTCTTTGGCGGTCACCTCGAGCATGGGAAGTCCCTCGGAGAGGTATCCTTTGATGCTAGATGTGTCCACGTTGTCCAGTTTGAAAACGTAGTCGATGCGCTGGCCGTCGATCTCCGTCTTGAAGATCACGAGATTCGTGCTGTCGACGATCTCAACGTCGTCCAGCCACTTGGTTATGTTCCCTGAGTAGCATATGTCGACGTCTTTGGAGATACTCATTCCCTGCGAAATGGGAACGATCCTGCCGTCGTCCTGGATGAAGCTGAACTCCTCCATCCTGCCGTCCTCGTCGATTACGGTGTCTATCGTGAGATCCTCGTCCCCTCCGTTGGTGGACATTATGATGAAAGCTGCAGCGCCTGCGAATGCTACGGCTGCAACGGCCAATAGGATCAGCTTCGTATTCATACCGTTAAGACGACGCATGTCGGTATTTATTCTTTATTTAAGGATACTTTTCAGAAGTGTAAGGGCGGTTACTCATCCTTCGACAGGCGTTTGGTCACGTTGTCTTTGATATCCGTCACTACGGATTTCACGGACTCGACGGCCTTCGCTGTATCGATAGATTTCACCGATTCTATGATCTTTGCGGAATCTATGGACTTCACCGATTCTATCAGTTTCGAAGTATCTATGAGCTTCTCTGAATCGTCGGGAGCTTCTTCCTTCACCGGTTCCAAGAATTCAGCGGGAATCTGGTAGTATGGGCACTCCTGTATGATGTAGCAATAAGTCATCGAGGGCAGATGCGACATGATTAGGATCCTCATGTTGACGGTCGCGGACACTATGTACTTGTCGGTCACGATCGAAGCTATGCCGTCCTTGAAGTATCCTCTCACCAGATGGGCTATCTGGTAGAATGCGTTCAGGATGCTCTCGGAATCCTTCCCGTACCCGTGCGATTCCGTTGACGATTCGATTAGCGGTCTGAAGTGTTCATCGAACTTCTCTTTGTCATCCGAGTAACTGTGAAGCGCCTTCAGAAGGGATATGGGGTCCCCTGCGTTAATTAGTATCGTCAATGCCAGATCTGGGCTGTCGAACATCACATAGACGAATCTGACGAAGTCCGACTCGATGTACTCGTGATAGTGGTCCCTGGTCCCCAGGGTGGAGAAGAATCTGGCCAGATAGCCGTCGAATATATCTGACGGGTACTGGACCCCGGTCAGGGGGACCTTTTTGAATTTGCTCATGTCCACCTTTTTGGCGGTCTTCTCGCCGAAGTAGTACCTCGCATTCGCCAGCATCCTGGCCCTCTTCTCTTCGTTGTGGGAGTCGATGAGGTAATGATGTCCGTACCTGACGAAGTTGTAGTTCTTCGTCGGGACGTAAGTGACCGGATCGTCAGGATTCGTCACATACCAAATGTTATCGTAACGGCTGTCCGTGGGGGGCACCATCTTTTTTCCGAGCTCATAGTGTCCGCACAGGGGCGTCTCGAACGAGAATCCGTAGCAGTCCTTCTTTGTCAGCTTGATATCGCCGATCCTCTGCTTGACCCTCCTCGCAGCTATCGCATCAGATATGTATGCCGCTAACAGGTTGGCCCCTGCTGCTGTCCTGCTGTAGCCTGTGATCAGGATCTTCGTCTTGCCGGTGATGTTCTCGTCCTTGATGAAGCTCCTGAGCTCATCCAATCCCGCATTGCTTGCGATCATGAAACCTGCGTGGTTCCCGCTTGCTCCGAGCATGACGTTGGCAGCAGCTTCGTTATTGTAATGTGCTCCGTTCAGGACGACGAAGATTATAGTGTAGCTCTTCCACTGTTTGGAACCTATCGCCACATCGGTGGAATAGATGGTCGTTTCCTGGTTGAAGGCATCGTTCACCCTGGCGTTGTCGCATCCAATCTCCCTGAGAAGCTTCAGCACGGACGACGACCTGTCTTCCGCTTCCAATCCAGAGGAGAGCTCCAATCCCAGTGCGAAGGCCATGAGGTCGCTGTTCATCTCGGTCGAAGGCTTTTTGAAGAAGTGGTCCGCGTAGTAGACTGGTAGTTCGACATTTTCCTTCAGGGAGAATTCGTATGTCCAGAAACGGTATTCCTTCACCTCATCTTCGTTCTTCATGACTACCACCGAGACGGATGCACAATCATCATTGCTGTGGCCACACCCTCATATGAGAAAACAGGGGGCGGACCGGGTATTTAGAACTTATTAAGACTAAGTTCGCCGAGGTGCGAGAGTGCCTCCGTGTCTGAATCGCTCAAGACAATGTCCAGAAGGCCTTTCGCATCGGAGCGGTCCTTCTCTGAGAATTCCTTGAAGACTCCTATGATGAGCAGATCGCTGCCGAACATGTCCCTCATCATCTGGGCCTCCTTCAGGGAGCCCGTGGATGCCGCGGCGGAATGTATGCCGTTGTCGTACACGACGCACAATCCCTCTACGTTGTCCACTTTGCAGTTCTCGGGATCCAGGATGTTATCGTCGCCTATGATCGAGATGGTCTCCTGATCGGGCTCCGTCTTATCGGAGCCTGAAATGAGTTTCCCGACTCTCCTCATGATCGAAGGGTCAGTGATGATGGATGTCCCGCAGCCCTCTATGCACATCACCGCCGCCTCGATGGAGCGATCTTCGAGCATCTTGGCGAGGATCTCCGGGACATCGGTTATATTATCACTCGGTCACTTCGACGGAGATGAGCTTGACGTCGTCGATAGGTCTGTCGTTCCTGTCGGTCTTGACCTTGCTGATCTTGTCCGCGACATCCATTCCCTCGAGGACGGTTCCGAACACGGGGTGTGCGTAGGGTGTCCTGGGATCCTCCTTGTCGAGGTAGGTGTTGTCGACGACGTTGATGAAGAACTGGCTGCCTCCGCTGTGGGGCCTTCCGGTATTCGCCATTGCGATTGTTCCCCTCTTGTTGGAGTGTCCGGTACCGAACTCGTCGTCGATGGTGTATCCGGGTCCGCCCATTCCGGTTCCTTCAGGGTCTCCGCCCTGGATCATGAAGCCGTCGATGACCCTGTGGAAGATGGTTCCGTCGTAGAACTTCTCCCTGGCGAGCTTGACGAAGTTGCCTGTGGTGATAGGCATGTCGTCGTGCATTTGGATCTTGATGTCACCCATTGAGGTGTGCATGATAACTGTGGTCATGAGTGTGTGATGTAGGTATCCGACAAAAAGGTTGCTACCGATGGCGTTGTTCAATTGAATATTCAAGTCAGACATTAAACGTCATTCTGAACAGTAATCTGACAGTATCTTTTGAAAAATAATCTCGAGTTGAGGAACATCTTTAGAAACAAAATCCCATATGAATTCTGGGCGGACACTTTCATAATCATGAACCATCCTTTTACGCATTCCAGTTAGTCCCTTTTGATGTCTGTCTGCGAAGTACTTTTTATAGAGTTCAGGCTGGTGATCCCTTATTCTGTTTGTGCATTGAGTTATATTATTAATCTGCGTAATGCAGGCATCTTGGGCCATTTTATTTTCCAAGAATTCTTCATAATCATTGTCACATTGAGAAATGTATTGATGAAGTACAGAGATGTAACTAAGGGCCAGACTCGCATTTGTTTCAATACGAGTTCTATCATCAACCATAGATTTCCCTCAAGTCTTTGTTTATTGATTTTAGGAATATCGGTGATGCAGTGACCTCGTCTACGATACTGACAGATTTGCCCAGGGCTTCTTCCAAATCTTCAGTAAAACATCCAAGGTCGATCAACCCAAAGCCTGGCTTGACATCAATTAGAAAGTCGAAATCGCTATCTGCTCTGAAGTCTCCACGTGCACGAGAACCGAAGAGCCTAACACGAGACACTCCATTTTGTTCAGCAATCGGCCTAACTATGTCTATCAATTCCTCTATGGATATTTCTTCAGACTTAGTCTTAGGCATGGTTTATAACATTCCATACTGTCTATTTAGTATTATTTCGGTTAGGATTGAGCTAACTATTACAATAATCTCTTTATCATCTCAGTTCACTCACTGGTTAGGTAAAGAAGATGAAGGTCCTACTTATCAACGGGAGCCCTCACGAGAAGGGTAGTACATACACATCACTGAAAGAGGTCGCGGACGTTCTGGAGGAGAACGGCATCTCGACAGAGATCCATTGGATCGGAAAAGGGGAGGTATCCGGATGCAGGGCATGCGGATACTGCGGTAAGAACAAGTGCTGTGTGGTCGGAGACGATGTGAACGCGATATCAGAGAGGATCGACGAGTTCGACGGCTTCGTCTTTGGAGCCCCAGTCTACTACTCTGGTCCCGCAGGTCAGCTGACAGCTTGGATGGACCGTTTCTTCTACTCCAACGGAGGAAGGTTCGACGGAAAGGTCGCAGCTTCCGTGGTGAACGCCCGTAGGGGAGGCAACTCGGCATCATTCGAGAGGCTCAACCAGTACTATCTGATGAACTGCATGATCGTTCCCGGCTCCCAGTATTGGAACATGACACACGGCAACAGGCCGGAGGAGAGCGAGCAGGATCTGGAGGGTCTCCAGACCATGAGGACTCTGGGCAGGAACATTGCATGGATCCTCAAGTGCATCGAGGCAGGAAAGAGGGCCGGTATCTAGCACCCCCAGCGCGAACCTGTGCAGAGGACCAACTTCATACGCTGAAGGGACAACATGAAGGTCAGACAGGCAGTCGTAATGGTCGGTGGGAAGGGAACGAGGCTCCTTCCGCTAACGGAGAATCATCCCAAGCCGATCCTGTCTGTCGCCGACAAGCCTTGCATTTGGTATTTGCTCAGGTCCCTGGCCCGCGCAGGCATAGAGGAGGTCATCCTGGCCTGCGGTTACAAGCCCGGTCACATGGAGGTCCTCGGGGACGGTTCAGATTTGGGCATAAAGATCATCTACTCCTACGAGGACGAGCCCATGGGCACCGGTGGTGCCATGAAGCTGGTCGAGGACCGTCTGGACGATGTCTTTGTGGCATCCAACGGGGATGTGTTCGCCGATATCGATGTGGACAAGGAGATCGAGACGCATCTCAGGACCGGTGCGGATATCACAATCGCCCTCACACCCGTGGAGAACCCGACAGAGTTCGGAATAGCCCGTATCGACGATACCGGTCGCATCACCGAATTCAAGGAGAAGCCCAAGCCGGAGGAGGTCTTCTCCAACTTCATAAACGCCGGAGTGTATGTCATAAACCGCGACGTTCTTAAGTATGTGCCAGAAGGACAATTCTTCGATTTCTCAAAGGACCTTGTCCCCCTCATTACAAACAACGGAGGGCACATCCAGGGGTACATGCTTAACGGCCTATGGATGGACGTCGGACGTCCTCACGACCTTATCGGCGCTAACCTAGTCGTCACCGAGCGCGAGTACGGTAACAAATCCTTCCCGGCAGAGGATGCATGCATCCGCGGTGATTTCTATATG
This sequence comes from Candidatus Methanomethylophilaceae archaeon, assembly GCA_045588265.1. Taxonomy (GTDB): domain Archaea; phylum Thermoplasmatota; class Thermoplasmata; order Methanomassiliicoccales; family Methanomethylophilaceae; genus Methanoprimaticola. The sequence continues at coordinate 184,873 of JAZNDX010000026.1, read as the reverse complement.
GGAAAGGGCTCCAAGGTTGCCAATTCCGAGGTCAAATCCTCGGTCATACTCATGGAGAGTACCGTCACCGATTCCTATCTGGACAGGGTCCTCGTGATGAAGGGCAGCACCGTCAGGGGTGCACACATCGAGAACTCCATCATCGGGGAGGGCTGCACCGTGAAGGAAGGGTGCAGGATCACCAACGAGGTGCTCGCGGACAACACAGTTCTGGAGCCAGGAACGGTCTTGGACGGCGGCAGGAATGTCTGACCGACGCTTCCAATTTACTGGTTTTTACTGCCCTACCCTTTTTATGTTATATCTCGCTACGAGTCCTGTAATCGCATCCTAGCCGATAATAGACGGTTAAGGATGCAGAACTGAAGGTATCAGGATGGGATCAATACACTACAGGGCAAGGGCACCATTGAGATTGGGGCTGGTCGGAGGAGGTACGGACGTCGATCCGTACGCTTCGCAGAAGGGCGGTGCGGTTTTCAACACGACGATTAACCGCTACGCTTACTGCACGATAACTCCTACACAGGACCACTCCATGTCGGTCCATTCCATCGACTACGGGAAGTATGAGGCACCTCTGGACAAGGGGCCACTCCCATTGGATGGTAACATGGATCTCATCAAGGCTGTCGCCAACCACTTCGGGATAACGGACGGTTTCAACCTGTTCCTGCAGTCCGAGGCGCCCCCGGGATCGGGATTGGGAGGTTCTTCTACCGTTATCGTTTCGATCATAGCGGCCACATGCGAGTGGCTGGGGGAGAAGATGACCGCCAACGACATGGCCCAGCTCGCGTACCATCTGGAGAGGGAGGTCATCGGCCTCAAGGGAGGAAAGCAGGACCAGTACGCCGCAGTGTTCGGCGGGTTCAACCTCATGAGGTTCACCAAGGACCATGTGGATGTGAATCACATCAATGTCCCCGCGGACACCATCAACGAACTCCAGTACTGCTCGGTCCTGTGCTACACGGGAAACCCCCGCGAATCCGCAAAGATCATCGAAAGCCAGATGGAATCCTACAAGGCCGGTCAGAACGAGGCAGCTCTGGACCAATCGAAGGAGCTGGCCCACCAGATGGCCCATGCCCTCGAATTGGGGGACATCCACGAGGCCGGTAAGATCCTCGACGACTCCTGGCAGCTGAAGAAGAAGTTCTCCAGCAAGATCACCAACCAGCAGATCGATGCCATCTACAACGCGGCCAAATCCGCAGGAGCCATTGGAGGAAAGATCTCCGGAGCCGGAGGAGGAGGTTTCATGCATTTCATCTGCGAGTACGACAAGAAGTACGTCGTAGCGGAGGAACTGCGCAGATACGGTGTGAAGATCACCGATTTCATGTTCGAGCCGAAAGGCGTGACCTCATGGAGGTATGAGAATGAGAGATGAAGTTAGTTCACAGCTGAAGAGAAGCTCAGAGACGATTTCCAACATCAACCCCGACCAGATCCTAGCCGCGGCGAACCTCTGTGTCGAATCGATCCGCAACGGCGGACAGGTCATATTCATGGGCAACGGAGGTTCCTCCGCGGATGCCCAGCACATAGCAGCGGAGCTGTCCGGACGCTACATGATGGAGAGGCCGGCCCTTCCCAGCATATGCCTGTCCAACATCGCACCAGTTACTGCTATCGGCAACGACTACAGCTACGACATCGTCTTCAAGAGGCAGATTGAGGCCAACTGCAGGAAGGGGGATGTGGTCGTAGGATTGTCCACATCAGGAAACTCCAAGAACGTCGTCCTCGCGATGGAGGCTGCGAAGGAGAGGGGAGCGAAGCTCCTGACCTTCACCGGCGACGGGGGAAAGATGAAGGACATGGCCGATGTGGCCGTCGTCATCCCCTCGAAGGAGACCCCGCGCATCCAGGAAGGGTACCTCTGCGCCTGCCATATCATGTGCTATCTGATCGAGCAGATTCTCTATGGCCAGTAAAGCCGTCTTCATGGATAGGGATGACACCTTAGCGAAGGACATCCCGTATTGCAGCGACCCTGACGCGTTCAGCGTCTATCCCGACGTTCCCGGGGCCATCGCCAGGCTCAACAAGGCAGGATTTTTGGTGATAGTCATCACCAACCAGTCCGGCATCGGTCGCGGCTATTTCGACGTCGCCACTTTGAATAAGGTCCACGGCAAGATGCTCTCCCAGATCGAGGAGGGCGGAGGCCATGTGGACGACATCTTCTTCTGTCCGCACACGCCCGAGGACAACTGCTCATGCAGGAAGCCGGAGATCGGCATGGGGCTGCAGGCCATCGAGAAGTACGATATCGACATCTCCCAGTCTTACATGATCGGGGACAAGGACAAGGATATCGAGTTCGGCAACAGGCTTGGCTGCAAGCGTTCCATAATGGTCGGAGAGGGTCTTTCTTTCTCTGAAGCGGTGGACGCAATCCTTTCCGAGCAATGACGGCTACGGCCGTTGCCCTTTATTTATAATAACCTATTATGGCCGAATAGGTTCGGTCACTTGTTAGCCCGCAATTTCACGTTCAAGGTCACTTCCCAGTTACTGGCGGCGATAATGGCATTCGTCTCCATGCTGGTCATGACCAGGTACGTCGCTAACGAGTACGGGGTGATGATGTGGGGATTGGCCCTCATCAGCCTGGTCAACACCGTCGCCGACCTCGGTTTCAACTCTGCGAACCTGAAATTCATAGCCAAGGAAGGATACGACAAGCAGGCCTGCTTCAGCACCTTCATGGTCATCAAGTTCATTCTGACCGCGCTGATGGTCATCATCACTCTGGCCACAGTCTTCCTGATGAGGGCTACCGGCTCCATCAACGACGAGGCGGTCGGAGTATGTCTCGTCTTCATCGTCTACCAGGTGATATCGAACGTCCAGTTCGCCATCTATTACACTCTGGACGGAATGATGAAGAGCGGTAAGAGCTCCATCCTGACCATCGTGGAGTGCAGTATCAGGAACACAATCCTCATCGCTCTGGCGGTGATGTACGTGGACCCGATCACCCTGAGCAGCGCATATGTCGTAGCCACTTCGGTATCAGTCATCGTCAGCATCATACTCATCTGGAAGGAGGGTATGAGGCCGGTCAGGCCGAAGTACCTGAAGGAGTACGCGATCTTCGCCGCACCTCTGGCAGCAGCATTGATCCTCACTTCGGTGGTCTCCAATCTGGACAAGGTCATAGTCGGACTGTTCTATGAGAGCATTGAGGTCACATACTACAGCACTGCTGTCGGTACAATCGCCACGTTCACTGCGATTGGTGTCTCGATGAATACAGTTCTCCTCCCGCACCTCTCCAAGAACGTGCAGGACTCTGCTCAGACCGAGAAGACCCTGTGGGGACTCGAGAGGCTTCTGTGCACGATCCTGCTCCCGCTGATAGCATTCTTCATGATCCTCGGTCCGCAGATCGCCGCCGTCCTGTTCGGTTCGGCGATGACGCCTTCCGGAAGCATGATCGCAATTCTTTCCGTTCACATCATCCCGTTCGTCTTTGCGGGTCTGATGACGCAGATCCTGTACGCGGTCAACAGAGGGAAGGCGTATCTCAGGGCATCATTCGTTCTGTGTTTCGCAGCGATCATCGGATTCGTCCTTCTGATCCCCAACACAGGCATCATCCCGTTCGATTACGCATACGGAGGTATCGGTGCGGCGACGTCCGTCGTCATCGCCTACACCCTGTTCCTGTTGGTTCTGGTCAAGATGGTGAAATCCTATACCGGATTCAGGCTCTACCCCAGGCTCTGGAAGATCGCGATAGCCTTCATCCTCACGCTTGTATTGCTGTATCTGGAGGACCAGTACTTCACGATCGATGGGCTCCTCATGCTGGCCGTAAGCGGAATAAGCGCCGAGGTAGTCTTCCTGGGATTGATGATCCTGTTCCGCGAGCTGAAGGTGAAGTATCTGCTCTCGATATGGAAGAAGCTGAGAGATGATTCCGATTGATCAGCGGGGCATGACGGACTGGGAGAGCCTGCTGTGCTTCTTCCTCTTGCCGATGTCCTCGAGATAATCGTTGTATAAACTGTAGGGGTAGCTTCCAGCGCCTCTCTTCTCGCTGTCTGGCGGAGGCGTCATGTAGTCCCCGTACATCGCCGTGAGGATGGAGTCGTAGTCGTTCGGGATGGGTATGACCGTGTCCTCGAAATCATGGATCGTGGGCGTCCCGAACCATTCCTTGTTCCAAGCCCACTTGCTAACCTGCACCCCTCTGATGTTGTATCTGCTGGCCTTCTCGCTGGAGAACAGCCTGACCATCTTCCTCGAGATGTGCATGATGCCATAGAACAATCCCTTGACGATGTTGGAGTTCGTCCTGTCGATGACAAGGTGGGGGAGGAGGTCGAAACCGACGAAGGGATACATCAGGATCCTGCGCAGAAGGGAATCGGGATAATCCATCAGGATGAAGATGTCGATGAAGTCCGCCTTCTTGTCTTTCATGGCCTGTTCGAAGTCGTCGCACCTGATGACCACATGGGGATGGCTGTCCGCGCTGGAGTTGTGATAATAGTACTTCTCCTAGTCCAGCTCCTCGCACAGGACCTCGTTCATCCTGTCCAGGTCCTTGCATAGGATGGCGATGTCCAGATCGTCGTCCCAGGGGATGATCCCGCTGTGCCTGACCGCCCCGATTGCAGTGCCGAATGCTGCATAATAGGTGATCTGGTGTCTGTCCAGTATGGCCGCTATGTCCTTGTAGGCGTCCAACAGGATCCTGTGGTTGTCGGTCATTCGTCTCATCTATCCTTGAACAGATATATCATGCTTTTTTCTGACTATTGGGAAGCAGCCGAATAATCAGACCATTCTCAATGTACAGAATCGGAAACGCAGGAATCAAGTGAGGTCTTGAACGCCTTCAGCAGATGCCATCCGAGCATTATAGTGGCGACTGCCTTCAGAATATCCGCGAGGACGTACAGCACGGAAATCTGATCGGTCGAATCCTTCATGCACAGTACCGTGAGCATCGTAGCGAGGGCGAGGAACACCATAAGCTTCAAGAGCTTGGTGTGGTCCCGATCGAACTTGTTGAACGACCAGATGAGCATGGGGTAAAGCATAATCACCCACATGATGTACTGGGCGCAGTAGACCTTGTTGAAGGTCATGAACAGCATAAGCACCATGGCGCATGCCATCAGCGTCAGCGGGAGCACCTTGTCCTCATCCGGCTGGACCTTGTACATCCTGTAGAGGAAGTATCCCATGAACGCCAGTATGATGAGGAACATCAGAGGCATGATGAACGGTGCGGCACCTTCCGCAACGGGTCCGAACAGGTCCCATGACTCGTCCATCCCGATGTAGACCAGGCTTGAATCGAACAGACCGATTATCATGAACGGTATCGCAATTATCGATTCTATCTCCATCCCCCTTCCCGAATGCTGGAAGAGATAGCTGAAGGCCGTGGACGGATCGTTGATAATGAACGGCAGCTCTATGATGAAGCATACCGCGACGGTGATGGCTCCGCAGACGAAGAAGTTCCTGAAATCCTTCCTGGCCAGGAACGGTATCAGCAGGACAGGCAGCAGGAATACCGGGTAGATCTTCGTCATTATCCCCAGCGCCAGCAGTATGAATGCTGGAAGGTACTTCTTGTCCGAGTAGAACAGCAGGCACAGGACCACGAACACCGTCGTTATGGTGTCGTTCCTTGCGATGAAGAAGTTGTTGACTCCCAATATCAGGAGGATGAAGGTCACATACACGTACTTGTGACTGAGGCCGACCCTGTCGCAGAACTTGAACAGCCCGAAGATGGCCAGCAGAGTGAAGAGATAGGTGAAGATTGCGAACCCGTAATGGAACATCACCTCGTCGGGTGTGAAGAAGTACGGGATCAGATAGATGACGAACGAGAACGGGGGATATGCCGTATCGAAGTCGACATACGGTATCGCGCCGTGCATTATGTCGTACGCATGCTCCCAGTAGAAGTACACGTCATACCAGGCGTAGTTGTTCCCGACCACGCCGTTCATAACATCGGAAAGGCCAATGATGAACACGTACAGGATGGTGTAGAGGATCAGGAACGAGAGATCCGGGTGCTGTCTGACCCATTCCGTGAATGAACCCCCTTCAGCCATGGTGAATCAATCCTGTGCTGCCGTTTAAGATTTATTCCTCTGCGGATGCGTTCTTTCCGCGGATGTAGCGGGTCAGTCTGTGCATTCCGTATCCGAGGACCAGACCTACTACTACAGCTGCTATGCAGGGGATCAGGTATTCCTCTCCGGAATCCATCTGACTGAATGCTTCTATTACGACCGTAATGACGGATCCCAGAGTGAGTCCGAATATCACGCAGTATGTGGACTTCCTGTTGTTCCTGAAGAAGTGGTCCATCAGCTTTGCGAAGGCCAGCACTCCGACGACCGCACCTACTGCAAGAGGAAGGATCGCTCCGAAGTCCAGGTTGCCGACGCCCTCCACGAGGGCGGTGTATAGACCGAGCGCCAGCAGTATGGTGGAACCGCTGATCCCGGGGGATATGGCGCACACGGCGTAGATCAGTCCTGCAAGGAACATAGCTATGATTCCGGTGTTCCCTTCAAGGTCGAAGTCCTGCATCCCGATGAACAGAACGATGCCCATGACGGCCAGTCCTGCGATGATTGCCGCGATATTGTAACTCGTCAGCTTCTCCCCGTCATCAGCCTCCTTCCAGATATCCGGAAGCTGGATGAGGATCAGGGCCGCGAAGAAGAACATCAATGGGATCGCATACTCGTCTATGAGAACGTCCATCCCCTTCGAGCACGCCACCACTCCGACGATTCCGCCGGCTCCGAGCGTCAGGAGGAAGAAAATGTCCTCCCTGAGGTACTTTGTCAGCTTGGAGACGTCGCGGATGAGCCTCTCATATACTCCGAAGAGCACCGTCACTGTCGCACCGCTGGCTCCCGGGAGGATCATGAATATTCCCGTAATTACTCCAACCAATGCGTTCCTGAGGGCTTCCCCGAAGTTCATGGACAAGGGAATCCCTGTCCTATATAATAGGGATAGGGTCGCCAAACCCGTTACAAGGTGCGCACTTACTATATATGCGTCCATCTTTCGCAGTAGTATGGCAGGAACCTGTACCATTGTCATCCCGACATACAACGAAGAAATCAACGCGCCGAACATGGCCAAGGCCATCAGGGAACAGTATCCCGAGTTCCGCGTGATGTTCATGGATGACAACTCCACAGACCGTTCCAAGGAGCTCATCGACGCTCTAAACGACCCTCTCACAAAGATGGTCGTCAGGAAACCGGAGGAGAGGGGACTCGCTGCCAGCGTATTCCAGGGGATCATGGAATGCGGAACGGATTACTTCATGACCGTGGACTGCGACTTCCAGCATCCTCTCAGCACCCTCAAGGGCATGTACGAGAAGCTGGAGAACGGTGCGGACCTCGTCATCGGTACCAGGGACGACAGGACGGCCATGGGATTCAAGCGCTGGTTCGGATCCTGGTGCTTCACTATCTTCGCCAACATGTTCCTTCTGTGGCACGGAAAGCGCAGGTCCAAGGACAACATGAGCGGGCTCATCGCCGGAAGGACGGATGTCTGGGTGCCGGTCATCAAGGATAACTACGATAAGCTTGAGCTCCAGGGATGGAAGGTACTCCTCGATCTGCTCAGGTGGGGCCCCAAGGACATCAAGATCGATGAGGAGCACTACATCTTTGAGAAGAGGGAGGTGGGAGAATCCCACATCAGCCCCAAGGTCCCGATGATGACCTTCCACCAGTGCGGATGCGTCGGAAGATTCCTGGCCAAGGTCTACGCCAAGCTCAAGGGAATCGATTACTTCTACGACGACTGATCATCTGATCGATTCGATATACTTCTTGAAGAGTTCGGTGAATCTCTTCATCTCCTCGGGTCTGATGTCCCCGATGTTGGCGATACGGAACGTGGGTGCGTCGCTGAGCTTCCCGGGGTAGATGGTGAATCCGTTCTCGCGTGAGAAGTCATGCATGGCCTCGAAGCTGTATTTCGGGGTCTTCGGATCCATTATCGTTACGATGAGGTGGGATTGCTCCGACTCGGGGACAGGCATCTCCAGACCGAGTTCCTTAACCGCATCTATGAGTATGTGCCAGCATGCCGTGTAACGCTCATATCTGCCCTCGATTGTCTCAATCTTCGTCTCAAGGATCGCCTGCCTCAGGGCGTAAGCGGTCTGCACCGGAGGTGTGAACCTCATCTGGTTGTTCTTGATGAAGTAGTGGTGCTGGTCGTAGACGTTCAGATAGTAGTTGCGCATGGGGTAGTCCTTGATGGATTCCAAGGCCTCCTTGCGGCAGAACACGAATGCGATCCCGGCCATCCCCTGTATGTTCTTGTTGGACGTGGATGACATGAAGTCTATGCAGTCCCTGTCCATGTCGATTGGTATGGCTGCGAATGCGCTGACAGCGTCCACTATGGTGACGATGTTGTGCTCATGGCAGAACCTACAGATCTCCGGCACGGGGTTAAGGATACCTGTCGTGGTCTCGTGATAGACGATGGCCAGGTGTGTGAACTTGCCTCCGGTTATCTTGCTCTTCAGATCATCCATGTTGATCCTGTTGACTCCGTCGCTCATGAAGACGTCGAAGTCGAGGTTGTAGATGGCGGCCATCTTGGCCATGCGCTTGCCGTATGCTCCGTTGTCCACGATGAGAAGCTTACCGTCATTCGGTATGCATGAGGATATCATCGCCTCGTCGGCAGCCGTTCCTGATCCCCCGAAGAGGACCGTCTCGACCCTTCCGGGAGCTCCTACCATGCGGGAGAGTTCCCTGGAGATCCATCCCATGACATCCCCGAACTCGTTCTCGCGGGGGCAGATGTCCGCCTGGACCTGGGCATACTTGACGCTGTCCGTCGTGGTGGCGGGGCCGGGGTTCAGAAGTACTTCACGGCGGATTCCGCGTATGGATTCGTTCTCGACGATATGGGGGTAGACGATGTCCAGTGCCCTCTTCAGGTGATTCTGGTCATCGATCTCGCACCAGGTGTAGTATTCTATCTTGCGGACGCCGATAGGATGTCCTCCCGAGGACACTCCGGTCATCGCGACCTCGTACTCCATCTTGGGAATGTCCGCCTTGTGGGCGTTCATGTAGGCGACCATAAGGTCCAAAGTCTCTTTGGTGAGCTTGGTGATCCCGACGAGCTCGGAGTAGACGGAGTCCAGCTCCTTCCTGTTCTTCGAGTGCTTCACCAGGTTGCAGTCCTCGTCGACCTGGAGATAGACCTCATCCCCGGAGCCTGTCTTTCCGGATGAGAGGATGACGTCCCTGCGGGCATCGTTGATCAGGACGTTCAGTCCGATGGAATCGTACAGCAGATCGGATTCGAGCAGAAGGAAGTCCCCTTCGACGTATGGGGAGCAGACGGCCAGCGTTCCCATGCTGCCGGTGTCCTTGTAGTTCGCGTTGTGCGCCAGTGTGATGCACGGGTACTTCTTCGACAGTTCCTCGTAGTATTCTCTGCAGTGCCCGGTACCGATGATTATCTCCTCGATCCCGGCGGCGATCAGCTTCTTCACCGATTGCTCCACCATTGGGGTGCCCCCGATCTCGAGGAATCCCTTGGGCATGTCCTTCGTCTGCGCGCCGAGTCTGGATCCCAGACCTCCGGCCATAATAACTGCCTGAGCTATCATCTTAGATGCTTCCTATGTTCTTCATTAGGGCGGTCTTGTTCTCCGCCGGTGTGGATTTCGGTCTTCCGAGGTCCTTCCTGTTTCCGCGGTGTACCATGACCTGCAGGAACACCGGGCCGGATGTGCATTCCAGGGCCTTCTCCAGCTCTTCTTTTGTTTTCACAGTGAAGACGTTCTTGTAGCCCATGGACTGGGCTATGCCGTGGAGGTCTATCTCCCTGGATGTAGTCGGCTGTCCTCCGACGGAGTCGTGAACGCCGTTGTTGATCATTATATGAATGAGATTCTTGGGTGCTTGGGTGGCGATCGTGGACATGCCTCCCATGTGCATGATGACGGCGCCGTCGCCGTCGATGCAGACTATCCTGCGCTCGGGCCTGTTCAGCGCTATACCCAGAGCTATCTGCGAGGAGTGCCCCATCGAACCCACGGTAAGGAAATCGCTGTCGTGGGATTCCCCTTTCCTGTCCCTGATCTCATACAGCTCTCTGGATGCCATTCCCGTGGTGGAGACGAATATCGATCCCTTCTCCTTCTCGGCGATTATCTCTATCGCTTCCTCGCGGGACATGCCGTAAGGGTGTTCCTCGGCCTTCTTCTCGGGCTTGTATTCTGAGAACGTATCCTTCCTGACCACTATGGCGAAGGGCGAACCGTTCTTCTTCAGATGCTCCCCGCATGTCTCGAACAGCTTGTTGCAGTCCTCCTCTTCTGACGGCAGGACCTCGTAAGGTATCCCCATCGTCTCCAACAATGTGCATGTGACCTTTCCCTGCTTGACGTGCTGGGGCTCGTCGTGTACCCCGGGCTCTCCGCGCCATCCAATGACCAGGACCATCGGTATGTTGTACACGTCGGGGTCCGCAAGGGACAGAAGCGGATTGGTTGCGTTTCCCATCCCTGAGTTCTGCATGTAGACCATCGGGACCTTGCCGGTGGCCAGATGGTATCCCGCAGCCAGTCCTACGGCGCACCCCTCGTTCGCAGCGATGATGTTCCTGTCATCGGGGACGTTGTCCTTCAGGTATGCGCAGAGATGCTTGAGTAGGGAGTCGGGGACGCCTGTGTAGAATCCCACCCCCAGGTCTGTGAGCTTTCCGTAGAAGTACGCGGGTGAGATCATTGTATCACTTGGGGTCGGGTATGAGTCCGAGGATCTCCTTGATGGGCATGCATAGGCTGTCCGCTTCCAGGGACCTCTCGTTCTCCAGGATGCAGTTCGCCACCTTGACCATCGCAGGGTAGGATGCCCTGAGCATGTGGTTGGCGTAGATGATGATGTTCGCGCCCCATTCCTGGAATTCCTTCTCCTTGAACTGGTTGTATGTAGTTGGAACGAGGACGATGGGTACGCTGGAATATTCCTTGCGGAATCTCTGGCAGAACTCCTTGATGTCCATTCCGGACTTCTCCTTGCTGTGGATCATGATACCGTCGGCGCCCGCAGCTATGTACGCTCTGGCGCGTTCCAGTGCCTCGTCGACAGAATGGCCTGCGATGAGGCTCTCCAGACGTGCTATGATCATGAAGTCCTTGGTGACCTGTGCGTTCTTTCCGGCACGGATCTTGTCGCAGAATTCCTCCACGGGTGCGAGCGTCTGCTCGACGGATGTCCCGTATAGCGAGTTCTTCTTGAGTCCTGTCTTGTCCTCGATGATGACTGCGGAAATACCGTTCCTCTCGAGGGTGCGGACGGTGAAGACGAAGTGCTCTGGCTTTCCGCCGGTGTCCCCGTCGTAGATGAGGGGTTTCGTGGTGCATTCCAGGATGCATGTGAGGTCCTGGAGACGCGTTGTCAGGTCCACCGCCTCGATATCTGGTTTACCCTTGCTGGTGGAGTCTGTGAGACTGGAGGACCACATTCCGTCGAAGTAGTGGAGTCCGTCCTCCTTCTCTATCTCCGCGTTCTCAACGATGAGGCCGGAGATTCCCGAGTGGACCTCCATGATCCTTACGATGGGCTTGGCATTGACCAGTCTCCTGAGTGCCTGCAGTCTGAGCTCCGGAGTCGTACCGAATTCCCTGCGGTTGGTGCTGATGACGGATGAGTTGATTCCCTGCGTGTAAGGGATATCGACGACCTTGCCTCCCCACTCGGAGAGGATCTCAACGGTCCTGTCCCTGACCTTGCTGAGGGAGTTGCTGACCCAATCGTCCCCGTGGACCACATACTTTGGTTTGAGCTCGCGCAGGTTGTCCTCTCCGCACCAGTCATTCTGGGGGACGACCTTGGTGACGCCCCTGATGTTGCTGATGATGATCATCCTCTGATCGAAGTTCAGATACGGAGGGTGCTCGCGGGAGACGATCGCCTTATCGGTGAGCAATCCGACCACGACATCGCCCAGTTTGGCGGCTTCGTTTATGATGTTGAGGTTACCGGGGTGAACGACATCCCCGACCATCGTGACATAAGCAAGGTCATTTCCCATGGTTAACACGCGTAGATGCTCCAATGGTTCCCTGACATATATTGTTTATCGGATTGGCTGAGTCGATGGTCCTCTGGGAACTATATAAATTAACACTTTCAGCGTCAGAATTGTTAATTTAAATACTCCGCAACTGGACTTCAGAAGAAATCGTCCAGCGACTTTGTGGATCTCTTCTCGGGCGGATACAGCTTCAGTTCTGTCGGATTCCCTTCCGCATCAACGAGCACTACGTTCTTGCATTGGCCGCAGTCGAAGCATCCCGTGCAGACAGGCATGCTGGTGCACTGGAAGCATCTGTCCTTATTGTAAACGGGCTGCATGATCTCCTTCTCGGACAGCTCATGGTCGTCCAGGGGACTCCTGAGGACGTAATGCGGATTGCCGAAGAACCTTGAGAGCCCCAATCTGTAAGCCTTCAGGCACTGCTCGTACATGGATTTGGTGACCTCTTCCTTTCCGTCGGTGACATACACGTTCCCGATCAGGTTGATGATGAAGTTGACCCTGTACTTTTCGCAGTCCTCGCTCATCCTGACCAGCCACTCATGATGGCATGGTCTCATGCCCCCGAAACCCTCACCGCTCAGGCTGACCTGCTCTATCTGTCCTGATGATAGGGCCGGAGTAAGATCGATAGGACCTATCAGAGGGGCAAGGTTCATCTGCTTGTGCCTGGCAGGGATGTCCTTGAATATAGGCCACCTTTCATCAAATGTCCTCTGATTCTCGCATGTGATGCTCAGGATGACGTTCTCATAACCCTCGCCCCAATCCTCGGGGAGGTTGTCGCGCATCCTGGCGACCCTTTTGGTCAGGATGAGGAAGATCACGTCCGGTCTCTTCCTGATGATGGACCACATCTCGTCCCTCCATTCATCCGCCTCCTCGATGAACGTATCCGAGGTCATGTTGATGGTCAGCATGAATCCCGGAGGGGTCTTGAAACGGCCCGAACGGTCCTTCTCCAGAGGCATGTTGGTGCTCTTGGTCCGATACACCTCCTCGGGGTCCGTCTGGACGCCTCTGACCCCGTCCATGTAGAACATGTAGCAGTTCTCGCAGCCTTCGCTGTACTTTCTGCATCCGTGCCACAGATTCCACGTCCTTGGATTCATCAGAGACCTCCTAACGATACCACATAGTGACGATAGATATACTCTTCCGACGGATGCTCATGGTTTTTCTATCGACAGGTCATCCGAATCATGATCTGAATGGATGTTGGGATTGAAGGGGAGACAGTCGGATTCGTCGGGAGCATGAGCGAGGTGGATCGCGCGGTCAGGATGATGACTGCGATGCTGAATCGTTTCAATCATGCGGACATCTATATCGGTGTTCATCCGGATGGCAGTCTGGTCGGGATCGATATTCCTGACGATGCCGAGCAATTGGTCTTTCAGAAGATTTCCGAGAAGGTCAACCATCTTCCTAAGGTCTCTGTGAGCATAGTCTCTGAGGACGGCAGGAGATGCGTCCACATCCATGCTGAGGGATTCGAGACACCGTATTCATTCGGCAGTTGGTTCTACGTCAGGAGGTACCGTTACACCGATGACAAGAGGATAGAGTGGGTGGAGAACCTGACCTGCGGGATGAAGAGGCACCGATTTGGTAAAGATTCAATAACTATCCAGAAGTCAGGTTAACAATCTTCTTTTTTATAGTTACAATTAGGTTTCCCATTCATGGCAAGAGATGCCCCACGTCCAATTTTGATCACCATAATTGCGATTCTCGAGTTCTTGATTGGTCTTCTCATCTTAGTCGGAGGAGTCCTTCTGATCGCGGGAGTCATCAGTGCTGGTGACGTAGATCCTGAATTTGCAGACTTAGGAAACGCCGCTTCGATCGCTATGATCGTTATCGGATTGCTGAACATAATCATCGCCGGAGGATTCTGGAACGGATGGAGTATCATGTGGTACATCGGACTCATCGTTAACGGTATCGGTCTCATTGTGGCCATCTATGGACTCATCACTACCGGAATCGGTTCTGCGATCCCTCTGGTTATCTACGCGGTTATCCTGTTCTATCTGTTCAGGCCCGGAGTAAAAGACTTCTTCGGAATCTAAAACTATTCAGCGCCCGAAAGGGCGCCACTCTTCTTTTTTTGAAGTATTCTTGGCAGTAATCGTTGATCAAATCCTCTACAGATTAGCCTAAGCAATGCGTGATACCACTGTGATAGAACTGTGGAGAATCCCGCTTAGCGCGTATTCCGCAATCACTGTTCCTGTGCTTTTCCGCCTCTGATCTTCTCCAGCATCCTCGGCTTTATCCTGCGGTAGATGTAGGACATCACGAGGATCGCCGCGATGGTTCCGAAGGCCAGTGCCAGAGCGGGCATGAAGCCCAGAGGGATGTTGACATCCGTCCCTATCGTCACGAAGGGCGCGATGATCATCTTCGCTACCATCATGTGGAGCAGATAGAGGTACAGGACATTGAATCCCATGATGCTGAACAGATGGGAGATCCCGGGAATCCTCATGAACAGGGATGCGATGTATAGCTGTATCATTCCGCATGACAGGGATGTGATTACAATGGTGACGACATTGAACGGGGCGTAGTATCCGATTTTTCCCATGACGATATCCGTCTCTGAGGGCAGGAATACCAAGCACAATGCTGAGCATACGACAGCCACCGCCAATCCGATCCAGAATGCTTTCGTCCTGTATCCGTTCTGTATGATGTCGGCAACGTTGTACTTGGCCATTAGGGCACCCACCAGCAGCAGTGCGGCGACCATGGGGGCGTAGTGAGCGTAGAACGGCGGTTGGATCTTGATGTAAGCGATATAGAATGAGCTTATCAGAAGGAGCACGAAGACTGTGACGATCGTCACGCGCCAGTCCTTCAGGACGCGGTCGGCTATGGCAAAGAAAACGAGGTATCCCAGGGCCAGGATGATGAGATAGTACATCATTATACACGCGTCGTAGGGCGCGAGAATATGAGATGCCTCTACATACTCGTCCGATCCGATCTCAAGGCCCAAAGACTTTCCCACTATGACCCTGAAGATCAGCATGAAGGGGTTGTACGATGTATCATAGCCGAGAGCAGCCATGTATACGAACAGCACCAGGGTGACAGCAGTTATCGCACCTACGTAGATCAATACCAATGGGACGACACGCTTCTTCACCTTCTCCAGGTAGGTGCCGCCGGGTTTGTAGAAGTAACCCGAGACCACCATGAACATGAACAGGCCTGAGAACATGAACTGCACCAATGCCGACGGGTCATCGCCTTTGCCGGTGGTACCGTTCTGCAGGAGGACCAGGTGCGTGATGATCACGCCCATTATGGCCATTCCTTTGTAAACATCCAGAATCTTCAAGCGCTGCTTCTCTGTAGAGGGGGCCTCTGCATCCATTGGAGAAGAATTTGGTTCTAGTCTTATATACTTAGGGGATGGAAACTTGCTGTGAATGTACGATAATTCATTCCTTCATGCTGGGGTTCGTCTTTTTTCCCAGTTTTGTATATCCGTACGACAGTGCGTATCCCAATAAGAAAAGTCCTGCCGTCCACAGCATCGTCACGTAGACCGGTTGCGAGTGAATCCTCAGGAACGGATACGGGGCAAGGTCATCGTTGCCTGCGATCAGCAACATGGTGATTATTCCCACTGCATAGATCATCATGGGGACCAGGGACAGGACGGCCTCCTTCTTTCCCAGGGCATCCATGTCGGCCAGGAAAAGGAAGTCCAGGACCGCGAGGATGGGCACGAACAGATGAAGGAATATCATCCCTCCGACGTCGATCAGTATCTGTATTCCCCCCTGCGGGCAGAGGACGAGCACGACCACCAGGAAGGTCACCGTAAGCATCATGGTGGAAGCGAGCTTCAGTATCGCTACCAGCCTCGGTAGCTTCGTTCCCTTGTGGAGATAGTACAGCGACAGGGCGGCACCTACCGCGGCCAGTATGTTCGACCAGTTGGTGTAGTACAGCAGAATGTTGGTGGAGACGGCGAATTCAACCGTTTGAATGAATCCGAAGTACATGTTGATAAGGGCATACAGTACGAATACGATTATCAGCGATTCAACGATTATCGTCTTCTTTCTCAGGTCGAGGCCGCTCATGAGGTACGGATTGAGTCTAGCGGTTAAAAAATGGATGTAATGCGGACACATATGCGCGTGTTTTTGTTTTATATTCGGGCGTTAATAAAGGGATATGAGGGACGGGACAGCGTCGGTTCGCATATTTCTTCCGATAGCCGCAGTGCTCATCGCCCTCTTTATCGCACTGGTCATGATCCCCTCGTCCGACGCCGAGGTCCTGAGGGACAGCGGCTCCGGCCCCTGCGGTGACGACCTGCATTGGGCTGTCAATCTCAACGGCACCCTCTCGATATACGGTTCCGGCGATTCGTGGGATTACGCGGACTTGGACAATCCTCTGGAACCGTACAAGGATATGATAACGCTCATCAAGATCGATTTCGGGGTGACGAGCGTGGACCCCGATTTCCTGGCCCCCTGCCAGAACGTGAAATGGGTAGAGGTAGGAAGGGATATGAAGGTCTTCTGGTTCGAAAGCAAAGCCCTGGAGGAGGTCACCCTCAAGAAGAGGATAGGTGATGAATCGGACCATATGGAGCAGTTCGCGGCAGGATTCGGCAACAATCTGGTCTCGGTCTTTGAAGAGGACCTGATCCGTCTGGCGAAACAGGATGCAGAAATCTCCTTCAAGCACCTGAGGGGTACCGATATCCCTGTGGACCTGAGGACCACGGTCGGTTACGATTCCCTCTATGAGTTCAGGGTGGGAGACCTTACCGAGCTGGAGACCTATTCCCTGATATCCATATTCTACGAGGGCGGTCTGCATTTCAAGATCATGCACCTCCAGCCAGACTATCTGATGGATGAGGGGCTCTATCAGAACTACAACATAACGTTCTCATGCGACGAGCCTGGGTACATCCTCCTGCAGGTGCAGAAGAAGGCGTTCATCCCGTATCCCGAGGTCATCGGTGCCGCATTGGTCATATTCTTCACCCTGTGCGGATACATCTACTACAAGAAGGTCCTGAGGGGGATCGAATCATGAGCCCTGACAGTCTCGGACCGTTCAGGGCGAACCTGGAGAATCGCAATAGATGGGATACGATTATCAACGGGCCGATATGCTTGCTGCTGCTGATAGGGCCGATCCTCTTCGCCTTTTACGATTGGGGAGGGGAGGATCAGTTCTATATCACGTCGTTCGACGAATACGCTGCGCCAGTCGTTTCAAGCGCGGTGGAGGCGTTCATGATCGTCGTCCTCCTCTTCACCATGTATAACAGATTCGTCACCCATTCGAGCAGGGACCGTATGTGGAGGGAGGCGCTGATACACCACGCGGAGTCGCAGGGTCTGGACACACAGGCTCTGAAAGCAGAGCATCAGGCGATAACCGAGAAGGACACATTCAACATGGACAAACCTTTGATCGCAGTTATCGCGCTGACCGCAGCGGGGTCTTTCCTAGCGATTGTGTTCTTCCCTATGGATCTCACAGGAAGGTTCCTCATCTGGATCCCGGTGCTGCTAGGGCTGATCATAGCAATCCCGACATGCGTGAGATACCCTCTGAGGCATGAGAGCGACCAGATAAGGTTCACGGAGGTGCTCGCGGAAACATTCCGTTCTACTGGGGAGGAGATCATGCCCATGCCCAAGGTCGTGAAGGATACGAAGCTGTGGATACATGTGGCCCTCTTGCTAATCACCTCCGGACTCTACGCAGTGATATGGCTGGTCATGATGGTTAGAGCAATGAACCGCCATCTCAGGTATCAGCACTCCTATGAGGACCACCTACTCCAGTTCCTTGAAGGCGATAAGAATGCATTCGAAGGCGCATTGGACGAGGAAGGAAAGGTGATCAGGAAGAGGCACATGCCCAAGAATCTGTTCATCACCGAGCTCCTGTTGATTGCCATCTGCTTCACATACATGACGAGGATCACCGGGATCGTCACCGACTTCAACATGGGGATGGTAGGGAACACCATCATCAATAACATCAACATCGAGGAGTACTACAACTACGGCATGATCATCCTGTATCTGGCGTTGATGATGCTGGCCATGAGGGCTTTGATCGGGATAGCGTCGGGAAGGCTTCAGTCATGGCGCAGGGTCATCAGGAGTTGTATCGCATTCGTGATCCCCATCCTAGCATCGATGTATATCTACAATCCCGGGAGCTATGTCCATCTGTTCGATCTGAATCCTTATGTCACACTGGCGGTCGCCTACGGCATCATTCTGATGACCGTCATGTCCGTTTCTATCAGGGCGTATTATACCCCGAAGGGAAGGGAGATGCCCAAGGTCAGGGAATGGTTCAGATACGTCTTCTTCGGGAAGCTGTACGGGGATGAGGAAGACAGTATCTGGGAGAAGATCAAATCGTCCATATTCTGAGTGTGCGTATTCACGCTTCAGCAAGCAGATAGGCTAAGCGCGCGCCTCTGTATTGCGCGGTGTAATCTATCTCGTATCCCGCACATGCGAAGGCCAGCCCGTTGTTGTGCTTGTGGTCCCAATTGCCACCCGTTACCACGGAGTGTACTCCTGAGGATGCTCCGTTCATCGCATCCCCGGGGTAGCCGGGGTCATCGGGATGGGAGCCCTTCTCCGTCAAGATCGGGATATCCCAAACCCACGCTCTGGAGTCGGCGGCAGAGATCCCTTTGCCCGGACTGATGTCAGCCCAGACTCCTCCTGTATCCGGCAGGTCCCTGGAATCTATGAGGAATTCGCCGCCCAGATAGTTGCCTGCGTGCAGGCGCTGATCATCGGATGTGGACCCTTCCACATATGTGTCCCCGACGAACTCGTTCAGTGAGCCCCAGCTGTTCTCAATGAAGAGTTTGCTGGAGACCCTTCCGTTCTCGGTTGTGATCTCGCCCGATTCGGATTCCGTGGATTTCGCGTTACCGTAGAAACCGACGTCATCCGTCGATCCGGATCTGGCCGGGCTGGTGTTATCGTCGCTGAAACCCTGTCCTATCATGACCTGGGCATTCTTGGACCCCATGACCGTGTAGCCCATCATCTTGCAGAGCGTCCACTGATAGAAGTTCCACAGCTGGTAGTCGGATACCAACTTCTTTGTCGATGCAGGGGTGAGCATATCTGCATACTGTTTGTATTCGTCAACGTCCTTGTTGTGCGATACCGCCCTTCCGCTCTGCGATATCAGAAGACCCTCGCCGATGATGTCGTCAGAATCAGAAACGTATGATTCATAGACCCCGATGCAAAGATACGGATACACGCTGGAGCTGAAATCGGTTTTGCCCGTTTCATAGCTGGCGGAGTGGGCATAGGGGATCATATCCGTCATCTTATGATCCTTGTCCAGACTGTAGGTGGGACGGGATGACATGAACAGGATGTTGTAAGTCTCCCCCTCTTTCAGATTTCCAACGGATTCGCTCTGGACGATCTTCGCAGAGGACCAATACACGGTGGGGATGACCAGCATGATGTTGTACAGTTCGCCGTTGTACCTGTGGCCCGATATGGTGGATCCAAGGTCATTCGGATCCAGGACATAGGCTATCCTTCCTACGGAACTGCTGAGCCTCTTTTCTCCGGAATCGTCCGCAGCGTATTCGGGACAGTCGTCCAGCAGGTTTATCGCTGCATAGAAGCAGTTGAACGGCCCTAATCCATTGCTGTCGAATTTCCAGAAGCCGTTGATCCCATCGATGCCTACAGAGGTGCGGTATCTCTGCTCCAAAGGTGTCGCCGAACCGCTCTCGTAATGGGATTCATAGACATCTATGACGTTGATATTTGCTACCGAGTCGGTGTACATGACATAGAGATAGTCCTCTCCATTCGGGATACCGTCGTCGGAGTGTTCGTTCGAGACGATGAACGAGCACAGTAGCACAGCGAAAACCGATACGGCGATTGCGGCAGAGATGTATTTCCAATTCATGGGATCTAACGTTTCTAGAAGCCCGGATTATTTCAGTCTTTCTGGTCGAGAATGAAAAGGAGGACCAGGCAGCAGATATGGCTGCCGCCCAGCCCAATTGATTTCATCAGATTGTTTTTGACCAGACACCCCGATGAACTATCAGTCAGTAACAGTTATATCACGAGAATTCAGGTTTCTGACAAAGTTGAAGTCTTTTGGTGAGATGAATGACTGTCGAACTGAGGAACACGATACCGCAGGATTACAAGGCGCTGTCTGAGGCGATAGACTTCGAATGGAAGTTCTCGACATATACGAAAGAGAGCGGCCTGCTCATCGCCGAGTACTATCTGGTCAAATGTCTGAACGGCGCGAACCATGCCGTTACAACCACTATTGACGGGGAGCCCAAAGGTATAGTGGTCCTGAAGGATATGGGCCCAGGTTCGATCGACGTCTCCTCACGCAAGAAGGAGCTGGAGGAGGCCCTTTCCGGCGATCCCAGCTACAAGGTATTCCTGAAAGCGGATGATGTATTGGAAAAGATGTACGGGAGATTCGTTAGAGAATACAAGTCCCCCGATCTGGCGGAACTGTCGCTGCTCATCGTATGCAAGGATGCCAAGGGCTACGGTCTCGGACGTACCCTGATAGAGGAGGCCAAGCGTCTTGTCACCGAAGCGGGAAAGAAGGGAGTCTTCTTCTACTCCGACACGGACTGCAATTATGGGTTCTACGACCACCTGGGTGCAGAGAGGGTGGGTTCCGGCAGCATGTTGTATGCAGGGGTGCCGCTGACGATGTATGTGTATCGCCTGATGTTCTCCTGAGAGCATTCGGGCCTGAACTCAGGTATTAATACTTGTAATGTGTAATAATTTTTATGACAAAAGGAATCTTGGGCTTGATAGCCTGTCCGATGGTGGACGATAATCTGGTCTACAGCTTGAAAAAGGACAGCGAAGAGAAGAACATAGTGATCATCGATAATGAAAACAACACATCGATCAAGTCCAAACTGGAAAAGGCAGGCATCCCGTTCTCCACAGTCGTATGGAACGACATAATCTCCCGCAACTATACGCTGGATGGGAACAGATACACCATCCTGATCTATATGGTCAACCTCGGTCTGCATGCGGAACCGGAGAAGCTGAAATCCACCGTTGAAGAACTCGCCACCGATATGCAGCCGTTCGTCGACGCCATCGGATTCTACCTTGGTACTTGCGGCAACTATGAATGGAGTCCGGCCAGATGGTGCAAGGAGAAGGGATTCAAGCCGTCCGCCACTTTCCATGACTGCAACGGTTGCCTTTGTCACGACTGCGTAGGAATAAACATCGCCGGCGGTCCGAAATACAACGAGATGCAGAAGAAATATGTAGGCCACTTCTACGCCTTCCCAGCCATGGCCTCGAATTGGGACGAATTCAACTCTGCGGATGCCGCCAATTCCGGCGCAAGCGAGGAATCTCTCACCCCGGAGATGAGAGAGGTGCTGGGAATCGAACCCGGGCATGACGGATACATGAGATGGTTGTTCAGCCTCGGAGGATACGAGTACATCCTGAAGATCGATACCGGCCTGGGGGACCAGGAGCAGTACGAGAAGGATCTCCAGAAGGTCTCCGAGAGGATGCATCTCAAGATCAAGATACCGGAAGACAATTGGGCAGACCTCCAGCCGACTAACGACCTCTACAACGAATGCAAAGCCTTCCTGCAAGAGTGATCACATGCACGTGGATTCTGAGTTCACGGTCGGGATACACATCCTGGCCTGCTATGGGATATTGGCGGATTCAGGCATCACCAGCAAGGAACTCGGGCTCAGCATCGGATGCAATGCGGCGATCGTGCGCAAGGTAATGGCCAAACTCAACAGAGCAGGGCTTCTCAAGTCGGGTATGGGCAGGGCGCAGACAGTGCTCGGAAGACCTGCGGAAAACATCACTCTGAAGGATGTGCTCATAGCTACCGAGGAGGAATCGGCGGGCGATGTGTTCAACATGTATCCCGCTGTGGAAAGGTGCCCTCTGAGCCGTGACTTGCGCAAAGTGCTGACCCCGCACTTCCAGTCCGCTTTCGATGCCATGCTGGAGGAGCTGTCGCATGTGACGATAGCGGACATCATGTCCGAATTCCCTACGGATAAAAGCGAGTATCCGATCTACGTGTTGAAACAGCAGGAGTCGAACCGTAGAGAAAGCGTTGAAGCCAACTACGGGAATTGAGCATTCTGAGAAGAATTGGATGAAGAAGTGGCGGGCCTGAAGGAACCCGCACGGTAGACTTATCGATTTTTCAGGATTTTCGAGATTCGGATTTTTCTAACTATTCTAACTATTTCAACGGCCAGATGGTCCGTTAGAACAGGGTCGCCGTGATAAGAATTGCGTTTACGCAATCATGGATTCCGTTAATTGCATAAAACGCAATTTTCGCAATTAACTCTCAGTAGGAGTTGAGAACGTCCATGATCTCTTTGCATACGAACAATTGATTCCTCTTTTTACCAGTGGTCTCTGACAAAATGCCCGATTCTACCAAATTATTTACGATCTTTCCTGCAGTAGAAAGATGCACATTACATATATTGACGACATCCGCTTTCCTCACGAACGGATTGATGAACAACGAATCGAGAAGCTGCAAAGTATGTATGTCATTGTCCATCGAATGGAATTTCTGCCTTAATTGGAACAACGAATCGATCATTTTTATGGAACTGTGGGATTGTTCTATCAGGGCATCAAGGAACATGTCGATCCAGCCGTAGAAATCATCCTCCTCCCTGACCTTGTTCAGCCTCTCTATGTATTCTTCACGTTTGTTGTTGAAATAACCGCTGAGATAAAGGACAGGATACTCCAACACCTTGTTCCTGCTGAGGATTAGCATGATAAGCAGTCTGCCCATCCTGCCGTTACCATCAGTGAACGGATGTATCGTTTCGAACTGGTAATGTGACAATGCCGCAGATAGCAAAATGTTCTCATCGGGGGAGTTGAGGTATTCGAAGAGATTGTTCATTTTCCAATAGACCTTTTCCGGTGGCATGGGGACAAATTTGGCGGTCTCTAAGGTATCGCCTCTGCTGCCTACCAATACTTGGACAGAACGGTAGTTTCCAGGAGATTTGTTCTCTCCTCTGACTCCTTTCATTAGAATCTTATGGAGTTCAAGAAGAAGAGCCTCGTCTATGTCGCCCTTATCCAATGAGGTAGCATGATTCAAGGCATCCCTGTAGTTCAGGACCTCCATATTGTCCAGAAGCTTGTGAGGATCCTTCTCTTCCACCCTCTCTGCCTTGTAGAGGTCTTCTATAGTAGTGCCCGTGCCTTCGATTGCAGAGGATTTCGTGGATTCCATAAGAACGAACGGGACCAGCAGGATATTTCTTTCCTGTACACTCATCTGCGATACCTTGCCATCCAGTTTTGATAGTGCGATTATTGCTGTCTCGAATTTCTTCAGAATCTTTTTGTCCAGCTGTATGTCAAAGGGAAGATCGTTGGGCCAAAAATAACTGAATCCACCATCATTGGAATATCTGACTTCGCCGGAGATCATTGGATGATACGATGCTTCCCTCATGATAGCGGATAATTGTGTTTTCGCAATTAATATTTTTGTTAATTGCGAAAAATTGGTTTAACGCAATTAACGGTTCACGAGCAATGGGGAAACCCAACGGGAATATGCGGAGAAACATATGGCGGGCCTGAAGGGATTCGAACCCTTGGCACCTCGATTAAGAGTCGAGTGCTCCACCTAGCTGAGCTACAGGCCCACTGAGTGAAATCACGTTAGTGACTTCTTGTAAATAAAGATGTCTATCTGATAAAGGCCTCAAGAACTGGGAATCATCAGTGGCCAGCATCATTCAGTGGATTGGCGCTCCCTTCTTCTGCTCAGAATCTCGGAGAGGAAGGTGGAACCCAGGATCAGGGCCGCCCCGATCCATCCGATGATGCCCAGATCCTCATGCAGTATGATGACGCTGAGGGCTATGCTGATGACAGGCTCTATGTAACCGTACATCACGGCCGTAGGGGCATCCAGATGCGCAAGGGATCCGAAGTACAGCGTGAATGCTATGGCCGTTTGGAATACTGCGATTACCACCAGCAGCACTATGGACATCGTATCCGGATGAAGCGAACCGAAGTCCACGGTGAAAAGACAGTACACGGCGATCACGATCCCGGCTATGAGCAGCTGGACGAAGGTCCTGTCGTACGAGCCGATACTCTTCAGCTTCTTGTTGAACACCACCAGTCCGGTGTAGAAGACGGCTGCCAGCAATCCGCAGACGATCCCGTAGGTGTTGATTTCCTCGGTACCGTTCTCAATAATGCCTGTGACCAGCACCAGTCCGAGAAGCGCAAGCAGCGCGCAGCCCAGCTTTATGAAAGTGAGCCTGGTCTTGAAGACTATAGGCGATATCAGGATCACCATGGCCGGCGTCAGGTAATTCAGGACGGTGGCCACCGAGATCTCGATGCTCTTGTAAGCTTCGAAGAGGAAAAGCCAATTCAGCCCCAGACAGACACCGGAGCAGATCAGCGTGAACATGTTCCCGTATATGTCGTCCTTGGAGAGCTTCGAACCGCTGAAGCGGATCAGGATCAGAAGGAACGATGCGCCTATCAGACCGCGGCCTACCACTATGACGCTGGCAGGCAGGTCTATGAAATAGGTGGACACACCCAATGTTCCGAACAGGGACATCGCGATGATCATCATGAGCTTCGCGTTGCCGCTGTTTATCAGTTCCTTCATCAGGTCATGGGGGAAGTGTTCAACAATTTAACCGTATTGGAGGAAGACCAGTCGTCATTCCTTCTTGACTATCTTGTTCTTCACCACAAGGGTGCAGATCATCGCTCCAAACAGAAGGATGAGCGAGAACCACATGGTGCCCGTGAAACCGTTGGCGAGCGCAGGCAGGTACTCGGTATGTATGTCCGTACCCGAAGTGATGGAATAGACCAATGCGAAGAGCACGCAGCCCAGGGCGCTGGCCACATAGTTGATCGTCAGCATGAAATTGGTGGCCTCGTCCTCGTATCCTGGGGTCGCATGGTGTATCATGCGTGTGGGCTGGGCAGTACCGGAGAACGCATGGGATACTCCGAATGCGATCAGAGGTATCAGCAGCATGAGGGGCTCCACATCCTCCGCTATCATTACGATCATTAGGACGCAGAACAGGGACCTCATGATGACGGCCATCATGACAGGACCTTTGCATCCGTATCTGTCGCACAGACTGCCCACCGGCAGAACGGTGACGACCATCGCGATCGATATGGCTGAAAGATAAAGGCTGGACCTCATCGGATCCATGCCCCAGTACTCCTGGAGCAGATAGGGCAGGAGATAGTTCGCTCCGGCCACAACTATGGTGCACAGGAGGAAGGACACTCCGACCAGGACGTATTCAGAATTGAGCAGCATCTTGGGGGCGATTATCGCCTTGCTAACATCGCGGCGCGTGATGACGATCAGGGAGATCAGCGATATCACCAGGAGTATGCCGCACACAGTCTTCCCCATGGTGTTCAGGTCGGGGTCCCCCAGATCCTCCAGCAGCGTCAGCATGGAGCCGATGAAGATCATTGCGGACAGTCCTCCTAAACGTGTAGGGTCCCTGTCGCAGTCCGGCGTGCCGTCGGAGGGCAGATGCACGATCGCCAATGCAACGATTATCAGGCATATGGGCACGTTGATGAGGAATATCGCATGCCATGAGAATGTGCTCGTAAGGAAGCCTCCGAGGACCGGACCCGCTATCAGGGCGATTCCGGACGAGGCGCCCATCACGGACATCCCCAATCCCTTGCGGTCCACAGGGAGCATGTGAACGATTATAGAGGGCAGGGCGGAGCTCATCATGGCCGCCGCCACACCCTGTATGAGTCTGAAGGCGACCAGCATCCAGAAGTTCGTCGACAGGGCGCACATGAGCGAGGATGCGCCGAAGATTATGGTCCCCCATATGATGAATTTTTTCACACGATTGTTCTTAGCCATCTTCCCGAAGGGCAGCAGCAGGGCCGCGAGCCCCAGTACATATGAGAATATGAACCACGAGGATTGGGACAGGGTCACGCCTGTGTCCTTGGTCAGCGTGGGAAGGGCGACCGACACGATGCTTATGTCCAGGCCGTCGATTAGAGCGACCAGGAACACGATTATCAGCGTAAGCAGTGTACCCTTGGGAAGTTTGCCGTCGCTCATTTCTTCAGACCGTAGATTATGCCGATTGAATCATATGACGGAGCGACCACATGCACTCCGGCTATGTTCATGAGGAACTCGATGATCACAGACCCGTCTTTTATGGAACTGAACGATTCTGGGACGATCATGAACACCCCGCCTGACCTGACGGACTGTATCGTCCTGTAGATGGAGCGGTATCTCTCCTCCGCGGTGCTCTTTCCGCATTTGGCGTATATCGCACCGTCGAATATGCTCCATCCGTCCGATTTCTCCATTCTTCCGTATTGCGCTACCCATACCCCGTCATTGGTCGCAACGGAGAACCTCCAGCGGGGATTCAGGGTCTTCACCACGGCCTCCAGATCGGTGGTCGGTTCCACAGCGGCGATCTCATTCTCCCTGGAATAAAGCAGATGGAAGTAATTGGACTCTATCAGCCTGAGCATCTCATAGTCCTTCATGAGTGCGCCGTAGTCCTGGTTGACCATCTTCACGACCAGCGGGCTCGTCTCCAGATCGATGGTGCGGGGGTAAGTGGCCACCTCCTCCTTGCCGAAGAACAGAATCTCCCTGGTGCTGTGAATGAGGTTGGAGAAGATGAAGGTGGGACCGAAACTCCCTTTGATCCTCTCGGGAACGATCATCATCTTCATCAGAGCGTATTTCGGAGGGTTGTAGATCTTGTGGAGGTACTTCTTGAAAGCCGAAGGACGAAGGTACGTCTCTATCGCCAGGTCGGTCAGATGGTATCCGAGGGTCTCGTCAAGGTATGATGTGGTCATCGCGAGGCCCACCGGGCGCGCGTTCGTCTCGATCAGGACCGGACCCTTGTGGTCTATCTTGATCTCGATATGGCAGAGGCCCCATTTCATATCCACCGCATCGAGGACCTTGTAGGCGTAGCGTATCATGTCGACATGGCCGGGCTCCAGATCCTTGATGAGCTTGGCGTAGTCATAGGCCAACGTACCGTCGCTGGACTGTACCTTGGCATATGACCAGACGTCCGTGAGCATATGCTTGCCGTCACAGCTGAGGGTATCGACGATGTATTCGGTCCCGCCTATGTATTCCTGGATCAGGATATCTGATCCGATGTTGCCCAAGAAGTCCGGCGTATTCTTCATCATGTTATAATGGGCGACGGCCACATCGATCGAGGGACAGATTTTCAGACCCACCGTTCCTGCTGATTCGGAGTATTTCAGAACGCATTTGACCAGGTTGTTCTTTTTCCAGAATTCTTCGATATCGGATTCCTTCTCCACCTTTTCAGTCTCTATCCTGCGGATCCCTGCTTTGCCCAACGCCTCATACATGCCGGCCTTTGTGCAGCGGAGATAGGTGGTCTTCTCATCATTCCCTCTCAGGCCCAGAGCGGTGATCAGACGGTCGGCCAGGCGGACACCGTATTCGCTTCCGGGGAATACCGCTTTAATCTCATATCCGCGCAGTTTTTCCACGAAGGCATCGAAGTCCTCGTCCTCATCGATGAAGTCGACCTTGTCCTTGAAGGACTCCCGGAGGATGGCCCTGTAGTTGTCGAGATCGTGAGTCTTGATATTCGTGTTGATGACCAGTGGCTTGTACCCATGCGCGATTATCTCGTCGATGTAGAGGGTCCCCGAGGATACACATTCGACGACGGCCATATATTCCATGGATTTAGAAATGTTAACAGAAGTTATAATACGTTCAGTCAGGAGCATGCTGTCTGTCGATCAGGAATGATGACTGCATCCTCTTTTTTTAGGCACACTTTTTTTCTATTCTAAAACGATACGCCACCTATGTTCGGATTCTTCAAGAAGAAAGATAAGAAGAAACCGGAGGAGACTCCGGCAGCAGAGCCTGTGAAAGAAGAGAAGCCGAAAGAGAAGCCCGTCGAGGTCAACCCTCCGAAGGAGGAACCTGCAAAGGAAGCAGAGATCGATGATGACGACGAGCGCAACGGCCCCTACTTCGTGTCCCCTCACCCGGACGGAGGATGGCAGGTCAAGAGGACCAAGGCCAAGAGGGCATTGAAGAGATTCGACACCAAGGCAGAGGCAGAGGAGTACGCCAAGCAGGTAGCGGATAATCAGGGCACTCACATCATCCGTCAGAAGAAGGACGGCAAGATCCAGAAGAAACACTGACATCGCATAGTGCCAGAGCACAAAGGGGACCGTTCCGTGAGGGAGGTCCCCGGTTTCCTTTTCAGAACCTGTTATTCACCGTTCAAGAACGTTGTTGGCCAACGTTTATATCATCATCACTGGATTAGGATTTTCGATGACAAAGCTAAAGGTTAGGGATCTGATGACGACGGAGGTACCCACTCTCCGTCCCGACGACACGATTAAGAAGGCAGCGACGAAGCTCGCGCTCGAGGGCATGTCCGGTGCGCCCATCGTTGACAACAAGAATCACCTTCTCGGTTTCGTGAGTGAGAACGATATCCTGACCGTCATCATGAAATACCAATCCAGGCTGGAGAACGACATCGGAGGGGACAGTCTACTCGATTATTCTATGGACTCCCTCGCAGAATCCGATGACAACCTCAAGAAGGTCTCGGAGGAGATCTCGAACATCGAGATGTCCAGCATCATGGTCCGTTCTGTAATGACCACATCCCCTGATGCATCCATCATGGAGGTCCTTAGGATTATGCTGAGGCTCGGTATCAACCGTATACCCGTCCTTGAGAAGGGCGTCCTTGTCGGAATCATCTCCAGAGGCGACATAATCTTCGCGCTCTACAAGAGAAAGGCCTGAGGACCATGGAGGTCCACGTACTGGCCAGCGGAAGCGACGGCAACTGTACCATCATCGAGAACGACGGCGAAGCCATAATGATCGACGCCGGCATCAGCTGCAGGCGTATACTCACACTGATGGACCGCCAAGGTGTCGACAAGGAGATGCTCAAGGCCATCCTGATAACCCATGAGCATTCAGATCACGTCTCGGGAGCGGGAGCGACCGCGAGGAAGCTGGACATCCCGATCGTGGCGAACGAGGCCACCTTCAACGAATCCCATCTGGGCAGCGTCCAGCATTGGGTCTACAAGTCCAATTCATGCATCGACATAGGGCAGTTCCATGTCACGCCTTTGGCGACATCCCATAACGCGGTCGAGCCGAACTGCTATTTCACCGAGGTGGACAACGACAAGAAGGTGCTGGTGGCCACGGATACAGGCAAGTTCAGCGCACAGATCGAATACGCACTCGGTCTGGCGGATGTGGCGGTCATCGAGGCCAATTATGACATGGACATGCTTGTCAACGGCCCGTACCCTCCCAGTCTGAAATCCCTGATCGGAAGCGACCACGGACACATGAACAATGTTGACACCGCACGCGCCATCAGGCGCACCATGGACAAGAACGAGCACAGACAGATCTTCCTTGCCCATCTCAGCAAGACCAACAACACCCCGGACACCGCGAGGCAGTCCGTTTCTGATGTCACGGGGATAAAGAGGATCAAGATAGACTGTCTGGAGTTCCCCGGGGATACACGCACCCTCAAAGTGAGGGAGCGATCTCGACGGCCTTCTGAGAATTGACTAAAATGGCGGCCATCGCTTTGGGGAGGGTGACGATATCCTCCTTGTGGAGTTCATAATCCCTGTCCGGTCCGACGAAGGGCGGCAGGTCCTCAAGCACACGTATGACCATCGTATCCGACTCGACCGCCGGCGTCTCTTCTGCGGTGACGATCTCAGGCTCGGCAGGCTGCTGCTGGATGGGCTGAATCTCGGGTTCCTCGTCAAAGGATTCCTCTGTGTTGTCGTCGAACATCTCGGGCTCTTCGACCACTGTGGGGAACTCATCCTCCACACCGCTTGCCACGGCCTCGGCCGGGTCAGGCATGGGTTCGGGCTCCCTGTCGGGAATGACCGGTGCGGGCGTGAGCGGAGCCTCGTCGATGAGGGTGTTGACCGTCTTCTTGCCTCTGTAACCGTCCACAAGCGTGAGCTGTCCCTTGGAGAGGGCCACAACACGCTCGTAGTATTCCCTTTCCTCGGGGGTTAGAGCGCTCAGCTCCTCGATGTTCCCGTCGGCCGACAGCACTGCTTTGTTGCAGATCTTCCGGGCCCTGAGGCTCACAATGTACTTGATCTGCGTCTCGGCCTTCTTCCGCTTCTGGTTCGCACCTTCGGCCATGATGGAATCGGGGTCCTTGGCGATCTCCCTGTCGTAGTCCTGGCGTAGCCTGATGAGAAGGTCGGCGAACGCCCTGTACATATCCTGTCTGCAGGGCATCAAAGCCTTACCGTTCTTCTCCTCCCTGAATATTTGGGAGAGTTCCTCGTAGGTCATAGGCTGGAGCACAGGACTCATTGATGGGCTATAATCAAGTGATGTATTAATTCATTCGTCGATATCGGGTACGCTATGAGAGTCGCGGATGTCTCGAGGGACAAAGGGGACCGTTTGGAAATCGATATAATGGTCTCACCCAGGTCAAACCGTTCCGGTCTGGAGGGCTTCGACGAGTGGAGGAAGCGTGCAATCCTCAGGGTGAAGTCCCCGCCGCTGGACGGGAGGGCGAACAAGGAGGTGGAGTCCTACTTCAAGGAGGTCACCGGCTGCAAATCCGCGGTCACAGCAGGCATGACCAGCCATCAGAAGACGGTCACCATCTCAGGGGATCCCGAGGCTATCATCGAGGCGCTGGAGAAGGCGATGCAATGAACGACGAGGAGCGTCTGGAGAAATTCCAAGAGGTACTGGAAAGGCTCTCGGAACTCTCCCAGGACCATGTTATCCTGGTCGAAGGTATCAAAGACGTCTCCGCATTGGCCAATCTGAACATCCATGGCGACATCTTCTGCGTCCAGAGCGGAGGCGGGCCCGTCAAGGCCGCCGAGTACGTCTGGAGGTCCGGCAAGGAAGCGATAATCCTAACCGATTGGGACGGGAGAGGAGGAAACCTGGCCCACAGTCTGAGGGAGAACCTCCGTTCCCTGGGAGTCGGCTACGACGATTCAATCCGTTCAGACCTGGCCTTCCTGACCAGGATGTACTCCAAGGATGTGGAATCTCTAGATTCCATCTTCGGACTGCTGGAGGAGCGTTCGGAATCCGTTCAACGATCCTGAACCATCCCGCATTTCGACCGACATTACTTATCAGCACAAACCATTCACACCGCGATGAGCGGAGCTTTCATTGTCTTCGAGGGCGCAGACGGCGCCGGGAAATCATCCCTGTGCAAAAGGGTCGCAGAGGAACTCACTGCAAAGGGTATCGAGGTCGTCCTTACGGCCGAACCGACTCATGAGGGCATAGGTGCCTTCATCCGCAGCGGCGGCGCAGGGGATATCTCCCAGAGGACGGAGGCACTGCTGTTCGTAGCGGATCGTAACGACCACACTGAGAAGATCAAAGAAATGGTCTCCGAAGGGAAGGTCGTTCTGTGCGACAGGTACTTCGCATCCACCGTGGCCTATCAGTCGGCCAAGCTGGACGGCGACGCCTCGGACAGGGAATGGCTCATCGGGATAAACAGGGAATTCATCGACATACCGGAGGCCATCATACTGCTGGACATCGACCCCAAGGTCGGTATGGATAGGGTTGGCGTCCGCGGAGAGGAGATAAGCAAGTTCGAGAGGCTCGATTTCCAGAATCAGGTCCGTGAGAACTATCTCCTTCTGGCGAAGGAATTCGGATTCGATGTGATAGATGCCTCACAAACGCAGGACCAGGTCTTCGCAGAGGCGATGGAGATAGTGGATAAGGTGATAAGATGACACACCCGGCAGACGAGATCTACGGTGAGAAGAGCAATTCGCTCGAGGGAAAGACCATAGTCATGGGAATAACCGGCAGCATAGCGGCCGTCGAATGTTTCGGAACGATCAGGGAGCTGATCAGGCGCGGAGCGGACGTGATTCCGGTGATGACGAAAGAGGCCCAGAAACTGGTCACACCCGATTCACTTTACTTCGCATCGGGAGTCCAGCCGGTGACGGAGCTCACCGGAATGACCGAGCACATCACGCTTCTCGGCGACAGGGAATCAGCGGATCTCCTGCTGATCTACCCTGCCACGGCCAACACCATCTCCAAGATCGCCAACGGAATAGACGACACCACGGTCACATCGATGGCCACCGTCGCGATAGGTGAGGGCGTGCCCGTAGCGATAGCCCCTGCCATGCATCAGGCGATGTTCGACAACCCCGCGGTGAGCGACAACATCGAGAAGCTGAAGACCTGGGGCATCACATTCATCGGCCCGAGGCTCGACGGGGTCAGGGCGAAGGTGGCATCCACCGAGGAGATCGTCGGCAGCGTGGAAAGGATAGTCGGAGACGCTTACCTGAGGGGAAAGAAGGTACTGATAATTGGAGGCCGCAGCGAGGAGCCCATAGATTCGATGAGGGTCATCACCAACAGGTCCTCCGGACTCATGGCCGTGAAGCTGGCCGAGGCCGCGTTCAGGAAGGGTGCCGATGTCGACCTCTGGATGGGCGGATGCAGCGTGCAACTCCCGGGTTACATAGACGTCAAGCGCTTCACCAGCGTGTCCGATCTGATTGGCATGCTCAACGACATCGACCATGACATAGTCATAGTCCCCGCGGCGCTCTCGGACTTCAAGCCGGAGGAGATCGACCACGGAAAGATCACCAGCTCGGAGGGATTCGAGCTCGATCTGGTCCCAGTGCAGAAGGTACTGCCGCTGATCAGGAAGAAGTGCAGCACTGTCGTAGGATTCAAGGCGGAATCAGGTCTCACACATGACAAGCTCGTGGAGAAGGCACTGCAGCGTCTGGACGA
The DNA here is from genome assembly GCA_045588265.1 of Candidatus Methanomethylophilaceae archaeon. Classification (GTDB taxonomy): domain Archaea; phylum Thermoplasmatota; class Thermoplasmata; order Methanomassiliicoccales; family Methanomethylophilaceae; genus Methanoprimaticola. The sequence goes on along the minus strand of JAZNDX010000026.1, from coordinate 151,798 downwards.
GTACGATCTCACAGCTGTAATTGCAAATGACACTAGCTCCGCAGGCAAATCTGACTCCAACGTCATCCTTGTCACGAAGGACGAGGTCATAGACATTTCAGGAACCAAGGCGCACAACTCGGAGATAATCCTCGACGACCTCTTCGGTGAACCATGAGGGCCGAGACCTTCGTACCCGGGCACATCTCCTGCGTGTTCAGACCGGTCAGGACAGATGATGTGCTCAGCACAGGCTCGCTGGGGTTCGGCATCAGGACCGGTCTGGGATGCACCGCAAAGGTCGAGTCCAGGGATGATAAGGTCCTCCGCATATTCATCAACGGACAGGAATCCGATGCCTCGGTCACCCGTTATGCGATAGAATCGATGGATACTGGCAAGGGATTCGATATCTATCTGGAGCACGGCCTGCCATTGGAGCAGGGGTTCGGGGCCAGTGCTTCGGGAACGTTCGGGGCTGCGTTATGCGTCGCTTCTTTGGCTGGCTTGGACAGATTCGAGGCCGTCAAAGCAGCTCATAAGGCGGAGTGCAACCTGGGTGGAGGCCTGGGCGATCTGGCAGCCATCAATTCAGGTTTCGGAGTTCCCATCAGGGAAGCAGCAGGCGTACAAGGTGTCACCGGCAGGACATCGGATTCAGGATTGTCCTTCCCGGAGCTGACGCTCATAGTATTCAATGAACCGCTGAAGACCGAATCCGTCCTGAGCGACGAGAATGAGATGAAGAAGATAGTCCAGGCAGGGGATGTAGCGATGAGGAGGTTCTCCGAGGACCGTACGATCCCGGGGCTATTCAATGCTGCAAACGAGTTTTCAGAGTTCATTGGCCTGGAATCTGGAGAGATCAAGGATGCTCTCAGTTCGATCTTCAAAGAGGGATATCGTGCAGGGATGTGCATGCTCGGAAACAGCATTTACTCTGACATTTCCATGGAAAGAGCAAAGGAATTATTCTCAAGTGCCAGTGTGTACAAAACCGCGTCCTATTCAGGACCTATCGAGGTCACTCGTACAGAGTGAATAGAACATCATCCTCTTCCACATCGAAGAGTCCAATCCTTGCTGCTCCATCTAGCCATGCGTGGGCGCAGTTAACCGCTGCGAACGACCTTATGAAATCGTCCTCCCTGCGGTAGTCCACGGCTTGTTTGAAGAAATCATCGGAAGCATCCATGAAGGAGATGGCCAGCCTACGGTCGAAGGACCTCACAGGCGATGCGATCTTCACCTTCTTCCTGGCGCGGGTGGTGATGTCGAGATATTTGGCCATCTTCTCCTCGGTTATCCTGCATCCCTCTTCCGAATCGCACTCGGGAAGCCTGAGGAACAGTTCATCTTCGGGCTCTCCGTCGAACAGTCCAAGCCTGCGGAAGCATCCTATCCAGGCATGCGCATAGTTGATGGCGGCGAATGCCGTCACAAGATCCTTCGCTCTTATGAACTCCGAAGCATCGGAACGATAGCAGTCCACCATCTCCAGTCCGCTCTCGGCCAGCGGTCTAAGCATCGTCCCCTTTTCAGGGATAAGGCTAAGACCTTTGCGTGCCCCGTCCAGCATGTCTAGGGTCTTTTTGGCCAGTTCTTCTGTGACGATGTCGTGCCTCATCGTTCGGGAATGCTCGGACGCGGTTTTATACTTCTCGCGACGCGCGCCCGCTTATCATATAAAGGGGAACGGATTACCTTGGGAGCATGATAGTAATTGGCGGGTCCACATCGGAGGTCCTGGCGAAACAGATCGCAGAGAACCTCGGATGCAGATACATTCAGGCAGGCACGAGGAAGTTCCCCGACGGTGAGGTTTACACCAGGGTCGACAGCGAGGAGTTCAACGACGATGTGATTATCGTACAGAACACGTTCCCCGACGACAAGCTGGTCGAGATGTTCCTTCTCCAGGACATTGTAAAGGGCCTCAAGGCGAAGAAGGTCACACTGGTCATCCCCTATTTCGGATACGCCAGGCAGGACAGGCTCTTCAACCCCGGAGAACCTGCATCAGCGATCCTCATGTGCAAGCTGCTGGATTCCCTCGCATGCGACCATGTCATCACCGTCGATATCCACAAAGAGGCCGTGCTCGACGCATTCACATGCAAGCACACCGACCTCAAGGCGGCACCCGTCATCGCCGATTACTTCAAGGACAAGGGAATCGACCTGGTCCTGTCACCCGACATCGGTGCGGCCAACCGTGCGAAGGACGTCGGTGAGAGGATGGGCAAGCCCTACGACCATCTCAACAAGACCCGTCTCTCCGGGACCGAGGTCAAGATTGCCCCCGCCACCATGGACTGCGCGGGAAAGAACATCCTCATCGTGGATGACATGATTTCCACCGGCGGTACCATCATGACCGCCGCACAGGCACTCAGGGACGCTGGCGCCAAGAGCGTTTCCGTGGCCTGCACACACGGAGTCTTCGTCAACGATGCCATCCAGAAGCTCACACACAGCGCATTGGACAAGGTCCTCTGCTGCAACACCCTGGAGAGCTCCCAGTCGGACATCTCCGTCGCCGGACTCATCGCCGACGCCATCAGGAAGGGATGAAGATGACGAACAAGGAAGAGAACTTTGCAGAGTGGTATCTGGACATCGTCGAGAAGGCAGGACTTTCCGACAAGAGGTACCCCATTAAGGGAATGAACGTCTGGACCCCCTACGGCTGGAGGATCATGAGGCAGATCGACACCTACATCCGCGAGGAGTTCGACGCCACGAACCATGACGAGGTTTGTTTCCCCCTCCTCATCCCCGAGAGTCAGTTCGCGAAGGAGAAGGAGCACATCAAAGGATTCGACAGTGAGGTCTATTGGGTCACCCACGCGGGATTGGACGAGCTCGACGAGAGGCTCGTAGTAAGGCCCACATCCGAGACCGCCATGTATCCCATGTTCGCCCTGTGGATCAGATCCCACCAGGACCTTCCCCTGAAGACCTATCAGATTGTCAACACGTTCCGTTACGAGACCAAGCAGACCAGACCCTTCATCAGGGTCCGCGAGATCCACTTCTTCGAGTCACACACCTGCCACGTCGACTACGACGATGCGCAGAAGCAGATCGAGGAGGACATCGAGATCCTGTCCAGGATCGCCAAGAAGATCTGTCTGCCCTACACACTCCTGGTCCGTACCGAATGGGACAAGTTCCCCGGTGCGTACTACACAGTCGGTATCGACACCTCGATGCCCAACGGAAGGACCCTCCAGATGGGTTCCATCCACCACTACAAGACCAACTTCTCCGAGCCCTACGAGATCACCTATGAGGACAAGGACGGGGAGCACAAGTTCGTGCACCAGACCACCTACGGAATGTCCGAGAGGCTGGTCGGAGCGCTCATCGGTGTCCACGGCGACGATCAGGGACTCATCATGCCTCCCGGAATCGCACCCTTCCAGATCGTTCTGATCCCTATCTTCAAGAAGGACAACCAGGAGACGGTCATGGCAGCCGCTAAGGAGATGGAGAAGGTCCTCTCCAAGGCAGGGTTCAGGGTCAAGTTCGACGACCGCGACGACCGTCCCGGTGCGAAGTACTACGAGTGGGAGATGAAGGGAGTGCCCCTGAGGTTGGAGCTCGGAGGACGCGACATCGAGAACAAGGTAGTCTCGTTCTTCAGAAGGGACACCGCCGAGAAGGGAACGATCTCCATCGAGAACCTCGTCCCCGGCGTACAGCTCATCCTCGACGACATCTCCGACAACATGTTCAACAGGGCCAACGAGATCCAGAAGCAGCGCACACAGGACATCGATTCGCTGGACAACATCCCTGAGGACAAGATCCTAAGGTTCGGATGGTGCGGATGCGACGAGTGCGGTCACAAGTTCGAGGACACAACCGGATTCAAGATCCTCGGAAGGCCCTATCACAAAGAGGAGTTCAAGGGCAAGTGCATAATGTGCGGCAAGGACACAGACGAGCCCGCATACGCAGCCCACACGATGTGATCCCATGGCATTCCAGGAGGACGAGTTCATCTATCTCGAGGACGCCTCGGGCAAGAGGATTTGGCTCAAAGTCGTCTACGGCATGATGAAGGTCCAGTCTTTGGGGGCCATCGACGGCAGCAGGTTCAAGGACCTCGACGAAGGCGACAAGGTCACTATCGTCGGCCGCGACTACAGGGTCTTCAGGCCCGGAGTTCTCGAACTCATGGAATCCCTGGATAGGGGTGCGCAGATCATCTCTGCGAAGGATGCCGCCACGATCCTGATGCATTGCGACATCAAGGCCGGCGACAGGGTCATCGAGGTGGGAGCGGGGTCCGGAGGACTCACCACCGCTCTGCTCCACGCGGTCGCACCCACTGGACAAGTTCTTACACTGGAATTCAAGGAGGAGAACGCCCTCCGCGCAAAGAAGAATGTCTCAAGGGTAGGTCTGGACAAGTACTGGTCGTATCAGATCGGCGATGCGAGGGACATGTCCGTCGACGTCGATTGGAAGGCTGATGCCCTCACCATGGACATGCCCGACCCATGGCTCGCCCTGGACAACCTGGAGAAGCATCTCCGTTCCGGAGGCAGGCTCTGCGCATACGTCCCGAACATGAATCAGGCCGAATCCATAGTCAAGGCTCTTCGTGAGCACGGTTATTCCAATGTCTATGCTCTGGAGAATATGCAGCGCGGACTGGAGGTCCACCCCGGAGGTGTGAGGCCCTCATTCGAGATGCTCGGCCACACGGGATATCTCATCTTCGCACGCAAGACTTCGGGAAACTTGTGAGTTGATTCTGTCAACTATAAATATGAGTTGACTTGTCAACCACGTTATGGAAAATGAGAACGAACGCATCTGCAGCCCTAGGGTCATCAAGACCTATCTGGAGAAGATCACGGCCCCCAAGTTCGACGAACTGGGGATCAAGCCGTCGACCGCTCCGTTCCTGGGCGAGATCGCGTGCAACGAAGGTATCTCCCTCAAAGGTCTGACCGAGATCCTCATGGTGGACAAGGCGCACACCACCCGTATGGTCTCCAAGCTCATCGAGTCCGGCCTTGTCGAGAACAGGGCAGACAGCCGCGAATATTCATTATATCTTACCGAAGAAGGGAAGAGGACCGCGGAGAAGATCAAGGGCATCATGGACTTCGCGTGGAAGGAGCTCCTGAAGGACCTCACGCAGGAGGAGATGGACACGCTGATGGTCATCCTCGGCAAGATCTCCAATACAGTCAAGGAGGAGAGTGCTTGATCTTCAACTACTTCAGGAAGATCGATTGGGTTTTACTGGCTGTGACACTGGTCCTGGTCTACATCCAGGTATGGCTGGAGCTTGAGATCCCGGGATACATGACGGAGATCACCAACATCATGATCAGCGGAGGGAGCTCCGACGAGGTCATGGAGCAGGGAATGTGGATGCTCAGCTGTGCGTTAGGCAGTCTGATCCTTGCGGTCATCGTCGGTCTGTTCATCGCGAACATGGGAACCAACATGGGAAAGACCATGCGCGAGCGCCAGTTCAACCAGGTCGAGAAGTATTCGGCCGCGGAGATCAACAAGTTCTCTATCTACAGTCTGATCACCCGTTCCACCAACGACGTCAATCAGGTCCAGATGGCATTCATCCTCGGTCTGATGGTCGCTATCAGGGCACCTATGATGGCGATCCTCGCGATCTTGAAGATCTCTACCAAGAACATCGGCTGGGTGGAGATCACAATAGTCTGCGTACTGGTGATGCTCGTCTGTATCGGCGTCATCTTATGGTACACCTTCCCCCGTTTCAAGAGGATCCAATGGATGAACGATGACGTCAACCGTATCACCAAGGAGGGTCTGAGCGGTATACGTGTCGTCCACGCTTACAACGCTGAGGACTACCAGGAGGCCAAGTTCAAGGAGGCCAACGACAAGCTGACGGATACGCATGTGTCGGTAACAAGGGCCTTGGCGTTCCTGATGCCGGTGATAATGACGATAATGAGCGTTCTCAGCCTGGCGATATACTGGATGGGGGCCATAATCATATCCGATACTGAGGACATGGTGGAAAGGTTCACCGCCTTCTCAGACATGATTGTGTTCTCATCGTACGCGATGCAGGTCATCGCTGCATTCATGATGCTCATCATCGTGTTCATGATCCTGCCCCGTGCGATGGTCGCTGCCAAGCGTATCGACGAGGTCATCAGGACCGAGCCCACCGTCCTCGACGGAGGGGTGAGGGAATCGTCCCCCGAAATGGAGGGTCGTATATCCTTCCGCAACGTATCGTTCGCATACCCCGGTTCCGCCCAGGACTCCCTCACGGACATCTCGTTCGATGTGGACAAGGGCGAAACGGTGGCCATAATCGGTTCCACCGGATCAGGAAAGAGCACTCTGGTGAAACTGATCCCGCGTTTCTACGACGTCACCGGCGGACAGATCACAGTGGATGGAGTGGATGTGAAGGAATACGATCAGGACTTCCTGCACAGAAAGATCGGATACGTCCCCCAGAAGGCCGTCATGTTCAATGGTACGGTGACGTCCAACGTCAACTACGGGGACACCGAGACGGAACGTTCCGAAGAAGAGGTGAGGAAGGCCATCGCCATCGCACAGGGTACCGAGTTCGTCGAGAAGATGGAAGGCCAGTACGAAGGCAAGGTGGCCGAGGGAGGTACCAACCTCTCGGGCGGTCAGAAGCAGCGTCTCTCCATAGCCCGTGCCATCTGCAGGAGGCCGGAGATCTACATTTTCGACGATTCCTTCTCTGCTCTGGACTACAAGACGGATCACATCCTGAGATCCCAGCTGAAGAAGGAGACCTCAGGGGTCACCACCATCATAGTCGCCCAGAGGATAGGAACGATCAAGGACGCCGACAAGATCATCGTCCTGGATGAGGGAAGGGTAGTCGGCATCGGAAAGCACCATGAACTGCTGAAGGATTGCGAGGTCTACTATCAGATCGCCAGGTCTCAGCTCTCCGAGGAGGAGTTGGTAAGATGAGTCCGCCGGAGAGAAGGAGAGGCCCCAGGCATGCTCCTGGGATGCCCACCGAGAAGCCCAAGAACTTCAGGCAGGCATGGGCCAGGCTCTTCCAGTACATGGGCAAGTACAAGCCCCTGTTCATCATCGCCATCGTCTTCGCGATAGCAGGTACTGTGCTGACCCTCTTGGGTCCGAACATGCTCAGCGACATGACCGACCTGATCAAGGATGGATTGCTCTCAGGCGACATCGACATGGATGCGGTGGTCTCCATAGCGGTGTGGCTTCTGATCATCTACGGAAGCAGTGCGGTCATATCCTTGGTGCAGGGACTCATCATGGCCACTGTCGCCCAGAGGACCGCAGGTAACCTGCGTAACGACATCTCCGCAAAGATCGACCGCGTTCCGCTGAAGTACTTTGACAGCGCCAAGTCGGGAGACCTGATGAGCCGTGTGACCAACGATGCGGATTCGTTAGGACAGGACACGAACCGTGCTGTTAGCACGATGATAGTCGCCATCACTCAGTTCCTCGGGTCGCTCGTCATGATGATGTACACCAACCTGACCATGGCAGGAGTCGCAGTGGGATCGACCATCCTCGGATTCTTCCTGATGATCATCATCATGTCCAGGTCTCAGAAGTACTTCGAGGCCCAGCAGAACTATCTGGGAGCGATGAACGGGCACATCACCGAGACCTACAACAACCACAGCATTGTGAAGTCATACAACGGTGACAAGAGGGCGAAGAGGGAGTTCGACCAGATCAACAACGACCTCCAGCACAGCGGTTTCATGGCCATGTTCATGGCGGGGACCATGATGCCCCTGATGGGATTCATAGGCAACTTCGGATACGTCATGGTCTGCATAGTAGGAGCCATGATGGTCCTGGACGGAGAGATCACCATCGGAGTCATCGTCGCGTTCATGATCTACATCAGGCTGTTCACCAACCCTCTGCAGCAGATGTCGCAGGGACTGACCGTCATGCAGTCCGTCGCCGCAGCGGCGGAGAGGATATTCGGATTCCTCGACGAGACTGAGTTCGAGGACGAGTCGGACAAGGTCCAGAGGATCGAGGCCAAGGGACACGTGGAATTCAGGGACGTCCATTTCGGATACAGCCCCGACAAGGAGGTCATCCACGGATTCTCCGCAGACATCAAGCCCGGCCAGAAGGTCGCCATCGTCGGTCCTACCGGTGCTGGAAAGACCACCATGGTCAATCTGCTGATGAGGTTCTACGAGGTCTGGAGCGGAGATATCCTCATCGACGGGGTCTCCACCAAGGACCTTACGAGGGAGAACGTCCACGAGCAGTTCTGCATGGTCCTCCAGGACACATGGCTGTTCGAGGGAACCATCAAGGAGAACCTGGTTTACAGCAGGGAAGGCATCCCCGACGAGAAGATAGAGGAAGTCTGCAAGGCGGTGGGTATCCACCACTTCATCATGACCCTCCCCGAAGGGTACGACACTGTCCTCCAGGACAACGACACTCTCTCGGCCGGACAGAGGCAGCAGCTGACCATCGCCCGTGCGATGTTGGACACCTCGCCGATGCTCATCCTGGACGAAGCGACGAGTTCTGTGGATACCAGGACAGAGCTGATAATTCAGCAGGCAATGGATGATCTGGCACATAACAGGACATCCTTCGTCATCGCCCACAGGTTGTCCACGATCAAGAACTCCGATCTCATCATCGTGATGAAGAACGGAAGCATCATCGAGCAGGGTACTCACGACGAGCTCCTAGCTAAGGGAGGCTTCTACGAAGAACTCTACGACAGTCAATTCGAGGAGACCGAGATGGACTGAAAAACGGAGGTTTTATCATAAACCTCCCCTTTTTCTCCCCTATAACATATTATACGCGTCTTATAAGGGAGCGAACCTTTTAATAATACCATATATTGCACCCGAATTACAAGCTTGAAAGCTATCCATAAGGGCCTGTAGCTCAGCTAGGTAGAGTACCTGACTTTTAATCAGGCTGTCAAGGGTTCGAATCCCTTCAGGCCCGCCAATGGACTTCATGAGAGATCGACGGCAGATCAAGTATGAGGAAAGGCACACACTTTTTCTCAAAATCAAACGTCTTCGCCAGATGACCGGTCTGGAAAAAAAGTAGGTGAAAACTTGGCAACAGAAAACATCTCGTTCAATGTCCTCACGCACTGTCTAGTGCCTGAGCATCACCTCTTGTCCGAGGAAGAGGCACAAGCGGTTCTCGATAGGAAGGGAATCAAACTTGAGCAACTTCCCAAGATAAGAAAAAGCGACCCCGGAGTCAAAGTCCTGGAGAGTATTCACGGACCTATTGAGGAAGGACGCGTTATAAAGATCGTAAGGAAGAGCAAGACTGCCCAGGAGTTCGTGGCGTACAGGCTCGTAACGAGGGGATGAAGATGAGGGATCTAGTACAGCTCTACTTCTCGGAACACAACATCGTGAACCACCACCTCTCGTCCTTCAACGATTTCCTCGCCACCGAGGACAACCCCAACAGCAGGATGCAGAGGATCGTCGACGACATCAGGGTCCCCACTGACGACGCAATCCGCGGAGTCATCAAGCTGGACCCCGAGAGGACCGGCGGAAGGAACCTCGAGATCCGTATCGGAAGGACCAGGGATGAGGACGGCCACATCGACGTCAACGCAAGGCCCACCATCCGTGTCGGCGAACCCTACGTAAAGGAAGCCAACGGTTGCGAGCACTGGACCACCCCCATGGAGGCCAGGCTCAGAAAGTTCAACTACGCATCCCGTGTCGAGGTCTTCTTCGAGATCTACGAGGACGGCCAGGAGATCGATTCCGCAGACGGATCCGGATGGCTTTGGGTCGGAGACCTGCCCATCATGGTCAAGTCCAAGGGATGCAGTCTCTACAAGGAGAACCTGGAGCACCACCTGGAGCGCGCACTCACACCTGAGGAGTACGAGCAGGAGCTCGTCCTCGAGAAAGAGGACCCCAGGGAGCCCGGAGGATACTTCATCGTCGGCGGTACCGAGAGGGTACTGATCACGCTGGAGGATCTCGCACCCAACAGAGTAATGGTCGAGTACAATGAGAAATACGGCGCGGCAGTCGAAGTTGCCAAGGTCTTTTCACAGAAGGACGGTTACCGCGCTTTGACCCTCGTGGAGAAGAAGAAGGACGGCATGCTTTCTGTTTCCGTCCCCGCAGTATCCGGTTCCATCCCCCTCGTCGCACTGATGAAGGCACTCGGAATGGAATCCGATCAGGAGATCTACGAGACCATCGTCTCCGATGAGCTCATGGCTAACACCGTGTACGCTAACATCGAGACGGCTTACGATAAGAAGACATACGCGCCCAACGGATTCCACACCACCGAGGACGCAATCCTGTTCCTTGAGAGGAACTTCGCTGCCGGTCAGGCGAAGGAATACAGGACCAAGAAGGTCGAGTCCATCCTCGACCGCTCGCTGCTCCCCCACCTGGGAGACACACAGGACGACAGGAAGAAGAAGGCCATCTTCCTGGGCCGCGTAGCACGTTCAGTCCTCGAGCTTTCCCTCGAGAAGAGGAAGGAGGACGACAAGGACCACTACGCGAACAAGAGGCTCAAGCTCTCCGGAGACCTCATGGAGGATCTCTTCAGGACAAGCTTCAGCAGCCTCATGAAGGACCTGAAATACCAGCTCGAGAGGAGCTGGGGAAGGAAGAGGAACGAGAAGTTCGACATCAACACGATCCGTTCCTCCATCAGGACCGAGCTGCTCACACACAAGCTCATCCACGCACTCGCCACTGGAAACTGGGTCGGCGGACGCGCAGGAGTATCCCAGCTTCTCGACAGGACTTCCAACCTGTCCGCGATGTCTCACCTCAGGAGGGTCACATCGTCGCTCACCAGGAGTCAGCCTCACTTCGAGGCCCGTGACCTGCACCCCACACAGTGGGGGAGACTCTGCCCCTCGGAGACACCCGAAGGACAGAACTGCGGTCTGGTGAAGAACGCTGCACTGATCATCGAGATCTCGGAGGGAATCCCCGAGATGGACATCAGGTGGATGCTCAGGGAGCTGGGAATCAAGACAGTCAAGACATCCGACGAGACCCGTGTCTACGTCAACGGAGACCTTGTGGGAGTCCACGACGACGCCAAGAAGCTGGTCAATGAGATCAGGGAGCGCAGGAGATGCGGTCTGATCTCCGGACAGATCAACGTCCGCTTCGACCAGGAGACGAACGAGGTCATCATCAACTGCGACGAGGGACGTCTCAGAAGGCCTCTCCTCATCATCAAGAACGGAAGGCTGGCACTTACAAGGAAGCACATCGAGGGAATCCGCGAGGAGAAGATCAGGTGGAACGACCTGTTCCGCGAGGGAATCATCGAGTGGATCGACGCCGAGGAAGAGGAGGACGCATTGGTCCTCGTCGACCCCTACGACGTGCCGTCCAGGTGTCCCTGTTGCGGTCACGCGCTCTCGCCCACTGACGCCGACTGGATGAACCCCGGCAAGGACGAGGATGCGATCCTCAAATGCAGATGGTGCGGCAACGAGTTCACAGTGCCCTCCAAGCTCGACCCCAAGTACACCCACATGGAGGTCGACCCGATGATCATCATCGGAGTCGGATGCGGTATCGTTCCCTATCCGGAGCACAACTCGGCACCCCGTATCACCATGGGTGCGGCAATGGGTAAGCAGGCTCTCGGTATCTCCTGTTCCAACTACAGGATCAGGCCCGACACCAGGGGACACCTAATGCACTACCCCCAGGTCCCCATGGTCCAGACGCAGACAATGAACTTCATGCATTACGAGCACAGGCCCGCAGGACAGAACTTCTGTATCGCAGTTCTCTCCTACCACGGATACAACATCGAGGATGCGCTCGTCATGAACAAGAGCTCCGTGCAGAGAGGTCTCGGAAGGTCCACCTTCCTCAGGTCCTACTCCGCAGAGGAGCACCGCTACCCCGGAGGAACCGAGGATGCGTTCGAGATCCCCCAGCCCGATGTCACCGGAGCCCGTGAGGAGGACAAGTACTCCATGCTCGGCGACGACGGTCTGATCCTTCCCGGATCCCAGGTAGGAAGCTCCGACGTTCTCGTCGGAAAGACATCGCCTCCCAGGTTCAACGAGGAGGACACCGACTTCCTCACTCCTCAGAAGAGGAGGGAGACATCCGTCACCGTCAGGCACGGAGAGAGCGGATATGTCGATTCAGTCATGATCACAGAGGACCTCGACGGACGCAAGCTCGTCCGCGTCAAGGTCAGGGACCAGAGGATCCCCGAACTCGGTGACAAGTTCTGTTCGAGGTTCGGACAGAAGGGAGTCGTCGGAAGGCTCGTCGACCAGTGCGACATGCCCTTCACAGCCGACGGAGTGACGCCTGATCTGGTCGTCAACCCCCACGGTATCCCATCCCGTATGACTATCGGACACGTCCTCGAGATGATCGCAGGTAAGGTCGGATCGATGGAGGGGCGCACCATCGACGGTACAGCGTTCTCCGGAGAGAACGAGGAGTCCATCCGTGACGGTCTCGTCAGGAACGGATTCAAGAACACCGGAAAGGAGATCATGTACGACGGAAGGACCGGAAAGATGATCCAGGCCGAGGTCTACACCGGAGTCATCTTCTACGAGAAGCTGCACCACATGGTCAGCGGAAAGATGCACGTCAGGTCCAGAGGACCCGTCCAGATCCTTACCAGGCAGCCTACCGAGGGTCGTTCCAGGCAGGGAGGTCTCAGGTTCGGAGAGATGGAGCGTGACTGTCTGATCGGTCACGGAGTATCCATGGTCATCAAGGACCGTCTCCTCGACGAGTCGGACGGAACACAGCAGTGGATCTGCGGCAACCCGTCCTGCGGACACATCGCGATCATGGACAGGCACGGTTCCCTTTACTGTCCTGTCTGTAAGAATAATACAAACATCTACCAGGTTCAGACATCCTACGCCTTCAAGCTGCTGATGGATGAGCTCCTGTCCCTTGGTGTGGCCATGAGGCTTCAGCTGGAGGATTTGAAATGACATACGGAATCACGAAGAGGATCGGATCGATCAAGTTCTCCTGTCTCTCCCCCGAGGAGATCAGGAAGATGTCCGCCATCAAGGTAATCACGCCCGACACATACAACGATGAGGGCTACCCCTACCCCGGTGGACTCATGGACCCCCACATGGGAGTCATCGAGCCCGGAATCCGCTGTAAGACCTGCGGATGCAAGGTCGACGAGTGTCCCGGACACTTCGGACACATCGAGCTTGCACTGCCCGTCATCCACGTCGGATTCATCAAGGACATCAAGATGTTGCTGGAATCCACCTGCTGCAAGTGCGGCAGGCTCATGCTGTCCCCCGAACAGATCAAGGACCGCATGGACAGCATGGAGAAGATGGAGGAGCTCGGAGGAGGAACCATCGAGAAGAAGCTCTTCACGAAGGACACCGCCAAGGATGCATCCGGAAAGGCCGTCTGCCCCTACTGTAACGAGACGCAGATCAAGATCAAGCTCGACAAGCCCACAACATTCAGGGAGGTCGAGGACAACCACAAGCTCACACCCAAAGAGGTCCGTGAGAGACTCGAGAGGATCCCCGATGAGGACCTGAAGGCCCTGGGAATCGACCCCGAGACCTGCAGGCCCGAGTGGATGGTGCTCACCGTCCTCGCAGTGCCCCCTGTCTCCGTCAGGCCCTCGATCACACTCGAGGCAGGAGACAAGTCCGAGGATGACCTGACCCACAAGCTGGTCGATGTCCTCAGGATCAACCAGAGGCTCAGAGAGAACCGTGACGCAGGAGCACCCCAGCTGATCGTCGAGGATCTGTGGGAGCTTCTCCAGTACCACGTCACAACATACTTTGACAACCAGACATCCGGTATCCCGCCCGCGAGGCACAGGTCCGGACGTCCCCTCAAGACTCTCGAGCAGAGGCTTAAAGGTAAGGAGGGTCGTTTCAGATCCAACCTGTCCGGTAAGCGTGTCAACTTCTCTGCCCGTACCGTCATCTCGCCCGACCCGCTCCTGTCCATCAACGATGTCGGAGTACCTACCTTCGCCGCAAGGGAGCTCACAGTCCCCCTCCGTGTGAACCAGTACAACATCGAGAAGGTCAGGGAGATCGTCAGGCGCGGTCCGATGGCCGACAAGCTGGACTTCCCCTATGTCCCCGGAGCGAACTACGTCATCCGTTCCGACGGAAGGAAGATCAGGATCACCGAGAGGAACGCCGAGGAGGTCGCAGAGGGTCTCGACATCGGATACACCGTCGAGAGACAGCTCATTAACGGAGATGTCGTCCTGTTCAACAGGCAGCCTTCGCTGCACAGGATGTCCATGATGGCGCACCGCGTCAAGGTCATGGAGGGAAAGACATTCAGGTTCAACCTGTGCGTATGTCCTCCCTACAACGCAGACTTTGACGGAGACGAGATGAACCTCCACGTCCTGCAGTCCGACGAGGCACGTGCCGAGGCACGTATCATCATGCAGGTCCAGGAGAACATCCTGTCCCCCAGGTACGGAGGACCTATCATCGGTGCCATCCACGACCACATCACGGGAGCTTACTTCCTCACACACTTCAACCCCCGCTTCAACGCGGAGGAAGCTGCGAACATCATGTTCAAACTGGACGATGTCCCCATGCCCGAACCCTTCATCGACGAGGAGACCGGAGAGAAATACTGGACCGGAAGGCAGCTGTTCTCAACCATCCTCCCCAAGGGATTCAACACCAGCTTCAGGGCGAACATCTGTAACTGCAGCAATCGCGCAGAGTGCAAGAAGGGCAACTGCCCCAACGACGGTTACGTCATCATCCGCGACGGTCAGCTGATCTGCGGAACCATCGATGTCAAGGCCATCGGAAACAGCAAGGGTAAGATCCTCGACCGTATCGCACGTGACTACGGAGCGGCAAGGGCCGCCCAGTTTATCAACCAGGTCACCAGGCTCGCCCTCGGTGCACTGATGAACCACGGATTCAGTACCGGTATCAGTGACGAGGATATCCCCCAGGAGGCACTGCTCCAGATCAGCAACAACACCAACGAGCACATCGATAAGGTGACCGCTCTGGTGGACTCGTACCGTTCCGGTACCCTCCAGCAGATGCCCGGACGTTCCCTCAGGGAGACCCTCGAGGTCAGCGTCATGAAGGAGCTGGGAGAGGCCCGTGACGAAGCAGGAGACATCGCAGGAAAATACCTGGGAATGGACAACCCCGCCGTCATCATGGCAAAGGCCGGAGCCCGTGGATCGATGCTGAACCTGTCTCAGATGGCTGGTTGTGTCGGTCAGCAGGCAGTTCGTGGAGAGAGGCTGTCCAGAGGATATTGGGACAGGACGCTCTCCCACTTCGAGAAGGGAGACCTCGGGGCATACGCCAGGGGATTCTGCTCCAACTCATACAAGTCCGGTCTCACACCCACCGAGTTCTTCTTCCACGCAATGGGAGGAAGAGAGGGACTGGTCGATACCGCTGTCCGTACCTCAAGGTCCGGATACATGCAGAGGAGGCTCGTCTCCGCTCTGGAGGACCTGAAGCTGACATCCGACGGAACCGTCAGGAACACAGTCGGAACCGTCGTCCAATTCAAGTACGGAGAGGACGGAGTCGACCCCGCCAAGACCGTCAGGGGTAAGGCAATCGACCTCGACGACCTGTTCTTCGAGGTGTTCGGCGACGCTGCCGAGGACTTCATCCAGGACAACGAGAAGGACGTCGGAGGAGACTACGGATCCCTTGAGAAGGACGAGATGGAATACATCGAGGAAGAGGGAGACGGAGAGGACATGGACGACCTTGACATCGACTACGACGGAGGAGGTGAGTGATAATGGCAAAGAAAGACACCATGAACGCACTCCTTAAGAGGAACATCAGCGAGGAATCCGCTACGCTCCTGCTCACCAAGTTCAGCACACTGAGCGACATCAGCCGTGCCGACGAGTCCGAGCTCGTGGAGCTCGGAATGACCGAGGAGGAGGCCAAGTCCGTCCTGACCAAGGTCGGAAAGAAGAGCGGAACCACCGCAGCGAAGTCCACCAAGAAGAAGACGGAGGAGGAGAAGACTGTCGCAGCCCCCATGGAGGAGGTCACACAGTTCTACACCTACAACGAGACCGAGCTGAGGCTTAAGGACATCATGCAGAAGGAGGGCGTCGAGCTCCCCATGAAGATCATCGTCGACATCGCGGCACGCATCGAGGGCCACGACGTACCCGACGACAAGTGCAGGGAACTCATCGTCAGGGCCTCTGACATGTATCAGCGCCACAAGATGGACCAGAACGAGTCCGCCGGAGTCATGGCGGCCCACTCCATCGGAGAGCCCGGTACCCAGATGAACATGCGTACCTTCCACTATGCAGGAGTCGCTAACATCAACGTTACCCAGGGACTTCCCCGTCTGATCGAGATCGTTGATGCAAGGCGCATCCCCAGTACTCCTTCGATGGACATCCCTCTCGAGGGAATCGCAGCCCAGGACGAGAACGTCGCACGTCTCGTCGCATCGAACATCGAGATGACATCCATCCTGGACGTCGCCACCATCGACACGGACATCACCAACATGACGCTTATCATCAAGCCCAACATCCGTAAGATGGAGGAGAAGCACCTCGAGGTCGATGAGCTCGTAGACAGACTGAATAAAGTGAAGGCCGTCCGCGGAATGGTCAAACTGTCCGGATACGATATCGTTATCCAGTCGGATGAGCCCTCGTACAAGAAACTCCAGGCGATGTATGATGCCGTCAAGACTGCCAAGATCAAAGGTATCGACGGAATCACCAGGGCCGTCCTGTCCAAGACAGAGGGCTACTGGAAGATCGTCACTGAAGGAAGCAATTTGAAAGAGGTCCTCACCGTTGAGGGAGTGGATGCACCGAACGTCATGACGAACAGCATCCTGGAGGTAGCGGACGTCCTCGGAATCGAGGCGGCCAGGAACTCCATCATCCACGAAGCGATGGGAACTCTCGGAGAGGCAGGTCTTGATGTCGACATCCGTCACATCATGCTTGTCGCCGATCTCATGACCAACGACGGTTATGTGAAGGCAATCGGAAGGCACGGAGTGTCCGGAAAGAAGTCCTCGGTTCTTGCCAGGGCGGCTTTCGAGATCACCGCCGCGCACCTTCTGCATGCAGCTATGGTAGGAGAGGTCGACCACCTTGAGGGTGTGACCGAGAACATCATAGTTGGACAGCCGGTCACTCTAGGTACCGGTGCTGTAAACCTTATTTACACACCCAAGAAAAAGGGGGATAAAGAATGAGCGAAGTAGACATTAGCAGAGCTTTGAAATCCGCTATCACCACCGGAAAGGTGCAGTTCGGATTGGATCAGACTATGAAAGCAGTGAAGGACGGAAAGGCCCAGATGATCATCCTGGCCAGGAACTGTCCTAGCAAGGACCTGAAGGACGCGAACGTTAAGGTTCACATCTATGACGGGAACAACATGGAGCTCGGTGCTCTGTGCGGAAAACCCTTCTCTGTCTCTGCCCTTGCAATCATTGACAAAGGTAGCTCCAACATCTTAACGCTGTGAGGAACATGTCCGCAGATATCGTACTTACCGAGGATACGCTCAGGTACATCGCTCTCTTCGAGCAGATCACCAAGGCAAACGCCATCGACTGTATGGACACTGAGGACAAACTCGTGTTCGTGGTCGAGAAGGGACAGGGCAACGTCGCTGTCGGAAAGAAGGGAGAGCATGTGATCAAGCTGAAGGATAAGACCGGGAAGAACATCCAGGTCGTAGAGTACTCTGACGATCCGGAACAGTTCGTGAAGAACGTGTTCCACATTTACGGTCCTCAGAAGGTCGTTATCGAGCAGCGCGGAAACATAACTCACGCCACAGTCACAGTGGATCCCAAGCTCAAGGGCCGCGCCATCGGCAAGGCCGGAAAGAATCTGCGCATCGCCAGGGATATCGTGAACAGGCATCACGAGATCCAGAGCATCAGCGTGGACTGACGGTCCCCCTTACGATCTGCCGATCGTGCGGTTGGGAATCAATTAAACCTCTTACCCTCAAACCACTTACTTTCTTAGAACTATATGATCAATTGAGCGGAGTCCTCTCGACTTCGAGGCCGTCCGCGGTGGGGTACTGCTCCGAGATATAGCACTTGAACTCAAGCTCGTCGGCGATGTCCTCGAGAACCCAAGGGGCAACCTCGACCTTGTTCTCCAATACTGAAAAAAGAATGTCTGGTACATCTAATTCGCGGAGCTTCGAGACCACCGCATCGAGGTCGTCCGAGTACACGTAACCTCTCACCAGGGTGCCGTCGTCGGTGACCGCTTGGTAGTCGGTGCAGATGTGCTCTGCACGGCGGATGAGCCTCTTCCTGAGCTGAACTCCGTCCTTGAATGCAGAGGAGCAGAGGTGTATGTTGCACTTCTTGTTCTCCTTCATGACCGAGATCGCGGTCTCGTGGGAGCCCTTGACGGCGGACGAGATGTCGTCCTTGACCTCGAATCCGTGCTCGCCCATCATATCCCAATTGCTCTCGGAGAACTCCAGTTCGTTCAGGTTGACGAACTTCACGCCGACGGAATCAGCATATTTCACGAGGGTGGAGAGCTCTTTTTCCTTTCCAGGGATGGCAGGGACCTCGATCCCGACGTCCATGGATGTGGATGAGATGATGTCCTTCAAACCGGAATCCTCCATGCGAGCCCACATGCCGACCATGGGGTGGAAACGAATCTCGTCCAGACCTGCATCCTCGAGCTGTTTCACCTTGTCCCTATCGAACGTGGCGGTGTACAGGTGGATGTGATGGTCCTTACCGAACCTGTCCTTCAGGAGCTTGATCATGTGAAGGGTGCGGTCGATGGCCAGGAGTGGGTCGCCTCCGGTTATGCCGGTCCCTGTGGCGTCCATGGATTCGGCCTCGGCGATAATCTCCTCGTCAGAGGTCACCTTGGCCTCGTTGGCGTAGATGACGTCCAATCCTTTCTTCTCCAGGGAGACGGGGCAGTAATAGCAGTTCCATTTGCACTGGCCGGTGACCAGCAGGACCATTTTGGATCCGTTGATGCAGTGCTCGCAGCCTACCGCCACATGTCCGTTGCATGCCGAACCGCATTCCATCTTCCTGAGCATGACAAGCGGTACGGCACGATGGTTTATAATCACTGGCGCGGATGCGGAAACCATGAAGATGGACAGCAGACTCGTGCTCGCGCTAGATGAGACCGATGGGAAGAAAGCGCTCAACATTGCCGAATCGGTAAGCGATGTGGTCGACGCAATCAAGATCAACTGGCCTTTGGTCCTTTCGGAGGGCCCCCAGATGATAACGAAGCTGTCCGAATATTCTGACGTTATCTGTGATTTCAAAGTGGCCGACATCCCCAACACCGTCAGACTGATCGTGGAGAACGCTGTCTCCAGAGGAGCTTCAGCGGTCATCGTCCATGCGTTCACTGGGGACGATTCTCTCAAAACTGCCGTTGAAGCGGCTGGAGATGCTGAGATCTATGCCGTCACTGAGATGAGTCATCCTGGAGGCAAGATGTTCACCGCCAAACACGCTGAGGAGATGGCGAAGCTGGGGGTAGAATGCGGAGTCAAAGGTTTCATCGCCCCGGCGACCCGTCCAGAGAGGATAGCCGACATCCGCAAGATCATCGGCGACCTCAAGATCCTATCCCCTGGGGTCGGTGCCCAGGGAGGAAAGGCCTCAGATGCCATCCGTGCTGGCGCAACTTATGCAATAGTTGGGCGCGCAATTTACGGTTCCGACGACCCCCGTGGGTCGGCACTGTCCTTCGCAGAGGACATCAAGACCGTGTTTTGACGCGGTCCCCCTTATAATATAATAAAACATGCGCGCTAAACGTTTTAATATGTAACCGAGTATCAACGCCATTCATAAGACGGAGACTTATAGAATGCGCAAATTCGGAAAAGAGTCAACCGCCCCTACAGAAGGGGTAACCCGCGAGAGCGGAGGGTGGTTGCAGAACCACGGTGCTCTGGCCGTATGCATCATCGCTTTACTGGCGTTCGTGCTCAGGACAGCGTTCGCGTACGGTGTTTCCGCAGACGGGAATTTTGCCCTGTCAGGCGGATCGGAAGCACAATACCATCTGCACGTAGTCGAAAGCATACTCAACGGCAGCTTTGTCATCGGAGCCGATGCGGCAGCCAATTACCCTATCGGGGGACTCAATCTAAACCCGCCCCTGTACGATTTCATCGCAGCAGGTATCGGTTCAATCGGAGGCGCTTCCTTTGCGCTGGCCGTCCTCGCGCCCATCTTCGGAGCGCTCACGGTATTCCCCGTCTATCTGGTAGGAAAGGAACTCAGGAGTGTCAAGGTCGGAGTCCTTGCAGCACTCATCTACGCTCTCTTGGCATTGCCCATCAGCGCTTCAGTGTTCTCCAACGGAACTGAGTTCGCTTTCGCAGCATTCCTCTTTGCTTTCTTCATCCTGATGATGATCAAACTCATCAAGAAGGTCGACGAAGATGTGTTGGCCGTCAAGGAAGCAGTTATCGCAGGTGTGTTCCTTGGTCTCATAGCACTGACATGGAACGGATTCCGCATGATCCTGGTGCTCTTGATCATCGTAATGGTCATCCAGATCGTCCTCGACCGTTTCAACTCCAAGGACTTCAAGGTACCTCTCTACTCCTATTCCATAGTAATGGTCATCGGAGTCGTCATGGGTGCTCTGTACTACATCCCTGCGGGACTTTGGGATGCGGTTTTCTCCGGACCTGTTCTCATCACAGTCACCGCGGTGGTCTTCGGATTCATCTTTAGGGCAGTCTCAAGCAAGCCTTGGATCTTCACGATCCCCGCACTCATCATCGCGTTCGCTGCAGTCGCGGTCGTCCTCTTCTTCGTGGATTCCGACCTCTGCACAGCGCTCCTCGTAGGCAACTCATCCTACACCAACCCCATCATGCAGGAGCTGGTCAAGGGCGGAGTGTCCATCTCCACGATGTCATCCTACTTCGGATGGTTCCTGATGTGGATGCCCTTCGCAGTCGGAATCTACGAGTTCTACAAATACGCAAGGAAGGACCGTTCCAACGGACAGCTCTTCCTCACAATGCTATTCCTTATCCCCTGGATGTTCGCATGGACCTCCTACGGAGCAGCAGTCGTCGCAGGCGTCGTCTTCGCGATCGCATCCTCAGTCGGAATCTTCGGAGTCCTCAACAGGGTCGACCTCAAGACCTACTGGTCCAGCATGAGAGCAGCCGGATTCCCCGGACTGTTCAAGAAGATGATCAAGCCCGTGCCCCTCATCACAGTCCTTGTGGCAGCATTCCTCATCATCGTCCCCGGAGCGGTATACGCAGTCGACGCAGGAATCTCCAGCAACGAGGATTACGGATACTTCGCATACGGAAACACAACATACACAATCGAGACCGGCGAGTCCTACCCGATGACATACATCTACGAGGACCTCAAGCTGATGGACGAGGACAACGCTGTCCTCTCTTGGATCACCACCTCAGCCGACATCGAAGCCCTCGGATACAGCACCGTCAACGACAAGGACGGAGACGGAGCAACCGCAGCCGCTCAGATCTATCTAGCAGAAGGAGCCGCAGGCGCAACAGCCGCACAGATGGTCCGCATCATGATCGCGAACCCCGACACCTCCTTCAGCGGAGCATTCAAAGAGTACTCTGACCTTTACAAGCAGATCGATGCCTACATCGACGATCCCTGCAGCGCAAAGGAAGAGGTCCTCAGCGACACATCCGTATACGGAAACATCAACTCGGACATCACCGAAGAGAACGCAGTCTACTTCGTCACCACCAAGCTCATCACCGAAAACATGAGCACCGTAGCGATCATGTACGCCTACGACGAGGTCTGTGCCATCAGCGGCGAGAGGATCGGACTCTACCTCGTAGACGGTTCGATGGTCCCCCTCGCATACGGCGACGGAGATTCACTCTCCACCATGGCCTACTTCGCAGGATACTCCACCGACAGCTACGGAGCGGCGACTCAGTTCTACAGCCTTATTACATATTATTCGAACTACTATCCCGCGATGGGAACCGACGCCCTTTACGACACATTCATGTGGAAGGCACTCATTGGACCCTCGCCCGAAGAGATGGGATACTCATCCTCGTTCAACTACCTCTACGATTTGGCCTCCAGCAACGGAACCGTAAAGACCATGCCCGGATACGGACTGGCCGGTTACGACATCGAGGGCTGGTACGTGAAGTACAACGCAAAGGCAGGAGCCACCAGCGAGGATGACGGATGGGTCTACCTCACACACGACGAGGCAGTCTCCAACCAGAGCAAGAACGGAGGAACGATCAACTATCTGTCCTCCATCATCCTCTACAACTACGTCGGTGCCGGATACGGATTCAACACCTACAGCTCCACAGTCACCAACGAGCACGGAGAGCCCCTCAAGGGAATCACCGTCCAGATCAGGAGCTTCGACAGCAACTACGAGTCTACCACTGTCTACTCTGAGACGAAGACCGACGCAAACGGAAACTTCACCGTCAGGGTGCCCACCGGCGACTACATGGCCATCTTCAAGAACGGCAACGTCACACTCAATGCCTCTGCATCCCTCACAGGAGTGGAGATCGAGTCCGCCAAGTTCCTCGGAAAGGTCCTCGTCGGTGACAACATCGACTTCAGCAGCTACAAGTACGTCCTCGAGGACGGAGACTTCAAGGCATACATCGATTCCGCATTGGGAGTCGTGTCATCCGATAACGCTGTCGGCAAAGACGGCGAGCCAGTGCACATCACACCCGGACAGTACTCCTACAGCCTCATCGATGCTACCGGAGCTGCAGTCTCGAGCGGTACCGTTACCTTCTACCCAGGACAGAATGACGCACTCATGCTCTCGCCCAAGACCTACACGATCACAGCGACCGTTACGGATTACTTCGGCAACAACATCAACGGCGGAACAGTCGTAGCGACGAACTCCGACACATACATCGAGTACTCCATGCCTATCGAGGACGGAAAGGCGGTCATCACCGTCCCCTCCGGAAGCTACACTGTGGCGCTCGCAGATGGATACGTCTGCGCCAGCACGACATCCCTGATCCTCAACACCAACAGGACCGTCAGTATCACCGCATACGAGGCGATCCCTGTTGTGATCAACAACCCCGCGGATGTCCCCCTCACCGCATACGGAGGAAACTTCAGTACATCCTTCGAGGGTGTCGTACTCTACCTGCCCGAATCCATCGGTGCCGAGTTCTACGGATTCACCATCTACGGATTGGATGCAACCAACGTCTACTGGGCCAACTACTACGACGGAAACTCGATCACACTCAACAGCGGAAAGGCATACAAGGTCACCGGAAGCCTCGAGGCAGAGGGTTCAGTCACCTTCTACACCGGACACGTGACATTCACCGCCAAGACCGATTCCGAAGGAAAGTTCGCAATCATGCTGCCCGCCGAGGACTACAATGTCTGGGCATATACCGACAGCAACAGGGTCTACCTCGGAACCGCCAACGTCAAGGCGGACTTCGACATGGGAGCCCTCGAGCTCGAGAACGGAAGGAAGGTCAGCGCGACCTACCAGTACGCAAGCGGAACCAGCAAAGCCAACGTCGGACTCCCCTTCACGCCCATCAGCGCGACCATGAGCCTCGGTTCAAATGTCTGGACCCTCCCCGGAGTCACCGACACCACCGGAAAGGCGACCTTCGTCGTCCCCGTCGAGGCCACCGGACTCTCAGTCGTCGCCAACAACGGATCGGTATCCAACGAGGCGTTCGAGGCATCCGGACTGAACTACAACTTCGAGAAGGGAACCTCAGCGGTCACCGCAACGATCACCATCGAGAAGGAGAAGATCGTCAAGCACACGATCCAGAACGAGTACGAGATCACAATCAAGCCCTACGGAGAGGAGAAGGAGACAACCATCATCGGACCCGTCGAGCTCGCACCCGGTCAGTACACCGCCAAGATCAACGCGAAGACCGGACACTACTTCGACGGAACCATCTACGTCTACCCCGGAAAGGAAGTCTTCGACGGACTGAACGCGATCGACGTATACGGAGTCAACATCACCAAGTCGTCCCTCGACGTGCTCACCATCACCGGTGAGAAGTCGCACAACAACTACAACGGCGACGATGTCTACTACTTCGAGTACGACTGCGAATACTTCCTCACAACCAAGAACGGAAGCACCGGGTACATGAAGAACGGATACCTCAATGTAGACTCCGGAGAGACCGCACCCTCCACCATGGACATGAGTACCGTGGGAAGGGTCAACGAGATCAAGGGATTTGTCGGCACCATCGCCGACGGAGAGGTCAGCGTCTACTACGATGATGTCAAGCTCGTCGCAGAGGTCAAGAGCGGTTCGTTCACCGTCGACCTCCCCGAGTCCGTCACCCATGCTGTCTTCGCGGCTGAGGTCACCAAGACCATCGGTTCCCAGAAGTTCGGATTCGTAGGCGGATACGAGGCACTCGATCTGTCATCCAAGGTAGTCAACATACCTGTGTACTCCGACCAGTCAGTGGTCGATTTCAACAGCGACCTTGATGCAACGATCAACAAAGCGACCTTCCAGCACGGAGTCGGAAGCGTGGAACTGACGATCTATAACAACACCGATTCGTACAAGTCCTACGTCGTGACATCCGGTTCGGCATGGGTCCTCGATGGAAATACTCAGGTCACCATCGGACCTAAATCCCAGACCACTTTGACCGTCGGCGGATACTACGAGGTCAACGGAACCGGTATCGGATCCGTCGGAATGAGCGTTATCGTGTCCGATTTCAACGGAACGGCCAGTGTGACCCTCAACATCGTTGACGGAAACACCGTCTCATCCGAATCCAACATTACAATGAAGACCGCCGCGAACTGCGACAACAAGGACAAGCTGTCCGGAGCTGAGTACATGTACGCACTCACCTTCGTCAACGAGGGTCAGGCGGACACCGTCGATATCAGCGTCTCCGTCGAGGGAGGTTACAACATCTCTCTCATGACCGAGAACGGCGAATACATCAAGCCCACCGGAGGATCCTTCGTGATCGCCGCTCAGACCACTACCATCGTGTACGCAAAGGTCATGATGCCCTCAAAGGACATGGAGCAGGCGCCTTCGATCTCCGTCAGCGCAGATGTGACTGGCGGAACCGTGACCATCAACCCCTCGTCCATATCGGTCGAGGTCGAGTCCATGACCGTGTCCGGAGACACCGCAGTGGACCAGAAGTCCGGTATCCCGCTCGGAGTATGGTTCATACTCGGAGTGAGCATCCTTCTGCTCATCCTCATTGTTTGGATGGGCTCCAAGAGAGGGGGTGTGTTCTCACGCAGATGAATAAAGTAGCATTCGAATTTGTCGCCCTGCTGGCCCTGGCAGCCTTCTGCCTCGTGCCGGGCATCGACGCAGCGACCGGGGAGATCACCCACGACGGAACAAACGTCTACAAGGTCTCCACCAGTGAAGACTTCGACATCAAGTTCACCGCAGACGAGGCCGACGTTGGCAAGGACATCACGTACACCGCCAAGGTCGTCGACAAGTCCGGTACAACACAGGCCAACGCCGTCTCACCCTCCGTCGGGGATCTCGACAGCGGTGTCTCCAAGACCCTGAAGGTCAGCGTGCCCAGCAAGGTTGGAGAGTACACTCTGGTCGTGGACTTCTCTGTGGAAGGCGAGAAGAAGACTACCTCCGAGTACGTCTTCAAGGCAGTCAACCCCATAGTCCTGAAGGTCAACCTGAAGGCGGACGACATCACGCTGAACCTCGAGGAGTTCGGAGTCTACTTCTACGTGGACGGAAACATGATCGAGGACAGCTACACTACGATCACCCTTTCCGCAGACGGAACCGGAACAGTCTCCTACGACTGGATCGCGGACCCTGAGCCCGGAAGGCACACCTTCAGTGTGAAGGCCGTCGGCGGAACCTCGATGATCAAAGGTCTCGATGAGGTACACGAGTTCTACACCGAGGACAACAACTACATCCTGGTCGTTGTCTTGGCGTTCGCCATCCTCATCGCCCTCATCATCTGGGCGATTGTCATCTACCGCAGGCCTATCAAGAACTACGGTAAGCCCAGGGCAAGGCGCTGAAAAACCTAAAAATCATGGGAGGGAAACCTCCCGCCTGCGGGCACCCCCGCAGGATTCTTTCTTTTCTTTCAACTAAGGATATAACGTTCAGTTACATGCTTGCTCAGGTCGTACCTAAAGGATAAACCAATTAGGGGCTCTGCCCCTTTTTCTTTTACAAGGATTCGAAGAATGTCCTGCGGAGGTCCTGAACGAAGGATTCCTCCGTCTTCCTTTCCTCAAACAATGATGGATCGGCCTCTTCGAACGACAGCCAATCATAGTTCACATCCAACAGCGTGAGTGCATCTGGTCTTGCCACACCGAAATTGATCTCCTGGAGGTTATCTAAGGCTCTGTGGACATCGTCGAGGTCATGTATGCCCCTGGCCACGGATGCTATGGCGCCGACCATCCTGCGGATCATATTCCAAAGGAAGAAGCGTGCCTCGAATTCCAGGATCATGATGTCCCCGCGGACGTCTATGTCTATCCTTTCTACATTCGCTACCGTAGGCTTGTTGTCGGGCTTGCAGAATCTGGCGAAATCGTGTTCTCCGAGGAATATCTCCGCGCATTCCAGGGCGAGGTCTATGTCCAAGCCTTCGGCGGGGAGGATGTATCTGTAGACGCGGCTCGTTGCGTAGCGGACGTTGAAATCATCGGGCACGTCGCAGATGGACCTGAAGTAGATGTCCCCGCCCACGGCGTTCAATGCCCTGAGCAGGGTCGAATTGTTTGTGAAGAGCGAGTTGAAACTTATCGCGTTGCCGAGAGCGTTCACACCCTTATCGGTACGGCTGGAGAATTTCAGGTCCAGTTCTCCGGGCGTCAGCTTGGTCACGAGCACCAGCTTGTCAAGCACCTCCGATTCGACAGTCCTTCCGGTGGGCTGAATCTGCGAACCGTTAAAACCCTCGCCCAAGTAGGCGATCTTGACGACGACCCTCTTCATGCCGAACGGAGTTCCTTCATGTGGTCGACCCTCTTCTGCACGAGGGCCCTGGTTCCGATGTCATGACGCATGAAGATGGCATCGCATTTGATGTACTGCAGCGCCTTCTCGCAGTTCTGCTCGGCCTCCTCGATGTCCTTGCCTATTCCGACGACTCCGATGGACCTCGATGTACCCGTGACGAGCTTGCCGTCCTTCTGGTCCACATTGGCGTAGTAGATCACGGCACCGGATTTCTTCACACCTTCCTCGTCGACCGTGATCTCGTGTCCGGATTCGGATTTCACTCCGTATCCCTTGGGTACGATGTACTTGCAGACGGTCGCCTTGTTGAAGAATTTCACATCATCACTGAGTGTCCCCGTCGCCATCTGCCAGCAGATGTCCTGGAAGCTGGACTCCAGCGCGGTGAGGACATTCATG
This sequence comes from Candidatus Methanomethylophilaceae archaeon, assembly GCA_045588265.1. Classification (GTDB taxonomy): domain Archaea; phylum Thermoplasmatota; class Thermoplasmata; order Methanomassiliicoccales; family Methanomethylophilaceae; genus Methanoprimaticola. The sequence goes on along the minus strand of JAZNDX010000026.1, from coordinate 124,354 downwards.
GCTTCGGGGTCCCCGAACCTTGCGTTGAACTCGATGATCTTCGGTCCGTTCACGGTGAGCATGAACTGTCCGTAGATGGGTCCGCGGTAGGGGCATCCCTCCTTCGCCATCGCATCGATGACGGATTGGATGATCTCTATGGCAGCCTGCCTCTCGGAAGCCGTTATGAAGGGCAGGAGATGGTCGCAGTCGCTGTAGGAGCCCATTCCACCGGTGTTCGGCCCTACATCGCCCTCGTAGGCCCTCTTATGGTCCTGCACGAGGGGCATGGGAACGATCTTCTTTCCGTCGACGAACGCCATCTGCGTGAATTCCTCTCCGACGGCCTTCTCTTCGAGTATGACGCCGGCTCCGCCGATGTTAGCATCGAAGATTTCGTTGATGTATTCCATGGTCTCCTGCATGTTGTGCAGGTGCTCTCCCTGGACCTTGACACCCTTTCCGCCGGTGAGTCCGACAGGTTTGACCACGATCTCGTGGTCGATGGTCTTCAGGTACGCCTCCGCATCCTTGGCGTTGTCGAAGTGGGCGAATCCCAGGTTGCCCTTGATCTTGTACTTGTCCACGAGCTCCCTCATGAACGTCTTGGATGTCTCGATCCTCGCGGCGGCCTTGGTGGGTGCGGCGCACTTCACTCCGACGGCCTCGAGGGCATCCACGATACCGACCTCCAAAGGAGCTTCGGGTCCGATGTAAGCGAGCTCGACATCGTTCTCCTTGGCGAAGGCACAGACCTTGTCCAGATCCTTCTCGCTGCAGAGCAGGTGCTTCTTCGACCTTGCGATTATGCCGGGGTTCGCGTTCTTCATGACGGAGTAGATCTCTGCTCCAGACCTGTACAGTGCCTCCACTGCCGCGTGTTCCCTTCCGCCTCCGCCTACTGCCAATACCTTCATTTTATCCCTCAGAGATTCAATGCTGCCAGGATCTCGTCCAGACCCTCGTCCTTCCTGACGCTGCATTTGTAGATGTTCTTCAGTCCGCCCGTGAGCTTGTTGTAGTCGCTAGCGATGACCTCCGGGTCCACGCCCACGGCATCGCATATGTCCATCTTGTTGAGGATGGCGATATCCGAGTGGAGGAAGATATCGTGATGCTTCCTGACCATATCGTCGCCCTCGGTGGTGGAGATGACCACGACTCTGTAGTCTGTTCCCAGAGGGAAGTCCGCGGGGCATACGAGGTTGCCCACGTTCTCGATGAATACAACGTCATAGTCGTCCAGATTGATCTCGTCCAGAGTGTGCCTGACCAGGTGCGCGTCCAGATGGCATTCCTTCTTGGTGTTGCAGTTGAATGCCTTCAGTCCGGATTTCTCGAACCTTGTGTAGTCGTCGACACCGGTGACGTCTCCCGCTATGGCGCATACGCGGACACCCTTTGCTCTGAGCTTCTCGGCCAATTTGATGATAAGCGCGGTCTTTCCGGCACCTATCGATCCCATGAAATCGACGGACCTGATCTTGTGCTCTTTGAGCTTGCGATAATTCTCGTGGGCCAGTTTGGCGTTCTCTTTCAGAACGTCAATCTCCATTCCGGGCTGGACTATGTGCATGCCTGGTCGTATCCCTTGTCTGATAATAAGGGTAACTATTGCGTACGGCAGGTCCGTAGGGGCGCCCGCGCACGCAATATATTTTAGACAGTCACGGATATCGTTTCCCGAACAGCATGTACTCAGATTCGCTTTCAAAGCAGCTGGAGGCCCTCGGCGCAGTCGAGGGATCCAAGTTATCCGTCACCAAGGATGGCAGGAACTCCGTGGGCACACTGATGCCCCACCACGAGTTCAGCGCACCCGATGTACTGATTATCAAGGTCAAGAGCGGATACAACGTCGGTATCAGGATCACCCCGGAGACCAAGATCGAGGTCCTGGAGAAGCCCGTGGAGAGGGTAAGGAAGGAAACCCCTGTCGAATTCCAGAAGGGACTACCCAAGCTGGTGCTCATCGGTACCGGAGGTACCATCGCATCCTATGTGGACTACAGGACCGGTGCCGTGCACCCCGCATTATCCACATCGGACATGGTGAACGCGGTCCCCGAGATCAGGGATATCGCCAATGTAGATGCTACAGTGCTCTTCTCCATCTTCTCGGAGAACATGGATGTCGATCACTGGCAGCAGCTGGCCGAGGAGGTCAAGAAGCAGATCGACAACGGAGCTGACGGTATCATCATCCCTCACGGAACGGATACCATGGGTTACACCGCCGCCGCTCTCTCGTTCATGCTCGGAGACGTCCCCAAACCGGTCGTTCTGGTCGGAGCACAGAGGTCATCTGACAGGCCTTCATCCGATGCATCCAGCAACCTGATGGCATGCGCCAGGTTCTGCGTCAAGGCAAAGAAGGCAGGAGTCTATGTGATCATGCACGACACATCAGGAGACGATTCCTTCGCTGTACATATCGGTACAAGGGTCAGGAAGATGCACACCTCCAGGCGTGACGCTTTCCATTCCATAAACGTGCTGCCCGTCGCACACATAGACAAGGACGGGAAGATTGACATGCATATCGAGGGTCACGATGTGACCTCCGGAGAGGTGACGGTGAAGAACGCCATGGAGAAGTCATGCGTTCTGCTCCAGTACTACCCCGGCATGGACCCCGCGCTGTTCGAGGACATCTTCATGAAGTCCAAAGGGGTCGTCATAGCCGGTTCCGGATTGGGGCACGTGAACTCCAACATGGTGTATCTCCTGAAGAAGGCATGCGACAACGGAACGGTCATCGTGATCACATCGCAGTGCCTGAACGGAAGGACCAACCTCAATGTTTACAACACCGGAAGGGACATGCTGTCCGCCGGAGTGATCACGGTTTGGGATATGCTCCCCGAGACAGCATACGTGAAGCTGATGTGGGCATTGGCCAACACCTCTTCCCCAGAAGAGGCCAAGAAAGTGATGATGACGCCTCTTGCAGGCGAGATGAGCGACAGGAGGACCATCGATGTCTGAGGATTACGAGATGATGTGCGGTATCGAGATCCACCAGCAGCTCGATACCAAGAAGCTGTTCTGCTCATGCGACAGCGTCCTCCACGAGGAGGGTACAGGTGCGATCTACAGGAGGCAGAGGCCCACCACATCCGAGATGGGTGAGATAGACAGGGCCGCGCTGATGCAGTTCCAGAAGCACCTCGGTTACAGATACCAGTGCTGTCAGGGATCCTCATGTCTGGTCGAGTTGGACGAGGAGCCCCCGCACGAGTGCAACCCCGATGCGATGGACATCGCGCTCACGTTCTCCGAGATGCTCGGAGCTAACATCATCGACGAGATCCATTACATGAGGAAGATCGTCGTGGACGGATCGGATACCTCCGGTTTCCAGAGGACCGCTCTCATCGCCACGGACGGTTCAGTGGATGTCGGTGACAGGAAGATCTCCATCCTCTCAGTGTGTCTCGAGGAGGACGCCAGCCGTAAGGTCGAGGCGAACACCAGCGAGGTCCTCTGGAGGACCGACCGTCTGGGAATCCCCCTCATCGAGGTCGCTACAGGACCCGACATGAGGACACCGGAAGAGGTCATGGAGGTCGCGTTCAGACTCGGTACCCTGCTCAGGGCGACCAGGAGGGTCAAGAGAGGTCTGGGAACCATCCGTCAGGACCTCAATATCTCCATCCCCGGCGGAGCCCGTATCGAGCTCAAGGGAGTCGGAGACCTGAAACTCATCCCTGATTACGTCAGGAACGAGGTCAACAGGCAGAAGATGCTCATCCGCGTCAGAGACATCCTGAAGGACAGGGGAACCAAAGCGGTCCCCTTCGAGCCCGTCGACGTCACCGAGATCTTTAAGACATGTGAGTCCAAGGTCATCAAGGGCGCGCTGAATGACAAAGGAAAGGTCATCGCTGTAAGGCTTCCCGGATTCGCCGGGGTCATGAACGGTGACAACAAGACACTAAGGCTCGGTTCAGAGATGGCAGGATACGCAAGGACCAAGGGCGTCAAGGGAATCTTCCATTCCGATGAGCTGCCGAACTACGGCATCGAGCAGATGTACGTCGACGAGCTGAAGAGCTACCTCGGAATGACCGGGGAGTTCGATGCATTCGTCATCTGCGCAGCAAAGGAGAAGAAAGCCACGGAGGCATTGGAGGTCGCTGTGGGAAGGGCTAACCAGGGTCTCATCGGAGTCCCCGAGGAGACAAGGGATCCGCTCCCAGACGGCACCACCAAGTACTCCAGGCCTCTGCCCGGAGCAGCAAGGATGTATCCCGAGACCGATGTGCCTCCGATCACAATCATGCAGGAGAGGCTCGACAGGATCAAGGCCAACATGCCCGAATTCCCCGAGCAGATCCAGGAGAGGCTGGTCAAGGATTACGGAATCAACGCCCAGCAGGCTAGGCAGCTCGTCAGGGAATCCTACGATGAGAGCTTCGAGAAGATCGTGGCGGGCAACAAGGACCTCGCCCCGGTCGCGGCTACCGTGTTCCTCAACATCTACAGCGAGATGGAGCACGATGGAATCGATACCACAGCTCTAACAGATGATGACCTCATCCAAGTGTTCGACATGCTCAAGCAGAACCGCTTCGCGAAGGAGGCCCTGCCCAAGCTATTGAGGGAGATGGCCACCGGCACCGATGCCGAGGCTGCGATCAAGAAACTCGGACTGGAGGCTGTGGATTCCGACGAGGCGAGGAAGATCATCGAGCAGATCGTCAACGAGCGTATCGACTTCGTCAGGGAGAAGGGAATGGCCGCAATCGGCGGACTCATGGGACCTGTGATGGGCGCACTGAGAGGAAAGATCGACGGAAAGCAGGCCAACCAGCTCCTTACCGAAGCGATCAAGAAAGTCCTTTGAAACTACAAGCCTCCGGGAGACCGGAGGCACTATCTTTTGGTTCTACCCCCAATAACCCTAAACCTTAGATTATCGGCTCACCATCTAATATCAGGCTCCATCATCATCTCCCAACGATTCTTTGGAGTTACGAGAATGAGAGTGGAAAACGATAGTAATGATGACAAGGAGACACTGAGGAATAACAAGCTAGATAGAGCTTTCAAGGAGGTAATGTCCTTGGCCGATATTCTGTCGCATACGTTAGGTCCTCTTGTCACCGAACTAAATGGACTTGAGCCGGAAGTCATCAGGAGTTATCTCCCTTTGGAGAAAGAGGGGGATAGAATTATCAAATTAGAGCAGGAACTGCCCACTCCAGATGGTACTGGTATAAGGCTTGATGTTTTGTTCGAATTGAAGATACCCGGCAATCAACCCATAAACATCGAAGTCAATCTGGAAGGACAAGCCAAAAGGAGACTTGGATACCCGATAGGAAACCGTGCTTTGTACTATTCATCAACCATGATCCACGATCAGAAGGGCAAGTACTTCAAAGGCGAGCATTATGAGAAGATGAATAAGGTCTACAGTATCTGGTTGATGCTCTCTCCTCGTAAGGATTCTATGAACTCGATAGTAAGGCACCATATGGTAGCAGACACAATCTTTGGGAAGAACACTTCAAGCGGCAGTGATTGTAATCTCATGGAGATCATAGAGGTCAATATCGGAGACAGATTTGACTTCAAGGATGGAATACTAGGTTTGTTGAACATCTTGTTTTCAAAGAATATTGATGCTTCTGAGCGTATCAGACTTCTCGGAGAATACTATAATATCGAGAAATCGGAATATCTAGTTAAAGGGGTGACTAAGCTTTCCATGATCATCGATGATACGACTATGGACGAAGAGATAATGTGCGATCGCATGTAGGACTACATGGAAGAGAATGGGTTGTTCACTTCCGAACAGGTACAACAGCAGGTACAACAGCAAGTACAGCAAAGGATAGATGACTACTCAAAGACTGTAAAATCACTTGTTGAAAAAGGCTGGACGCTTGACGATGCCTTGGACCTTGTCCCCGAAGATATCAGAAAGGATGTCAGGGCTAAGTTCTCTCAATCCTGAAGTGAAGCTTCTGTCCCGCTGTTCCTGCGGTTAATTATCACAAGACCGGCGAATATCAGCATCATTCCGATCACAGAGATTATCGAGATGCCCTCGTCGTAGACTATGAATCCTACCACTGTCGCTGCCAGGGGCTCCACGTATGTTATGATGGATGCCTTACCAGCCTCGATCTTCTTCAGGGAGTAATTGAAAAGCACGAACGGCAGCAGGGTGACGAATATCCCTGTTCCGATTATGAGTGCCAGGATGGTAGTGTCGCTTATAGTCAGCGATATGGCAGAGGGCAGGTCGCAGAACGGGGCCAATCCGATGCAGCATATAATCGATGAGTAGAACAGCACCGTGGTCACTGTGCATCCTTTCGAATAAGCGACCTTGGAACCGATCGTGTATATCGCGAAGCATACTCCCGAGAATGCTCCCAGCAGAACTCCCATGACATCCATCTCTCCGGGTGCCGTGAGCACCCCTGTGCAGAGGACGCATCCTATGAACGCCAGGGTGACCGCCAGGATCTTGGTCCTGGTCATCCTCTCCTGGAGAATCGGGACCGAGAGCAGTATGACTACGAACGGTGCGATGTATTGCAGTACTGCGGCCAGGGAGAGCGATATCATGCTCATGGAAGCGAAGTAGCAGACAGAGTTCAGAATGGTCCCCACGATTCCCATGATTAGGAACAGCGTGAAGCAGTTCAGGTCCGTCCTGAAGAGGGTGCGGTCCTTCACAACGATGTATACGACCAGGATGACAGTGACGATGATGTAACGCATGCAGGTCATCTGCATGGGCGTTATGCCCATCTCGTCGAGTCCACGGACGAACAGACCGAGCAGCCCCCAGATCACCCCTGCCGAAACGGCCGCGAGTATCCCGAGATGTTCGGCGCTGCGCTCCATACAATAAGTGAGACGTGGTGCGTATATCACGCTTTTGGACGTATCTGGAGGACGGCCAGTTTCTCGAAGAACAGCTTGAGCTCCCCTAAAGAGTTCACATCATATCCGTCAAGGAGATCCCAGAGAGCCTGTGTGTCCATCAGCGAAGATATCACGACCACGACCCTTCCCTTTTCCGTAAGGTGATCCGACGCTCCTTCCAACAGGTCGGGGAGAGGTCCAAGTCCATCAGGCCCTCCGGACCAGGATCTCGCCAGCAATCCATCCTCGTCTACCGGGAGATATGGGAGATTGAACAGGATCGTATCGAACTTTCCGGAGATGTCCGAGTAGACGTCGGTCTCGTGCACATCGATAGATACACCGTTGAGCCCGGCATTCTTCCTAGCGAGCTCCACCGCCTTGGGGTTGATATCCCCGCAGGTGACCCTGCATCCGTTCTTCGCACAGTGGATGGAGACAACTCCTGAACCGCATCCTATCTCGAGTACCTTCTCCCCTTCCTTTACATCCAATGATTGGATGAAGAGGATGCTGTCATCCGACGGCGGATAGACATCAGGGTCGCTCTCGATGAGTATCTCGGGATCGTAGTCCATGAAGGTGGATGTACCGCACGCTTATTGAGTCTTGCCCTGATGTTCGGGGGCCCATGTCTTCGCCCACAGCAGCGTCGATGCGGCCAGCATCACTATGACGGAACTGGTGATATGGACTGTTGCGACCATGATTGGATCCACAGTCCCAAGTAGGACCAGGGTTGCGCCTGCGATACTGATGACCGCTGCGATTACGACGCTGGCAAATACCGTTTTCACGGAACGTTTGCACAATCTGTAGACGCCGGGAATCTTCGAGATGTCATCCTTCAGCAGCACTATGTCCGATGCCTTCACGGACACATCGTTGCCCATGACTCCCATCGATACTCCGACTGTCGCTCTCCTCAGCGAAGGAGCGTCGTTCATACCGTCCCCGAGCATGCATGCGCGGCCGGTCCTTTCGAACTCTTCCACGGAACTGAGTTTGGTCTCCGGTTTACAATCCCAAACGATGAGGTCGATTCCCAAGCGATCGGCGGTCTTCTGGGCCACGGCCTTGCTGTCCCCTGTGAGCATGACGGTCTTGAGTCCCTCTCCCTCCAATTCCTCTACGGTGGAATGTGCGCATTCTTTCAAAGTGTCCTCAAGACTGAAGAATCCGACGCATCTGCCATCGATGCCGATGTAGACCACGGTGCAGGAGGATTCCTTAGCGGTCTCCAAGGCCTCTTCCAGCCCTATCGGTGATTCGGAAGACATGAGGTCGGCGTTCCCGGCCGCTATGCGGACGCCGTCAACGATCCCCTTCACACCCTTTCCAGGTATGTCCATGAATTCTTCGACATGTCCGTTCTGCTCGTAATCTGCTGAGATGGCCATCCCGAGAGGGTGCTCCGAGCGGGATTCCAGCGATGCAACGAGTCCTACTATTCTCTCAGAGGACATATCCTCTGAAACGTTTGTGAATCCAAGGGAATGGATGACTCCAGAGGTCAGAGTGCCTGTCTTGTCGAAGAGGATCATGTCCACTTTGTTCATTCCTTCGATCGAAGAAGGTTCCTTCAGAAGTACGCCGTTCCTATCCATGTTCATGGCGGCCGCCATGATCCCGGCAGGGGCAGCCAGGACGAATGCACAAGGACATAGGACCATCATTACGGTCATTCCGCGGCGTAGGTCATCCGTGATCAGGCAGGTGCCGACTGTCAGGACGGCCGCTATCACAAAAATGTACTTCGCCCACCTGTCGGCTGCCCCAACTATCCTGCTCTTTCCTGCATCGGCATATTTGAGAAGGGATGACATGTGTCCTAGCATACCGTCCGCATTGCCTCTAGTGACCTCTATATCGATGGTCCCGTAGAGATTGCAGGTGCCTGAGAACACTTCATCGCCGATACCAGCGTCGACAGGGATGGACTCGCCGGTCATAATCGATTTGTCAACGGAAGTGTCCCCTTGGATGATTATACCATCTAGGGGTATTATCTCACCGGGATAGATCCGGATGTGCTTACCGACTCTGACATCTTCCAGAGGGAGATTGTAGATGTTGTTCCCGTTTATCACGTGAGCCCTTTGTGTCTTCACCTTACCGAGAGCTTGAATGCTGGATGTGGCATGGTCGGCTACCACGGTCTCCAAAAGGCTTCCGACGGCAATCACTATTGCAATCTCGGCCGCGATTATGTATTCGCCGAGAATGAGGCCTGCTATCAGGGCTGCAGTGGCAAGCATCACTGCCGAGATCTCGCTCCTGCTGATGTCTGAGATGATCTCCTTTATGATGGTGATACTGCACATCAACGTAGCGATGATCGGCAGGAACCATAGATCTGAAAAAATGGCTGCCAGTAATACTAGAACAATGCATATTCCGATTGTTGTCAACGCGATCCATTCGGACTTGAGAGTATCCACTAACGTCAATTTACATCACCGCTATACCATAGGGGGTATAGGTATAAATACTCTTCAAAATCAGAGCTTCGAGAACTGTCTTATGACTTCGGCGAACTCCTCGATGGTCTTCTCTGCATCTCCGTGCTCGATACCGTCTTTGACGCAGTGCCTGATGTGACCCTCCAGAACGATCTGGCCGACACTGTGTACGGCGCTCTTTATCGCATTGATCTGAATCATTATGTCCTCGCAGGGGACATCTTCGTCGATCATACGGTCAACTGCAGCGACCTGCCCGCTAATCTTCTTGAGGCGTCTGTGCAGATTCTCAGAGTCCATACACTCTATCATAATTCGTGATTAATCAGCACTCTTTATAAAAAGTATCATTCATTGGATGCGTTTGGCCACAACTGCCCCCTGTGCTTTAGGTGCTGAGATGAGCACCTCGTTGGCGATGGCCTCTGCTTTATCCTCCTCGCATTCTATCACGAATCTGCCTGTGACCATCAGTGCCGCGCCTATGACTCCAGGCTGCTTCTGGATATGGGCCTCGAGCTTGTTCGCGCATTCCTGGCAGGTGAGTCCCGAAACGAAGAATACCATCCTCATGCGTCACATATCGAATCGGGGATATTTCAATCCAGCATCCCTTTTATCTCACCGACGACTATACGGTCTCATGATCCAATTGGACATCCTGGCGGTGGGCTATCTCGAGCGCGATCCCGATGGGAAGATCCTCAAGGCCGATTCCACCTCCGTCCTGGTCCGCACACCCAAGCATACGATAGTGGTGGACCCCAGCACGAAGTACATGAAACCGTTCCTGAAGACCTCATTCAAGCAGATTGGGGTGTTCATCAAGGATGTGGACATAGTCGTCCTGACCCATACGCATCACGACCACATCGAGAATCTGGACATGTTCCCGAAGGCCAAGGTGTACGTCCATAGCGGTGCCGATACGAAGATCCCGGGAGCGATTGAGGTGGACAAGGACGTATTCGAACTCTGCGAAGGCGTCAAGCTGGTGCATACCCCGGGCCACTGTCCCGAGGAGATGTCCGTTTTCGTCGATGCCGACAGGCATTACGTCATTGCTGGAGATGCGGTCCCGTTGGAGGACAATTTCACAAAGAACATACCTCCCAGACTCAATACGGATGAAAAACTCGCGCTTGAAAGTATTAAGGTAATAAGGGAGTATGCAGATGTGGTCATACCGGGACATGGATTCCCGTTCATGGCGGACCAGTGATTGAGATGTTGAAGAGAGAGATGCCGGAAACGATCTATTTCGATTGCCCGGACTGTGACGAAGAGACCGAACACGAGATCCTCAAAGGAAGGATGGGCAAAGCCTCCATAGAGGGGACCTTCAGGTGCACGGTCTGCAACCGTGTCTCATCGGAGACCATCAAGATCCCCGAGCTCATCGAGGTACCCGTCGTCTTCAGCGACGGAGAGGTGTCGGAGACCACCAGGACAACCATCGAGAGCAACGACATCATCCAGGAGGAGGACGAGTTCTTCCTCGATGACGGAAGGAGAGTATGCGTCACACACATTGATACCCTGGACGGCAAGCTCACCAAGAAGACGCTGGCCACCAATGTCAAGAAGCTGTGGGTGAAGCAGTTCGACATCCTCAGCATCAAGGTGTCCGTCAACGATGACGACAGGACGTATTCCCTGAGGGTAGAGGCGGAGCCCGACGACGAGTTCGTTGTGGGCACCCAACTGTCCTTCGAGGACTTCGATTGTTTAATTCATGCCATCAAGACCAAGCACAGCCTTGTGAAGAAAGGTGTCGCGGAAGCGAGGGACATCACAAGGATATACGGGAAGATCAGGAAGAAGAGATACGAGGTCCTCGACCTTGAAGAGGATGACGAGGAGCTCGATTTCGATTTCGACGACGAGTGATCTTCAAGGAGGATGGGGGAGGAATGGCCGCGGGTGTGAATGTTAAGAAACCCCGTATCCAATCCATAGACATCCTGAAAGGCGGAGCCATAATCGGAGTCGTAGCCGCTCATCTGATGTTCATCCAGAACTCCCAGGCGATAGAGGATTCGTTCAACTTCGTGTTCAATGCGGGCGAGCTCCTGTACGCCGCACTGCCGATGTTCCTTGTGCTGTCGGGATACTTCTACAAACCCGGCGACCTATGGTATAACATCAAGAGGAAGGTCATCCCCCTGGTCATGGGACTGGTCGTCTGTACGGTCGTCCTCACGGTCATTATGTACTATTACCTGGGCTTCCTGGGGTACGACCTGTCGAACAGCGACCTTTGGGGAGACATAATCGAGATCGTGATAGGAAAGGGATATTTCGAGGACATCTACGGCGACAAATTCACCGGCGAGATGATCCTGGACGTCTACGAGGTCACCCTGCCGTACTACTTCCTGCAGATCATGGCCGTGGGATACATCATATTCTTCCCCATCGTCGATTACACGATAAAGAACTGGAAGAGGCTGGTCGTTGTCAGCTTTGTCCTGCTCACCATCACCTGCGTCTACATGGAGCTGGTCCACATCCAGCTTCCTTTCTATGCCCAGCTGGGCCCGCTGGTCGCGGTGTTCTATCTGATCGGGGCCTTCATGGCAAAGCACAATGTCGCCCATAGGCTGGAGGACGGATATCGCGAGAAACGCTACTGGATGATACTCGGTGCACTCATCATAGCATCGGTCGCCTGCATATGTATCATCCCGACCAACATGGCCCTGATCTATTCCGAGTTCGGGGACTACGGAGGATTCTCCGTGTACACATTCGTGATAACCTCGATGACATGCGGGATGGTCCTGTTCTACTGCGCCGCGTTGGGCACACACATCCCATGGCTACGCGACGTCCTGTCGCTTCCCGGAAGGGCATCTCTGGCAATCTTCGCGCTCCACATGTTCGTCGCGAAACTGATAGTGGCGCCGTTCGTGGAGCTGAACACCGAAACTTGGATACCGCTGACGTCTACCCCGCTGTCCCTGCTGTTGGCCGTATGCACGGTCTTCATGATCGCGATCATACTGATGACCATCCGCAAGCTGCTTCCTAAGAACATCACGGAGATCATCGAGGATGAGGAAGCTGCCGCGAATGCTGACATTTCTACCACTCCCTATAAGTAATATCAAAGTATCTGACACATAATGGGACTATTATCGGATGCAGCTGATTCCGCCTTATCCATGTTGGAGGTTCGCTCGGCATGATATCGTCGCCTAGCATTGATGTGCCGGACCTATCGGTCTATGAGATTCTGAAGAAGACCGCGGGAGAGCATCCTGATAATATCGCTTACGAGTACCTTGGCCACAAGGAGACATACCGTTCGTTCCTGGCCCAGGTCGACGACCTGTCCCTGCGTTTCAGGAAGATGGGCATCTACAAGGACGACAGGGTCATCATCTGTCTGCCCAACTGTCCGCAGGCCCTGGTCTCATTCTACGCGCTGAACAGATTGGGAGCAATCGCCGTCATGGTCCACCCCCTCTCGTCGAAGAACGAGATCGAATTCTACATCAAGGATTCCGGGTCCAAGATGGCGATCACATTGGGAAAGTTCGTCCCGAACTTCCCGAAGATCGGATCCTTCGAGGGATTCCAGACACTCATCGTCACATCGCCCGTTGACATGCTACCGTATGTCTACGGCAAGGTCATCCAGATCGTCAACAAGGACTCCCGCATGCCCAAGGGAAGCCTGGGCTTCGGAATGATCCGCTGGAAGAAGATGATGAAGGACAAGGTGGACTACGTCCCGTACGATATGCCCGAGGTCACCGCAGAGGATCCCGCGGCCATCCTCTACACGGGAGGCACCACCGGAAGGAACAAAGGAGCGGTTCATTCGAGCAGGTCCTTCAACACCACATCGTTCGGTATGATCGAACTGTCGGGTGTCCTCGGAGAGGGAACCACGATGCTGGCCGAGATGCCCATGTTCCATGGTTTCGGACTCTGCACATGCGTGCATCTGCCCGTATGCATCGGTCTGACGATCATCCTGGTCCCGATTTTCACCTTAGATTCATTATGCAAGACCATCGTCAAGAAGAAGGTCAACTATATGGCCGGGGTCCCGACCCTTTACGAGAAGATGATGGACAACAAACATCTTGCCAACGCCGACCTCTCGTTCATGAAAGGTATCTTTTGCGGAGGCGACAGCATGTCCGTTGAGGCCAAGGAGCGTGTGGACGGTTTCTTCGCCCAACACGGATGCGAGAGGAGGATCAGGATCGGATTCGGATGTACCGAGTGCCTCACCGCCACGGCGATCACCCCCAAGTTCGAGGAGAGACCTGGCAGCGTAGGTGTCCCCATCCCGGGATTCTCATACAAGATCATGGATCTGGAGACAGGGGAGGAGGCCAAGGACGGAGAGGTCGGGGAGATGTGCATCGCAGGTCCGTCGCTCATGCTCCGCTATTACGGCAACCCCGAGGAGACCGCGCAGGTCCTGAGGGTCCACGAGGACGGACAGACCTGGCTTCACACCGGAGACGTCGGTCTCATCGATGACGGATTCATCTACTTCAAGAACAGGATCAAGCGCATCATCATCACCTCGGGATACAACGTGTTCCCCTCCCAGATAGAAGAGCTTCTCAGCCATCACGCCGCTGTCGAGGCTTCATGCATCATCGGTGTCCCCGATGAGATGAGGGGGACCAGGGTCAAAGCCTACATAGTTTTGAAGGCAGGTGTCGAGAACACTCCGGAGACGATAGATTCCATCAAGTCCTATGTCAAGGCTAACATCGCAGCATACGCGAAGCCCCGCGAATATGTCGTGGTGGATTCCCTTCCCAAGACCAAATTAGGAAAGGTTGATTACCGCAAGCTGGAGCAGGAGAGTGCTCAGTCCTCTTCCTCGACCAGTATGTAATCGAGCACTTCCGCGATATTGTCCGATCTCACAGTGTAAGTAGCGGCATCGCTGGTGTAATGATCTGTGGGGTTGAATGCTATCGACATGCCCGTGTTCTTGAACATGGGGATGTCCGTGTAAGAATTGCCGATGGACACGGTCCTTTCGGGCGTTGTGTTGTACTTTTTGATGAATTCGCGGACGTTGATGCCCTTATCCCTGAGGTCGACGACGAGCGTTCCTTCGCCCGTCAGGGTCCCGTCGGGATTGGTGCATATCTCGTCAGCTGCGAAGTCATCGAAGCCGAACTCGTTCTTGATCAGGAGTGCGGCCTTGTCTATGCCCCCGCTCACTATGACGGATCTGATCCCGTTCTCCTTGAGGCAGGCGATGGTCTCTTGGATACCGCCTATCAGGGGCATGTCCTGGAAGAGCTTGGCGATCTCGTCGATGGTAACGTCGGGCTTCTTCGCGGTCCAAAGACCGATGTCCCTGCGCATGAACTCCGACTCGTCTATCTCACCGTTGCAGTATGCCTGGTAGGCGGGCTCATTGTCCACATCGAAACATTGGTGGACCCAGCACCAGGAGCTCCTGAGCTTTGTCAGGACTCCGTCCATATCGAAACAGACGAGATCGTACTTCATCATTCAAATCACGCTCCGAGATAGGATGCCCAATAAAAAAGGATGATGAGGTCTCATTCCTCTGATTTCGGGTCATTCTCATCCTTGTTCTCGAATTCGCCGTCACGCATTTTCTTGTACATCATCAGGGACGCCTTGGTCTTGTAGCTGTAGACCATGTAGATCGCTATGATGAGGAACATCAGACCGGACAGCATGCTGCTCATCATCAGCATGCTCTCCTGTTCTATGGATCCGGTGGATTGAAGATAGACCACCACGACCATGGCTAACATCGACAGTCCTACTGCGATGACGACTGCATATGTGACGATCTTGTCCCTGGTTATCGGATCCATCGGTTCATATCTCCAACTGCGGATTGGGAATACTGCGATTTAGTTTTTCTTTATTAGGTACTATCGCTGGCGCTGTCCTTATATCCGTCACCACCATCCTTAGTGTCATGATCACCATCATCGGAACGGGACATGTTTTCAATCTCGCCGAACCGGTATCCTTCATCGTGAAGAATACCTGGCCCGATGCGGTGCTCATCGAGCTGGACAAGGCCCGCTACGAGTCGATGATGAACGATTACAACGGCGTGAAGCCCAGCGGCGACCAGAAGATGTCCACGATCTACGCCAATACGGCGAAGTATCAGCAGAAGATGTCCGAACAGAGCGGAAGCAAGCTGGGGAGCGAGTTCCTGGCCGCCGTCAACACTGCCAAGCTGATCAACGCGGATGTGATCCCTATAGACACAGACGCCATGCGCGTCATGAACGAGATGTGGGACGAGATGTCTACGGGAGAGAGGCTCCGCTACAGGATGTCCAGCTTCAAGGACTCATTCGGAGGCATCAAGAAGGTCCACAGCACGCACCAGAAGTTCGCCGACAACGAGGAGGACTACGTGGAGAACATGAGGAAGAGGTATCCCACCCTGGTGCGCAAGCTCATTGACGAGAGGAACGTCTACATGGCCGATCAGATTAATTCTCTGACCGGCAGTTATCAGAATATGGTCGTGGTCGTCGGCGATGCCCACGTGGAGGGGCTGTGTAAGCTTATCAACGACGAACACATACGGAAGATAAGATTGAGCGACATCATGGACCGTGAGAAGTTCAAAAAGATACGCCAGTCCATCTGGGATGGGAGGGAATCGTTTGAAGGTTAAACTATTGGCATGCACACAGAATGCGGACAGGATCTGCGCGGCGGCAGGTAACTCATGTTATTCCGAGAGGTCGTCCGCAGAGATAGTGGAGGACATCGATCCCGAGAAGACTCTGTCGAGGATCGTCGGTATGGGCCATCATTCCGTTATTGAGCATGCGGTGTTCACATTCTCCGTCGAAGGCGTGTCCCGTGCTCTGACGCATCAACTTGTTAGGCACAGGATGGCATCCTACTCCCAGCAGAGCCAGAGGTACGTGTCCATGGACAAGGCAACCTATGTCACCCCGCATACCGTGGAAGGGAACAAGGATGCGATGGAGCTCTACGGTTCGGTCATGGACACCATATGGGATGCCTACAAGAAGCTCGAGGCGATGGGGATCCCGGCGGAGGATGCAAGATACCTCCTCCCGAACGGATGCACGACTAACATCACGATCACGATGAACGCCCGCGAGCTTTTGCATTTCTTCTCACTCAGGAGCTGTAACCGTGCCCAGTGGGAGATCAGAGAGATGTCCGACCAGATGCTCAGAATCTGTAAGGAAATATCGCCCATCATCTTCAAGAACGCAGGTCCGCCCTGCGTGAGGGGTCCGTGTCCGGAAGGCAAGAAGACCTGCGGCAGTCCAAGGAAGGATCTTTGATTTTGATTGTCAAAAAGGAAAAAAGAGGGCCTGCGGCCCTGTTTGAATGCTGTCTCGATTCAGAATATCGGGATAACGGCAGCGGACTTTGATGCCATCGAATCAAAAACACTGTTCACGATGATAATCGCATCCTCTTCCTCACTGCTCGGTGCACCGACGGTTGCGAACCACACGATGAGAAGCGCAGCGATGATGACCAATGCAATCGCAAACTTCAGTAGCGATATTGAATCTTTGTTCAAACAATCACCTTTCTAAACGGCGATAAGTTTGAAGATATTAAAAATATAGGATATCCTAAATTTATTTAGACAAGCAAAAATTATCCAAAAATGGTGCAACAAAGGCTCGTTATCGAACAGTCGGTTTTATACAGGCCAACGTCTTGGCAAGTCTGAAAATACCCCTTTTCTCGTTAAATAAGTATTATATAGGGTATCGGCTTAATCGGGTTCATTCGGTGAGAATATGGGAAGAATCAGACCCACATACATCAAGAGAGTTTCCATCGAGTTGCTCAACAAGTATCCTCAGGCATTCACCAAGGATTTCGAAGGCAACAAGGAGATGGTCGCAACCCTCACAGATGTCTCTTCGGTGACGATGAGGAACAGGATCGCCGGGTACATCACCCGCTACCTGTCGCACCCTGAGGCATGAAAACGCCTTAACCTTTCATAAGGTACCGCAGATTTTGCCCGCGTGGGGTAGCTTGGATATCCTGTGAGATTGCGGATCTTTTGACCCGGGTTCGAATCCCGGCGCGGGCACCATACCCTTTTGATATATTGTAGAAAAAGACCCCATTGATGAATGGGGAAGTTGTTTCACTGCTTCCACTTGAACATGAAGTCAGAGAAGCTGAATATTGTGAACACGATGATTCCGGCGAATGTCAGCCAGATTCCCAGACCGACATCCATGAAGGATGATGCGTCAGGGACCAGATCGTTTATGCGTACGTAGTTCACTGCAGCGACGGCTATTCCCAGGATTCCAAGGAATGCATTCCAGATGGCAGACCTTGCCTTCGTGGTGGGCCTGATATTTGCAATGGACACGAAGGACATCGCTCCGTAGATCACCATGTCTATGAATCCAACCGCCTTCGGGAATTGATTCCATGACATTATGCACCCGATGAATGCGACGATTGCACCTACGGCCGCTATGGCTGCAACGACGTTGATTTTGTATCTTATGTCGTCCATGTGCTGTAATCTAGTCCTTTGTATAAATCCGTGGGCCCTAGTTAATCCACCGATGTGTAACAGGTATTGAATCGCGATGTGAGATCACTCTTCGGGCTCTTCTTTGGGCCAGACCTCTTTGACGATCTCGCTCTCTCCCGGAGGCAGTATCCTCGAGACCTCCTCTTCAGGTACGTTGAAGCGCTTGGCCATCTCTCCGGAGATGTGATTCTTGTTCTTCCCGGGGCGGATTACGAAGTATCTTTCGCAGTCCTTAAAGCAGGATGCCGGACCGCACATGACCTTCCTGGCCCCTTGGTATTCGATCTCGCCGACCTCCAGCTCCAGCGGCAGGTGGTATTCGTAGTTCCTCTTACCGCGTATGATGAATGCTCCGCGGGGGACGAATTCTCCGGGGTTGGGGGTCTTGCTGACTTGATCGGGGTACACCCAATACGCGCTTCCTTCGGTGACCGCACCGACCCATCCCTTGGATTGGGCAGTGGCGAACTGGCAGGCCTCCCTCAGCTCCTGGGTGGATGCCGATGCACCGTCCTTGATGATGGTGGAAGGCGCTCCGTGGATGTCCGTATGGCAGTACAGGTCCTTCTCTTTGAGATGCTTCTTGACGACCCCGTCGTTGGTATGAGCATCCCTTCCGGCGATGACGAGCTTGCCTTCGGAGGTGAAGAACCATTTGAATCTCTCGAACCAGAACTGCTTGGTGGGCTGGGCCTTCCCGGCCATGGCCGCCTTCTGCTTGGCAAGTCCCTTCTCCTTCTTGGCCAGCTCGGCACGGCTGTCGTTCAGGGCCTCTTCGGCATGCTTCCCTTTCTCGCCGATGTCCTTGCTCTGCTGATAGATGTCTGATGCGTTGGCATCCAGACCCTTGGTGTAATCGAGTGTGACGGTCTCGCCGGCCAGTTCTGCGGTGACCAGGTTCTTGGAGGGATCGATGCTTTTCACATAGGAGATCTTCATCGCTCCTTCCTTCAGCTTATCCCAGGTTAGCTTCTGACTCTGGTCGTTGAGGACCTCCAGCAGCTGTGCCGTCTTCTGATAGTCGGTGTAGAGGGCCTCTGCCTTCCTTTTCAGCTCCTCGCACCTCTCTTTGTATTCCTGGACGGTCTCCTCCTGTTTGACAATCCTTCTGTTCAGCTTCTCGACATCAGGGTCGACATAGGCCTCCTCTTCCTCGTCCTTCATCTGTTGGACGAAGGCGTCGATGACCTCTGACATGCTGCCGAATCCCTTGGATTCCAGGTCGTCGTGGGAGATCATCTGGATAGGAGCGAAGTCCTCGATCTTACCATCCTTATAGTAGGCCGTGGTCTCGGGGACGTCGATGACGTGGTTGACGATGTCCTTGACCTCCGCATACATCTTGGAGAGCATATCGTCGGGGACATCAGGCGCCGGAAGGGTCTTGTCCACGCCGGAACGCTTGCAGACCTCCTCGGCGTACTGTCCTCCGAGATTCACTGCAGTCGCCAGTGTCCTGACGCAGTCCGCCTCCGACTCCTTGAACGCGTTCTTGAAATCTTCCTCGGTCGACTCTATAGGATTGAACCTGGGCTGTGGCCAGATGTACGGTTCCTTGGGACGTACCTTACGGTCCCTCATCGTCTTCTGGATGAGGCAGGTGTCGATGATCCCGTCCTTGAC
The DNA here is from genome assembly GCA_045588265.1 of Candidatus Methanomethylophilaceae archaeon. Taxonomy (GTDB): domain Archaea; phylum Thermoplasmatota; class Thermoplasmata; order Methanomassiliicoccales; family Methanomethylophilaceae; genus Methanoprimaticola. The sequence goes on along the minus strand of JAZNDX010000026.1, from coordinate 104,851 downwards.
CAGGAGTACATTTCCCCCACCGAATATCTCGAAGATGAGCTTGTATTCGGCATCCGCTTTGAGGAGTTCCATCTCCACTACTCTGTCGAAGCCGATCTGCCTTACTTTTCCGATGCGGGCGTTGTCGAGATACTTCCTCAGATAGGTAGCGAATGATGTGGGCTGGATAGGCGTCTCCGGTTTGTTGGCCGGGGAATAAAGCCATTTCTTATCCTTGAAGAAGAGATCCTTCTTTCCCTCGCCCTGGACGTTGATACGGAACAGAACATTCCCCGCACCCCATTGGAAGATCTTGTCCATGTGTGCACCTTCCAGGGAGGACAGCTCCGTCGCTATGGAACGGACATCGAAGGAACTCATCTCTTTCTTCATGGTCGGGGGTTAGAGGGATGTATAAGATAAAAGGTCGCATCAGAATGACGCATCAGGTACCTCCCTGTAGCTATTGATCTGTTTAGCTTTAATTGCATAACATGGATTAATAATCCAACAGTTTACAGCGATTATTTTCTATTATGCTTGTCTATTCGAATCCGAGGTAATTGCATGGTAAAGAAAGCAAAATGTGATGATGAATGCTGCTGCGACAACTCCAAGGAATGCGAATGCTGAGACGGATGCACATGCGAATGCTGTCAGAACAAACCTCCAATGATAGGCGATGACGCACCTTCGTTCGTAGCCAACACTACACAGGGAGAGATCAACTTCCCAGGAGACTTCAAGGGCAAGTGGATCATTCTGTTCTCACACCCCGCGGATTTCACACCAGTTTGTACCACCGAATTCATGACATTCGGGCACATGATGAAGGAGTTCGAGGCACTCAATGTTCAGCTTGTCGGACTCTCTGTGGATTCCATCTATGCCCATATCGCTTGGCTCAGGAAGATTCAGGAGATCGAGTGGAAGGGAATGAAGAACGTCGAAGTCATATTCCCTCTGATCGAAGATATCAAGATGGATGTCGCCAAGAAGTATGGAATGATACAGCCTCACGTGTCCACCACACAGGCGGTCAGGGCAGTGTTCTTCATCGATCCCGCTGGAAAGATCAGGGCGATGATCTATTACCCCCAGTCTCTCGGAAGGAACTTCGACGAGATCAAAAGGGTCATCCTCGCATTGCAGAAAGCGGATGCAGACAACGTCGCCACTCCCGCTGACTGGAGACCCGGAGACGATGTCATCCTTCCCGCACCCGGTTCTTGCGGAACCGCGAAGGACAGGGTCGAGACTAAGGAATCGGACAAGATCTGCTACGATTAGTTCCTCTGCTTCAAGAAGGACAAGCCTTCGAAAGCGAAGAAGGCACCCGTTAAGAAGGTACCTGTTAAGAAGGCTCCTGCAAAGAAAGCACCTGCCAAAAAGACTCCTGTCAAGAAGAAGGCATGATTAAAAACCAGGGCGGCTCTGTCCGCCCTGGACATTTCAATATTATTATTCAGATTATTTTCAGAGTTTGGGGCAGGTTATCTCCATCAAATCCTCGATCATGTGATGAAGGTATCTGACCTCGGTGGAATCCACTGCCTTGTAGTAGACCTCTTTCCCTACGCGCCTGCTCTCGATCAGTCCGCTCTCCTTCAGCGAGCGGAGGTGGTGGGAGACAGCCGGGCTGGACATCCCCATAATGGCAGAGATGTTGATCACACAGCCCTCGTAGTGGCATAGAAGCCAAAAGATACGGATCCTCGTGCCGTCCACCATCTGGGCAAGGGTGCGTGAAACGTTATCGAATCCCTTGTTCTTGGAGAGGAGCGAACTGAATTCATCGATGTCTTTCATCGATCCGTGGTCGTGGGGCAATGTGTGTTCGGGCGTGTTACCACTTCGTATTCTTCTGTATTATTATTCATATTATTAAGTATTCGTTTAATGGAGACAACTACCGATAAGCATTATTATATATGTAGCGAGGTATAACGATTAAACATACGCTTAATTGTTAGCGATAGGTGAATGAAATGAAGAAGACCTACAAGATTGAAGTGGACTGTGCGAACTGTGCAACCAAGATGGAAGATGCCGCAAAGAAGACTGAGGGCATTAAGAATGCCTCAGTGAATTTTGTCATGCAGAAGATGTCCGTAGAGTTTGAGGACGGAGCTGACGTCAACGCAGTCATGAAGCAGGTGCTCAAGAACTGTAAGAAGGTCGAGAGCGACTGCGAAATCGAAATCTGATTTCTGATAAGACAAACCCTTAGGGGTGGAACCTTGGTACAACTCAGAAAGAAGCAGAAGAAGGTACTCATCAGGATAATCGTAGCAGCAGCATTGACCATCTTCTTTGCTGTGAGCGCAGCATTGGATCTGTTCAAATTCGACAATCCAGACACCGAGAAGCTGGTGTATTTCATCTGCTATCTGATCCCGTATCTCATCATAGGATACGACATCCTGATCAAGGCAGCGAAGGGAATCGCGCACGGTCAGGCCATGGATGAGAATTTCCTCATGGCCATTGCGACCATCGGTGCGATGATCCTCGGAGTCACCTACACCGGTGATTACGATGAAGCCGTCGCTGTCATGATATTCTATCAGATCGGGGAGCTCTTCCAGTCGATCGCCGTGGACAGCAGCAGGCAGTCCATCGCGAAGCTGATGGAAATCCGCCCGGATGCCGCATACATCGAGGAGGACGGAGAGCTCGTCGAAGTCGATCCCGAAGAGGTAGAGATAGGTACCGTCATCGTGGTAAGGCCCGGCGACAGAGTGCCGATCGACGGAACCGTCGTAGAGGGTTCATCCTCGCTCAACACCTCAGCTCTCACCGGAGAGAGCATCCCCCGCGACGTCATCGTCGGGGACGAGGTCCTCAGCGGATGCATCAACCTCTCAGGGGTCCTGAAGATTCAGACCTCTAAGGAGTTCGGCGAGTCCACCGTATCCAAGATCCTCGACATGGTCGAGAATGCAAGCAGCAGGAAATCCGAATCTGAGGCGTTCATCACCAGATTCGCCAAGGTTTACACCCCGTTCGTCGTAGTTTCGGCATTGCTGCTTTCTATCATCCCCGCTGCGCTGTATTTCCTGGCGGATATTGAACTGCTTGATACCGCTGTAGAGGAATGGATCTACCGTGCACTGACCTTCCTGGTCATCAGCTGTCCCTGTGCCCTTGTCATTAGCATCCCCCTGGGATTCTTCGCAGGTCTGGGAGGCGCCAGCAGGGAAGGCATTCTGATCAAGGGATCCAACTATCTCGAGATGCTCTCCGATGTGGAGACCGTCGTCTTCGATAAGACCGGAACCCTCACTCAGGGAGTGTTCGAGGTAACTGATGTGATCACCAAGGAGGTTCCCCGCGAGAGGCTAATAGAGCTCGCAGCGGCGGCAGAGTCCTCATCTCCTCATCCTATCGCAGCCAGTCTTGTGCGCGCGCACGGGATGGACATCGACCGTTCGAGGGTCACCGACATAGAGGATGTGGCAGGAAGGGGAGTCATCGCCAAGGTCGACGGCATCTCTGTGGCGGTTGGTAACAAGAGGCTCATGGAGATGCTCGAACTGGAGTTCGAGGAGGCACCTGCGATCGGAACGACAGTTTACGTGGCAGTCGACGGAAAGTATGCCGGATGCATCACGATCTCCGACGTTGTGAAGGAGCAGTCTCCGAAGGCCATGAAGGACCTCAAGGCCGCCGGAATCAAGAAGACCGTCATGCTGACCGGGGATCAGGATGCCGTAGCGCAGAAGGTCGCCGCAGAGATCGGCATCGACGAGGTCCACAGCCAATTGCTTCCGGGAGACAAGCTCGAACAGCTCGAGAAGATCATCAAGGATACCAGCGGAAAGGTCGCATTCGTCGGAGACGGAATCAACGATGCGCCTTCGCTTGTTAGGGCGGACATCGGTATCACCATGGGTGCGATCGGATCCGATGCGGCCATCGAGGCATCGGATGTCGTCATCATGGATGACGATCCCGAGAAGGTCGCCACCGCTATGGGAATATCCCGCAAGTCGATGCTGATTATCCACGAGAACATCGTGTTCACTCTGCTGATCAAGTTCCTGTTCCTAGGACTCTCCGCGGTGGGAATCGTAAATATGTGGCTCGCCATCATCGCTGATGTCGGAGTGATGATCATAGCTGTCCTAAACTCGGCACGTGCGCTGAGGTACAGGAAAAGATGAAAACAACCCCCGGGGAGACCCGGGGTTCTTCGTTGTTACTAAAATCAAAAACGTGTTACTTTATATATTCGACTGGAATGCTGAACTATGAGTAAGGAGGATGATCTTCAGAGGATGCTGGGTGAGCCGAAGGCCGCCATCCGGGCCATGATCCTCCCGTTCTTCATTGCTTTAGCAGTCATGGAGGTCAACCAGTTCGTCGACACATATTGGGTGTCGGGATTGGGTGTCGATTCCGCTTCAGCAGTGTCCACTATCGTTCCCATCTATGGTCTCATGGCTTGCGCCGGAATCGGAGTCGCTGCCGGAGTAACCGCGACCGCCGCTTCCCGTCTCGCGCGCGGAGAATACGATGTCGCAGGAAAGCTCGTCTCCAATGCGATGATCCTCGGTATCATCTTCGCAGTGATATCTTCCATTCTTGTCGCCATATTCCTTAATCCTGTCATCGATGTCATGGGTGCGGACGACGTCCGCGAGGAAGCCATCCAGTATATGCTGCCTTACATCTTCCTATCCCCGTCTATCACTATAATCGCCATCATGGGAGGTACCCTGAGGGCTGAAGGCGCAGCGAAGAAATCTACCATCATACAGTCTGTATCGGCCATATTGAACATGGTCATCGACCCCATTCTGATCTACGTTTTGGGCATGGGGGTATTCGGTGCAGGACTTTCCACGGTCATATCGTCGCTGATCGCGATCGCAATCGGTATCTATTGGTATGTGTCCAACAAGACCGTCATCCCTATGAACCGCTCCACATTCCGTGCCGACAAGGAGGCTATGATGGAGGTCCTGGGAGTAGGAGGGCCCAAGGCCGTTCAGATGATCATCTCTAACCTCACAGATTTCCTCCAGAGGATCTTCCTGATCATAGCCGGAGGGACCGTTGCTGTAATGCTGTACAACTATACATGGAGATACATCGGACTTGTGGGCCTCCCCGCAAGGTCGGTCGACATGGCGATGCTCCCTGTCTGCTCAGCGGCATACGGTGTGAGGGACCTCGAAAGGATGAGGACAGGTTTCATCTATTCCTCCAAGCTCGTTATCGGTTCCGGAATCATATTCGCGATAGTGTTGTTCGTGTTCGCGGAGCCGTTCATGTCCGTCATGACCCAAGAGGAGTCCATGCACGAGATCCTGGACATGTTCGTATGGACCCTGCGTGCATCCGTTCTGCTCATTCCCTTCAGTGCGATGATGGGTGTGGCGTCGTCGATGCTGCAGTCGATGAAGAAGGCCAAGGTCCCGATGTACTACTACATGTTCTGGGGATTCGTGAAGCTCGGACTCTACGCTCTGGCATCGTACGGGTACTTCGGTATAGACCCGTTCGAGGGAATCATCTACAGCATGGTGGCCGTCCACATATTCGGTGCGGTCTGCCTGATCTATCTGGCGCACAGGGAGTACAACAATCTCAAGAAGGAAGTCCTGGCGCACGAAGGCCACGATGACGGGCCTGAGATGGTCTGATCATCTCTTGGTGCCGATATAGCAGCAGAGGGCGCTCTCCGGTTTCACTCTGTATTCCGATTCCATCCCTGCTGATTCCATGTAGGATATCAGTGTGTCGTCGGATACTATGTTCATCGACGGATACTGCTCCTTGTAACCTTTGATAACTTCGGGATCGGTGGTATGGATGCCTACAGTGAGGCACAGCACCCCGCCCTTCTTCAGAACCCTGGACACCTCCTTCAGGTTCTCCGGGAGGTCGGGCCAGAAGAAGTGGCTGGCGTTGGAGACTATCAGGTCGAAGAAACCGTCCTCATAGGGCATGTCCGCGACGTTGCCTATGCAGAGCTCCAGACGATCCTCGTCTATGAATCCTGAGTTGAATCTCTTAGAGTAATCGATGGAGATCTCGCTGATGTCAATGCCCCAGGCCTTCGCCCTCGGATATTTCTCCAGGATCAGTTTCGTGAAGATCCCTCCTCCGCAGCCTATGTCGAGGATGCGCTCGGGGTCGATGTCAGGGAGATTGACCAGCCCCCAGGTGATCTGGGGGACATGCTCCTCGTTCATCCCCTCGATGGTCTCCTCCCCTTTGTCGCCGTGAGGACAGGCGCATTGGCTGAGATCTTCCGTCATGAGATCGACATGCACTCTCAAAAATATCAATATTAGAGTTAATGCCGCACACACAGGATGATGTGGCTGACCTCCTACCCATTATCTTTATAATATAGTTGTACTTACCCACGAATACACATGCCGTTGTGGCTAAGGGGTATAGCGATGCCTTGGTAAGGCATAGGTCGAGGGTCCGATTCCCTCCAACGGCTCTCTTTTTATTTTCAACATTCATCTGGATTCCATGGACGCCCGTTTACGCAACTACATTCTGGCGACACTGCTGGTCATAATAGTATCCCTGATCGCTGTGGTGCTGCTGTCCAAGGATATGATGGATAACTTTCTCACGATCATAGGCATTGTCGTGATCTATCCGTGTGTAATAATGGGCGTTTACCTATATCTGGAAGGAAAGGGCTACAAATGGATCAACGGTGTCGACTGGTCCTCCATGTCAGAACAGGAGAGGGCCAACGCCTGTTCATATATCGGACTCTATCTTGCCATCGGATGTCTGATCCTCGGCATATCGATATCGATGATGCTGGTCAATTTCATCGTGGCGATTATTCTGATCGTTGTTTCCATCATATTGATGATTGCAGGATGCGTGATGCCTGAAAGGGCAAAGGCGAAGAAGTTCGTAGAGAAGGGTCCTGCTGCCAAGGCGGCCGTATTTATGGTCTTCACACTGTTGGCCATCGTTCCTATGTCCGCCATCGGCGCGAGTCAGTTCACCCAGGAGGCCGTCAGCGTGGAGTTCCTGGACGACGAGGTACATATCAAGGCCCCGATGTTCAATTATCATTTCAAGTACGAATCGATAGAGGATCTGGACATCGATCCCGAATTCGTCAAGGGAAAGCGTATTGCGGGCTATGGTACCCCCACGATATGCAGCGGTACGTTCAATAATGAGGCGTTCGGCAATTACAAATTAGCTTCCTATACGCAGGTGAAGCCATGTATATTCTTCCTTTACGAAGGCGGCTACTATGCTTTCAACCAGGCATCCGTCGAGTTGACTGAAAAGGCGTATGAACAGCTTCAGTCGCATGTCGGACCGAGCTGAAATAGAAAATAAGGGGCCTAGGCCCCTTTTTGAGTAAAAAGGATCTGTCAGACAAAGGTGTCCAATCAGTTCACTTCTGGGCGGGTTCCCATTTGCATCTGACGGGCGATACGATTGTACCGTCCTTCTTCATCTCTGCGAACGCCTTGTCCACGGCCTTCCTGTCCAGTCCGGTCAGCTCTGCGACCTTACCGGCCGCCAGGGGTTCTCCGGCCTCTTTCATGGCCTTCAGGATGATTTCTCTGTCGCTCATGTTATCCCTCACAGCTGCCTGAGGATCCAGTTCTGGGCGCCGATGCACTCAATGAGCTCGAGCTGCTGCTCTCCCCAGTACATGTCCTCTTCCTCGTCCTGGTAGTATTCCTTCAGGATGTCGTAGGTTGTGTAGTCGTCCCTGGCCTCCTCGACCAGTGTCTTGAGGAACGCCAGACCGTCTTTGGAGACCTGGAGGTCGTATTTGATCCACTCGATGGGGTCCTTGGTGACGAATCCCTCCTTCTTTGCTTCGAGCTTTACCTCTCCGCCGAGGTCCAAGATGCGATCGATGCACTTGATGACATAGCCCCTCTCCTCTTCTGCATGCTCCGCGTACTTCTCCTCGAGTTTGGTGAATCCGGCCGCACCAAAGATTCTGGACTGGATAGCATGTCCGTCAGCCTGCTGTGACAGTTCTGTGACGATTATTTGCATTCCAGTGACAAGTTTGTTACAATCTGCCATGTTTTGACTCTCCTTTTGTTATGGTAATTTGCAAGGAATCGATGTATTTAACAGGGTTGTGCCCTGTAAATGATTTCTTTATGTTTTGGCCCGAATGTAAAGAAATGGCGGAGAATTCATTGGAGATAATGTCTGAGTTTGAACGGGATACAGTCCATGAAAAGATCGGCTACCGACTCTGGCGGCAGAGGGTCATCGGCAATGAGCCAGTTATAGACATATCTTGTATTTCCAAGACAGTATATCTTGATCAGTTCGACGACATCTGCCGGGATGGTATCGTTACCTTCCAGCTTGCTGCGCACCATCTCGTTCAGGAGTTCGATGTTGGTCTCTTCCATTATGCTCATGAATTGGGTCTTACCGCCCATATGCACCAAGGCGTTGAGGATGAAATCCCTGTTGTCTGCATAATATCTGATGCTTTCCAGCAGAGTTTCTCTCCAATCCTTTCCACTGATCCGGCATTCCTCCATGATCCGAGAACCATCGCTGACGTACATCCAGACTGTCAGCGCATACCTGTCGCTGAAATGATTGTAGAATGTTGGTGTACTGACGCCGCATCCTTTCGTTATGTCGGCGATACTTATCTTGGAGGTCGGCCTTTCCGATAGCAGTACGCGGTAGGATTCCGCAAGGGCTTCTTTCGTCCTCTGAGATTTGGATTTCCCATCTTTCATAGGTCTCTCTGCCCCTTGCGGTCATCCCATCACGTTCGAGAGCACCGGCGAACCGTGCCCCCAAATGCTCGGTTTTGTTTCCTCATCAGGTAGAAGACGAATCCTGACCAGATCTTGGGGAAGAAGAACGTCGTCTTCTTGGGCATCCTCTTTCCGATCATGGAGAGATCCCAAATGGTCTGGAGCTTGGGCTCATTGAGGATGATGGCGGCATCGTGCTTGTTGTCGTCCATCTGCTTCTTGACAGAGTCGTATTCCGCATCGTAGGAGATCGTGGCCTTGCCCTCGTCGGACTTGTACACTCCTTTGAGGATCTTCTCCTGAGCGACGTAGGTGTCCAGCTTCCACATGGGGTCATCACCGCCGTCGTAGTCTGCCAAGAGGCACTTGCCGGACCTAAACATGATTCCCATCATGTGGTCCTTCAGCTTGGATTCCATCTCCTCTCTGGTGACCTCCTCGGTCTTCAGGGCGGCCGAGATTCCCTTGATTGCATTCTTCTCGGAGATGTTCTCGGTGTCGATGATCCTGTGGGTGGGCCAGATGACGAGTCCTTCGTTGTTCGAAGCGACCAGTGTGGCCAGGACGAAGGATTTCTTCTCGTTGCCGGGGTTCTCCAGGGAGTAGTTCAGTGCGGTCTCGTACCTGTGGTGTCCGTCCGCGATGAGCATCTTCTGGTCCTTCAGCTGCTCGGAGATCTCCTTGCAGATGTCCTTGTCGGAGAGTCTGTAGTACTTGTGCTCCACGCCGGCCTCGTCCTTGTACATGTAGATGAGCCTGGCGTTGTCGTTGATCTTCTTGTTGAGCTCGGGTGTGAGGCCTTCGAAGATGCCGAAGATGGACTCGAGATGCGCTTCCATGTCTCTGAGGAGGTTCAGACGGTCAGCCTTGACCTTGGAGAATGTCTCCTCGTGGGGGATGATGTTGCCTTCTTCGTACTTCTCGGTCTTGAGGATACCGACGATACCGGTACGAACACGCTGGGTGCCGTTGTCGTCGAATGTCTGCTCGTAGATGTAGAACGAATCCTCGTCCTGCTTCAGGACTCCGGACTCGATCCAAGAATCGAGTTCCTTCCTGGCGGAATGGTATCTCTTGTCCGCATCCTGCTTGAGGGTGAGGTTGGTGACGTTGTGCGGGTGCGACTGGAGCTCTTTGAGGTAGTCGTCGCTTATGACATCGTAGGGAGGCGAGATGCGGTCCACCTCGTGCTCTCCGTTGCTGAGATTCGGTCTGTATCCGGCGAATGGAAGGAATGTTACCATCTTTGCACCGGGACACTTGATGTGTTGCTCATATATGTGCATTCGCGGAGGATATCCACTCCATCCCCCTCTGATACTTGCTCTTGGTGACGGATCCGAAGTCAAGTTCACCGGTCACGAAGCGTGAGAGGCCGAGGCTGTCGAAATCATTCTCTGCGCTGTCCCCCATGAACTCGATCTCGATCTCCAGGAAGTCCTTGGTAAGGTTTCCCGAGATGTATCTGCAGACATCGAAGGACAGCATGATCTCGTTGCCCTCATCGGTGTAGTAGAATGCCGTACGTTCGGATTTGAGGGTCAGGACAGGCTGTTTCTGTATCTTGACCTTGGGGAACACCATCTTCCCGAAGGCCTCGAGCGATCTGAAGCTGCCGTCGGACTTATCCTCTATCTCTTCCCTGGACATGACTCCCTTTTCGTTGCAGATAGGCCTCTTAGCAGTGAGTTTGACCTTCCCCTTGGAGGACACCTTGTTCCTGAGGCTGCATCCTGAACGGTATAGATCGAGGTCCTTGGAATCAAAGTATGTGTCCACCGATGACCTGGTCCTGACTTCGTATTCGACATCATGATCGTCCAGGAAAGACTCGAGACTGTCCAGTATTGCCTTTTTGCCGGATGTGCGTTCTGTGGTGAATTTGAACTCGTTCTCTACTGCCTTGGACATGTGTCGTATCAATCCACGTAAAGAGTCCATGTCATAAATGTGTCGGGTGGTTTTCATATGAAGTCTGCATTCCTGTCATTGAGAAACATGGGGATAATCACCAGGGAGATCGCAGGCCACGAGGTACGTATCACAGACTGTGCCAGCAGCGTATGTTTTATCACTTTCTTCGCAGACTTCGACGAGGGTTCTCTGGACGAGATCATGAATGCGATCCCGGAGGTCAAGGTGGCCGCCATGAAGGTCGTTGATTGGAATCAGGAGCTATCTCCTTGGAAGGCGGACCCTGCATTCGGGGAAGAAGGGTTCGGAGACGGAGCGGGAGGGACCCTCTCCTTCATCGTCGATGAGTTGATGCCCATGATCGGTTGTGAGAGGTATCTGATAGGAGGATACTCCCTCGCCGGGCTGTTCTCTCTTTGGGCCTGCTACCAGTCCGACAGATTCTACGGATGCTGTGCGTCTTCCCCGTCAGTATGGTTCGACGGATGGGATGATTTCATCAAAGGGAGGCCGTTCAAAGCTTCCAAGGCATATCTGAGCATGGGCGAGAAGGAGTCCAAGACCAGGAATCAGCGCATGTCTAAGGTCGCAGACTGCATCAGAGAGCAGGGAGAGGCCCTCTCAGCACAGATAGGTCCCGACAACACCGTGCTGGAATGGAACAAGGGCGGCCATTTCCAGGACGTTACCGAGAGGAAGATCAGGTCAGTCAGATGGATGCTCGAGAATATGGACCTCTGTTAATCGTAACGACCTACAACAAAATTGTTGGGAGCAATCCTTTAAAGTATGAATCGGGGATGTGAATTCCGATAGCCATGGCAAAGGTCATCAGGGTCGGTTATATGGGCATCCCCTTCTCCAACAGCGAGGAGATGGCCATGATATTCTCCAAGAAGTTCGACCTTCATGACGTGGAACTCGTTCCCCTGATGTCCGCCAAGAATGTCATGGACGAATTGGTCGCCCGCAGGATCGAGTACGGTGTCCTTGCGGTGGAGAATAAGTTCGCAGGCATTGTCGAGGAGTCCCGTGACGCCAAGATGGGCGTTCGCAATCTGAAGGAGCTCGATCTCATGTGGTCCCCGATCCACCATTGCGTCTTCAAGAGGAACAAGGACGACAAGGTGACTGCCCTGGTCTCACACATCCAGGCGCTTCTCCAATCCCAGAACAATCTGAAGAGGCTCTATCCAGATGCGGAGATGGTCGAGTGTGAGGATACGGCCTATGCGGCCGAGATGCTTTCTAAAGGCCTGCTTCCAGAGGGTTCCGCAGCAGTGTGCAGAAGGGACGCTGGCGAGCATTACGGATTGTATCTCGACAACGAGAATGTAGAGGACAACAAGGAGAACATGACGAGGTTCTCCCTTGTCAGATTAGAATGATAGTTTCTGGTCCAGCACCGTTATGGCTGCCATCGCTTCGACGACCGCAACCGCACGAGGTACGATACACGGGTCGTGCCTTCCCTTGATCTGAACGGTATCATCGGACATCTTCTCGAGGTTGATCGTCCTCTGTTCTTTCGCGATGGACGGCGTGGGCTTGAACGCGACATCGAAGTTCACAGGAAGGCCGTCGCACATGCCTCCGCAGATGCCTCCCATGTTGTTGGTCATAGCGGAGATACTGTCGTCCTTCATGCAGTACTGATCGTTGCTCTCGGATCCCTTCATGTAGGCGAGGTCGAAGCCCTTTCCGAACTGTACACCTTTGACTGCGGGTATCGAGAACATCGCTCTAGACAGCGAGACGTCCAGCGCATCGAACCATATGCCCCCGAATCCGGCTGGAAGTCCGACTATGGAGCATCCCACGACGCCTCCCACGCTGTCGCCTTCTTTGGCGGCATCCGTTATGGCATCGTTCATCAGACGGTCGAATGTGTCGTCGATGGCGCGTGTCCTGTAGTTCCTTGAACCGCGTATGCTGTCGAAGCTGTGGTCGGCCTCGTCCCTTACGCAGTGTATCTGCTTGGAGTATGCTGCAACGTCTATGCCTTCAGATTCGAGGCACTGCTTGGCAAGTGCACCTACCGCTACCAGCGGAGCTGTCATCCTTCCGGAGAACTGTGCCCCTCCTGCGACATCGAAATCCTTGAACTTCATCAATGCGGGGTAATCTGCATGTCCGGGCCTCGGTGTGACGTTGAATCCGGAATAAGAAGATGAGTTCCTGTTGGTGTTCATTATCTTGAGGAGGACGTAGCGCGATGCTACCTTGCCGTCGGTCACACCCTCTTCGAAGATGACCGCGTCGGGTTCCTTCCTGGGGGTACCTATGCCTTCTGAAGGTTTCCTTAACGCCAGCTCCTCCTGGATCCTGTCGAAATCGATCTCCATCCCTACGGGGAGACCTTCCACGATGCAGCCTATGCAATCATTGTGACTCTTGCCGAACAGGCTTATCTTGAATCTGTTTCCGAGGGAGTACATGGGATCATCTCAGGCCTATCGAACGCATCTGCTCCACGAAACCGGGGTACGACACGTTCCAACATCCGTCGTTGGGCATGGTAACGGGTCCATCGGATATCAACGATGCGACTGCAGCGGCCATGAAAAGCCTGTGGTCCCCGCGGTGCTCTATGGTCCCGCCCTTGAGGCGTTCCACTCCGTTAATGACGCATCCGTCTTCTGTCCCTGTGATGTCTGCTCCCAGGTCCCTGAGCATCTTCTCTACGGAGGCGATTCTGTCGCTCTCTTTGAACCTGAGTTGCGGTGCGCCGTAGAGGCGGCTTGTGCCTTCTGCTGTGCTCATCAGTACCGCGACGATCGGGAATAGGTCGGGCACATCGGAGAGGTCGATATCGCATGCCTTCGGCCTTCCGGTGCTAGAGCATGTGATCCTTCCGTTGTCCTCTTCGATCCTGCAGCCCGCATCCCTGAGGATCTGCACAATCTTTTTGTCGCCCTGGGGGTCGTTCATGTCCAGTCCGTCCGCGGATACGCTTCCGGAGAGTCCTCCTGCGACCAGCGGGAACGCCGATGACGAGAAGTCCGACGGCACCCTGTAGTCGCACGGCTTGTAATCCTGGGGTTCGACATGGTATCCTCCGGATACGGTCTCGATGGAGATGCCGAAGCTCCTCATCATGGACACCGTTATGTCCACGTAGGGCTTCGATACAAGGTTGCCTTCGAGGATGATGTCGATGGGCCTTCCGACGAGAGGGGACATCATCAGCATCGATGACACGAACTGTGAGCTCATGCCTCCGTCAATCCTTACCGTATCGCCCTTGACGGGACCTTTGATCTTGATGGGTGCCTTACCATCGTTGGAATCGCATGATACGCCGCATCCTTCCAATGCCTTCAGGAGAGGGCCCATCGGTCTTTTCTGTATGGATTCGTCTCCTGTGATGGTGACCTCCTCCGAGAAGAGCGCGGCGATGCCAGTCATCAGCCTCATTGTTGTTCCTGAATTCAGAACGTCTATCGTCCTGTCCGGAGCGTGGAGCCCGTGTGATTCGACTATCAGCTGTCCGTCCTTAAGGTCAACTGTCGCACCCATGCTCCTTACTGCATCGGCCGTAGCCATGGTATCGAAGGACAGGAGCGGATTGGATATGACGCACCTTCCGCCAGAGAGGGCTGCCATGATGATCGCCCTGTGCGTGTAGCTCTTTGATGGGGGCACCGTGACCTCTCCGTTCACAGTCCCTCCGTTGAATGTGATGTCCGATCTGACCGATGTGATAATGGTCCTGCAGCCCATGGCATCGGCGATGCGCTTTCCGTCGCCTTCCTCTGCGACGATGGCGACCGCAGGTCCTGTTCCTGTTACTCCTGCCGCCAGTGCTCCGAGTTTCATGGCCTTTCCAGCAAGGTCCTCGATGCCGATTATGGCGCCTACCAGAGATCCGTTGGTGTTCAGGACGTTCAGGTAGTCCTTTCCGATCCCGGGGACCATGGATTCGTATTTCGCGCTGAGCTCTCTGTATCTCTCGACGGGGACCTTGTTCTTGGGGATCGATCTGTCGGGAACGCAGATGACCACATCGTATCTCGGGACATCCGTCCTCGAGAGGAGTTCGTTCTTTGAGTTGTCGGTGACCACGAGGCCTCCGAGGTGGCATCCGCATGCATCGTCGAACGCACCTGTAATCGTGACCCTGCATTCCTTTGCGCATTCCACTCCGAGCCTGATTATCTTCAGAGGGTCCCACTTCTCTCCGAAGTGGTCTAGTACTGCCGATATGGTCGCGTTGCAGACTGAGCTGGAGCTCTTCAGGCCCATGGACGGAGGTATGTCCGTCCTCACCGTCAGCTCGTAATCGAAAGGCTCCTTTCCTAGTGCCTCGAATGTTCTCGCGACGCAAGTCCTGACCAGGCCGTCGCCTGTGTTAGGTCTGTCTATGAGTGTGATCTTGGTCGAATCGGAAGGAGCGAAATCCACGTCGGTTCTGAGCTCGATTCCTATGGTCGCTCCGATCCCGCAGGGGATGGCGTTCATCACCGATATGGCGCCGTATGAGACTCCGTGCCCGGTCATTCCAAAGCACCTCTCATGACATCGGTGTCGGGTTCCTTTCCGAACCACATCCTGAAAGAGGCCGCTCCCTGACCGACCAGCATCTCCTTTCCGTCCACCAGTTTGCATCCTGCCGATCTGGCTTTGGATGTCAGTCCCGTCTCCCTTCCGTACACCATGTCGAACACGGTCTGTTCCTTTGTGAGGACGGAGATATCCGAAGGGTATTCTCCGTCGACAAGACCTATCGGTGTGCAGTTGACGACGAGGTCGAATCCTCTTACATCGCCGGTGTGCTGCTCGCACCCGAACTCTTTGCAGATCTCGCCGACCGTCTCCTTGTTCCTTCCGGAAACCGACAGTCTGCATCCGAGCGAGTCCAATGCGTATGCCGCTGCTCTTGCTGCGCCTCCCGATCCCATTATGAGAGCCCCCCTGTCCCTAAGGGGGACATCGAGGAGCGCGTACTCTATCCCGACGACATCTGTGTTTTCGCCGATCAGTTTTCCATTGTCATTGATGATCGTGTTGACCGCACCTATCTTCTCGGCAGGTCCGGAGATGCTGTCAAGATGGCCCATTATCTCTTGTTTGTACGGTATGGTTACGTTGAGTCCTCTGACATCGTATCCTCTGATGACATCTTCGATTCCGTCGAGGTCCGGGGAGTCGAAGATCAGGTATTTCCCGTTGATCCCGGCGCTCCTCATCGCAGCATCCTGCATGGCAGGCGACTTGGAATGCGACAGCGGATGGCCGGTGATTCCCACAAGCATGCAATCGTCTCCCAATTCTTCCATCCTGTCGGCGCTGAGCTGTCCGGGTGCTGTGGAGATACCTTCGAAACCGAAAGTGAACTCGTTGCGGAGTATCCTCTGCCTAATGCGGGTGACTTCTCCGATCTGACCCATCCCCAGCAGGACATGTTTCCTATCCAGCCTCTTGGATGCTTCCAGTATGGAAAGGAGGTCTTTGAACGATGATGCCTTGAATGCTCCTTTAGAGATCTCCTGGTCTCCTTGTGAGAGCATCGATACTATCTCATCGGCAGAAGGTGTCCTCTCGAAATCATGGATCGATCTGATCTTCCTGTATTCTGTTGGGATATCCCTGTCGCCGACGTCGACCAGTCCTCTGAAGCCTTCGGGCACTGAGGATATGTCGTTGCCGCACAGCGTGAGCAGGAAGTCCCTGTCGTCCCCCTCGGGTATCCTATCGAAGACATCCAGGCGGATCTCGTGCATCTCCGCTCCCCTCTTCAGTGGGACGGCGGAGCCGTAAGTGGTGCAGACCCTCATTTACTTCTCCGAGATGGTCTCTTCGATGGCCATTCCGAAGTGCCTTCCTCCGGTGTCCAGCTTCGCGAGGAGCTTGTCCCCAACGACGACCTGTGTGACGGATTTGGCACCCTCGGGGCCGACCATCTTAATGGTCTCGGCGTTCTGGAGCATGACCGTGTATTCCCTCTTGCCGTCGGTCGCTGCGACCATCAGCAGAGGTCTCTTCTCTATCTTGCATCTGCCTACGGAAGCGACCCTCGTGTTCCCATTCCTGTCGCACAGGAGGACGGGATCCCCGGCGCTGATCTCGGAGAGGTATCTGGTCCCTCCTCCGGGAACCTCCATGTAGGAGTGGACCGCACCGGCGTTGACCCTGAAGGGCCTGCTGGCGACATAGCCGTTCTCCTCGCTCTCGGATTGGATGAGGAAAAGGCAGTTGGAGTATGAACCGATGAGCATTCCCTCTCCGGGCACCATCATGCTGCATGTGTCGATGCAGACCCTGTCGCCCATCTCCACCGCTTTGATGGATGTGACTGTGACCTCCGAGAGGTTCTCCTTTCCTGTGGCGGAGAGCTTGTCCCCGAACTTGCGGACCATGAGAGGGTCCTTGACATCGATGACGATTCCGTCGACACCCTTCTCCATGGTGGTCAGGAAGAGCTTGGTGTCCTCGGGGTCTGAAGTAACTGTGTATACCTCGGTCCCTGTTCCTCCGAACTTGGCGATCATGTTCTCCAGCGGGATGATAGTCCAGTCAGAGGTAGTAACCATCACTGCCTTCTTCTTTCCCGCAAGGGACATGGCCTTGCTCTGGGAGTCGGGATCGTCGATGTCGATCATCTCGTACGCGTCGTCGAGGATCCTTCCGTTCTCGGTGTATATGACCTCCATCTTACCGAGCTGCGCCAGTTCGTCGTCCCCTTTCCTGAGGATGAACATTGTCATTCCCGATTCAAGTCCGTTGGTGACGAAGTCCCTCCTGACTGAGGGGTCGTCGGACCTGTCGGCTCTCACGATTAGCTTCTTCATCATTACCACTCAAAGGAATTTGGCCGCCTCGTCGACGGAGAATCCGTCGAGGACTATGCTTGAGATCGCCTTGGTTATTCCCATGACGTTCTTGTTCTGGAAGACGTTCCTTCCGATGGAGACACCATGGCCTCCGGCCTCGATCGAATCATGGACCATGTTCAGGATGTCCATGTCGGACTCCATCTTGGGTCCTCCTGCGATGACTATGGGCGCCAGTGCGCCCCTGCAGACCTCTCTGAAGGAGTCTATGTCGCCTGTGTAGCTCACCTTGACCAGATCGGCACCGATCTCCGATGATGCCCTGGCGCAGTGTGCGATCGCATCAGGGTCGAACGAGTTCCTGATCTCCGGGCCGCGGGGGTACGCCATGATTATGAGGGGCATTCCCCACTCGTTGCACTCTTCAGAGATCTTTCCAGCCTGCTCGAGCATACTGGGCTCGTCCTCGGAACCGAAGTTGATGTGTATGGAAACAGCGTCTGCACCGTATTTGATCGCCTCTGCTATGGAGGTGATCTGGACCTTGCTGTTCCTGGTCGGTCCGAGATCGGTGGATGCGGATAGGTGCATGATCAGTCCGACATCCCTTCCGGACTGACGGTAGGAGTATCTGATCAATCCCTTGTGCAGCAGAACAGCGGTTGCTCCGCCGTTAGATACGTCATCTACGGTCTTCCTCATGTCGATGAGTCCGTTCACAGGTCCGACGGATATTCCGTGGTCCATGGGCACGATGACCGCGTTGCCGGTCCTCCTGTCCGTAATCCTTTCCATACGAATGCTCTTTCCATACATCATGTCGATGCCTCACGTGTTTGTATCTTAATTTGGATTTAAACCTACGTCAGCTACTCTCAAAGTACTTTCTTCCTGCGTTCATCATCTCGATGAATCCCGCAGGGTTGTCATCAAGCGATTTCTGCATGAGTTCGCTGACCGCTTTCCTGAACAGGGACCACATCTCGTCCCTGTGCAGGTTCATGTGCTGGATCTCGTAGTACAGCATCGGGTTCTCTGATGCGACCGACCTGTTGGTGTCGAGACCTTTGTTGAATGTCGTAGAGGATACCGTCAGCAGGTCCTCGAAGCTGTAACCACTCCTTTCTAGGACTGTGAACAGGGCTATGTTGACGGCATGCGTCAATCCGAGGACGTACGACATGTAGCTGTCATGATCCTCGATATCCATGATCCTGATGTTGCCTCCCCTGTCGTCGAACAGTTCCTTCGCTTCGTCCACGGCTTTCTTGCAGCCACAGTCGCAGATGATCAGGTTCCTTCCATACAGTGATGTGGCGGACGGTCCGAACATGGGGTGTATGGAACAGACCTTGTGCGTCTTGGACATTGCCCTGAGCCTCTTGACCAGCGGGGACTTCAGTGATGTGAGGTCGAATATCAGGCAGTCCTTGCCGCAGATGTTCTCCAGTTCCGTCATCGTTTCGTAGGCCTTGTGGATCGGTACGGACACGATGACGATGTCGCAGTCCTTGCAATCCCTGATCGTGAGCCCGTTGTCGGCCGCAGGATCGATGATCTTCACATGGTGTCCGGAGTCCTTCAGGAACTTGGCGGTCCATGAACCCATCTTTCCGGCACCTCCGATGATTGCGACCTCTTTGGGTTCCATTATGATCGGGATGCTGGACTCTGCGTCGACGGCCTCCTTTATCAGAGCCTTGGATACGGATTCCATGACCTCGCTGCTCAGGCCCAGCTCGGTACCGCTGTCGATGTACCTCTGAACGACCTTCTTCTCGACTTCGACGTTCCTGACCGGAAGGTTCTCCCTTCTCTTGATCTCTCCGATCTGGACTGCCAGCTGTGTACGTTCGGAGATGAGTCTGATTATCTCTTCATCCCTTTTGCGGATCCCGTCTCTGAGTTCGTCAAGTTCCATTGGCTCACATCTGCGATTCATGCTTGGGCGTCTTATAATATTAATGATAAGCCGCCGTGCGTGCTACGTGCTAACACGGCACACTATATTAACATGTTGATGTAGCGCCTGGTCAATGTGATAAAAGAGAAACCCCCCGAAGGGGGTAAGATGTTCACTGGTGGATATCGGACGAGGGGAGGGTTCCGTCCAGGTACTGCTCGTATCCGTACAGGTCCAGCAGACCGTGTCCGGAGAGACAGAACACGATGGTCTTCTCCTCGTTCTTTGCCTTGGCGTCCAGCGCCAGGTCGATCGCTCCCTTGAGGGCGTGACAGGATTCAGGCGCGGGGATGATTCCCTCTGTCCTGGCGAACAGCAGTCCGGCTTCGAAGGTCGCGGTCTGGTCGTAGGACCTTGCGGAGATCATTCCGGAGTCGTAAGCTGCGGATACCAGCGGGGACATTCCGTGGTACCTGAGTCCTCCTGCGTGGATCGAGTTGGGGATGAATTCGCTTCCAAGGGTGTACATCATCAGCAGAGGTGTGAATCCTCCGGTGTCTCCGAAGTCGTACTTGAACTGTCCTTCGGTGAGACTGGGTGCTGCCTTGGGCTCAACTGCGACGAACTGGGTGTCCTTGAATCCCTCTCCTCTGATCTTCGTTCCGAGCATGGGGAAGACCATTCCTCCGAAGTTGGATCCTCCGCCGGTACATGCTACGACGTAGTCGGGGTTGATCTCTCCGATCTCCATCTGCTTCATGGTCTCCTGACCGATTACTGTCTGGTGGAGCATGACGTGGTTTAGAACGCTTCCGAGAGAGTAGTTGGTTCCCGGGTCCTTCGCAGCAAGCTCACATGCTTCGGAGATTGCGATTCCAAGGGATCCCGATGTCTCGGGGTGCTCCTTGAGGACCTTCCTTCCGAACTCGGTGTACTCGCTGGGGGAGGCGTAGATCTTTGCACCGTAGGTGTTGATGATTGTCTTCCTCAGGGGTTTTGCCATGTAGCTTCCCTTGACCATGAAGACAGTGGTGTCCAGGTCGTAGAGGTTCGATACCATTGCGAGAGCGGTTCCCCACTGTCCTGCACCGGTCTCGGTGGTCAGTGTATGGATACCTGCCTCGGCGTTGTAATATGCCTGTGCCAGCGCGGTGTTTCCCTTGTGGCTTCCGAGGGGGCTCATGTCCTCTCTCTTGAAGTAGATCTTGGCGGGCGTCTTCAGTGCCTTCTCGAGCCTGTATGCCCTCTGCAGGGGTGCGGGTCTGTTGAGGTAGATGAGGTTGTCACGTACCTCTTCGGGTATGTCGATGTACCTTTCTGTGGAGCCCTCCTGCTTGATGATCTCCTTACAGAAGATCGGTTCGAAGTCCGAGGGTTTGGCGGGCTCGCCTGTTCCCGGGTTTAGTGGAGGTTTGAGGTCTGTGAGATCAGACGCCATGTTGTACCATCTTTTCGGGATGTCCTCAGGCGACAGATTGATTCTTGCATCTTTCGGTATTGCCATGATTCGAAGCAAAAAAGATAGCTATTTAATTATATTGTTCATTAATGTATTAAAGTATACATTAACGAATAATTGAATACTTTATTGTAATATTTTGGATGGGAATTCTAAGATTTTTTGTGCTATAAAATATACAATAATGATTTATAATATACAATATATTACAAAAGTATACAGAATATTTTTATAACAATTATTGATTCGAATAATTGAACTAAATATACAATAATGTATAAAAAAATACATTGAGGAATGAAAAATGGAACCATCTTTGGATGAGGTCAAGAGAATAGCAGAACAGGGATCCTACGACATCTGTCCTCTCTGCATGAAATTGGAGAGGAGAGGGCTCGAGCCCACGGTAGTCGCAGAGATACTGATGAACGTGTCCAGCCACTGCTTCCTATTGGAAAGCGCGGAGCAGGACCGCTCATGGGGCCGCTATTCATTCCTCGGATATTACCCTAAACTGTCGGTCACATGCAAGAACGGACACATGGTCGTAGGCGATCTCAAGATCGACACCGACGATCCCAACATGTACATCCGCCAGGTCCTGGAGGATTACAAAGGATACAGGGTGCCCGGATTCCCCACGTTTACCGGCGGCCTCGTAGGATACTTTTCATATGATTATCTGAAGTATGCCGAGCCCACGCTGGACCTGAACGCAAAGGACACCGAGGACTTCCAGGATGTCGATCTCATGCTGTTCGACAAGGTCATAGTATTCGACAACTACGAGGACAGCATCCTTCTGATCTCCAACATCCGTTTGAAGGACTACGAGACCTCATACAACAAGGCAGTCCTGGAATTGGAGGCCATGAGGGATCTAATCCTGAAGGGTTCACGCAAACAGAACATTACGGGACGCCTGACCTCTGACATCAGGTCAATGTTCGACAAGGAGCGCTTCTGTTCGATGGTCGAGAAGGCCAAGGACCATATCCGCGAAGGGGACATCTTCCAGATCGTCCTCTCCAACCGTCTGGAGGCGGATTTCGAGGGAAGCCTCCTTCCTGTTTACAACACTCTGAGGAGGACCAATCCCTCGCCTTACATGTTCTACTTCTCCGGTTCCGACATGGAGGTCGCAGGTGCTTCTCCGGAGACACTTGTCAAGCTGGAGGACGGCATCGCACACACATTCCCATTGGCAGGTACACGCCCCAGGGGAAAGACCCCCGAAGAGGACATTGAGCTCGAGAAGGACCTGCTCGCAGACGAGAAGGAACTGGCCGAGCACAATATGCTGGTGGACCTCGGAAGGAATGACATCGGAAAGATCTCCAAGTTCGGAAGCGTCCATCTCGAGCAGTATCACACAGTCCTGAGGTTCTCCCATGTCATGCACATCGGTTCAACCGTGTGCGGAGAGGTCAGGGACGGCGTCGACGCACTCGATACGATCAATTCAATCCTTCCCGCAGGGACACTCTCCGGAGCTCCCAAGATCAGGGCTTGCCAGCTCATAAACGAACTGGAGGACAATAAGCGCGGTATCTACGGAGGCGCGATAGGCTACATCGACTTCTCCGGAAACCTGGACACCGCGATCGCTATACGCATCGCCTACAAGAAGAACGGCAAGGTCTTCGTCCGCAGCGGAGCCGGAATCGTAGCGGATTCTGTTCCCGAGAGCGAATATCAGGAGAGCTTGAATAAGGCGATGGCCGTCATAAACGCGCTGAAGGATGCGGAGGGATCGCAGTGATCCTCCTCATCGACAACTACGACAGCTTCAGCTACAACCTCTACCAGCTGATCGGCTCCATCGAGCCTGACATCAAAGTGATCAGGAACGATGAGCTCTCCGTGGAGGAGATAGACAGGCTCGCTCCGGAACTTATCGTCATCTCGCCCGGACCCGGACGTCCGGAAGATGCCGGCGTATGCGTTAGCGTGGTCAGGGAGCTCAGGGGGAAGTACCCCATACTGGGCATATGCCTCGGGCACCAGGCCATCTGTCAGGCATACGGAGCAACCGTCACATACGCCAAGAAGATGATGCACGGCAAGCAATCCGTCATCAGCACAGATCCGAGCGACATAATCTTCCAGGGGCTCCCACCGGAGATCACCGTCGCACGTTACCATTCACTGGCGGCCGATCCGGAAACCATTCCGGACTCCCTCAAGGTCACTGCGACCGCAGATGACGGAGAGGTCATGGCTGTCATGTCCCTGGACGGTTCGGTCCATGGGCTGCAATTCCATCCAGAATCCATTATGACACCTGACGGCGCCAGGATGATGGAGAACCTTTTGAAGTCCGTCAGAAAGGAGGGAAACATATGATATCCGACGCAATCAAGAAGATAGTTGACAAGCAGGACCTCAGCTACGATGAGGCTTACGCTGTCATGAACGAGATCATGTCTGGAGTGACATCCCCTGTGCAAAACGCGGCGTACCTCGCGGCGCTATCCACTAAGAGCACCAAGACCGAGACCATCGCCGAGATCGCGGGAAGCGCGGCGGCCATGAGAGACCACGCCAAACCGATAGAGAAGAAGTTCGATACCGTGGAGATAGTCGGTACGGGAGGAGATGGTTCCAACAGTTTCAACATCTCCACCACATCATCAATGGTCATCGCATCCTCCGGGGCCAAGGTGTCGAAGCACGGCAACCGTGCGGCATCTTCCAAGAGTGGTGCGGCAGATGTGCTCGAGGCGCTGGGAATCAACATCCACCAGAACCCCGAGAAGGTCAATTCCCTTCTGGATGAGGTCGGCATCTGCTTCCTCTTCGCGCAGGACTATCACACCTCGATGAAGTACGTCGGAGAGATCAGGAAGGAGCTCGGTATCAAGACCGTGTTCAACATCCTGGGCCCTCTCACAAACCCCGTCCACCCGACCTACCAGGTCATGGGAGTGTACTCCCCGACTCTGTTGGAGCCTCTCGCGAAGGTTCTCTCCACACTGGGGGTCAAGAAGGGAATGGTCGTATACGGTGACGACAAGATGGATGAGATCTCGATCTCCCACACGACATCCGTCTGCGAGTTCGAAGGGGACAAATGCGAGACATACAAGGTGTCCCCCGACGACTTCGGTCTGAAGAGGGCGTTCAAGCAGGATGTGGAAGGCGATACCCCTCAGAAGAACGCCTACATCACACTGGACATCCTCAGTGGAAAGGCGGGGCCCAAGCGTGACATCGTCCTGATGAACGCCGGAGCGGGACTCTACTGTGCGGGGAAGGCATCATCCTTCGCCGACGGTGTGGAGCTGGCCGCCAAGCTCATAGACGACGGTTCCGCCATGAAGCTCTTTGATAATTACAAGGTGGCAAGCAACAGATGAATGACATCCTGATCGAGCTCTCCGAGGCTGCAAAAAAGAGGGTCGCCGAGAGCAAGGCCATCGTATCGCTGGAGGAGATGAAGGCCGAGGCTGCTGCCAGAGGCAGCGACAGGGAATTCCCGTTCGAGGCCGCCTTGAAATCAGAGGGCATGTCCTTCATATGCGAGGTGAAGAAGGCATCGCCTTCTAAAGGTGTAATCGCAGAGGAGTTCGATCCCGTTGCGATCGCCCGCGAATACGAGGCGGCAGGCGCTAACTGCATATCCGTGCTCACGGAGCCCACCCGTTTTCTGGGGGACATCCAGTACATCAGAGACATCTATGCCGAAGTGAATATCCCGATACTACGCAAGGACTTCGTCGTGGACGAATACATGATCTACGAAGCAAAGGCTGCGGGAGCATCCGCTGTCCTGCTCATAGCAGGCATCCTGACGGAGGAGGATCTGAAGGCGTACGTCAAACTGTGCGATGAGCTGGGGCTGTCAGCATTGGTCGAGGTCCATGACGAGATCGAACTGGACAAGGCCCTGATGAGCGGTGCATGCATAATAGGTGTGAACAACCGCAACATCCGTGACTTCTCCGTGGATCCCTCGAACTGCCTGAGGCTCCGCCGTTCGGTACCTGAAGGGATACTCTTCGTTGCCGAGAGCGGGATAAAGGACAGGGAGGACGTTAGGATGCTCGAGGATGAAGGTGTCGATGCCGTGCTCATCGGAGAGACGCTTATGAGGGCGGAGGATAAGGCAGCGAAGCTCCAATCCCTGAGGTGCGGATGATGACGCTCGTGAAGCTCTGCGGACTGCGCAGCATCGATGACATCCAATACGCGAACGATGCATGCACGGATATGGCCGGGATGATAATGGCCCCGGGGTTCCGCAGATCAATCACTAAGGAATTGGCCAGGAGCATGGTCGGAGAACTCTTTGACGTCATCAGTTCCGTCGGAGTCTTCGTGGATCAGGATCTCGACGATGTCATCGAGACCGCCAGGTTCGTGGGATTCGATATGGTCCAACTGCACGGATCGGAGGATGAGGAATACATAACCGCAGTCAGGAGCAGTCTAGGCATACCTGTGATCAAATCATTCGGCATATCTGAAGGCCAATTGTCTCTGGCCAGAGAGACATCCGCAGACATGGTGCTGATCGATCCCGGCAGGGGATCGGGAGAGGCGTTCGATTACTCATTGCTGAATGGAATCGGGCGCAGTATTATTATTGCGGGCGGACTCACCCCGGATAACGTTGGTGAGACCATCCGCAGAGTCCGTCCCTACGGGGTGGACACCAGTTCGGGCATAGAGTCCGAGGGGTCGAAGGACAGAGAGAAGATGATCAGATTCGTATCCGCGGTAAGGGCGGAGGATAATCAACTGGAGGAGGAAAGATGACCAATCCAAACGGAAGGTTCGGGATACACGGAGGACAGTACATACCCGAGACTCTGATGAACGCCGTAATAGAGCTGGAAGAGGCCTACAACCATTACAAGGACGATCCGGAGTTCAACAGGGAGCTGTCAGAGCTCCTGAATGAGTATGCGGGCCGTCCCAGCCGTCTGTACTTCGCCGAGAGGATGACAAAGGATCTGGGCGGAGCCAAGATCTATCTCAAGAGGGAGGACCTCAATCACACCGGCGCGCACAAGATCAATAATGTTTTGGGCCAGGCACTGTTGGCTAAGAAGATGGGTAAGACCCGTCTCATCGCGGAGACCGGTGCCGGACAGCACGGAGTGGCAACTGCCACCGCGGCCGCATTGCTGGGCATGGAATGCCTGGTCTATATGGGCGTGGAGGACATGGAGAGGCAGGCTCTCAACGTCTACCGCATGAGGCTGCTGGGAGCGGAGGTACGCGGAGTCGAGACCGGTACAGGCACCCTGAAGGACGCCGTCTCCGAATGCATGCGCGAGTGGACCTCACGCATTGACGACACCCACTACTGTCTGGGATCGGTCATGGGTCCGCACCCGTTCCCCACGATCGTCCGCGATTTCCAGTCCGTCATCGGAAAGGAGATCAGGCAGCAGATGATGGAGAAGGAAGGGAAGCTCCCCGACATGCTGATCGCATGCGTGGGCGGAGGAAGCAACGCCATCGGAACGTTCTACGATTTCATCAAGGACGAGAATGTCGAACTCGTCGGATGCGAGGCCGCGGGAAGGGGGATAGACACCTTCGAGACAGCGGCGACCATCAACACCGGGAAGCTGGGCATATTCCACGGTATGAAGTCATACTTCTGCCAGAACGAATACGGACAGATCGCACCGGTCTATTCCATCTCAGCCGGTCTGGACTATCCCGGTATCGGACCGGAGCACGCCTGGCTGCATGACCTGGGAAGGGCGAAGTATGTCGCGATAACAGATGAAGAGGCGGTCCAGGCATTCGAGTACCTCTCGAGGACCGAGGGAATCATCCCTGCCATTGAATCATCTCATGCGCTGGCCTATGCCATGAAGGTCGCTCCGACGATGTCCAAGGACAAGACGATAGTCGTTACCGTCTCTGGACGCGGAGACAAGGATGTGGCCGCGATCGCAAGGTACAGAGGAGAGGATATCCATGACTGAGATCACCGATGCATTCAGGAACGGAAAGGCGTTCGTCGCCTTCGTCACATGCGGAGATCCGGATCTTGAGACGACCAAGTCTGTCATAAGGTCCCTCCAGGACAACGGTGCGGACCTCATCGAGCTCGGTATCCCGTTCTCGGATCCTACAGCCGAAGGTCCTGTCATCCAGGCGGCCAACACCCGTGCGCTGTCAGGAGGGGTCACAACCGACAGCATATTCGAGATGCTCGAGGAGATGCGCGGCGAGATCAGGATCCCGACGGTCTTCATGACCTATGCCAATGTGGTGTTCTCTTACGGGACCGAGCGTTTCGTGAAACGCTGCAAGGATGTCGGTATCAGAGGATTGATCCTGCCGGATGTCCCCTACGAGGAGCGCGAGGATTTCGCACCCGCTTGTGAGAAGGAAGGACTCGCACTCATCTCGATGATCGCACCTACTTCTGCGGACCGCATATCGATGATCTCCAAGCAGGCGAAGGGATTCATCTATCTGGTTTCCTCGCTGGGAGTCACCGGAACGAGGTCGGAGATCACCACCGACATCGGTTCCATCACGAAGCTCATCAAGGAGAGCTCTGATACACCTGTAGCAGTAGGATTTGGAATCTCCAATCCCGAGCAGGCCAGGAAGATGGCCGCTCATGCGGACGGTGTGATTGTAGGCTCCGCTATCGTGAGATTGCTTGAGAAGCACGGCAGAGATGCTGCAGGATCTATCGGCGAGTTCACCAAATCGATGAAGGATGCTGTAAGGGATCTCTGATCAGCAGATCCTGGGAACGGGGTCTCCTGCGGGAGCCTCGAGGATCCTCTTTCCGCCTATTTCGGTCTTCAGGACGACCCTCTCGGGTCCGTCGGTGGCATAACCGATGATGGCAGCGTTCTTTCCCTCGGGAGTCCTCCTAAGGGTCTTCAGGACCTCTTCTGCCATCTCGGGCACAACGCCGATGACGGCTTTTCCCTCGTTACCGATGCTGAGGGGATCGATTCCTAAAAGGTCGCATCCGTTGACGACGGCATCCCTCAGAGGGATGTCAGCATAGTTGATCTCCATACCGATGTGGGATTTGCCGCACCACTCGTTGAGTGTGTTGGCCAGACCTCCTCTGGTGGGATCCTTCATCGCCACGATTCCTCCGGTCTTAAGACCTTCTGCGATCATCTTGTTGAGAGGAGCTACGTCGCTCTGCAGGTCGGCATCGAATCCGTATCCCTCACGGAAAGACAGGAGCGCCACTCCGTGGTCCCCGAGGTATCCCGAGACGATGATGGCATCTCCGGGCCTGACGCTGGAATCTGTGCACCATCTGTTCTCGACCTTCCTGTACTCTGCGGCCTTTGCGAGGTTCGAGTCAAGGTAGGGGGATCTCTTACCTACAGCCGAAGTGGACATAACCATCTGATCGACGGCGCCTGCCTCGACGACCTTGGTATCTCCGGTAACGATTGGTACGCCGCAGTCAGCTGCGGTCTGCCCCATGCTCGCCATGACCTTGTCGACGACCTCGATGTCGAGCCCCTCTTCGATGATGACGGAGCAGGCCAGCGCTATGGGTGTGGCACCCATGACCGAGATGTCATTGACGGTTCCCGAAACGGAGATCTTTCCGATGTCCCCTCCGGGGAAGAACAATGGTTTGACAGTGTGTCCGTCGATGGTGAACACCACGTCGTCGACGACCGCAGAGTCGTCCATGGAGTCCAGGGGTACTTCCGCCTTCATCTTGGGGAAGTGGCTTGTGATGTGCTTGCCGAGGAACTCCTGCATGAGTTCTCCACCGGCGCCGTGATTCATGATCACCTTCGACATGGTTCGCACAATAGGGTAGGTTGGATAAAGGCATTGCCCATTGAAGGTGGGCACGGTTGATGAAATTGGATGCTACAGCCAATGCTTTTATCGGCGTATCTTCGTTCTTCCTCCATGAGCAGGCTGTCCGAGATTCTGAAACTGGAGAATCATGCTGTCGCGATATACCGTGAGAAGACCATACCTGAAGATGCGCACGTACCGCAGAACGGCCATTGCACCATACCGTCCCTTTTCATACGTTGCGTACGTCTGGGCGACAAGTGTGCCGCTGACTCGGAGCATTCTCCCTGTCACGGCTCGAAGAGCGGTTTCGGATTCGGAGGGATAAGCGACCGTCAGAGGTCCGCCTGGTCAGCTTCGGTCATACCTGTGGAGGTCAGGGACCAGATTGCTCACAAGAGTTCGGGCATGTCCTACTTCAAGACACCGGAGATCGCTATGCAGCAGCAAAGTGCGATAAAGGACTACGGGGACGGAACGGACGCCATAGTTTTCCAGGAGCTTGATTCCGCCATCGAGGAAGGGAAGCCGATCGAGGTGGTCGCATTCCTCGTGGACCCGACACGTCTGAGCGTTCTTCAGCAGCTCGCGGCATTCTCCAAGACGACACCCGGTCCCGCAGCGATAATGCCTTACGGGTTCGCCTGCCAGCAGGTCTACGCACTTCCCAGGGCAGAGGGGGAGTCTGACGATCCCCACGCGGTCATAGGGATGACCGACATGTACGCAAGGCGCTTCGTGGATCATGACAAGTTCTCGTTCGCGGTCCCCTACAAGCTGTACAAGCGCATGGTCGATGACATCGACAGCTCGTTCCTGGCGAAGGAGAAGTACCTGGCCAATTTCGACCAGTCCCTTGGGATCAAGGAGTGAAAACCTTTAATCGGCGATGGCGCTACGTTGGAACGGCCCTATGGGGTAGCTTGGATATCCTGCCGGACCTCGACTCCGCTGACCTGGGTTCGAATCCCAGTAGGGCCACTCGCCATTTTCTTCATCAAGCCGGGTAGGCTGCCTTCACAGAATCCAATCTGTCAGGATCGAATGGGTTGGTGATAGGCACTCCGCTGACTGTGAATGATGGTGTGACGGGTTCGCTTCCGTTCATGAGAGATGCTCCTTCCCTTGCCGAGTCGACCACACCGTATCCGATGCTCTGAGCCGTGTAGGAATAACCGCTGCTGGTCTTCGGTACTGTGCCTTCGGTGACATTGACCATCACAGTGCTGTCGATGCTTCCTTTCAGGATTCCAGAATGGAAACCTGTACCGATGTCCGCGGCGTACTTGCCGCCTTCTGCGGTTATGTTCGAATATGAACTGATTATGATGGTGAGGTCCATCCAACCCTCTGTTCCGCATTTCCTGTCGTATCCGCTTCCGATACCTGCGGCATAGTATCCTCCGGTTGCGTTCACATCGGAGTTCTCGATAATTATGCTCAGAATTGTGGGGTCGTTGACCCTCTCAGGATGGCTTCCTCCGATACCTGCGGAACCGTTACCTCCGATGATGTTCAGCAGACTGGAGTTGGTGATGATTATCTCTGCATCCATCCAGTATCTCGCACCGATTCCGGCTGCCTTGCTTCCTCCGACTGCGTATTCTACGGTTGAGCTGTCGATGACGGTCTTAGCTCCTCCGATTGCGGGCGATCCTTCTGGTTCGTTGTTTCCGTTGTCTCCGTTCAGGAATTCAGTTCCCGGGAATCCTCCGCGGGCTTCCTTCACCACGGAATTGGAGATGATGACGTTGCTAAAGTCTCCGCCGATTCCATAGGCGTGGTCTCCGTATCCGTAAGCGTACAGTTTCGCGAGGTTGGAGATTTTAATCGAACCTGCATTGTGGCTGGCGTAACCTATTCCGCTTCCGCCGGTACCGTCATAGCTTTCCATGCCTGTATTCCGGTACCCGTTCCTATCTTCATATTCGCACCCGTCGTTGCCGGTGACGGTAAGGGTTCCTCCGCCGGTGATGATGACCTCTCCGCCCTCGTGCACCCTGATGGCATCTGCGTTCTTTCCGCCTTCCAGGTTTACGCTGTTCTTGACGACTATCGTAAGCCATGCTCCGGGTTTAATGTCGATCGCAGGGGTACTATCCGCAGCGTCGATGGTCACGCCGTCCAGTATGATCTGGTGCATGTCTTCCAGTACTGTCGCTACACTGTCCTTATAGATGGTCACGTTTCCTTCTTCTGCGACGATCTTGTCATAGACTCCGCTGAGATAGTTCGGGGGAGTGGTGATAGGTTCTTCTCCGGTCTCTTCTCCTCCCTGTTCAGCAGGGGCGGTGATGTAGATGAGGCTGGTGTCTGAATTCGTGTTGTTGAGCATCACGGTACTGTCGGAGACCCTTCCGACCAGGATGCCGGCGTTGCCTCCGTTCAGATCGGCAATTATGGTAGCCCTGCTGAGGCTGCAATCCGAGACTTTGACGGTTGCCGTGTTCTCCTGTATGTTACCGGCTATTCCGCCTACGTTTCTGTATCCGTTGATGGTCAGATGTGATATGGTGCAGTTCTCGACATCGGAGTTGCACATTCCGGAGATTCCTCCGACATCGTTACCCATGTCGCTGAGGGAATACGGGGTTGAAATCGAGATCCTGCTGCACAGGATGTTGGCGTAGGACACTTCGGAATCGGATATCTTCTTGGTCTGATATCCGGCTATCGCGCCGACGTATCTGTTACCGTCCAGGTCGACGTGGGTTACTTTGAGTCCTTCTGCTGTGGAGTTGAGGAATCCGGCTATCGCACCCACATGCTGTGAGCCTGAGATCGATACATTGTTAACTGCCAGATTCTCGATGTGGCCTCCGCTTATGTATCCGAACAGACCGACATAGTCGCTGCCCGAATGGATTACCAGGTTCTCGATCACATGGTTGTTTCCTTTGACAGTTCCTTTGAACGGATATGTCGTAGGTGAGGAGACAGATCCAATCGGAGTCCATTCATGGCTCCTGAGGTCGATGTCATGCCCGATCTCGAATGTTTTGCCGTCGAATCCTCCGTTGGCAAAGTTGTTCTGAGCGATCCAGGCCAATTCGGATGCGAGATGGATTATGTACTTGCCGTCTACCGTCCTGGGCTCTTTGGTCTCTGCCCCGTCCCAAAGGTATTCTCTGATTTCGGAGATCAGTATGATTTCTGTGGAATCGGCCACACTGCCTCCTCCCGATACCTTGCAGAATATCTTGTAGATTCCCGGCTCGGTCGCGGTCGGGATTTCAGTTGAGTAGTTCTCTGTGGAGAGTCTGTAGTATGCGATTCCTTCGGTGACGGTTCCGGGAGTGATCAGTTCTTTCTCCCAGCCGTCGAAGTCGTATGACTGTGCCGTAGGTTCTACTGCCCATGACGCAGATGTCGCCATGATGCTGAAGATACCCGAATCGAACTCAACGACATAGTTGCCCTGATTCCTCTCTCCTGTGGCGTGTATCTTGTAAGCTCCCAGGTCCTCTCCCGTATCGCGGGTGAGTGTGTAGCTGACGTTCGCATCCCCGTCGACCGTTGCGGTGAAGACGGGATCGCTGGTTCCGAACTGTTTGGAAGCGTCGTTGGGAGTGACCTTGACTATCTTGTAGATGGATAGGGTTCCCGTGAGGATCATGAGCCGATAATTGCCCTGGACCTCGTTGGCGGTGATATTGATGGTGTACTTTCCCAATTCCTCGCCCTGTTCCCTTGACAATGTGTACTTCACCTTGTCGGAACCGAGGGTACCGCTCACCGTGGCCGTGAATGTGGGGTCTGAGCTTCCGAACTGTTTGGAAGCGTCGTTGGCTTTGACGGTGACTGCTTTGGGATCGATGTATGCCGTTATCGATTTTTCGGTAAGGGTTTTGGAATCCTTGGTAACCTTGTACCAAACCGTGTATTTCCCCGCGTTGGTACCGGTGGGGATCGTCGAAGAGTAGTTCTTGCCGTCCAGACTGTAAGTGATCGTCTCGTTAGTGAAAGTGGATTTCACCAGTGCCTGGGGCGATCCGTTGTAGATGAGTCCCTGAACGGCCTCGGTGGTCGAGGTGTCCGTCGGATTATCAGGGACCGAAGGTGT
This sequence comes from Candidatus Methanomethylophilaceae archaeon, assembly GCA_045588265.1. GTDB lineage: Archaea > Thermoplasmatota > Thermoplasmata > Methanomassiliicoccales > Methanomethylophilaceae > Methanoprimaticola. The sequence goes on along the minus strand of JAZNDX010000026.1, from coordinate 72,243 downwards.
GGTCCCGGGGACCTCTTTGATCGTGAAGATGCCTATTCCGAACTCGACCAGGTAGTTGCCCTGGGCGCGCTCGCCTGTGGCATGAATCTTGTATGTGCCAGGAAGCTCTCCGCTCTCGCGCACAAGGGTGTATTTGATATCTATTCCGCCCTCGACCGTCGCCGTGAAGACGGGATCTGCGGATCCGTAGGTCTTAGAGGCATCGTTGGGCGTGACTGTGACGATCTCGTTGAATATGACCAGGTATCCGTTCTCGAAGGTGAGCTTGTAGTTGCCCTGGATTTCGTTGCCCGAGGCGCGGATGACGTAGCCTCCGCAGTCCTCTCCCTGATCCCTGGCGATGGTGTAACTGACCGTATCGGAACCGATCGTTCCGCTAACGGTGGCTGCGAATGAGGGGTCCGATTCCCCGTGGTACTTCCGATAATCGTTCACCTTGACGGTGACTGGTGCGGGCTGTATCGTGACGGTGACATTCTTCTCACCGATCGTGCTTCCGTCCTTCTCCACCTTGCACCATACCGTGTATTGTCCGGCATCGGTCTTCGTCGGTACAGAGGTCGCATAGTTCGTTCCGTCCAGACTGTAATAGACGGTCCCTTCTGTTAGTGTAGCTTTGACCAAGGACTGCGGGGACCCGTTGTATACGAGATCCTGAGTTGGTTCTATGCTCCAAGTCGTCTCAACAGCTCCATCGTCGAAAAATTCCGTGTATGCTACGAATCCAGCCGGTACGGCTATCATAGCAACCATGGCAACGACCAATACGCTGCTGAAGTTCATCACTACGCCTCTCCTATTTGACGACGAATTAATGAGCTCTAAGATGTTAATAAAGATTGTCGATAATAGGTCGAAGAATGTGCAAATTGGAGGGATCCCTTGCACTTTTTGTGCACACTGAATTGTGACCATTCGTTGGAGTGATGGACATAATTTCCTAGGTAGAAAAAAAGTGGAAAAGGTTTGAGTCGGGAATCAGTTCCCGGGGTATGTGATGAGGGCGTACGGGTGGTACTTCTCGAACTTCTTCATTCCCTCGAGTCCGGCGAGTTCCATGACGAATCCCATTCTCACGATCTCTCCGCCGAGCTGCTCGACGAGCTTGACGACTGCCTCGGTTGTACCCCCGGTGGCGATGAGGTCATCGATGACGACGACCTTCTGTCCGGGTTTGATGGAATCGGTGTGCATCTCGATGCTTGCCGTTCCGTATTCCAGCTCGTAATCCGCAGAGATGACCTCTCTGGGGAGCTTTCCCTTCTTCCTTACGAGGATGAATCCCTTTCCCATTGCGTATGCGACAGGTGCTCCGAAGAGGAATCCGCGGGATTCCGTTCCTACAACGAGGTCGAAATCGACACCCTCAAGTCCTTTTATGAGACCGTCGACGGCGAGCTTCAATCCTTCTCCGTTCTGGACTACTGATGTTACATCCCTGAACATGATCCCTTTCTTGGGGAAGTCGGGGATTGTGGTGACGTAGTCTTCTAACTGCTTCATGCGCCGTTGAACGATTCAGTTGTAAATAAAACTCTCATAGGTACTTGCGATAGCGGAATATCATGATCACCGATGCCAGCATGATGACGGCCAGTATGCATGCGATGGTGAGGATCACATTGTCTGTGAACCTGTAGATCATTCCGCACACTCCGATCCCGGCGAGGATCACTCCGCCCATGACGGCCGCACCGAATTCCGAAGGCCCTCCGGAAGTGTCGTCCCTGTCCCTGAGATAGAAGGAGACGGCAAGGTATCCGCCCGAAATCACCATGATGGCGAACACCCCGTTGACGAAATCTGAGAGGTAACCTACGAGGATGCCTATCCCGATCGCGGCGGCGAAGGCTATCGCTGAGGCTGTGTTCCATCTGTCCACTTTCTTGTCCTCGGACATCACTTTCAACTCACTTCGCAGGTTCCGGCTTCGTCTCGTAACGCTCGCAGGCCTTGTTCGTGAGATAGGCAACGCATACCAGGAAAATAACACCGACGGTCACCGGTGCGATTATGAATGTCCAGGGTTGGGGCATAAGGACGGCGGAAAGTGCCGTAGCTCCTCCCGGAGGATGTACGCAGTTGAATATGACCATGACAACCAGGGACAGCATCACCGCGATGGCGCAGGCATACCACTCTGTTCCGAGAAGGTACTGTGTGCACCAGCCGCAGACAGCTGAGAGGAACTGCCCCAGAATCGCCGTCCTAGGCTTGGCAGCAGGTGCTTTCGGAAGACCGAACAGGGTCACAGCGGTGGAACCCAAGGATGCTATCAGGAGGGGCAGATCGAAGAAAGCCCAGAGCACACCAAGGAATCCGATCCCTATGAACGAACCGATAGCTCTTATGATCTGAGGCTTGTTGAAACGCTGTTTGACACCCTCGAGGAAACTCGGAGTGCTCTGTCCTTCTGCCATGGTATGCGGTATGTTGAGGTCATATAAAGTTAGACATGTCCCTCATCAGAATTCCAATCCGTGGTATTCCTGCATGCTCTTGACCTTGGTCTCTCCCTGAAGTTCCACAGCGATCGCACCGACTGCCATCTCCGCACCGTTCATGGTGGTAATATACGGGATCTCCAGTTCCACGGCCAGACGGCGCATGGCATGTCCGTCCCTTATGGCTCCGGAATGCTCTCTGGGCGTATTGATGATCAGGTTGATGTCCCCGTTGCGCATCAGGCTCTCGGCGTTGGGCTCCTGATTCTCGGTGTTCTTGTAAACGAAGGAATTATCGATTCCGTGTTCCGAGAGGTATTTCGATGTCCCTTTGGTGGCGTAGATCTTGAATCCCATCTCTACCAGTGATTTGGCCACTTCCAGCGCACGCGGTTTGTCGCCGTCGTTGACCGTGATGTACACTCCGCCCTCTTTGGGAAGCACCGTACCTGCAGCGGTAAGCGCTTTGAGGCATGCGGCGTGTAGGTCAGGATCGATTCCCATGACCTCTCCTGTGGACTTCATCTCGGGGGTCAGGATCGTATCGACGCCCGGGAGTTTCAGGAAAGCGAACACCGATTCCTTCACTGCATAGTGGTCTATCGCCTTGTATCCGCTGAGGCCGAATTCCTTCAGCTTCCTTCCCAGCATGACCTTGACGCCTACCTTGGCCAGAGGGACTCCGGTGGCCTTGGAGATGAAGGGGATGGTCCTGGATGCTCTGGGGTTCGCCTCTATCATCCAGATCTGTCCGTCCTTATACGCCAGCTGGAGGTTCATCAGGCCCTTGATCTTCAGCGCCAGAGCGACCTTGCGGTTGATCTCCACGATCTCATCGATGGTCTCTTGGTTCAGGGTGTAGGGGGGCATGACCATAGTCGCGTCCCCGGAATGGCAGCCGGCGTATTCGATGTGCTCTAAGATGCCTCCGACATAGACATCCTCCCCGTCGCATACCGAATCGACATCGATCTCAACCGCTTCCGAGATGTATTTGTCGATTAGGACAGGATGGTTGCGCGAGACCTTGACAGCAGTCTCCATGTAGGTCTTCAGTTCCTCATCCGAATAGACGATCTCCATGGCGCGCCCTCCCAGGACATAGCTGGGGCGGACCAGCACGGGGTACTTTACGCTGTTGGCGATGCTTATCGCTTCGTCGTAGGAGTATGCGGTGCCGGATGGGGGCTGTCTGATTCCGAGGCTGCGCATGAGGTCTGTGAATCTCTTCCTGTCTTCTGCGACATCCATCTGGTCGGGGGTCGTTCCGAGGATCTTAGTCTTCGTTCCCTTGATCCCCTTCTCGATGTCTATCGCCAGGTTGACCGATGTCTGTCCGCCGTATTGGCAGATGACGCCGTCGACGTTCTCGGCCTTGATCACATTGAGTACATCCTCGAGCTCCAGGGGTTCGAAGTACAGGCGGTCGGATATGTCGTAATCGGTGGATACGGTCTCGGGATTGTTGTTGATCATGATCGCCTCGATCCCTTCCTCCTGGAGGGCCATCACGCCGTGTACGCAGCAGTAATCGAACTCGATACCCTGTCCGATACGGATGGGTCCACCTCCGATAATGGCCACCTTCTTTCTGCCGTCATCGGTGACCTCTGAGGAGCGTCCGCAGTATGTGCTGTAATAGTACGGTGTGGATGCGGAGAACTCGGCAGCGCAGGTGTCCACCATCTTGTACTTCGGCAGGATGCCTGCTTTCTCCCTCTGCTCCATGACCGACCACATGTCGCGGTCGCCCAGGATCTTGGCGATGTTCTCATCCGAGAATCCCATCTCCTTGGCTTCCTTGAGGAGACCGTCCGTGAGAGGAGATTCCTTCAGTCTTTTCTCCATGTCGATGATGTTCTTGAGCTTCTGCACGAAGAAGACATCCCAACAAGTTTCCTTAGCAATGGATTCTATGCTCCATCCTCTTCTCAATGCCTCGCCGATGGCGAATATGCGGCGGTCGGTGGCGTTACTGAACTCCTTGTGTATCTCTTCATCGCTCATGTCGATGGGATCGAGCCCCAGAACGTCTATCTCCAGGGAACGCAGTCCCTTGAGGATCGATTCCTCCACGGTGCGTCCAATGGACATTATCTCACCCGTGGATTTCATCTGTGTGCCGAGATGTCTGTCAACGGTGCGGAACTTGTCGAACGGCCAGCGGGGGATCTTGATCACGATATAGTCTATCGCAGGCTCGAACGCCGCGTAGGTCTTTCCCGTTATGCGGTTCGGGATCTCGTCCAATGTGTAACCCACGGCTATCTTGGTGGCCACTCTTGCGATGGGGTATCCCGTGGCCTTCGAGGCCAATGCCGATGAGCGCGACACTCTTGGGTTTACTTCGATCACACGGTAGTCGTGTGTAACGGGGTCGAACGCGTACTGTACGTTGCATCCCCCTTCAATCTTCAATGCACGGATGATCTTGATCGATGCCGTACGGAACATCTGCAGGTCCTGATCGGATAATGTGAGACATGGGGCGCAGACGATGGATTCCCCAGTATGGATTCCCATGGGGTCCAGGTTCTCCATGTTGCATATGATGATGCAGTTGTCCTTGGAATCCCTCATGACCTCATATTCTATCTCTTTCCAGCCCAGGACGCTCTCCTCGATGAGTACCTGGTGGATACGGCTGTAGGACAATCCCATGGAACAGATCTCGCGCAGTTCGCTCTCGTTGTGCGCTATACCTCCTCCGGTCCCTCCGAGTGTGAATGCCGGACGGACCAACACCGGGTATCTCCCGATGAATTCCACCGCCTCGATGGCCTCCTCGATGCTGTTGACCGATTTCGATTTGGGCACGGGTTCGCCGATGGATTCCATCGTCTCCTTGAACAGCTCTCTGTCCTCGGATTTGTCTATGGCCTCGAGCTGGGTTCCCACGAGCTCTGCGCCGTACTTCTTCAGGTATCCTTTCTCTGCCAGTTCTGCCGAGATGTTCAGGCCAGTCTGTCCTCCCATCCCTGAGATGACTCCGTCCACACCTTCCTTCTCGATGATCTTCGCTACTGATTCCGCTGTAAGAGGCTCTATGTAGACGCTGTCAGCGGTATCGGGGTCCGTCTGTATGGTCGCGGGATTGCTGTTGACCAGCACCGTCTTGTATCCTTCCTCGCGCAACGAGCGGCATGCCTGCGAACCTGAAAAATCGAATTCCGCGGCCTGTCCGATGACGATGGGTCCGGAGCCTATCACGAGCAGCTTGTTGTATTGTCTTTTCATAGGTGGCCCCCCTTGACGACCTCGGAGAATCTGCGGAACAGGAACGATGTGTCGTGCGGTCCCGGATGTGCCTCCGGATGATACTGAGAAGTGAAGATCGAAAGGTCCTTGTGCTTCATGCCTTCCACTGTGCGGTCGTTGATGTTGAATTGGTCTGCGATGAGTCCGGATCCTTCCAGACTGTTCTCGTCGACTGCGAATCCGTGGTTCTGACTTGTGATGTAGACGCGCCCTTCGTAAGACACGGGCTGGTTGCATCCGCGGTGCCCGAACTTCATCTTGTACGTGCTGCCGCCGAACGAGAGCGCGGTTATCTGGTTCCCCAGACAGATGCCCATGATGGGCATTACCGTAGAAAGGTCGGACACTGTTTTTACAGGCCCTTTGATGATGTTCGGATGACTAGGGTTGCCGGGTCCGTTGGAGACCAGAAGCCCTTGGATCTTCGTATCCTCTATGACGTCCGATGGCGTATCGTAAGGGAATATGATGACGTTGAAGATCTCGCTGAGGTCGTGCAGAATGCGTGATTTCTCGCCGCAGTCCAGAAGGCCGACGGTGTATTCCTTGCCGTTGTCGAATCTCTCGATGCCTTTGCAGGACACTTCGCGGACCAGGTCCGAATCCGAGGGTGCGGGCATCTTCTTCAGTTTCTCGATAGTTTCCGATATCGACGCTTCGTCGTAGATGATTGCTCCCTTGAGCGTACCCTGCTCCCTGATCCTTATGACTAGATCTCTAGTATCTATTCCGGAGATCCCGGGGACTTTGAAATCCTTCAGGAACTCATCGATGGTCTTTCCGTGATACGAGTCCGAAGGTCTCTCGGTGTACTCTCTGACGACCAATGCGCGGCAGTGGATGCCGCTGGATTGGAAGTACTCGTCGCTGATCCCGTAGTTCCCTATCGTAGGGAATGTCATGACCAGAATCTGTCCCTCATAGGATGGGTCGGTGAGGCTTTCCTGGTAACCGCTCATTCCAGTACTGAAAACGACCTCTCCGAAAGCCTCGGCCTGATGACCGAATGAATTCCCTTCATATACCGTTCCATCCTCGAGTACTAGGTAGCTTTTCATCGGAATATTCCCATCAAATAGATGCTATATAACTCTAATTTGTCAGAAAAATGGCATTTGTCTGAAATCCGACAAAAAGAAGGTTTAAAAAGTTTGACAGTAGTCATTCAATCCCGTTGATTCCTATGAAATTCATTTTCGTCAGCGGCGGAGTTATTTCCGGTTTAGGCAAGGGAATTACGGCATCCTCGATAGGATTGCTGTTGAAGTCCCGCGGTATCAGGGTGACATCGATCAAGGTCGATCCATACCTCAACATCGATGCAGGTACGATGAATCCCTACGAGCATGGGGAAGTCTATGTACTGGATGACGGTGGCGAGGTCGACCTGGACCTCGGGAACTACGAGCGTTTCATGAACCTCAGTCTCGGAAGGGACAACAACATAACGACCGGAAAGGTGTACCGTTCTGTTATCGATAATGAGCGCAAAGGATCCTATCTGGGTAAGACGGTTCAGATCATCCCTCACATCACCGATGAGATCAAGTCGCGTATGATTCAAGCGGCCAGGGATTCCGCTGCTGATGTGGTCATTGTGGAGCTGGGAGGAACGGTCGGAGACATCGAGTCCATGCCGTTCCTGGAGGCGGTCAGACAGCTGGGCAGGGACATCGGAAGGAACGAGAACGCGCTCTTCATCCACTGCACGCTAGTACCCATAATGGGGACCGTCGGAGAGGAGAAGACCAAACCTACCCAGCATTCCGTCAAGGACCTAATGAATGCGGGAATCAGACCCGATATGATCATTTGCAGATGCAAGCAGGAGATCACCGAACAGGCGAAGAGGAAGATCTCGATGTTCTGCGATGTGGACGAGAATGCTGTGATATCATGCCCAGATGCCCGTACGATCTATGAGGTCCCGATGATCTTGGACAGACAGGGGGTGGCCGATTACATAATCAAGCGCATGGATCTGACACCGCTGGCCAAGAAGCCGGAGATGGACGAATGGAAAGGTCTGGTCGAGAGGATAGTCAAGCCGAAGGTGACGGTGGAGATTGCCCTTGTCGGGAAGTATACGGCACTGGCCGATTCGTATCTGAGCCATCTTGAGTCTTTCACGCACGCGGGCGCTAAAATAAACTGTGGAGTAAAAGTTAGATTCATAGATTCCGACAGATTCCTTTCCGAGGATCCAAAAACACTGCTGGAAGGATGCGACGGAGTCCTCGTTCCAGGTGGTTTCGGGACCAGAGGTGTCGAGGGAAAGATCGAGGCAGCCAGTTATGCCAGGACGAACGGCATACCCTTCCTCGGGGTGTGTCTGGGATTCCAGGTGGCCACCATTGAGATCGCCAGGAACATTGTTGGTCTGAAGAATGCAGATTCGACCGAGTTCAATCCTGAGACGTCCAATCCAGTCATTACCCTCATGCCGGAGCAGATGGATGTCAGCGATATGGGCGGTACGATGAGATTAGGACTGCGCCATACAGTCATCAAGAGCGGAACCAAGGCTGCTGAATTGTATGGATCCGACGGCTGTGACGAGCGTCACAGGCACAGATACGAGGTCAATATCGATTACATAGACAGGTTGGAAGCCGCTGGCTGGCGCTTCACCGGCAGGTCGGAGGACGGGAAGAGGATGGAGATCGCTGAGTTGGAAGGACACCCTTACTTCATGGCAGCGCAGTTCCATCCCGAATTCAAGAGCAGGCCCCTGTCGCCCTCGCCGCTGCACTTCGGATTAGTCAAGGCCGCTGTTGAACATAAATCCGTTTGAACATCAATTTCCCCGGAGATCGGGTGTGTCGGCGCTCCGCCGCCAGAACCCCTCTCCGGAAACCGTTTTACGGATTTCGAAGGTAAAAATGTCTGAAATCCGACAACACATGTTTTTGCATGATTAGCTACGAACCAAACACCATACTACTAATTTTTTCGCTACCAAAGATATAAAAATCGTGTTTCAAGTTATCGACTTATGCAGAACTTTAGGTTCACTGTGGTAGAGAAGGCGAATGCTAAGGCCCCGGTAGTCACCACCGCCCCTGATAAGGCGACGTCTACGTACTACGGCTGCAACGTCTTCAACAGAGCGGCGATGAGAAAGTATCTCTCTGAAGAGACGAGAAGGTCCATCTATGAGACCATCGAGAGGGGAGCGACCCTTGACAAGGATGTCGCCAATCATGTCGCCGAGGGTATGAAAAGGTGGGCAATGGATCACGGAGCGACCCATTACACCCACTGGTTCCAGCCCCTCACCGGAGGAACCGCAGAGAAGCACGACTCGTTCACAGATCCCCGCCGCCACGGCGAGGCAATGGAGAACTTCAGCGGAAAGCTTCTCTTCCAGCAGGAACCCGATGCATCATCGTTCCCGAGCGGAGGTCTCAGGAACACGTTCGAGGCCAGAGGATATACCGCATGGGATCCCTCGTCCCCGGCATTCGTCATCGGAGACACACTCTGCATTCCCACAGTTTTCGTTTCATACACGGGAGAGGCACTGGACTACAAGACGCCCCTTCTGAAGTCAGATGCAGCGGTCACCAAGGCCGCGAAGGGCATCCTCGAGTACTTCGGAGAAGGCGACGAGGTCATCCACTCCTACCTCGGATGGGAGCAGGAGTACTTCCTTGTGGACAAGGACCTGTACATGACCCGTCCCGACCTTGTCCTGACGGACCGTACACTGCTCGGACACGACAGCGCCAGGAACCAGCAGCTCGACGATCACTACTTCGCGGACATCCCCCCGAGGGTCCTGAACTTCATGAGAGACATGGAGATCGAGGCCTACAAGCTGGGAATCCCTGTCAAGACCAGGCACAACGAGGTCGCACCCAACCAGTTCGAGATCGCCCCCGTATACGAGGCTGCCAACCTGGCGATCGACCACAACCTGCTCCTGATGTCCCTGATGAAGAACGTGGCTGAGAGGCACGGATTCGAGGTGCTCCTCCACGAGAAGCCCTTCGCAGGCATCAACGGTTCAGGAAAGCACTGCAACTGGTCCCTCGGTACCGAGAGCGGCATCGGACTGATGTCCCCCGGAAAGACAGATGAGGAGAACCTCAGGTTCCTGTGCTTCATGGCCAACACACTCAAGGCGGTCTACGACAACAACGGACTGCTCAAAGCAACGGTGCTCAACGCCACCAACGCCCACAGGCTGGGAGCCAACGAGGCTCCTCCTGCGATCATATCCTCGTTCCTCGGAAAGCAGGTCACAGAGGCCTTCGAGAAGCTCCTTGGAAGCAAGGACATGGTCAAGATCAGCGGCAAGAAGGGATACAGCTTGGGAATCCCCCAGATCCCGGAGCTGCTCGTTGACAACACCGACAGGAACAGGACCTCGCCCTTCGCATTCACTGGAAACAGGTTCGAGTTCAGAGCGGTCGGATCCAGTGCCAACTGTTCAGGGCCCATCATGGTGCTGAACACCATACTGGCCTACCAGCTGAACGTCTTCAAGAAGGCGGTCGACAAGAGGGTCGCAGCCGGTACTCCCGTGATGCAGGCTCTTCTGGACGAGACCCGCGAGACCTTCAGGGCATGTCAGAACATCTGCTTCGACGGAAACGGATACTCGGACGAGTGGAAGGCAGAAGCCAAGAAGCGCGGTCTGGACTGCGAGACATCTGCACCAGTCATCTACGATCAGTACACCACGAAGGACACCATCAAGATCTTCAAGGAGACCGGCGTCATGACCAAGGTCGAGCTGGAATCCAGGAAGGAAGTCTACTGGGAGATCTACTGCAAGAAGATCGCCATCGAGGCAAAGGTGCTGAGCGACCTGACCACCAACCACGTGATCCCGGTGGCCATAAGGTATCAGAACATGCTCCTGCAGAACGTCAAGGGACTGAAGGAGCTCTACTCCGATTCAGAGTTCAAGAAGATGGCGGCATCGCAGATGAACCTGATCAAGTGCATCTCCACCGACATCTCCACAGCAGAGGCGTATGTGCTCAAGCTCGACAAGCTCGAGGAGAAGCTCTCCAACATGGATGAGGGACGTAAGACGGCAGTCATGTATCACGACGAGGTCGTCCCGATGCTCGAGAAGATCAGGAAGCACGTGGACTCATTAGAGATGATGATCGACGATCAGATGTGGCCTCTGCCCAAGTACAGGGAGCTCCTCTTCATCCACTGATTGAGAGTTCCTATGAATCCAGTATGCGGGCTTTATGACCCTGCCGACGAGCGGGATTCCTGCGGAGTCGGCATGGTCATAAGGATAGATGGCAGCGCTAGCCATGGAATCGTGGATAGCGGTCTCAAGGTCCTGGAGAACCTGGCGCACCGCGGGGCGGAGAACGCCGACGGCTGCACCGGCGACGGTTCCGGTATCACCATACAGATTCCTCACGACTTCATTCTGAAGTGCGGGATGGACGTGCCGGAGGCAGGAAGGTATGGTACCGGTCTGATATTCCTCCCGAAGGAGGACTCCAGGTCTGAAGGATGCCTTTCTATCTTCAGACAGGAAGCGAAGGTCCTCGGGCTGAAGGTCGTCGGCGAACGCGATGTGCCTGTGGACCACAGCGTGCCCGGACCGCTGGCCCTGGAGACGGAGCCCCGCATAGTCCAGACGTTCCTGAGCAGCTACGACAGCCAGGAGACCCTGGAGAAGAAGCTGTATCTGCTGAGGAAGCACACGGAGAAGAAGGTGCAGGATGACGAGTTCTACATCTGCAGCCTCTCCACCAAGACGATCGTCTACAAGGGTATGCTCACACCCGATCAGATACGCCGTTACTATCTTGACCTCAACGATCCCGATCTCAAATCCTCGGTCGCGATGGTCCATTCAAGGTTCAGCACCAACACCGTCCCCATGTGGAAATTGGCACAGCCCTTCAGGATGCTCTGTCATAATGGTGAGATCAACACCATCAACGCAAACCGCTCATGGATGCGTGCAAGGGAGAGCATACTGAAGAACAAGACATTCCCCGACATAGAGGACATCTCACCCATCGTTCAACAGGGAATGAGCGACAGCGCCTCCATGGACAACGTTTTCGAGTTCATGACGATGAGCGGCCTGTCGATGTCCAATGCGATGTCGATGCTGATTCCCGAGTCTTGGAACGGTAAGAACCCGATCCCGGATTCGTTGAAGGCGTACTATGAATACAATTCGATTTACATGGAGCCTTGGGACGGACCGGCAGCGGTTCTGTTCACCGACGGAAAGCTCTCTGGAGGTATGCTGGACAGGAACGGACTTCGTCCGGTCAGGTACACGATTACGAATGACGGACTCATGATAATGGCGTCGGAGACGGGAGTCCTACCGATAGACGGCACTTCCATCAAGGAATCCGGAAGGCTCAGGCCCGGAAAGATGATCCTCATAGACACGGAGAAGAACAGGATCATCAGGGACAGCGAGATCAAGGGTGCCCTTGCCTCAGCATATCCGTTCAGAGATTGGCTGGAGAAGAACCGTATAGATCTCGCGGATGTCTCCTCGGGACGTACGGTGGACCGCTCGGTCAAGGATTTCGAGCGCGCCAAGCGCGTATTCAATTACACAAAGGAGGACATCGACAGCATAATGGTGCCCTCGATAGCGGGCTTTAAGGAGCCGGTATCCTCGACTGGTTGCGACACACCGTTGCCGATCCTCTCGGGCAAGCCCCAGCTGTTCTTCAATTACTTCAGGCAGTCGTTCGCACAGGTCACCAATCCTGCGATAGACCCGATCAGGGAGGAGCTGGTCATGTCCATAACAGGATACATCGGACCTCTCCAGAACGACATGCTCTCGCCTGCATCGGACAGATGCCACATCGTCAAGGTCAGGCACCCGATAATCACCAACCGCGAACTGGACCTGCTGAAGAATCTGAGGTATCGCGGTTTCTCCACCGAGGTCATCCCGACGGTATTCGAAGTGTCGAAGGGACCGAAGGGCCTGGAGGAGGAGTTGGAGAACATCTGCAGGCAGGCCGATGAGATCGTCGAGAGGGGAGATTCCTACATCATCCTCTCTGACCGCGACATCGATGCGGAGCATGCACCGATACCATCCCTTCTGGCCTTGGCCGCTGTCAACCAACACCTGGTAGAGAACAAGAAGCGTCTCCTGACTGGAATAATCGTAGAATCGGGAGAGCCCAGGGAGGTGGAGCACATCGCTCTGCTGTTCGCCTACGGAGCTAACCTAGTGAACCCGTATCTGGCCTATGCCGAGGTGGAAGAGCTCTCACATTCAGGAAAGGTGTCGTACGATCCCGATACCGCAGAATACAGGTACATCCGCGCTTTGGAGAAGGGACTCATGAAGATCATGTCCAAGATGGGCATATCGACGATTAGGTCCTACCGCGGTTCCTGCCTGTTCGAGGCCGTTGGTCTGGACAAGGAGTTCTGCCGCAGATACCTTTCAGGTACCGTCTCCAACATAGGAGGCATCACGCTCAGTGAGATCGCCGAGGACATCATCTCATGGCATTCATCAGTTTACTCATCGGAGAGCAACGAGCTCCCTGACATGGGCGTTTACGCTTACCGCAGCGGCGGGGAGAGGCACGCATGGTGTCCGGAGACCGTCAAACTGCTGCATTCAGCATCCGCAGACCCCTCGAACTATCAGGCGTTCTCGGATAAGGCGGACCTCGGGGACGGACTGTTCTACATCCGTGACCTGATGGAGGAGAGGAAGGGGACGAGCATCCCGTTGGAGGAGGTGGAGCCTGCTTCCGAGATCCTCAAGAGGTTCGTCATCGAGGCCATGTCCTTCGGTGCGATCAGCAAGGAGGCCCACGAGACCGCCGCAGAGGCGGCTAACCGCATCAATGCGAAGAGCAATTGCGGCGAGGGCGGAGAGGACCCTGCGAGGAACAAGCCTGTGAACGGAAGGAACATCCGTTCGGCCGTCAGGCAGGTCGCGTCGGGAAGGTTCGGAGTCGACACAGAATATCTTGTCAATGCTGACGAATTGCAGATCAAATGCGCACAGGGGGCCAAGCCCGGAGAGGGCGGACAGCTCATGGGATTCAAGGTGGACCAGATCATCGCTTCCACCCGCCATACCCTGCCTGGAGTGACGCTGATATCTCCACCACCTCATCATGACATCTACTCCATCGAGGATCTGAAGCAGCTGATCTTCGATCTCAGATGCGTCAATCCCAGGGCGAAGATCAGTGTGAAGCTTGTCTCCGAGGCCAGTGTGGGAACGGTGGCGTCTGGGGTCGCGAAGGCAGGAGCGGACATCATATTGATCTCGGGAGCGGACGGAGGAACCGGTGCCGCACCCATGTCATCGATGAGATACGCCGGACTGCCGTGGGAGCTCGGAATAGCCGAGGCCCAGCAGGCACTGGTTTCCAACGGACTCAGGGGACGTGTGAGGCTGCAGGTCGACGGTCAGATGAAGACCGGACGTGATGTCATCATGGCAGCACTCCTAGGTGCCGAGGAATACGGTTTCGCAGCATCGATCCTGATATCGATGGGTTGTGTGATGTGCCGCAAATGTCAGACCAACACATGTCCCGTAGGTATCGCCACACAGGATCCCGAGAAGAGGGCCAAGTTCATGGGAACTCCCGAGAATGTGATCAACTATCTGACCGCTATCGCAGAGGATGTCAGGAGGCGTTTGGCCTTTATGGGATTCCGCAGCCTCGATGAGATCATTGGAAGGGCCGACCTCATAGACGTCAGGAAGACATCGGGACGTGCGTCCATGTTGGACATCTCGCCTCTGCTCCAGGTTGCCGAAGGCACCAGGACCTTCTCGGAAGGGCAGCCCGATATGGTCGGCGATTGTCTGGACAAGAGGATCATCGAGGATGTCCGCAACGGCAGATCACATGAATATTCAATAGAGAACACCGACCGTTCGGTCGGAGCGATGCTCTCAGGAGAGATCTTGAGAGGCGGCGTGAAAGCCGATGACATTGATGTAAGATTCAAAGGTAACGCAGGACAGAGTTTCGGAGCCTTCTTGGCGAAGGGAGTTACATTCCATCTCGAGGGGCAGGCCAACGACTTCGTCGGAAAGGGACTGTCCGGAGGAAGGATATCCATCTCGCGTCAGGGTTCGAGGTCATGCGAAGTGATCGCAGGTAACACCATACTTTACGGAGCTACGGCCGGAGAGCTTTACGTCGCCGGTACTGTAGGAGAGAGATTCTGTGTCCGTAACAGCGGTGCTACAGCAGTAGCAGAAGGCGTCGGGGACCATTGCTGCGAATACATGACAGGAGGTACCGTTGTGGTCCTCGGAAGCTGCGGCAGGAATTTCGCCGCAGGAATGTCCGCGGGAGTTGCTTATGTCCTTGACGATGAAGGGGACTTTGACCGCCATTGCAACATGGACATGGTGGAGATCGAGCTTCTTGATGATCCCACTGACCGCGAGACCCTGAGGAGTATCCTCGAGGATCATGTGAAGTACACCGGCAGTCCGAAGGCGCAGTCCATCCTCTCTGATTGGGAGCACTCCTGGTGCAGATTCATTAAGGTCATACCTGTAGGTTACAAGATGCTCCTCAAGGATGAGAGCAACTGATCCTTCGCGAGTTCTTCGAATTGTACTTTCCACTCGGGTCTTTCGCTTTCGTTTTTGGGAGTCATAGCGCTCGAAGATTCTCGGTCTGAGGTCACTCTATTCAAGAGTGGTTTTGACCGATTTTGTTCAATATTTTTAACTACATGTAGAAATGAATACAAATCATACATTAATGTGCAAAATGAAACATTATTTGTCCCGGATAGTGGGTTTTGTGCACATCGAATCACTTCTTTCCAGTTGTTGTTCGTCTTGACGGTAGTGTTTGAAATAGTGGATGAATATGTTTCAATCCCGTCCGAATAGCTAGAAGGAGGTGTTTCGGATGGGAACGGCAAAGAGACTAGGATTGCTAGTAACAATAACGGTTGTGGTCGCGATCATCGCGACAACAATAGGTCTGCAGACCTTATCTGCAGAATCGACAGAGACGGCCGGCGATTCAGGGAGCTTATCCTGGATCCTGGTGAGCTCCGCTCTGGTATTCATCATGGTGCCGGGAGTGGCGTTCTTCTACGGGGGGATGCTGAGGAAACAGAGCATGTCATCAGTGATGACGCAGACCCTGATTGCTACCGGAGTGATGATCATCACTTGGTTCACGGTAGCTTATTCTCTCGCCTTTGACGGCGACGGAACAATCATAGGCGGTTTAGGGAACCTGTTCATGGCAGAGGTCCTCGAGGATGCCCCTTCAGGGATATCGGAGATGGAGTTCGCCCTGTTCCAAGGTATGTTCTCAATCGTCACTGCGGCCATCGTCCTGGGAGCATGTGCGGAGCGTGTAAGATACACCGCAGTCGTATGGTTCCTTGCCATCTGGTCCATAGTGGTCTACGCGCCTATGGCCCATTGGGTATGGGGCGGTGGGCTGTTCGATCAGTTCCTGACCGTGCTCGACTATGCGGGAGGGACTGTGGTCCACATCTGTGCAGGTATAACGGGTATCGCATTGGTCCTGTTCGTGGGACCGAGAAGCGACAGGGTCCGCCAGTCTAGAGCGCACAACCTCCCATTGGCCTTCCTGGGCGCGCTACTTCTGTGGGTGGGCTGGTTCGGATTCAACGGAGGATCGAGTCTTGCGGCTGACAGCACGGCTGTTCACTCTGTCGTGGTGACCATGGTAGCTGCCGGATTTGGTATGATGGCGTGGGCACTCATTCAGTACCTGAAGGTAGGTCGCGTAGGTGTGCTCGGAATGATCGCCGGTTCCGTTGCAGGACTGGTTGGAATCACGCCGGCAGCAGGATACGTCGGGGTGCCTGAATCCATGCTCATAGGAGCTGTCGCAGGATTGCTGTGTTTCTATGCAGTCAGATACACTAAGGGAAGAGAGAAGCTTGATGATGCACTGGATGTCTTTGCGGTCCACGGAGTTGGAGGTATTTGGGGAGCCATAGCTACCGGTATCTTCGCTGTGCCTTCGATGACAGGCGGGGTCGAGGGGTTGATCTACGGATCTGTAGACCTCTTCGTAGGGCAGATTGTGGCTGTCCTGGGAACGCTGGTGTTCTGCTTCGCTATGTCCTATGCGATCATTTGGTGCCTCTCCAAGGTGATGAGAGTACGTGTAACCGAGGAAGAGGAGCTCGTAGGTCAGGACATCATCGAGCACGGAGAGAATGCGTACATGTGAGGTGTGAAAATGAAGCTGATTACTGCAGTTATACGCCCGGAGAAATGTCAGGCCGTCAAGGATGCACTGAGGGACATAGGGGTGAACGGTATGACCATCACCCATGTGTTCGGAAGGGGAAGCCAGGCCGGTATCAAGTTCATTACCAGAGCAGGCGACATTATAGTAGACGAGCTGGAGAAAACCAAGATTGAGACGGTGGTCGACGATGAGATCGTGGACAAGGCGATCGATGCCATCATCGCGGCCGCCCAAACAGGTAAGCCTGGGGACGGGCGTCTCATCGTGACCCCGGTGGAAAGATTCGTCAGGATCAGACAAGAGCCCGAGCCCTCTAAGGAATGAGTCGCTCTGCTCTCCTCCTCAAACCATTTACATAAACCTCTTAAATTGCTATGAATAAGGTCCAGAAAGGGACCGCAATCCTTTTAGCCAGTATAGTCTTTGAGTTGTTTCGTATTCTTACGAAGGAACCGATGTAACAATCGGTTATGTTTATATAGAAGAACAAACTTTATCCGTATCAGTCATTCCAAATTGGAATATATTGGAGGAAGTAGAATGGGAATGGGTAACGCCCCCGTAATCATCCTGAGAGAAGGAACAAAGAGAGAGAAAGGCAAGGATGCCCAGATGAACAACATCTCGGCAGCCGTCGCTATTTCCGGAGCAGTCAAGAGCAGCCTGGGACCCAGGGGAATGGACAAGATGCTTGTCGATTCCATGGGAGATGTCATCATCACCAACGATGGAGTCACCATCCTCAAGGAAATGGATGTACAGCACCCCGCAGCAAAGATGCTCGTCGAGGTTGCCAAGACACAGGACGCAGAGGTCGGGGACGGAACAACAACATCCGTCGTCCTTGCCGGAGAGCTCCTCAAGAAGGCAACAGACCTGATCGACGCCAACGTCCACCCCACAATCATCGCAAAGGGATACAGGATGGCCAACGAGAAGGCACAGGAGATCCTCGAGAAGATCGCAATGAAAGTCTCCATCGATGACACCAAGACACTGAAGCTCATCGCAGAGACCGCAATGATCTCCAAGCAGGTCAACCAGTCCAAGGAACTCTTCGCAGACATCGTCGTCGATGCGATCAAGACCATCGCCGACAAGAAGGGCAAGGGATACGACATCGATCTAAAGAACATCACAACAGTCAAGAAGGCAGGCGCCAACATGGAAGACACCGAGATCATCAAAGGTCTCGTTATCGACAAGGAGCCCGTCCAGCTGAACATGGACAAGATCGTCAAGAAGGCAAAGATCGCTCTGATCGACTCCGCATTCGAGGTCAAGAAGACCGAGATCGACGCGAAGATCCAGATCAACGACCCCGCACAGCTCTCCGCATTCGTCAAGGAAGAGGAGAACATGCTCAAGAGGATGGTCGACAAGGTCGTCGCATCCGGTGCAAACGTCGTCTTCTGCCAGAAGGGAATCGACGACCCCGCACAGCACATGTTCACCAAGGCAGGCATCTACGCATGCAGGCGTGTCAAGAAGTCCGACATGGAGAGACTCGCAAAGTCCACCGGTGCTAACATCATCAACAACATCAGCGACCTCGAGAAGACCGACCTCGGTTACGCAGACTGCGTAGAGCTGAAGAAGGTCGGAGAGGAGCAGATGACATTCATCTCCGGACTCAAGGACCCCAAGACAGTCACCATCCTCGTAAGGGGAGGAACCAACCACGTCGCAGACGAGGTCGAGAGATCCCTCGTCGACGCATGGTCCGTCGTCAAGGTCGCAATCGAGGACGGAAAGATGGTCACCGGAGGAGGATCCACCGCAATGGAGATCGCAATGCAGCTCCGTGACTACGCACAGTCCGTCGGCGGCAGAGAGCAGATCGCCATCGAGGCGTTCGCATCCGCCATGGAGGTCATCCCCTCGACACTCGCAGAGAACGCAGGACAGGACCCCATCAACGTCCTGATCGAGATGAGGAAGCAGCACAAGGGAAAGAAGCTCTACGCTGGATTCAACCCCTACACCGGAAAGGTGGAGGACATGAAGAAGCTGAATGTCATCGAGCCCTACAGGATCGGTACACAGGCTATCAACTCCGCCACCGACGCTGCAGTCATGATCCTGAGGATCGACGATGTCATCGCAGCCGCGACCCACAGCGGTCCCGGACCCCAGGACATGCCAGACATGAACGACATGATGTAAACAAGTTGAACAAACGCGGGGGTCCAAACCCCCGCTTCACACTTATCCGAGTGCACTAAAGAAGGTAACCAGATGACTGGAAAGTCTAAAGAGAAAAAGAAGGACGATGCATCCAAGAAGGACGAGGACTTCGAGATCATCGAGGAAGAAAAGCCCAAGGTCGATCCCCTTGAGGAGATGCAGGCCAAGGCCGATCACTACCTTGAGCTAGCTCTGAGACTGCAGGCGGACTTCGACAACTACCGCAAGAGGAAGGAGCGCGAGATAGAGGAGAACAAGAAGGTAGCATCCTCTGGAATCGTGACCGAACTCCTGACGATAGTCGACGATCTGGACCGTGCTTTGGAGCATGCAAAGGAGGACGACGATCTCGTCGTCGGAATCAAGGGTGTGAGAGCGAATCTGATGAAGATCCTCGAGAACAACGGCCTGCAGGAGATCCCTGCCGAAGGCAAGTTCGATCCCAACTTCCACGAGGCCCTGATGGCCGTGGAGGGCGATGAGGACGATCAGATAGCAGAGGTGTTCCAAAAGGGATACACCCTGAATGGAAAGGTCATTAGATACTCAAAGGTCAAAGTGACAAAGAAAACGGCTTAAGAATAGGAAGGTGAGCAAGTATGTCAAGAATCATCGGAATTGATCTAGGAACAAGCAATTCGGCCGCCTCCATCATGGAGGGAGGAAGGCCGACAATGATCCCCAGCGCAGAGGGAACCAGCGTCGGAGGAAAGTCATTCCCTTCGTACGTAGCATTCACAAAGGACGGACAGCTCCTTGTCGGAGAGCCCGCAAGGAGGCAGGCCGTCACGAACCCTGACGGAACCATCAAGAACGTCAAGAGGAAGATGGGAGGGAACGAGAAGGTCACAGCACTGGGCAAGGAGTACACTCCCCAGCAGATCTCAGCATTCATCCTCCAGAAGATCAAGAAGGACGCGGAGTCATACCTCGGAGAGACAGTCGACAAGGCGGTCATCACCGTACCCGCATACTTCAACGACAACCAGAGGCAGGCAACCAAGGATGCCGGAGCTATCGCAGGATTGGATGTGGTCCGTATCATCAACGAGCCTACCGCAGCAGCTCTCGCATACGGTCTGGACAAGTCCGACGTCGAGCAGAAGATCATGGTCTTCGACCTCGGAGGAGGAACCCTGGATGTCACCATCATGGACTTCAGCGACGGAGTGTTCGAGGTCCTGTCCACATCCGGAGACACCCAGCTGGGAGGATCCGATATGGATGAGGCTCTGACCAACTACGTCATCGGAGAGTTCAAGAAGCAGACCGGAATCGACCTCGCAGCAGACAATATGGCCTTCTGGAGGGTCAGAGAGGCATGTGAGAAGGCGAAGATCGAGCTGTCCACCACCATGCAGACAGAGGTCAACCTGCCCTTCATCGCATCCGACGCATCCGGACCCAAGCACCTGGTGCAGACCATCACCCGTGCCAAGCTCGAGGAGCTCGTTGAGCCCATCGTCAGCAGGTGCAGGCAGTCCATCACTCAGGCTATCAGCGATGCGCACCTGTCTAACGATAAGATCGACAAGATCATCATGGTCGGAGGACCTACCAGGATGCCTATCGTCCAGAACTTCGTCGAGAGCATCGTCGGACCCAAGATCCAGCGCGGAATCGACCCGATGGAATGCGTATCCATGGGAGCAGCAATCCAGGGAGCAGTCCTGTCCGGAGAGGTCAAGGACGTCCTCCTGCTCGATGTCACTCCTCTGTCCCTCGGTATCGAGACCCTCGGAGGAATCGCGACCAAGCTGATCGACAGGAACACCACCATCCCGACCAAGAAGTCGCAGGTGTTCTCAACCGCAGCAGACAACCAGCCCTCCGTGGAGATCAACGTCGTCCAGGGAGAGAGGCAGATGGCCGCGGACAACACGTCACTCGGTAAGTTCATCCTCGACGGTATCCCACCCGCACCCCGCGGAATCCCGCAGATCGAGGTCACCTTCGATATCGACGCGAACGGTATCATCAACGTCACCGCAAAGGACAAGGGAACCGGAAAGGAGCAGAAGATCACAATCGCATCCTCCAACAAGCTCAGCAAGGACGAGATCGATGACCTCGTCAGGCAGGCAGAGCAGTTCGCCGACGCGGACAAGAAGAAGGCAGAGCTCGTCGAGGTCCACAACCAGGCCGAGACAGCAGTCTACACCGTCCGCAAGTCGCTCGACGAGCTCGGAGAGAAGGTCACCCAGCAGGAGAGGGCAGGCATCGAAGCGGCAATCTCCGATCTCGAGGCAGCCAACAAGACCGACAACGTCGACGACATCAAGGCAAAGATGGACGCTCTCATGAAGGCAATGGGCCCCGTCAGCCAGAGGGTCTACCAGGAAGCTTCCCAGCAGCAGCAGGCCCAGCAGGGACCGTCTGCAGGCGGAGAAGCACCCAAGCAGGACTCCGGCAGCGCCGGTAACGGCGACTACGTGGACGCCGACTACAAGATCGTGGACGACGAGTGAGACTGATGCCGAGAGACTACTATGAGGTACTCGGGGTGGAGAAGACCGCCACTCCCGAGGAGATAAAGAAGGCGTACCGCTCCCTTGCGAAGAAGTACCACCCTGACGTATCCACCGAACCCAAGGAAGTAGCGGAAGCTAAGTTCAAGGAGATATCGGAAGCCTACGAGGTCCTCTCGGATCAGGAGAAGAGGAACCTGTACGACCAGTACGGTTTCGAAGGAGTCAAACAGCAGTTCGGAGAAGGCGGTTTCACCTGGGACAACTTCACGCGTGCCGACGACATCAGCGACATATTCGGAGATCTCTTCGGAAGCATGTTCGGCGGAGGCATGAGGTCTTCCAGGTCCCGTAACTCTCCCCAGCAGGGAGACTCCCTCAGGTACGACATCGAGGTCACACTCAAGGACGTGCTCGAGGGCAAGAAGGTCAAGCTCGACGTCCCCCACTCCGTCCTCTGCGAGGACTGTAAGGGAACGGGAGGCAAGGATGGAAAGGTCACCACCTGTTCCAAGTGCGGAGGATCCGGTCAGGTCCAGATGGTCAGGAGGACCCCCTTCGGGAACATGGTCTCCGTATCTGACTGTCCGGACTGCCGCGGAAAGGGTAAGTCCTCTGCGGAGAAGTGTCCTCGCTGCCGTGGTAACGGAAGGCTCACCGTGGATTCCCACATCGACCTGAATGTGCCGAAGGGAATCGACGAGGGCATGAGGATAAGGGTCCCCGGCGCCGGTAACGCAGGCTATAACGGAGGTCCCGCAGGGGATCTGTTCGTGGTCGTCCATATCAAGGAGGACAAGAACTACGAGCGTGACGGTTCCAACCTCTGGTCCGAGGTCACCACCAGCTATCCCAAATTGGTGCTAGGAGGAGAGGAGACGGTCACAGCCATCGACGGCGACAAGGTCATGCTGACCATCCCTTCGGGAACGCAGGTCGGCACCGTCCTCAGGATACCCGGAAAGGGTCTCCCGAGGATGAACTCCTCATCGAGGGGAGACATGATGGTCCGCGTGTTCGTGGATGTCCCCAAGAAGGTATCCGACGAGGAAAAGGAACTCCTTCAGAAACTCGATTCGGCTGCAGGCAAGGGCGCTAAGAAAGGCCGTAAGAAACTGTTTTGAAAACGATTAGTTACTCCAATATATCCCAAGGGGCCCGAAAGGGCCCCGCCAGGATATACTCATGATTTTCCGGCGAACAATGCGTTGCATCTTTCCAATTCGTTACGGATTGCAATATGCTGAGGACAAGCTTTTTCGCATTTTCCACACTTTATGCATTCGGTACCGGGTTTCTTCCCCTGTCCGCCGACCAACCAATTCAACTGTCCTTTAGAGAATTCTGTAAGGCCGAACTGGATGACCTGATTGGTTGCGACGAATGTGCCTGAAATTCCTATGTTAACAGGACAAACCTCTGCACAGTAGTTACATGACGTACAGGGAATGATCGGATATGATGCAAGGACTTCAGTGGCCCTCTTCACCGTATCCTTCTGTTCCTGCGAGAGTCCTTTGAAGTCCTTCATGAAAGAGAGGTTATCCTTCATCTGCTGAACGTCGGACATTCCTGAGAGGACAGTCAGTATGCCTTCCTTGTCCGCACAGAATCTGATGGCCCATGAGGCACAGCTACTGTCCGGTTCAGCATCCTTGAAGACCACCTCTACATCAGCTGGAGGATTGGCAAGAAGGCCTCCCTTAACAGGTTCCATGACGATTATGGGTTTACCATATTTCCTGGCAATCTCGTAGCACTTCCTGGACTGGATGTCATTGCTTTCCCAGTCCTTGTAGTTGATCTGAAGCTGTACAAACTCTGCTTCAGGATGTGCTTTGAGAATCGGTTCCAGCTTGTCAGCGGTGTCGTGGAATGAGAAACCGATGTGTTTGATCCTTCCTTTCTCCTTTTGCTCCTTGACGTAATCCCAAAGCCCGAACTTATCGAATACCTGTGTCCTTGCGTTTCCGAGGTTATGGAGCAGGTAATAATCCACGTAATCGACGCCAAGGCGTTTGAGCGATGTTTCGAAAATCTCTATGGCATCCTCTCTGGTCTTAGCTGATATCCATGCAGCGTTCTTCGTTGCTATGTAGAAACTATCGCGAGGATACCTCTCGATGAGGGCCTGTCTGATCGCTTCTTCGCTGCCCGGATAAGCCCAGGCAGTGTCGAAGTAGTTGAATCCCGCATCCATGAAGAGGTCGACCATCTCCTTAGTCTGCTCGATGTCGATTTCATCTCCTTTCTTGGGAAGGCGCATGAGTCCGAATCCAAGTTTGCCAATATTCTCGTCGATCATAGAATCCCTGAAAGACGGAGAATCTAAGAGTATATTTACCTGGCCGTTCGGGTTATGATCTATGTCGTCGCGAAATCGGTGATCCGAGGGTTTCAGATTTTGTGTATAATCTAATTGCTGGATGTATGGTCCATATATTGTGCCGTTGTCAGAAATGCCGACAATCGGGCACACTAGCAATCCTATCATAATATGATAATTAGGGATAATATGTTATCTATTTTACGTAGATTATCTATTAATAGATAAAATGTTATCTGTTTTTATGAAACCGTATCTTGAGCTGAGCGACATATTCCAGGAAAAGTCTCTGGACCAGAAGATGATCGATCTGGCATCAAGATTCAAGGCATATCGGAAAAAAGCTAAGCTGACCCAATTGCAGTTATCAGACAGGAGCGGTGTCCCATATGGTACGATAAAGCGTTTCGAACGTACCGGGAAGATATCTCTGGACAGTCTGTGGATGCTTACAATGGCAGTCGGTTGCGACGATCAATTGGAACAGCTGTTCAGCAGTCCGCCGTTGACCGCGGATGATCTGAGGGGATGACATGGAGCTGCGCGTGTTATTAGGCGGAAAAGAAGTGGGTCGTCTCAGATACGATTCCGATATCGCCTATTTCGCATATAGCAACGAATGGCTGAATGATGGGTTCTCCATCTCTCCCCGTTCATTACCTTTGGAGGATCGTCTTTTCAAAGGAAGGAAGAACTATTTCGAAGGGCTGCCAGGCGTATTCGCAGATTCCCTCCCAGGTGGATGGGGTATGCTTACTGCGATAAAGGCCCTTAGAAAGAGAGGTATAGATTATCAGAGCCTGAATCCGCTGGAGAAGCTGTCGTACCTCGGGAAAGATGCAACCGGAGCACTGTATTATGAGCCTTCCGGCTGCGATTGGGAGGCGTTACCGATTTCGGATCCAGACGAGATGTGCATGGAATGCATATCTATGATCGAAGACAGTCCTACAGATCTGGACAACCTGTTCAGGAGAGCTGGATCTACCGGAGGCGCTAGACCCAAGGTCAATGCAATCATAGATGGGGATGAATGGATTGTAAAATTCCGTGAACGCTACGATCCAGAATCTGTTGGAAGGATGGAATACGAATACAATGAAGCAGCAGAAAGATGCGGTATAGAGGTGCCGGAGCACCGCCTACTGTCTTCGGGCATCTGTGATGGTTATTTTGCATCCAAAAGATTCGACAGAGATTGTGGCGAAAGGATACACATGATCTCTTTGGCCGGCCTTCTGGAGGTGCCGACAGATTTGCCCTTATTGGACTATGTATCTTTCCTACAGGCAACCAGGTACATCACCCGTTCCCAGGCAGAAGTCATGAAAGCTTTTCGTCTGTCCTGCTTCAATGTACTGTCGAAGAATTATGACGATCATGCTGGTAATTTCTCATTCATGTATCTGCCCAAAGAAGAGAGATATGTGCTTTCCCCAGCATACGACCTGACCAGGACGCCTAATATGACGGAGCACCATATGACATGTGTTGGTAATCCTCTTCCAGGTGAGAAGGAGCTGTTTGCGCTTGCCTCGGAGATGAGAATCCCTAAGGGACAGGCAGAGGATATCATCATACGGGTTGGCGATGTTGTTTCAGAGCGTCTTTCAGAGTGGTTGTAACATTTTTTCCGGAGGACTTGCAATCTGTCGGGTCATTGCACTGTTGTCAGCCTCTTCAATAGAAAGCTGTAGGGATTCGGACACGGCAATAGGGAACATAGAGAATTATGTCATTCAGACATTTGGAATAGCAGTACAGTCATCTTTTGCATAATTCTTTTCAGATCAAAGGATGACGGTCGGCAGTTAGATATGCCGGCCGTATGGTTCAATCCCTTTCTCCGATGTACCGGATTGCTTCTAGAATCTCCTTCAGCGTCTTCTCAATTTCGTTTAATCTCTTTTCAGTATCGTTGGAAGGTTCTGGGCGACGGAAGACCTCGGTATAGGAGGTTGGTGTAATGCCTGCTTTAAAATCGATTTTTTCCCAATTAGTCACAACAAATGATGGTTCTAGATGCCCCTCTTTTTCATAACTATCAGTGTAATAGTTCCATCTATCATCCTTGATCTTGCTCAGATCGGTAGTATATGATTCAGGGCACATCACGATGCAGAAGTCTCCGTAATCCATTCCGAGGGTGTACGATAACCAATCCGTTACATCGCCGATATAAGGTGCATGATTCATCACTGACGTCATGATTATGGTGTCACCCGTATCGAACATACTCTCTGGACGGCGGAGATAATAGTTTTCCCAATGTTCAGTAACCCAATAGTTGAAAAGGCGGCTGTACACCTCCTTCTTTACTTCCAATACGATGAATGTGTAGAATGACATTTCAATCCTCCCTTTTTCGTTGATACGACTCGTATTGGTGGATGCCGCGTTATGAAAGAACAGTGCAGCTTTGTGTGTCGTATTGAAATAGTAATGGCGCCGAGAGAGAGATTCGAACTCCCGAGGGCGAGGCCCAGCGGTTTTCGAGACCGCCGCCATACCGGGCTTGGCTATCTCGGCTTGGGTCTCCCGACATGATTACTCTATTAAATATCTTCGTCTATCGCCAGTTAATGACTGATATTACCGATCGTATCAAGGCGGCGAAGGCGGCCACAGTCGATATGTCCATCCTGTCCACGGATGTGAAGGACAAGGCACTGGAGGCCATGGCCCTTGCTCTGGACAGGAACCGTTCGATCATCCTGGAGGAGAATCAGAAGGATCTCGACGATGTCAGGGACAAGATCCCCATGCCGATGTACAAACGCATGGTCGTGGACGATGCCAAGATCGATGAGATGGTCAAGGGGATCAGGAGCGTCAAGTCCCTGAAGGATCCAGTCGGAGAGACCATCTCTACCACAGAACTGGATGAGGATCTGGTTCTTTATCAGGTCAGATGCCCGGTCGGTATGCTCGGCGTAGTGTTTGAATCGCGTCCTGACGTCGTGCCGCAGATCATGTCCCTCTGTCTGAAATCAGGGAACTGCGTGGCATTCAAGGGCGGGAGCGAGGCATACCGCACGATCAAGGTGATATTCGATGTGCTCCGCATCTCGGCTACGGATGCGGGAGTCCCCGAATCAGCATTCGTCCTGATGGAATCAAGGGAGGACTTCAAGGAGATACTCAGCATGGACGGGTACATCGACCTGCTCATCCCCAGGGGTTCCAACAGCTTCGTCAGATACGTTCAGGAGAACACAAGGATCCCGGTGCTGGGGCACGCTGCAGGCATATGTCACATCTATGTCGATTCCGAGTGCGACCAGGATATCGCGGTGGCGGTCGCCACGGATTCCAAGATACAGTATCCGGCAGTATGCAACGCGGTAGAGACGATCCTAGTCGATTCCAAGATTGCGGATGAGTTCCTAGTTAAGCTCGGGTCCTCTTTCCAGTACAACAAGGTCGAGGTCAGGGGCGACGAGCGCACGCTGCAGATCATAAAGGATGCGAAGCCCGCCACCGAAGAAGATTGGTTCGAGGAGTACGGGGACCTCATAGTATCGGTGAAGGTCGTCGATTCGCTGCAGGAGGCAATCGACTTCATCAACACGCACAGCTCCCATCACACGGACGCTATCATCACAAACAACATGTCCAAGGCTGCGGTGTTCGCGAAGATGGTGGATTCGGCGGACGTGTTCGTCAACGCTTCCACCCGTTTCGCCGACGGATACAGGTTCGGCAAGGGTGCGGAGGTTGGTATTAGTACGAACAAGATACACGCCCGCGGGCCAATGGGAATGGAAGGGCTGATGATTTATAAGTACGTCCTGATCGGAAACGGCCAGGTCGTCAAGGACTATGTCGGAAAGGATGCAAAACAATTCACGCACAGGCATCTTGACAATGAATGTCCGCTGAGGTGATGTAATGACAAGGAAGGAGACTCTCGGAACCGTCGATCGTGTCGTCATCAAGATCGGTACCACATCCCTGATGCAGGGCAGGAAGACCATATCCATCGATTTCATGGATTCCGTGGCCGAGCAGGTCAGGGCCCTGAAGGATGAGGGCAAGGAGGTTCTGATAGTCACTTCCGGTGCGATCGGCGTCGGACTCAGGGCGATGAAGGTCAACGCCAACCCCAACGACATTCCGATCAGGCAGGCCGCAGCTTCAGTGGGCCAGAGCATACTGATGCAGAGGTGGGCGGACAGCTTCCAGAGACAGGGCATGATCGTAGGGCAGGTCCTGATGTCGTTGGATACGTACTCTGACAGAGAGAGCGCCATCAACCTCAACAATACTATCAATTCACTCCTCGACAACGGCGTGGTGCCGATCTTCAACGAGAACGATGCGGTGTGCATCACGGAGATCAAGTTCGGTGACAATGATACGCTTTCCGCGATAGTGGCAAGCAGGACGGATGCAGACCTTCTGGCGATCCTTTCCGATGTAGCGGGCCTCTACGATTCAGATCCCACTAAGAATCCGGATGCCAAGCTCGTACCGGAGGTCCATGATGTTGATTCCGTCCGTTCCATGGCAGGTGATAGCAGCACCGGATTGGGAACTGGAGGCATGAGGACGAAACTCGATGCGGCAGCAATATGCAAGGATGCAGGCTGCAGCATGATAATCGCTTCCAGCAAGGAACCTGATGCGGTCTACAGAGCAGCCACAGGCGACGACATCGGTACCATATTCGTTTCCGATAACGAGATCTCCAAGAAGCGCAGATGGATCAAATCCGCTCATGCCTCTGGAAGGATAGTCATAGATGAGGGTGCCGAGAAGGCTGTCCTGGATCACAAATCCCTGCTCCCAGTAGGAATAAAGGCAGTCGAAGGCACGTTCGGGAAGGGCGAGGTCGTCGACATAATCTGCGAAGGAAACAGGATTGCTAAGGGGATATCGGGTTACGATTCCAAAGAGCTCTCTGTAATCGCAGGTAAGCACACCGATGAATTGGAGAAGGCATTGGGCCGTAAGGACCACAAGGAAGCCATACTCTCCGAGAATCTAGTCGTGATGTGATCCGAGATAAAAAGAAAAAATAACCGGGGGTCTCCCCCCGTAATTGATTTTATCAGTCTTCCCACTCTGTGACTCCATCGGAGTCCGAGAGGGCCGATTTGTGGAAGATCGGTTCTTTGATGCCTTCCTTCTGCTGTTTCCTGTAATCCCTATATGCTTCCATGACAGGTTTCGCCAGCAGGGCGACTACTATCACGTTGACCGCTCCCATGGCTGCCATGAAGGTATCGGAGATCAGATCCATCAGCGCGGTGCTGATGGTACAGGATGCGAAGGCCACCAGTACGACGACGACACGGAGTACAAACACTACAGTGTTGTGATCCTTGACGAACCTCAGGTTGGCCTCGGACATGGTGTAGTATCCGAGCATACTGGTGAATGCGAACACGAACAGGAATATGGCGATGAGCGTGGGCGCCCAAGTTCCGAGAGTCTGGGATGCGACCTCCTGAACGAGAGGTGCTCCCCTGAGTCCCAATGCCATGACCTCTTCCCAGTTACCGAAGGACAGGACCGCAACGGCGGTGAAGGTACAGACTATGATGGTGTCCACGATGACTCCGAAGGACTGGATGAGTCCCTGCTTGACGGGGTGGGTGGTGTCCGCGGTACCTGCGAGGTTGGCGACGGATCCCAGACCGGCCTCGTTCGAGAAGACACCTCTCTTCAGTCCGACCATGATGATGGAACCGATTCCACCACCGATCAGTGCGGGTGCTGAGAACGCGTACTGGAAGATCATGGCGAACGCGTTGCCGACGTTGCCGATGTTCATGATGATGATTGCGATTGTGAAGATGATCCAGAAGACCGCCATTGCGGGAACGATCTTTGCGGAGAACTTTCCTACGATCTTTGTTCCGCTGAAGATGACGAGTCCGGCAATCAGTGCGATGATGAATCCGACGATGTGGGAGTCGACATTGAATGCCTCGACGATAGCTGCAGAGGAGTTGCTTGCCTGGACACCGACGAATCCGATACCGAATGTGACTGTGATCAGGATGGCCAAGATAACTCCGAGCCATCTCTTCTTCAGACCCTTGGTTGCGTAGTAGGCGGGTCCGCCGTAGTAACTGCCGTCTGATTTCTTTTCCTTGTAGATCTGGGCCGCTGTGGACTCCATGAAGCTGGTTCCGGCACCGATGAGTGCGAAGATCCACATCCAGAAGACCGCTCCGGGTCCTCCTGTTGCGATAGCTGTGGCGACTCCGGCGATGTTACCGACACCGATACGCGCACCCATTCCCAGACAGAATGCTTCGAACGAAGACAATTTCTTGCCGTCCGTCTTGTCGTTGACACCGGAAACTGCAAGTGAGGCGTTCTCCTTGATGTGAACGACCTGCATGAACTTGAGCCTGACAAGGAAGTACAGACCAAGACCGATGAGACAGACGAAGGCGATATACCAGATATATTCATTCAAAGGACTGAATATATCGTTCAGAACGTCACTGAAACTCATTTGTTCCCCTTCATATCTTAAACTCGATTTCACGGCGTATTTCAGCCGTCAATCTATGCGTTCCTCACCATCCGAATATAATATAATGATTTCTGAACTTAATCGGAATTCGTACAAAGCAGTCAGATTACTGATAATAACGTTAGTTTTACTGCGAATAATCAAAAATTTGACAATTAATTAGCGTTTTTCGTAGAATGTCTGATGATATCATCAATTATTAGTCAAATTATCTTAACTATTTGTTTTTCAGGGAAAATGCTGGATGATACGTACAGCAGACGGCACAAATGGGCCATGAAGAAGATGAAATTTCAGAAGAAACATGGTGGACCCGGCCGGATTTGAACCGGCGACCTCCGCAATGTCAATGCGACGTCATAACCCCTAGACCACGGGTCCGATGTGTGGACGATATACTGACAGTACATAAACTTTTTTAGCCACAGCAGGATTGACGAACGATGATCACACTAGGCATCGAGGGTACAGCGCATACTCTGGGAGTAGGAATTGTCGATTCCGATCACAACGTTCTCGCCAACGAATTGGACATGTTCAAGCCCAAGAACGGAGGACTCCACCCCAGGGAGGCAGCCAACCATCATGTCGACGTGGTATCCAAGATAATGCAGCAGGCATTCGACGTCTCGGGACTGAAGCCCAAGGACATCGATGTGATATCATTCTCCATGGGGCCCGGATTGGGTCCGTGCCTGCGTGTTGCCGCGACCGCTGCGAGGGCATTCTCATGCACCATGGGCATACCTATCGTCGGAGTGAACCACTGCGTGGCGCATGTGGAGATCGGACGTGCCCTCTGCGGCTGCGAAGATCCCGCATTGCTGTATGCATCTGGAGGGAACACTCAGGTCATCGCATTCGCCGAAGGACGCTACAGAATATTCGGCGAGACGCAGGACATCGGTATAGGCAACATGCTCGATAAGCTCGGAAGGGACCTGGGCATGGGATTCTATGCTGGCCCCGTCTTCGAGAAGCTCGCCAAGGAGGGCAAGGAGTACCATGAACTGCCCTATTCAGTGAAGGGGATGGACGTGGCCTTCTCTGGACTTATGACCGCTGCCCTGGCGCTGCAGAAGAAAGGCGTTCCCCTTGAGGATATCGCTCTATCTGTCCAGGAGACGGCTTACGCCATGCTCACAGAGGTCACCGAGAGGGCGATGGCCCATATCGGGAAGGACGAAGTTCTTCTCGGAGGCGGAGTCGCCCAGAACATGCGTTTAAGAGAGATGGTCAAGGAAATGGCGGAGGCACGCGGAGCAGAGATGTACTGCCCCGACCGCAGATTCTGCATGGATAACGGTGCGATGATCGCATGGCTCGGAAGCGAGATGTACGAATCCGGAGTCAGGATGGATATCGCGGATACCGAGATCAATCAGAGATTCAGGACCGATGAGGTCGAGGTCACATGGAGGAGCTGAGCTGCCTCTCCAGGATCTCATCGAGCTTATCCAAGAACAATTCTACATTCTCTGAAGGAACGGATCCTCCGGCAGCTATGCGGTGACCTCCTCCGTCCCCGCCCGCTGCGTTGCATGCCTCTCTCATTGCAACGGCAAGGTTAATTCCCCTGTCCAGCTGGATCCACATCCCTCTGGATGAGAGGTTGACGGGTTCCTTGGACCGGTTCATTCCGATGGTGGGCTTGTTCGGGTCTCCGATGCACTGCATGGCGATTCCGCAGAGCATGCCTGTGAATCCGGAATCGGAGCTGTCGAACCACTGGAAGTGCTTCCTTTGGTTCAATCCTGTTTTGTCCAGTTCGACCATGTTGAGAACGACGTCCTTGTTGGAGTCGCGCATGAGCTTAGCGCCCATCTCGATGCTCTTGGCGTCGCCCATTCCGGCGGAGATTCCCATACCGCCGAATCCGGAACGGCCGCAGCTGTTCAGGACGGATGACAGGTACTCGGCATCCATGTTGAATCCTTTCAGGAAGTATCTCGCGCGGGCGATCTCGCTCATGGACTGCTCGAGCATGCCCTGCTCGGTGAGCTTTATCGCGATGAGGGATGAGAGCTTCCTCTTCTCTTCCTCCGTCAGGTCCATGTAGGACTTGCCGTGGTCGATGCCGGCATCGTCTAGGAGTTTGGAAACGCCCTCCTCGTTGCCGCTGACGCCCCTGATGTAGGGGTCGGTGGTCAGGTACAGTTGCGTCATGAGGTCGCCTGCCGGAATGAGTGATCCCGGCATCTGCTCGATGTAGCCCCTCTTGACTCCCTGCTCGAGAAGGTATGTGTTCAGGCCCGACAGGCCGTTGATGTGCTGCCTGTCACCGGCGATTCCTGCAAATGCGATCTGGACCAGATCCCAGTTCTTTTCGTTCATGGTGACCGAGAACAGGAGGGCCATGGTCGCTCCGCATCCTGATGTCATCCCGTCGATCCCGTAGAGATGAGGGTTGGCGTAGCAGATGCGGTTCGCCTCAGAGATGATAGTGTGGTGGTCCAGCACGACTATGTCGTTCTTCATGGCATCGAGCTGGTCTATGTAGGATGCTCCCAGGTCGGTGATGATTATGCATTCGGCCTTGGTGTTCCTTATGATGTCCATGTTGTAGTCGTTCAGCGTCGTGAAGAGTGTAGCGCGGAACTCCTTGCCTTCCCTGAGAAGGGTCTGGGCGATGATCGATGCGGCGGATACGCCGTCGGCATCGTAATGTGAATAGATCTGAATGAAATCATGTCCGCGGACGATGTCCGCGGCATGAGATAAAGTTGTAAGAAGTTTTGAGGGGACCTCAGTCTCCATATAACTCACTTGAGCATGAGTTCCGCGTTGCTGAGAGAATACTTCCAGTCTGCGGGGAGGACTCCGTTCCTCTTGTAGTAGCGCTCCAGTCTCCTGATCTTGGCCTCAATCAAGAGCAGACCCCTCTTGTTGGAGATGTCTCCCTTGTTGGCTTTGAGGTGGACGTTCAGTGAGATTGCGCGCCTCATGAGGTTTGAAAGGTCCTCGGGAAGAGCGGGTGCAACTCCCTTCTCATCCATGATCTCGGTGATCGTCTTGCCGGTTGCGAGCTTAACATCAGGTACTCCATACTGGTCCCTGAGGATGAGTCCGATCTGGGCGGAGATGATTCCGTCTTTCGCGAGTTTCACGATGAGGTCCTCGATTTCGGTGGCGTTGAGGGGTACCCATGCGGGATTCTCGGAAACCATAGGGTGATTTGAACAGGATTTTCCCTTTCTTCTTGTGTGCATTCTTGCCATAGTGTGATCCTCCGAATCATATCTAGGCGGCGAGGCTACGCATGCGATTATAGAAGAAGTATATAAAGTCCTGTGACAGAAAGGATGACAGACTTCAAGGGGGTCATAGCTCTCATTGGTTTTTAAGGTATTTTTGGACCTGCTGCTTTGCCCAGGGGACTGTGTCGTCGTACTCTTCTCTTGCGAACGAAAGTTGATCTGGAATGGTATCGAACAGCTTTGATTCCATCTCGCAGTCGTCTTTTACCTTCTTTCCGAGAATCGCGGCGCATACGTCGCAGTAGCCTATGTCGCGGGTGGCGACGATCTCTATCTCGTACCCCGCCTCTTCCATGAATTCCCTGGCGGCAGCCTGCTCGGAGGTCTCTCCGTCTTCCACATGGCCGCCCGGCATCTCCCAACCGTTGCGCTTGCTGTGCCAGACCATCAGAAACCTATCGCCTTCGAACGCTATCGCATAGGCCGTTCTCATGGTCATTCCCTCTCGATGACGATCATCGCATGGGCCTTCTCATAGGGGTCCAAAGACCTGTCGTCTAAGACCCTGTACCCTTTCTCACGGATGGTCTTCTCAGCGTCCTTGAAGATGGATTCCGGCGATGCGGTGACATCCTCGGAGCGCGCCTTCACTGCCACCATCCCGTACTTTGCATCGAAGGCATCCATATTGTCGCAGAGGATCTTCGCCTGCATCTTCTGGGCGACATCCTGATAGACCACATCCACACCGTCGGTGAACATCGAATACTCCTCTGGCTTGGTAGCATCCCCCAGTATGGGCATCATGTTGGGGCGTGTCTCACAGGTCCCGACAAGGTCTCTGAACATCCTCTGGGCGAATTCGACGCAGTAGACCTTTCCCTCGCTGCAGATGTCTGCGACATGCGAAGGCGTCGTACCGCTGGATGCACCGAGATAGAGCACCTTCGAATCCTTCCTGAACGGGAACTGCTTCCCTCCGACCGTCAGATAGGCCGAGAGCTTGCTCCTCCTGGGATCCCATTCCCTGTATTCGGTGCCGGACAGCGTGAAAAGCCTCTCGCCGTAGATCCTCTTCCCGGGACACATTGATTCCGTGTAGAGGCGTCCTCTGTCGGAGAAGACTCTGTCCGATGTGAAGTTCAGTGGCTCCATCGACACTTCCATGGTATATTCTTTATAAAATCCTGTCAATCGTCACGGCATGATCACGATCGAGACCCTCTCGGCCATATCGGATGCCGTGCAGCAGGAGATCCGCAAGATACCTGATTCCAACATCGGCGACGAGATATGCATCGGAGCGGATGGAACCCCCACCTCCCGTTTGGACAAGGTGGCGGAGAACGCAGTCCTGATGTACCTCGAGAGGAACGCCGTCCCGCTCAACGTGCTGAGCGAGGAGATTGGATTCGTCGACAGGGGAGGGGAGGAGACCCTTGTCCTGGACCCCATAGACGGTTCCAGCAACGCAGTGGCGGAGATACCCTACTACACGGTGTCATTGGGAGTCGGAAAGGATTCCCTGGCAGGGATGAGGCTGGGCTACATCCGCAACCTGGTCACCGGCGATACATACTGGGCCGAGAAGGGGAAGGGAGCGTTCAAGAACGGGAAGCAGATCCACGTCCGCAAGCCTGATTACAAGGACCTCTTCGTGATGAACTACATGGGCAGGTACGCCCATCCTGAAGCTTACAACATCTCCAAGAAGGCATCGTCCAGCCGTTGGCTCGGATGCTCTTCTCTGGAAGCGGTACTGGTCGCAGAGGGCCAGGCAGATGCGTTCTGCATGTATTCGGAGAATTACGTCCACTGCGAGAGGATAGTGGACATCGCCGCCGCGGTATTGATCCTGAGGGAGGCCGGAGGAGAGATATTCGACCTCGAGGGCAACGTCCTGGACATGAAGTTCGACCTGGAGCACAGGAGCAACGTCATGGCGGTGGGCTACAAGGAAGTATTCGACTATCTGATGCGCGGAAAGGATCCCATCAGGGACCACAAGTATGGCATCTACGCGAACACCTCGATCCCAAAGGCAGTTGATTACACCCAGCAGGTGATGGATGCGTTGAAGGGACACGAATTCGTATTGGATTCCCAAATAGCCGACATCATGGGCCTGCCCGGAACCCCGGTCAAGGACATGGATGCGGACATCATCATCGTGGTCGGTGGGGACGGAACCCTTCTGAGGGTCCTCCAGCAGACCGATGCGATGGTCATAGGGATAAACGGCGGAAGCGTCGGATTCCTTGCGGAGATCGACCGCGACCATATCAAGGACGGAATCGAGAGGCTCCTCAGAGAGGACTACACCATCGAGACCCGTTTCAAGCTCGCGTCATGGTACAACGGCGAGTATCTGAAGGACTCTGTGAACGAGGCGCTCATCCACACCTCGTCCGTGGCCAAGATCCGTCATTACAAGATCTACGTCGACGACGTCCTCGCATGCGAGATGCGTTCCGACGGAGTCATAATCTCAACCCCGACCGGTTCCACCTGCTACGCGATGAGTCTGGGAGCACCCTACATGGATCCAAGCGTGAATGCGCTCATGGTCGTTCCGATGGCGGCATACAAGTCCACCTCCAGGTCCTTCGTTGTTCCCGCTACCAGCAAAATCACCGTGGAATCTGTCCTGGACAAAGAATGCGTCATAGTCCTGGACGGTCAGGAGGAGATCCCCATGGAAGGCTGTTCCAAGGTGGATTTCATGCTCTCCAAGAAGAAGGCCAGGTTCATCAGGTTCAACATGGACTTCTTCTCGCGCGTCCGTGAGAAACTGGTGAATGCGCTATGAACAAGATCAGGGGCGTCAGCATAAGCTTCATCGACGGATTCAACGAGTCCGCCAAATCCGCCTATCCCGACGAGTTCCTGTGCATGCACAGGGAGATCGACGGAGTGATATCGGAGATGGTCATGCTGCCCGGAACGGTGTTCGGCGACGAGCACAGCTTCATCAACCAATGGATGGAGCCCATCGATTACTCGATAGCCGGTTCCGCCCATTCCCACCCGGGATTCTCCAACCAGCCTTCGGAGGCGGACAAAGATTTTTTCAGCAACACCGGAGGCATCCATTTCATAACCTGTCAGCCTTACGATCGCAGCAGCTGGAAGGCATACGATTCCCGCGGAGAGCCCGTGGATATCGAGATAATTTACTGACCCGAGACGCACTTCTCCATAAGCTCGTCGATGATCTCGAGAAGACTTATCAGATACAGCTTGTCGTTGGATTCTGCAGTAACGTTGACCATATCCTCGAGGTCGCTGTCGAAGGTGACGAAGAACCCTCCTTCGGGCATGTCGATCCTCCAGCATCCCTTGTCGTGGGCGACCATGGGGCTGACCTCCGTGACGTACTGGTCCATCATACGGGCGAAGTCCGCCTGGCTGCATGTGATCTTGTATGACTTCTGCTCGGAATGGTATTCGGGGAGCTGGCTGATGGTCTCGGAGACGTTGTTGGTGGATGAGAACTGAGAGAGGACTACGGATGCGTACATCGCATCGGGTGTGTAGCTGATGTCGCTGAAGACGAATCCTCCGTCGTAGTATCCGAGCGCCGCCTTGTGCTCTGCCTGTGCCTTGTGGACGTCTCCGGAGTTGGGGACGGACACGATGAATTCCATCTTCTCGGCATCGGGCACGGGGTGCGGCGTGTCGACCTTGACGTCTATCCTGCCTCTGAAAAGGTCGCTGATGAGCCATGATACGTTCATCGGGACGACCAACTTCTCGGGCCTTAGGTACAGGATCAGCAGGGCCAGCACCTGTTCGTCCGAGAGGGGTTCGCCGGTCTCGTCAAAGACCCTCATGAGCGTTCCGATACGGTTGACGGAGATCCCGATGGATCCCTTGTTGGCCTCGACCAGGGCCTTCATGTGCTTGACGTCGGCCTCCTTGACAGACAGTGAGTTGGAGAAGAAGTTCCTGTCCTTCTGGGCGTTGATGGAGATGATGTCCGTTCCGATCGCATTGAGGATCTGGGGAGCGGAATCGGTGGCGGTACCGCAGTTGCAGTTGAGGACCATGGACCCGCCTGTTGCTCCCTGTACGCTGGCCATGAGGGCATCGTTGTAATCCCTGATGGCGTTGTAGTAGTGCTTGACAGAACCGATTGATTTGTAGTTGGGCAGTTCGTGCTCCTGGTTGGAGATTATCTCGAGCTGTCTGATCCCTTCCCTGTTGAAGAAACTGCCATCCTTGTCTATGAGGAGGTATCCGCTCACAAGGTCAGCCTGGCGGAACTCGGTCACATAGACGCAGCAGTCACCCATCTTGGCCATGAATGCTGCCACGGGCTCCGAGACGCTGCCGATATCTATCACATCAGCTCCGGACGATATGAGTCCTGAGATCAATGCGTTCTTCATCATCGGGCTGCTCTTCATCAGGTCCATGCCTATGACCACTGTCTTGAAGTTAACGGCCAGTGCGTGTCCGATCCTGATTCCCATCTCGGGTGTGGTATCCTCAGACGAGGAAGACCTGAGCAACAGTTTCTCTGACTGCTCCATACGGCCTTTACATGCTTTCCGATTAAAATGGATTGCGGATGTCTGACCTCATTCCTTCAGGGTCGGAAGCTCCCCAATGGACCAGTTGTTGTAAAAACGGCGGACACTCGGCATCAGAAGTATCACCAACGTTATCGAGCCGAGGATGCCCTGGAGCGCCATATCGAATCCGTAAGGTATGTCCGTGACGATATTGTACACGTTGAGGGCCAAAATCACAGCTATGAGTATGATGGCGAGCTTGTAACCGATCCCGGATTCGTTGAACAGCATCACGAACACAATGAATTCCAAAACACCCAATCCGACGTACACGATCTGGTAGGTCTGGTGGGAGAGATAACCGGTATCGAAGAGATAGGGGAACAACAACGCGACCGTGCCCTCGAACAACAGATGAAAGGACATGACGAGCATGATCCCCATCGCATAGTTCGCAAGGTACGAGTAATGTCCCTCCATGGCTACGTCTAGTTGGTGACGTTAAAAAAAACTTTTTAGAAATAGGCCATAAGTATGATGGATGAGCAGTGGTGACGGCTGGACGATCAGGGCCCTTCTGCGGCCGCATCTGAGGACTATAGTCTTCATCACAGTATTGCAGATCATAGGTGTCGTCGCCCAAGCCATTGCAATCATTATGCTCAAACCTATCCTAAACAACGGAATCTACGAGGGGGATTTCTCCAAGCTCGCATTATTCGGTTGTTACCTCATAATCAGTACCCTGATCCTATCCCTCGTCCTCTTCGTCACCACAAATCTGGCGTCCAAAGTGGCGACGTCAGTCGCGGAGGAGCTCAGGGGAAGGCTGGTGGAAGCTGCGGTCAAATCAAACAACATCAATGCTCTGGGGATCGTACCGTCCGAGGCCATGGTATGTCTGACCAATGACGTATCGTCGGTGCAGAGGTTCGTTTTCGAGACCCTGAGGACCTATCTGCCCATGCCGATCCTTCTGGGCATCCTGATAGTCTATACATTCAATACCAACGCCATACTGGGGACCATATTGTTCTTAACCATGGCCTTCGTCGGTTCTTTCACCTACATATTCACCAAGCGTCTTCAGCCGCTGTACAAGAAGCAGGTAGAGACCATGTCCAATGTGAACGCCAGCCTGAGGGAGAAGATCCCGGGCGCTCGCACCATTCGCGCTTACGACGGATATGATTACGAAGAGAAGAAGTTCGGTGATTACAGCGCACAATTCGGTTCTATGAACAGGAAGGTTGTGCTGAACAGCTACTATGTATCGAGCCTTGTCACCGCATGCATGTGGATCTTCATCGTGTTCACATTCGTGGCGTCCGCTCTCGACGAAGGTAACAAGCTGATTGCAACCGATATCATCATATTCATGCAGGTGGCAACTTACATCATCGCTACGCTGGCCCTGATCCCGTACGCTTATGTTGGGGTGCCGAGGATGCGCGAGTGCTTCAGCCATCTGAAGAGTGTCGTTACCAATGCCCAGTCGATGGAGAGGACATATGGGGAATCGGAAGCGGATGAGGACGGAGGCATAATCTTCTCGGCAAAGGATGTGCACTTGAAGAGCAGGCACGGCAGGACGATATTCGACGGGATCGACCTGGAGATCGACAGGGGAAAGACGGTATCGATCGTCGGTCCGAACGGTAACAACTCATCAGAACTGTTCAAGATGGCCCTGGGTTTCACCATACCCGACTCAGGAAAGCTGAAGGTGTTCGGGATGGATGTGTCCAGCACAGATCCGGATCTTCTTCGCGGACGCATATCCTACGTCAACAACTCCATGCACATCTTCAGGGGGACTCTGCGCTACAACCTGGACCCGAAGGGGAACCATTCCGATCAAGAGATACTATCGGTATGCGACAGAATCGGATTGGGAAGGTTCATCGCAGAGATGCCCGACGGACTCGACTCCATGCTGTACGACAATGTCTCTCGCACCTCAGGAGGACAGAGGCTGCTGATCCTCATGGTCCGCGGTCTGCTAAGGGCTTCGGACCTCTACATCTTCGACGATTGCTTCTTCTCACTGGACAAGAAGACGAAGGGAATGGCCCTGGCCACCATATCGGAGATGTGTGCCGGGAAGACGGTTGTGTTCCTGATGCATGATACCTCCACCTGCGAGGTCTCGGACAGCATCATCCTGATGCAGCAGGGCAAGGTGGTCGGACAGGGAACGCACTCGGAATTGCTGGAATCCTCGGATCTGTACGGCAATCTGTACAGGATCGGACAAGGGAGGAACGGATCATGGGCATGATCACATCCGCATGGAATTCCCTCAAAATGCTGGAGTCCTATGACAAATCGAAGTACAAGGAGATGCGTTACTGCGCAATCCTGGCCCTGATCTCCACAGCCGTCCTGTACACTATCCCCTACATCTGCGGTTTTCTCTTGGACTGGATGGTGGAATCCGTCTCTGCAGAACAATCTCTGGATATCGACTACCTTCTGGATGTCTGTACGGTCATCCTGCTCATGGTGGTCCTTTGGTATGTGGCCTCCAACGAGTCTAAGCGCAGGATGTCCCTGATTGCCCTGTCGATGACCAGGCATATGAGGGAGAGTCTCAACCGTAAGCTGATGCGCGTCCCCGTCTCCTATATAGACAATACTCTGGCGGGAGATATGTCATCCCGTTTCACCAACGACATCCCTGCAGTATCCAAATTGGTATCATCGGACTATACAGGGTTCATAGCCCATCTGACGATGATCGTCTCCATACTGCTGATGATGCTGATATCGTCGCCGGTCCTGGGCCTGATATTCCTGCTGATGGTCCCCGTGGTCATCTTCATCGGATGGAGGATTTCCACAAGGTCGGAGAGGGACTTCTCGGAGATGAGCGTCAAGGTCGCAGAACTCAACTCTCAGATGAACGACATCATCACTACGCACAAGACGATGAAGGTCGAGGGGCTGGAGTCCGAGGTCGTCGACCAATTCAAGAGGACCAACAGGGACTTCACATCCGCTTACGTCAAATCGCATACCCGCTCGGGAATGCTGAATCCCATGGTGTCGACGATGATGAACGTAGGCTATCTGCTCACCGTCATAATCGGGGCCGTCATGCTCTATTACCACAATATGCCCGTAGGGATGTTCCTGACCTTCATGATCTACGTGAGGGTCATGAGCACGCCTCTGTTACTCACTGTGACGCTCTTCGACAGCATACGTGAGGAGACGGTGTCGTTGAACAGGATAATGGACGTCCTCAACGCGCCTGAGGAAGAGGGGGAGGACACGGACGGGGACTTCAGGATCACCGACGGTGTCATCAAGGTCGAGGACGTCTCATTCTCATACAACGGAGAGCGCAAAGTCCTGAAAGGAGTGTCCGTGGAATTCGTTCCCGGAAAGGTATACGCGGTCACCGGCTCGACTGGTTCCGGAAAGACCACGCTGGCCAACCTGCTGATGGGCTTCTATAGACCCGACTCGGGTTCCATAACCATCGACGGGAGGGACATTAAGAAGATATCCCGTGAGGAGCTCGGTACCAATCTCACAGCCGTTCTTCAGAACCCGTGGATGTTCAGCGGTACAATCAGGGAGAACATAATCTACAACCGTTCTGACCTGGGAGAGGAGGATCTCAAGGAAGTCGCGAGCCTGACCGGTCTTGACAGCTATGTCAATGAGCTGCCGGACGGCTACGATACCGCCATAGGCGAGGAATCCACCTACATCCCGTTGCCTCAACGCAGGCTGCTGGCACTTTCACGTGCTCTCATCGGCGATCCTAAGATTCTGATTCTAGATGAGGCTGTTGCAGGATTGGACCCTATAAGAGGACAGAGCATTCTGGACAGATTATTGGCCTCTAAAAGTGGCCGTACTATCATTATCATTAGTCATAATCAAGCATTGATAGAACAGGTAGACGAGGTCGTACACCTCGAAGAAGGTACCGTTAATAGCCATTTATTGGATGTTAACGCCAGTTGATTTTTAACGGTGTTTGGCACTCTTACCCAAGCATTGTTAACGGCGTGAAATGGGTCCATTTTCATCCATTTGGATGAATTTTAGGATAAAAAAATCGAGCCAGACATCCGATTTTTCAAATAATCTTTATATACTGTAGACAAGGATACTAACTCGGGGGCATTCTATTGGTTATGGAACGCATTGACCTGGAAAAAGCAAAGACAATTGCAAAGAACAAGGGATTGAAACCTGGAAAGGTTAAGGGAACATCTGGAATTCAGTTCACCAAGGGAAAGAACAACAGACTCGATGTCATCGAGTGGGCAGAGTTCGAGAAGATCCTCAAAGAGAGGAAGCTCGCAATCTACGAGTCTGGTGGCTGGATGAAGATCATGAAGGCCTGAAAGCCTTCAGATAGTCTTCCCTGAAACAAGAAAAACCTTCGCTCCTTTATCGGAGCGGGCCTTTCCCACTTTAATTTTTATATAATGACGTAATCACATGACTTGGCCTGACGTGCAAGGGTATCCGAGCCTGGCCAAAGGAGATAGGTTCAGGGCCTATTCTCGTAGGAGTTCGAGGGTTCAAATCCCTTCCCTTGCACCACTTTTGTTTAACTCATTAAGCATATCTTTTAACCGATGACAATCTACACCGGTCTATGACAGAACAGATTGATGGCGCTGGTAAACTGCGCAAGGCATCGCCTTTTGTAGTAGCCATAGCGGCAGTTTTGCTGGTGCTATTCGCTTCATTTATTGTCTACAACGGCAACGGTGGACAGCAAGAGATGGATTTGGATGGCGATTGGCATCTAATAGCGTATGCTGAAGGATATTATGAGGAAGGCAACATCGTATACGAGGAGTATGGCCCGAAGGATCTGCCAGATGCGGTCGCGACCTTCGAGACGATCGGAGACGGAATATACTCCATGCATCTGAATGACAAAGAATACATCTGCGTGGCCAACAACAACACAATGATGACAGGAGGTGT
This sequence comes from Candidatus Methanomethylophilaceae archaeon, assembly GCA_045588265.1. Lineage (GTDB taxonomy): Archaea > Thermoplasmatota > Thermoplasmata > Methanomassiliicoccales > Methanomethylophilaceae > Methanoprimaticola. The sequence continues at coordinate 29,178 of JAZNDX010000026.1, read as the reverse complement.
TGACGAGTTCACGAGCACATCGGTACTGACCAAGATAGGGGAAGCGATAGTAGTCTCATCGTTCCTTTCCGATGAAGCAGGTGTAGCCAGTACGATTCTCGAGCGTCAGGATTCTGAGGACAGGCTCCAGGCGGAATCGAGGGACGTATTAGCGGAAGAATCCTATGGACTTAACGAAGGTGGTGTGTATGAGGCTTTCATTGCGAACCAATACACCAAGGACGGTATCGTCGACCATCTTTCCGAGAACCGCTCCCTGACAATCAACAGGGTCGAGCCTGGAATCTTGTTCTATAACTCTCACGGTGACCAAACCGATCTCGATTTCGTCGCGGTCAGGATATCACCCAACGACTGGATGGCGATCTCCAATTACGATTACGGTACTTGGCTTATCGACATGGTGCATATCGAGGACGGAGTCGTCTATACAGCATCCTATGACAATACCAACGGCGACATCGAGCTTTGGCAGGTATGTTACGGTGACGAGAGTAAAGCCGTGAAGGTTCCCAGCAACCTTTTGGGCAAGCGTTACGAGGGAACCTTCAACGCTTATGTTGAGGAGAATGGAGAAGTTCTGAGGTCTATGGATGGCGAAGTGGCCATATCGTTCGACCGCGTTGATTCCAGTACCAATGTCATGGAGGTCACCCTGTATACGCTCGAGGGAGATTCTTACATGGGTGCGATGTTGTTCCCCAACGGATCTGGTTACAGTTTCTATATGGAATCAGTCTATGATAACAGTGGGGAAACGTTCTGGGGATACTACACAGGAACGATATCTAAGGATCTCAAGAAGATCACTCTTGTCGGAACAGCGGACAACGCCGACGGCACCTACATGATCTTCAAGAACATCTTCAAACTGGCAGAGTGAAACCTTTTAGGGTGGGGTCGGGAGACCCTGCCCTTCATTATTATTCGTTCATGGAGATGTAATCGATATCACAGCGCCGCCAGTACTGCTCCTGAAACGACTATGGCTAGGACTATGAGTGCGATGAGTGCCCAGAACCAGTCCTTCTCTCTGACCAGACCTATCAGTGCCGCTATGACGGCGAACATGGGGGATGCTATAAGCACCAGCAGACCATAGTAAAGGAACATATTGTCCTCCTCCAGGAACTCTCCGATGATAATGAGGATCAATCCTAGAACGATTCCCACGCGAAGGGTCCATGCAATGGACCTGTTCATGTTCACAATATCCCTCCTACGCGGAGAAGCACCAGGATCGCCATCAAGATTAGGACGACCGAGAAATACTTCCTCAGATGCTTAGTGCTGAGCTTCCTGGCCAGATAGGTTCCCGAGATGGCTCCCAGGAATGCTCCAATGGATACTGCACCAGCAAAGGCAAGGTCCAGCTGACCGCTGAAGAAGTAAGTTATCGCTCCGGAGAATGCGGTGATACCTATCATGTAACTGCTGGTGGAGCTTGCTGCCTTCATTGGGACATGCATGATAAGGTTCATGACGGGGACTTTGATCGCTCCCCCGCCTACACCGGTCATGGAAGAGAGCATACCCGCGAACACGCACGCAATACCCCCTTCCTTCACATTCTGCACCTCATAGGAGATGTTCTCGCCGTTCTCCTCGTCCTTGTACTCGAAGCTCATTCTGCCGCCGTTTCCGTTGGGTTCTATGACCTTCTCCGGGCTCATGATCATCCTTATCGCGCTGTAGATCATCACGGCGCAGAAGACTAGGCTGAGGATCCATTCCTCGAGGAATCCCGCTACGAGGGCTCCCGCTATCGCACCCACGGTCGTAGTTACCTCTAGAAGCAATCCCAAACGGACGTTCGCTAATCCTTTTTCGACGAAGATGCTAGATGCACCGACGGATCCCGCGACAATTCCCACCAGGCTGACCGCAGCCGCCTCGGCGGGTGCCATTCCGAAGCACAGCATCAGAACGGGAACGAAGATGACTCCTCCGCCCAGACCGAAAAGGGCGCCCATGATGCCTGCACCGGCACCTAGGACTATCAGACTGAGCAGGATGAGGAGTTCCATAAGCCTGTATCATAGGACATCTTATTAAATCTCGGGCAGATGTGGAAATGTGGCCATAATACTGATCAGATACGCCGAGATCGGGCTGAAGAGCGCCCCTGTCCGCAAGAGATTCGAGAGCACGATGAAGAACAACATGCTGGACATGCTCATGCAGGACGGAGTCGAAGCATTGGTCACCAGCAAGGGCGCCAGATTCTATGTCGAAGCAGCCGATATCGATGCTGCCGTAAGGTCGCTGAGGAAGGTCTTCGGGGTCGCTTCGATGTCCATAGCGGAGGAGAGCACCTCAAAGATGGAGGACATGTGCGCGGTAGCGGCACAGTACTCCCTCTCCAGAATGTCCGAGGGGCAGTCCTTTGCTGTGAAAGCACGTAGGGAAGGCTCCCAGGACTACACCAGTCTCGATATGGGAAGGGAGATAGGCTCCGCCATCTTCCTCGCCAACGAGGATAAGGGCGTGAAGGTGGACCTCACGAATCCCGACGTCGTGTTCTATGTGGAAGCTCGCGATAACCGCGCGTTCATCTTCCAGGACTACATCAAATGCCATGCAGGCCTCCCGGTGGGAACACAGGGGAAAGTCATCGCTCACCTCGATGGTTCCGAGAGGAGCATAGTCTCCGCTTGGCTGATGATGAAGCGCGGATGCAGGGTCATGATCGAAGGCGATGCCGACTTCTCGATGCTGAAGCAGTACGATACCTACCTCAGGAAGTTCAACCCCGAGAAGGATGACGAGAAGAGGCTTCTGGGCATTGTCATGGGCACTGATTACGACGAGCTGAGCGGAGTGGATGTAAGTCAGTATCCGTATCCCGTGTTCTTCCCGACCATCGGTATGACTGATGATGAGGTATCGGAGATCTACAACGCGATAGTCCAGGGTCTCTGAATTCGCTATATTGATATTATTATAGAAGGAACCCGCCCTTGCGGGCGGTTAAGGGGTTTGAGATTACCGTAATCTGAGATCACTTGATTCTTCTCTGGTTAGCCTTGACTGAGGGCCTGGCCTTCTCAGCACCCTTTCCGGTGTGCCTCATTCCACGTCCCTTCTGTCCGGCAGAAGTCTTTCCGCGGTAGACACGGTTGGTGTGTGTCTTCTCGCAGATCCAGTTGATCTTGGGGTCGGCCTTGATGACGGGGTGTGCGGGGTCGACGAGGATGACCTCATACCACTCCTGCTGTCCGTCTGCTCCTACCCAGTAGGAGTTCAGTACCTCAAGGTTGGGGTATCTCTTCGCAGTCCTCTCCTCGGCCATCCTCTGGATGCTCTTGCCGGTGATGATCTGGTTGATTCCCTTTCTCTTGGCTCTCCTACCTGTGACGATGGCTCTCTTACGGAAGGATCCCTTCCTAACCCTCGCCCTTACGATGACGTATCCCTGCTTTGCCTTGTATCCGAGTGCTCTGGCCCTGTCCAGACGGGTGGGCTTGTCGACGCGGACGAAGTTCTCTTCCTTCCTCCACTTGATACGGCGCTCGTAGTTCAATGCCTTGACGTAGGATTTCTCGGGTACGTCCCATGCATCAGCGATGTAGCTGTACATGCTCTTCCCGTTGACCGGGCGTGTCTCTTGAGTCTCTTCGCTCATTTTATCACCTTTACGGATTCACCTTTACGGCACATTTCCGTTCGTGAGGCTAAGCGTCTCACTGTAGTCGGGGATGTTTATAACGTATATAAAGGGGCTACATAGAAGCGTATGCGCGCCTCAAAAGACTGTTCAGGGGCCTATGGGAGCGAATAGTGGTACATATGCTGACAATCACGCGGTCATCATTAATAATTCAATTCGATATCTAGATCACACTAGGTGCTAATATGTACACCACAACTGAGAATGAAAATGTTGAGAAGAACCATCGTCCAATCAGGATCGCGGTAGTTTGTGCAGCTGTCATGATGGCGGTTGTCTTGGTACCTCTGTTTGCAGACGGCCTTATTGCTGAGGAGACGGTCGAAGAGGGCAACGATGGTGACGTCCATTGGGTGATCTCAGGCGACACAATGACGATCACTCCGAAGGAAGGCAAAGACAAAGCGGATATGGATGACTACGATGACGCCGGCGAGGAACCGAATTGGAGGAAGGCTGCAGGATGGCCCAACGTGAAGAATCTCGAGATCAAGGACGGAGTAACCTGTGTCGGTAAGAGGGCATTTGCTTGGGTCGATAATGAGGAAGGAGCAAAACTTGAAACGGTGACCTTCGATGGTTCCGTCAAGAAAATCAAGGAGTGCGCATTTATCAGCCAGTACATTCAAACAATCAATTTCTCGGAGGGTCTGGAAGAAATCGGTCCTACCGCATTCGGCTATTGCACTCTAGCTTCCCTCACCTTACCTGCCTCTTTGAAGAAAATAGGGGACAATGGATTCTTTTTGGGCGGGTCTATGCACGATCTAGTTCTCCCTGAGACTTTGGAATACGTGGGGTGGGGGTCATTCGGAGGCATTGGATCATTGAAGAGAGTGACTATTTCATGCAAAGAGGTGGACGGAGAAGCCTTCGCGGTGGCCGGGCCTCTCGAGTATTTGGAAATCAGCAGCAATGTGAAAAAAATCGGTGAAAATGCATTCACAAGCATATTCGTCATCGACGGACAAGAACACGAATTCAACGACCTTGATATTGACCAATTGAGAGGGACCGTATGGACGGGCAACGGGGATGGTTACCTGTATCTCCAGAACAGTGCCGGGGATCAATCAAACGATAATCTCCTGCTTTATGTCGCGATAGGGGTTTGCGCCGTCATAGCCATCGCGGCCATAGCTTACTACCTCCATAAGAAACAGCAAAGCTCTGCCTGATTTCAGATAAAAAAGAAGAAGGGACCATCCCTTCTTCACCCTTTCCTTTGTTTTTGATATCTGCATCTGCAGACGGCCCAGAAGCGAACGCGATGTCTAAAATAAGAGAGGCATCGATACAAGTGAGAGTGCTAGAATGGAAACGATACCTGACAACCTGGTGAAATTCTTCGAGGAGAATCCCAAGCCAGCCTTGGCATTCTCAGGAGGAGCTGATTCGACATACCTCATGTACGTGTGCAGGAGGTTGGATGTGGATATGATCCCCGTATTCTACACCGGAGGATTCCAGACCGTCGCTCAGCTGGTCAATGTGGAGAACCTATGTCAGCGCTTCAAATTCAACCCCGAGTTCATCGAGGATGACGTGTTCGAATGCAAGGAGATAGCCGCGAACGGACCGGACCGCTGCTACCTCTGCAAGAAGAGGATGGCGACGCTCGCGTGGAAGAGGGTAAAGAAGTTTGGCTGCAAGTACATGATGGACGGCACCAACGCATCGGACGATCCGGCCACCAGACCCGGAATGAAGGTCCTGGACGAACTCGGTATCCGTTCTCCCCTCAGGGAATGCGGTCTGAAGAAGGAAGACATCCGCAGGCTGTCTAAGGAGGCCGGTCTTCCTACATGGGATCTGCCGTCGGATTCCTGCCTGGCCACCCGTATCCCCACAGGTACGCCGGTCACGAGGGAGAACACACAGCGTGTGAACTACGTCGAGAAAGAGATCAGGGTCATGGGATTCAAGGACATAAGGGTCCGCGACATAGACGGCAACGCCCGTCTGGAGACACTCCCGTCCCAGAAGGACCTACTAGAGGAGATGAAACCCGACATAGAGGCGGTCCTCCTCAAGCATTACAAATCAGTGACATACGGAGAGAGGAAATCGCAATGACCGGAAGGGAGATCCTGGAGGCCGTCAGGGACGGCAGGATGTCGGTGGAGGATGCAGAGCGCATGCTCCGCTCGCGGCCATTCGTGGATCTCGGTTTCGCAAAGGTGGACACCCAGAGGAGGTCGAGGCAGGGCGCTTCAGAGGTCATCTACGGCGCCAGCAAGACTCCTGAGCAATCGGTCAAGATAGCGGAGACGCTTCTGGAGAACGGTTCCGAATGCGTGATGGTGACCAGATGCACCAAGGATACCTATGACCTTGCGGTATCTAAGGGTCTGAAGGCGGAGTACAGGTCAGAGGCCAGGATATGCATATTGGGCGAGATCCCCGAGAAGAAGAGGAGCAGCTACATCTGCGTGGTATGCGCAGGGACCAGCGACATCCCTGTTGCCGAGGAGGCCGCGATCACGGCAGAGGTGCTCGGATGCAATGTGAAACGCTCGTATGACGCGGGAGTTGCAGGCATACACCGTCTGCTCTCCGATGCGGACACCATAATGGGGGCGACGGCAGTGGTCGTCGCCGCAGGTATGGAAGGAGCTCTGCCTAGTGTAGTTGGCGGACTGGTCAGCGTACCGGTCATAGCCGTTCCTACATCCGTCGGTTACGGAGCATCCTTCGAAGGACTGACAGCGCTCCTAGCCATGATGAACTCATGTGCATCCACAGTCAGCGTGGTCAACATCGACAACGGGTTCGGTGCAGGTTACATAGCATCTTTGATAGACAAGAGAGGTGAGATCCAATGAGGACACTATATCTGGAATGCAACGCCGGAGTCTCGGGCGACATGCTCCTAGGGGCATTATCCGACCTTCTGGACGATCCTTCGGAGATCAAGAGGATGATCGAGTCCGCGGGCATACCCGGAGTCGAGGTTAGGGTGCATTCCAAGGAGATTAATCACATCAAAGGAAACAAGGTTGAGATCCTGGTCCACGGAGAGACGGAAGGCCACCACCATGGCGATTCTCATCATCACCATTCCCACAGGACATTGGTGGAGGTCCTTGACGTGATCGGGGAACTGAAGATTCCCGATCCTGTGAAACACAACGCGATGAAGATCTATGAGGACATCGCAAAGGCCGAGTCGGAGGTCCACGGGGAATCCGTGGGAGAGGTCCATTTCCACGAGGTGGGGATGCTCGATGCCATAGCGGATATCGTCGGAGTGTGTCTTCTGATCCACAAATTGGCCCCGGATACGATCGTGTCATCACCGCTTCGTACAGGATACGGTTACGTGCAGTGCGCCCATGGGGAGCTCCCGATCCCGGCGCCCGCCACCGCATTATTGCTGAAAGGTGTCCCGAACTATGCAGGCGACCTCGAAGGGGAGTTCACGACTCCCACAGGAGCAGCCATAATCGGCCATTTCGCCGAAGAGTACGGACAGCGTCCCCGTATGGCCATAAAGAAGATAGGTATGGGAATGGGCGACCGCGAGTTCTCTATCCCGAACATGGTCAGGGCATTCATAGGCGATGCGGAAGAGGGTATGTTCGAAATCTACGAGATCAACTGCAACATCGACGACATGACGCCAGAGGATGTCGGTCCGATGATAGACCGTCTGCTCGAGGCGGGTGCACGCGATGCGACCCTTTCCCCTCTGATAATGAAGAAGGGCAGGCCGGGATACAGGCTCACATGCCTCTGCCGTCAGGCTGACAAGGAGAAGCTGGCGAAGCTGATCCTATCGAATACATCTACAATAGGTCTCAGGATCTGGAAGGCTGAGAGGTTCGAGATGACATCCAGGACGGAGGTCTGCAAGACGAAATACGGCGACATCCGCATCAAGGTCTCCGAAGGCTACGGCATAACGAAGTGGAAGCCTGAGCATGACGACATCGTCAAGGCATCGGAGAAGCACGGTGTGTCCATCAGGAAGGTAAGGGAATCGATACACTTCGAACCCGAACAGAAAGAATGAATCGACTGACCTTCCGGGCAGCCGATAAGAAAAGAGATCAGTATCTGAATTTGCCGTCGACGAATTCGACCTCGGCCCTCTCGCCGTCGGGCCATGTATGGTATCCGACGCCCTGGGCCTTTCCGTACTTGAAATCCGCCTCATCCTTCTCGCCGTTGGCGTAGGTTATGACTCCCTTTCCGTGGTACATGTTCTCCCTGAACTGTCCCTCGTACTTGTCGCCTGAGGCCTTGATGTAGATCCCGTATCCTTCGAACATGTTGTTGACGAATTCCCCGGTGTAACGGTCGCCGTCGGCGCAGACGTACACGCCTTTGCCGTTGAACATTCCGTTCCTGAACTGCCCCTCATACCTGGCTCCGGATGCGAATGTGTAGATTCCATGTCCCTCAAAGTTGCCGTATGCGACTTCACCCGCATAGGTGTCGCCATTGGGCATGTTAATCTGCTGAAGTTTTCCCATTCTTATTCCTCTGCAGCGTGAATCCCAATGAACCTTATAAAGAGTATCGGGGAGCAGGACAGTATGGATTATATCTCCATAGAATCTAACAAAAGTTCGATAACATGAACGATCTCCTCAAATTGCTTAGGCCGAAATACACGCCGGTAGCCATCTACCACACGAAGGAATTCCCTGATTACGCATCGAAGCCATCGGAGGAGAGCTGCATCATCGCCAGCATGCTGCTCCACGCTTTCAAGGAAGGGCGCACGGTAGCGATGTCCTACGACTTGGTCGGATGCAAGGGAGCGCTCAGCGGTCTCGGTCTGGGAGGACAGGACAAGCAGGCCAGGGAGGCCAATGTCACCTTTTATTCCGAAGGCACAGAGGAGAAGCCCGGAAGGAACTACTTCTGCTGTCCCGAGGTCGCCCGCCACAACTACTTCGATGTCATCCCCGTCTACGGAACGAGGGATGATGTCGTCGTCATGCAGCCCATAGATGAGGCCGAGAAGATGTCTGCCCCTGTGGAGACCGTGGTGTTCCTCGTAGGTGCCTTGGAGTTCTCCGCTCTGGTCACAATGGCGGGATACATCAGGAAGGCTGATGATACGGTCGTGCGTTCAGCATTCGGATACAGCTGCGAGCAGATCTTCGCGATGGCCAAGCAGGAAGGGGAGCGCGAGATCCCCCGTATGATCCTGGGGCTCACGGAGTTCTATCCGAGGCGTTTCCTTGATGACGATATGCTGTCGATAAGCATGCCGTACAGTATGTATAAGGAGATGGACGAGAAGGCATCATCCTCATTCCTGGCACAGGACCTTTGGAGAGAATCAGCAAAACCGGGAAAGGACTGTTGCTGTTGATCAGAAGAAGTCGTCAAGGCTCTTCATCTTGGCCTTGGGCTTCTCATCGATCGCTTTCTTCTTCTTGGGAGCGTCGCCGGAATCGAACCTTCCGCCGAACAGTGTGGCCTGCTGATTGCCCATCAGCAGGTCCTTCTCCTCCCATCCGAAAACCTCAGTTATCCTGGATGCCGTCTGGGAGAGGCGCTCCGCATAGTACTTGTAATCGGGCTTGCCCTTGAACTCCACGCCGCTGACGTACGGTTCCACCGTCTGCGGGGATGATTTGGAATCGGTGACGATCCAAGAGACCTTCATTCCTGGGATGAAATCGTAACCCATCTCAATGAGTTTCTTCGCAGCCTGGACGTTGGCCATCCTGTCGGGGTTTTCGTACGCGTCCAGTCCCTTGCATGATTTGGAGATGACCAGCTCGGAGATGTCCACATTGCCGTTCTTGACATCCTGTATGGTGGTCTTCACCATTGTCAAGGCTTCATCATTCTTCTCGGCAAGGATCATCTCGAACAGCTGCGTGAGCATCTTGCTCTGGAGGTCGAAGGAATCGGAACGTCTGATCTCGTATCCTCTTACAAGGAGTTCATCAGAGGCCTGGGGCCAGACTATTTTTCCGACGTATCTCTTCTTCATTCCGTGGGTGAACATCGGCTCCAGGAGCTTCTCGAACTCCAGAGTCCCTCCGTCAACGGAGAATCTTTCGGCCATCTTCTCTCCGAAGGCGACAGAGCCTTCCAGATTGTTCTCCGGGGACTGCATGAAGATCGAATCCGTATCGGAATAGATCACATGGATTCCTTCGGATTCCACCTGATTGATGATACCGATGGTGTTCGCCCTTGCGAACGCCGTGATGGCGGCGCCGATGCTCTTGTCGGTGAACCTGTAGAATGTGGATGCGAACACTCCGTAGAATGTGTTCATAAGCACCTTGACCGCAGCCTGAAGACCGTCCAGATAGTTGTGCTCGTGGGGATCCGTGGTCTGCTTCATCTGCTTCTTGATCCTGTCCCTCTCGGCCATCAGGTCCTCGAGGATCCTGGGGAGGAGTCCCTCCCTCCGCTCCTTGGACATGAAGCGCGCCCCGGATGGGCTGACGATCTCCCCGTCCTCGCAGAGCGTGGTGAAGCAGATGTTCTTTGCTATTATCAGCGAGGGATACATCGATTTGAAGTCTTCCACACACACCCAATGGTAAAGTCCGGGGGTCATGCTGTGAACGTATCCCCCCTCGATCTGGTCGGCACCTGCTATCCTGGCGCCCATCATGGGGACCGCTACCTTGTTCCTGTCCGCCGCACGTATGAGCAGGGAATCCGACAGCTGGGATGAACCTGAAGTCATGACATCCTCTATGGTCAGTTTGGACACAGCCGCGAGGTCCATGTCCTTACGGACGGTGTCGACTTCCAGAAGAATGCGCAGGGCGAGCTCCGAATCTTTGAAACAGTATTCGATGACCTTCTCCCTGTTGTTGGCCCATTCGGAATCCATGTACTTGGGATCGACATCCAGTTTCTGTTCTCCCAACAGCATCATGGAGACTGCATTGAGGGTCTCCTGCTTGGGGCGGAGCTGTTTCTTCACGGCCCACCACGCATCGCAGACCAGACGTCCCTTGACCCTCCAGAAGCGGTCGCTTATGAGCTTGGGCTGGCTTCCATCCCTTCCCCAGGGCAGGGCATCCTTCATGCGCCTGGCCTTGGACCTCTCCATTATCTTGCGGATATCGTAGTTGTCGATGTTGTATCCTGTGATAACATCGGGGTCCTCCGACCTGATGAGGGCGGCGAAGGCCTCTATAATGTTGGATTCGTCTCCGGAGATGGCCGGACCGTTGCGTATGACATCCCCGTCCTTTATCGTCGAACAGATCACATAGATGAACTCGTGTTCGACCGAGTTCTCGATATCGAACGAAAGGATCTTCAATCCCGGGTCGAACGAGTCGATGTTCTCGAAGGAGTCCATCCTGATGACCAGATCTGTGTAGTAAGGTCTGTCGATCGGTTCTCCGGAGACCCTTATGCAGGCACCCATGTCCTTGTCGTAGAAGAAGCGGTGCTGGAATGAAATGTCCGCGGAAAGGACCTTGTATCCCTTCCTTTGGAACCTGTTCTTAAACTCCGAGATCTTCCAGGGGCTCTTGATGGTGACCTTGAGAACGTCATGCATCTCGGATTTGTACAGGAGACTGTCGTGCTCCGCCGAGATGACCTCGGGATCATCCTTCATCTGCTGGTCGAGATCCGGTTTGGGATCTACTGCGAAAAGATAGGGTTTGAAACCGTAGGCCAGGATGGTAATCGACTGTCTGTCGCGGGTCTTACCGAACAGCTCGATCACGGGCTCGTCCCCGTCCTGTGACGAGGAGGCGCTGATTATCCTGACGTCCCAAGTTCCCATCGTATCACTTGTTGGCTACAATCCTGATGACATCCCCGTCCTCGAGGATGTAGTCCGCACCCACTGTGCGCTTAGTCTTCGCGTTGACCGCCCTGATGAACTTGTCACCAAGGTCGGAGTGGACCTTGTATGCAAGGTCCTTGGCGGTGGATCCGCGCGGCAGAAGGAACGCATCCGGCAGGACGCGTCCGAAGTGGTCGGTGAACTTGTTCTCGTCCTCCACGGGATAGACGGTGATGAGGTCCAGCATCTTGAATGCGGCATCCTCTATGCACTTCTGTACTCCAGTACCGCCGTACTTCTCCATGTTGGCCTTCATGTAGTCAAGGGCCTTCTTTTGCCCTTCATTGAGTGTGACGCCCTCTTTGATCGTGAATGTCGGGTCACCTGCGGTGTATTCGATGAGTCCCGCCGCAGCAGCCTTCTTCAGGGCCAGTTCTGTCTCAGCCATGGTGACGACGCAGATGTCGTTTATCGCTTCGACCTTCTCGATGTTACCTTCTGGCGCGATATCCGCCTTGTTCATGGCAGCGATCATCGGTTTGGACTGTTCCCTGATGTTGATGCAAAGCCTCAGGAGGTCGTCATCGGTCCAGTTCACTATGTCCGGAGGCATCTCCACCGAGAGGAGGGCCTTCTTCACCTGGGCTTCCGTTACGTTCAATCCTGCGAGCCTGTCCTGGATGATCTGTTCCGGCTTCTGCCCGGTCATCCTGGCGGCCCTTGCCATCTTGTTGAATCCGTTCTTGAGTATCTCCCTCATCCAGTATTCGATCTCCTTTCTGAGGAAGGTTATGTCCTCGGTGGGATCGTGGGATCCGACATCTCCGGGTACTCCCTCGATATCTGTGGATCCGCTCACGTCGATGACGTTGATCAGAGCGTCCGCCTGCCTGAGGTCGTCCAGGAATTGGTTTCCCAGTCCCTTTCCCTGCCATGCATCGGGGACCAGTCCCGCTACATCCAGGAGCTCCACGGGGACCATCCTGGTCCCGTTTATGCATAATGAGTTGTGAGGGGTGCATGTGACACCGAGCTCCTTGCAGGGGCAGGGTGTGCGTACGTGAGCGACCCCTTTGTTGGGTTCGATGGTAGTGAAGGGATAGTTAGCGATCTCGACGGGCGCCATGGTGGCCGCTCCGAAAAATGTCGATTTACCAACGTTCGGTTTCCCTACAATTCCTATCTGCATGCTATCGGCCAGAGAATGACTTTACGGATAAATGTGCTTTGGGTGGACCGCCCCCTAAAATAATATCATCTGTATGTCGGGACGAGTTCCATGGATGAAGTTGGAAGATGGAAGGCGGTATCCGCAGTTGCGGTATGCCTGTTGTTGATTGTTAGCGGATTGTATGCGTTCAATGCGATGTCTGATGATAAAGGACACAGCTATGTGGAACCAGACATGTCACTATGGGTGGACGGTTCCGAATCGAAGGAGGCGTTCGTCTCTTATCTGAAAGCGGTGACCGATGAGAAGAGCAAGGACTTCATCCCGGTGGAGGACCGTATAGCCGTCTTCGATTTGGACGGGACGCTGATCTGCGAGAGGGATACGCATTATTTCGACCTCAGCATGATGATCTACCGTATCCTGGAGGATCCTGATTATAAGGACAAGGCATCGGAATTCGAAAGGCAGGTGGCCTTGGACCAGCAGGCCGCACCGTCACCCGGAGTCCTTGACGACAGGTTGGAGACAGCAAGGGCGATGGCTTTCAAAGGCCTGACCCTGGAAGAGATGGACAAGTATGTCAAAGACTATGCAAAGAATCCGTCACCCGGATACATCGGAATGCTCCGCGGTGATGCGTTCTTCAAACCGATGCTCCAGATGGTGGATGCACTCCAGGAGAACGATTTCACGGTATACGTCATCAGCGGTACGGATAGGCTCACAGTACGTGCACTGCTGGACGATTCTCCCATTCAGCTGCCTAACGACCAGATCAAGGGATCGGATAAGCTGCTGGTGGCGACTGGTCAGGACAAGGACGGTTCGAAATACGTCTATCAGGAAGATGACGAGATCATATACGGCGGAGAGCATGTCATCAAGACTCTGAATTTCAACAAGATCGTTACCATAGTGCAGGAGATCGGCAAGCAGCCCGTGCTCGCATTCGGCAACTCCTCTTCGGATTCCAGTATGGCCAATTATGCCCTCTTTGACAACAAGTACAAGGCAATGGCGTTCATGCTGTGCTGCGACGACCTCGAGAGGGAGTACGGCAATATGGATGCGGCGAACAAGATGTACAAGCTGTGCGAGGAGAACGATTGGGTGCCTATCTCCATGAAGAACGATTGGACCACCATATACGGTGACGGGGTCAAGAAGAAGTGAGGGCTCAGTGCTTCAGCCTGAACACGGCATCGGCAATCTCGCCGATCTGTTCAGGCCTGAGCCTCTCCACCCTGTCGTCGATATAGGGCACATCGTCGCCCGATTCCATCATGCGGGCCGATTTCAGGGAGGTACCTATCTTCTTCCTGCGGTGGTTGAAGGTGACCTCGACGACCTTGAAGAACGTCTTCTCGTCGAGTACCTTGAACGGAGGTTCCCTGGGAGTGATCCTGACGAGTGCGGAATCCACCTTGGGCCTGGGGTTGAATCTTGATGCGGGAACGGTCTCCATGACCTCGCAGGTAGACCTGTAATAGAGGTTGACGGTGAGACGGGAATAATCAGGGCTGCCCACCACCGCCACCATACGGTCCGCGAATTCCTTCTGGACCATGACGACGGCGGTCCTGAAGTCGTACTCCAGGAGCTTGAAGATGATCGGTGTCGATACGCTGTACGGGAGATTGCTGACGAAGACGTCGAAATCCGGGAAAGGCTCCTTCACGGCATCCGCGTGGATGAGCTTCAAAGAATCCCCGTAGGTCTTCGTGATGTATTCCGCCAGGATGTCGTCGATCTCGATGCAGGTGACATCGTCTGAGACCTCGATCAGCCTCTTGGTCAGAATGCCGAGGCCCGGGCCGACCTCCAGGACCCTGTCCGTCCTTTTGATGTCGGCGTACCCGATGTGCCTGTCAGCCACACGGTCGTCTATGAGGAAATTCTGTCCCTTGCTCTTCTTGGGAACGATGCCCGTATCGGCTATGAGTCTGCCGGTATCGTTCATCTCTGCACGAAGAGGTAGTGCTTCCTGTCAGCGTCTTCGATCTCCAGCAGGATACGCGCCACGACGAGCTTCTCGGGGGACTTGATACCTGTTCTGGTAGCGAGGTCCTCGAAGTCCTTGAAGAGGCCTTTCTTCCTCTCGTCCAGGATGATGTTCATTGATTTCTTTCCCAGTCCGGGGAGCTCCTCCAGCGAGTGCTTGCGCATGCTGATTGCCTCGGCCTTGTTGATGAAGTCGATGAACCTCGCCTGGTTGGACATGACGATGTCGGTGACCGCGAACTCAAGCTCTGAGATCGCATTGCTGGTGAGGTCGTTGAATGTGATCCTCCTCTTCACGTGATCGATGATGTCACGCTTTTGGGTCTCGGAATCCTTTCCGATGAACGTCTTCTCTCCTACGGTGACGGGGGCATTGGGCTTCGCGATCAGCTCGAAGAGTTTGAACTCCTCGGAACCGAGTGCGTAGCATATGGGCTCCTTCTTACCGAATCCAGAAGTCGGTGCACCCTGAGGCAGATAATCAAGTATGTAAGCGAATTCTTCCATGGGAAAACCACCCCAATCAGATGTACTTACCAACGATCTCGATGATCTGGTTTATCTGGTCATTGCTGAGAGTGATCCTCTCCTTGGAGAAGATAGCACGGACATCCTCCGGGTACTTGGGGAGGATATCCGCGATCTTCACAGCAATGGCATCCGTAACATCCTCGATTTGGCTAACCTCTTCGATGATCTTGTTAGCGTCCTCGAGGGAGATGTTTGAGACTTTCTGCGCATGGTCCAATGCTGCTTTCTGCGATGCGAGGAGGACATCCTCGTCCTCGAGCTCTCCGGCTGTGCCTTTCCTGCTCTCAGCGACCTCCTCCAGGAGATCCCTTACTTCTGCCAATGTGACGTAGCGCTCAGTCATTTTGATACCTTCAGTTGTCGATGTTCCTTACCAGGTGCTCGGGGCGTGCGACGACCATCTTGGTCTTGTTTCCGTCCTTGACGGAGACTTCGTACGCTGCTCCCCTCTCTCCGACGATGACTCCGGTGAGTCCGTGGAATCTGGAGAAGGGCATTCCCTTGTGTACGCTGGGGTCGATTATGATGTTGACTTTCTCTCCTGCCTCGAAGGTCTGGAAACCTTTCGTGATGGGTGAGAGCCCGCGTGCCCTGACTGACTTCTTCAGTTTGTTGCGGGTCTTTGTCCTTGTTCCGCTGGATGCCTGCATTGCTTATCCCTTCAGTGTTCTTCGAATTTGATCGCCAATACATCGAGGGTCTCGACTTTGCATTGTATCCCGAGCCTCTCAGAGAAGCTCGGTACGCTCCTGCCCTCGTCGCCGGACACGAATTCCTTCACATACGTCCCCGAATCGGTCTCGAGTTCGAGATCGAAGGAGTCGTCGGAAACCCATTCCGCCTGGCACCAGTGGATCTTTCTCTTCCTCACCAGGTCCGCACGTCTGTGCTCGACCCTGCGAGGAGTCCTCTGGTCTATATTGACGTCCTTGAACGATAGGGCAACCTTAACTAACTCCTCTTTATTAATTTTGCCCTCTGCTTTAACGTGCACGTGATATACTTTATCAGAGGCTGCGGCCTTGTAACGCTCCACCGCTTCGCGCTGTACGAACTTGAGGCTGTTGAATGCAGCCAGATCAGTCTGATTGGCCCTGCGCTCGAGCTCATCCAGGTCAATGTACCTGTGCTTCGGCTGACTTATCTCGAGTACGAAGGGCCTTCCGTCACCGAGCATGCATGCATCGATATCCTCTCTGCCCATGCCGTGGAAGAAATGTTCCTGGCCCTGGGCCATCTCGAGTGCGATGTCCCCGATGATCTCCTGAACGGATGTGGGGTACATCTTCCCCGCTCCGTGGCAGTGGTCGCAGCCCTTTCCGTGGCAGACCCTGCAAGGCCATATGGTCTGGGGGATCTCCCTACTGTACTTGTTGTAGCGTCCCGCGATGAACACGGGTGCGATGTCCAAAGTGACATCAGCGAAACGGGTGTCGACGAGTGCTACGACCTGGGGGTTCTTGAACTCCACAGGACGGTGGATCATGGGAAGTGCCAGCTTTCCGATCTCGCGGTTGAGTTCTGCCTTTATCGTCTCAGCGTTCTCGAGGGTGTACTTCTCCTTGATCTCCTTCTCCCTCTCGGTCACCTCGGGCTCCACCCTCGTGCCTATGAGGAAGTTGTCGGTGTCGACCTCGTTGATCCTCTCCGCTGCCGCCTCGGCGAACCTGTCGAGCATGTCGAAGACGTTCTCGCACAGAGGACAGAATTCCTCTGCGGGTGCGTCGATGCCCTGTTCCTTCAGAGCATCGCGGATCATCCTTCCGCGGAGGTCGTTGGTCATACCCGTTCCGAGCTTGCCGAACATGCGCCCGAGGCAGTGGTCGCACAGGCCTGATTCGGCCAGTACTTTGGCTGTCTCGATGTTGCCGGCTATCCAATCTACCATCTTACCGCCTCAGAGGTCGAATCCCATCTCGGTGATCCTGAGCATGGGGCGCTGGCTTTCCAGATAGTGGTAGACGGTGGCGTGCTCGCTGCCGTTGATAAGCAGTTCGCATGCATGCTTCGCAACAGGCAGGCTCACGGAGTTGCCGATGAGTCCGACCGTGTTGCCGTAGATTACCATGTCGCATCCAGTCAGTTCCTCGATCAGCTTGCGGGTCTTTCCTTTCTTTCCGATGAGACGTCCCCTGACGCGGGGCATCTGGCTGGAGCGGTCTCCGATGGCCTCCTTCACATCTATGATCTCCAAGTACTCGTCATCGTCGAAGAGCCTCATGGCCTTGTCGGGGTTGAATCCCCTGCCTACGGCCTTCACGATGTCCATAAGCTTGAGCGGCATGAGGGGATCCTCCAGTTCTCCGTCATCGTGGATGATGACCTCTCCCTCTTCCGTGTCGATATCGATCTTGATTCCGGATATATCCTGGAGCACCTTCTTGGTCTCCCCGTTCTTTCCGATGAGTGTTCCGACCCTGTCCTGGGGTATCCTTATGGATCTCATTCCTCTTCATCTCCGTTATCGTTGAGTGTCTCTTCCAGGACCTCGGCGTCCGTCCAGACGTCCGCGTCCCTTCTCTTGAAGAAGCTGTTTATGTTGTGGATGTCCCTCTCGAGGAGTTCCTTTGCATTGTAATGGTCCTTTGTCATAGCCTGGCCCACATCGATCATGATCGGTTCGCCGTCCATCATGAGGATGTTGTATTCGCTCAGGTCCCCGTGGACGAGGTGGGCCTCCTGCCATCCGTCGATGATGAAGGACAATACCTGTTCGTAGGTCTCGTCGGGATCCTCGAGGACCACATCCTTGAGCTGGGGTGCCGGACCTGTCTCGTCGCCGATGTACTCCATCAGCAGGCAGTTCTGGGCGAACGTGATGGGTTCGGGCACGGGTATGCCGGCCTGCATGTACCTGTCCAGGTTCTTGAACTCCTTGTTGACCCATGCGTATATGAGCTTCCAGCGGTTGCCGGTGACGCCTTTGAATCTGGGGTCGCCCTCCACGTATTTGGCCACCCTCTTGAAGGTGGACGTGGACGTCCTGAAAATCTTCAGGGCCATGGGCTCATCCTCCTCGTCGGTGGCGTAGAAAACGTTGCCTTCCTTGCCGGTGGAGATGGGGTAGTGGACGGAGTCGATGTAACCATCCTTCATGAACTCGTAGATAGTCATCAGGGTCTTCTTGTCGAAGACCTCGGCCTCGGTCTCCTTCTCGTCGCCGGTCTTATTGGTCTTCAGGGCATCTACGCGACGCTCAAGGTACGCGTATGCCTCCTCATATGAGGACATTTGCAAGTCTCCAGATCAGAAAATGTCCAGGTTCTTGGGGATCTTGCCCCTCTTGCTGAGGTTGACGGCCTGTGTCTTCGTGTATCTGAACCTGACGTCGCATTTGTCAGGCTGGAAATCCCATACGGATATGATCAGCAGGTCGCCTTCCCTGATCCACATCCTCTTCTTGATCTTTCCTGGGATGCGTCCTACGCGGGATACTCCGTCCTCGCACATGACTTTGATCTTGGAGGCTCCGAGCAGCTGATCCGCTATCCCGAACATTTCTGCTTCCTTGATGTTGGGCAGACGTACACGTGTTACGTCCTCATCAGGCATTTCAAGCGGTTCATTGTCGCCCATTTCAATCCTTCCATTATTTCCCTATAATAGAGGTTTATAAAAGTGTATGGTTGATGAAGCGATTGCGGATTTCGCAGTGTCCTACCATGAACGGGGATGCTCCGCCCCTTTAATATCATAGGCCATGTTTGCGAGTCCTATGGAAGGCAGGAAGACGGTGATCCCATGCGAATTGGCGCTCTTAGCAGGGATGATACTCGTCTCCTTCTCCGTTTGCCTGTTCATACGCAGCGGATACGGAGTGACCGTCATGGCCTCGATCCCGCTGATGATAAGTTATGTGGCCCCGGTATTCGATTTCGGGACTTGGAACATCATCTATCAGGCAATCCTTCTGTTCATTGCGATGGCCATCACCCGCAAACCGGGCATGGGGTATGTCATATCTGCGGCGGAATGCATCCTCTTCGGGTTCTTCCTGAACATGATGAAGGATCTTCTGGCGGGCATCCCGGTGAACTTCGAGCTCAGCCTGCTGTATCTGGTCATCGCGCATATCCTGCTGTTCTTCGGTGTTGCGTTCTTCATGAGGTGCTACATCCCGCTGCTTCCCTGTGACCTGTTCATAAGGGATGTTGTGCTGACGTTCCGGATCAAATACAAGGTGTTCAAGACGGCATTTGACATCTTCTGCATGGTCGCATCCGCTGCCATCGGGATCCTATTCCTGGGAGGCATCGTGGACATCGGTATAGGCACCCTGATCTCGGCATGTATCACAGGTTACTTCGTCTCTAGGATCATTTCTGGAATCTACGATAGGTATTTCGAGTTCAGGCCGCTGACGGGATTCTTCTCGGGATATCTGTCGGATGACGCCCCTTGCAAGAGAGAATGAACCGATGATAATCGTTATAAAGGAGTTTGCGATGGTCTCCTTTAGGCTCCAGTAGTGTAGCGGCCAATCATTCAGCCCTTTCGAGGCTGACACACGGGTTCGAATCCCGTCTGGAGCACTCATCTTATCCGACTTTGGGCGCTGTAATGCCTTATGAAAATTCCGACTGTCTTCCCTCAACCTTATTATTAATGCGCGCGTTATTTAGAAAAACGTAGAGGGCTCTCAAGGGACACGGTCTCGCGGGAGTTTCCAGATGGGTGTGTTGAATGAAGATAAGTGGGATGAAGATATTCTCGATCCTGGCCTTGATAGCAGTGGCTTTTGCTGTCCTCACAGTTTTCGAGTCTTCAGATGACAGCGATGCGATTATCGTATACGGGGACGACAGCAAGACGATTCCGATTCCCAAGGTGATCGACGCTTCAGTCGAAGAGCTGGTCACGGGCGATCTGAAATTCTATGTGGCCGAGGATGCCACTGTGAAGATCAAGCAGCAGACCAAGAACTTCACGTTCTATGTACAGAACGGAAAAGTGCTGGAGCTGGACTTCAGGGTAGAGCCTGCAAGCGGTAAAGAGGTCACGATCGTTACCGTGGCAGGGGATCAGGCCTTCAAACAAGAGGGCACGCAAACTTCAGCGATATTCGACGGGAAACAGGAATACATTTCCACCAAATTCAAATTCGCTGCTTCCAGCGGCATGTCGCTCGTATACGAGGCGGCCAAGATCAGCTACAATGTGAAGTATGACGGGACCAAGTTCACGCACTCCGACGGTTCAGGCAAAGCAACCATAAGCGTCGACAAGGACTTCGCAAAGAATCCGACCATCGCAGACGGAGCCTCAAGCAGCAATGTCCACATCGCAAACGGGCAGTACCTGACCGTAGTCAGCAGTACGGATCCCGAGACCATCCCCGGTATGAATTACGGGATGTTGATCAAAAGCTTCACCGATTCCAAGTACACTTATACATACTATCCGAAAGGCTACGATGCAGGAACAGTCTCGGTCGGCGGCGGTAACTCCGTGATATTGAAGGAAGGTTCGGTCACGGTCAAGGCAGATGGTGCTACCGTCAAAGCGAGTTCAGTGGCGGTCAGTGGCAGTTCGATGGAGATCAAAGCAGGGACTGCGGCAGGAAGCATCTCCCTGTCAGGAGGGATCAGGTCGGGGAGCATGACGTTCAGCGGAATGATCGATTTGGGAACAGATAAGTTCACTGTCGGTAGCGGAACCACTCTGACGATTGACAATAAGGCCACCTTTGTGAAAGACACTAAGATGGAGGTAAACGGAACCCTCGTTGTCAAGACAGGACTCATCGGTCACACTGAATTGGGCGAGAAAGATCTGACAGTCATTGGTTCGAAGTCAGGCACTATCGTCCTCGAGAATCTGAATCTCTGGGCCGGTTACCCGGTTTCGGGCACAATCATCAAGCTCACTGACGGTGCCAACGTATTCGCAGGAATCGTCGATACATCCGCAATAAGCGAGACCGCAAGGGTCAAGGGAGGCATAGCGACCGGCATGATCAACATCGATCAGGTCTTCATCCTCGTGGATGATACGAATGTTACCGAATCATTCACAGTCAACGGTACACTAATCATCAATCAGGGCGTAAACCTCACGATAGAGGACAACGCCAGATTCACTCAGAGCGGACAGTTCTCACGTGTCATCAACAACGGACAGATCACCGTGAAGGCAGGAACCGCGACCGATTCTGGACTGTTCGTCAACGACGGTCAGTTCATCAACAACGGTACAATCAATTTCTATGCGAAGAGCTACAGCGACAGGTCGGCACCCACGTTCGGTGTGTATGCGACCGTCAAGGAGTTCGTCAACAAAGGGGTGATGAACATCTCCAAGAACGACACCGTCTCGCTGAGCGGTTTCACCAACAGCGGAACGATGACCTTCGGAGGGAAGGTCACCCAGCCGACCACCATCGGCAACAGCGGAAAGCTCATCCTCAACGGTGCGGAGGTATGCGTCAGCGGCACGGATGACGTGTACAAGGGGCTGATCATAGATATGAAAGGCGGCTCTGTCCAAGTACAGTCCGTCAAGATGATTGGCGAGAACAAACTCTGGATGAAGACCGGGACCAACAGCGGAGTCACCCTCTCAGCGGAACTGACGGGAACCGCTCCGGCATTCACCGTACGCAACGTGACATTCTCCGGTTCGGGATCAGTCGATATGCAGGGCAACATCGCATACTCCCTTGAGAACGGTTCGACAGGAACAGTCACCATGCGCATAGAGGGATCATCCTCGGTTAAGGGTCAGTTCACCACCCCCAAGGATCTGGTCATGGCATTCGGAAACATTGCAAAGACCCTGCAGACAAAGGCAACGCTCTCCGTATCAGGAACACTCACGATCAGCAAGGACACGAGGGTGAGCCCGACCGACAACGGAAGCAGGCTCTCCATGACGGTCACCGGAAGGGCAGTGGATTACAACTCCGTGCTCAGCGGATGCAACTACACCGCCGCGGTCTACATCACTGCTGACAGCGTGGTCTACACCAACCTCGAGACAGCGATAACCGAGGCATACGAAGCGGGCATCCTGTCGGTCGAGACCGGGACCACCATCCTCACCAAGGATTTGACCATCCCCGCGGGCATGTCGATCCAGGGCAGGAGTGATAATGTAACCATCACAATCGGTTCCTCATCGGCACGCCCCGTCATCACCATCAGCGAGGCAGCTTCGCTCGATGTCAAGGAGATATTGCTGAAGAACGGAACGCTCTTCGTGGAGAATTCCTACGACATAGACGAGCAGATCGTCTCTGCCGATGTCAAGAAGGAGTCGGACTATTCGGTCACGTTCCAATCTCTCAACGTCGCATTGGATGAGGCCAAGAGCGGCGATTACATCGCATTGACAGGTTATTATGTACTCAAGGACAGCAGGATGACAATCCCTGAGGGTGTCACCCTCGATGTCACGGCGAACGGAGGCATCTTCGCCGCCATCGGTTCCAACCTCACGATCAACGGAACCCTCATAGTCGGGGACTTCTACTTCATAGCGGAGAACGAGGACACCATCTCCATCACGGTCAACGGATACCTCAAGGACGAGGGTACCGTCCAGACTGCGGACAGATGGTACACTCCCTTAGGCATCAGCTACTACGAGACGACACTGGATCCCAGAGGAGAGGAGGTCACGTACTTTGTCATCACATCCCTGGACAATATCCAGGAGGCCATCGACAGTGCGGACGAGAGCAAGATAAACGTGGAAGGAGAGGCAGTGCTCGGCGACCTGACCGTAAAGGGAACCGAGGAAGAACCCGCAGAGGTCACCTTCAAGAAGGATATCAAGGCAGGGGCCATAACACTGGACAACGCGACCGCCGTCGCACTTCCCGGCAAATCCATCGATGCAACGTTCGCCAACGAGAAAGGCTCCATCGTCATCAGCGGTGCATACGCAGACAGGAAGGACGTCCGCATCTACAGCATGGGAGATGAAGGCGTCTTCATGAACGGACCGGTCACGGACAGTGCATCAGGAAACTACTCCATACAGTTCAACGGAGTGACCGGTATGAACGATGCTACCATCGGATGGGGCAACTGCAATGCCGATCCCCGCTATCCCGCGATAGAATTCCTGGGCGACACGACCGTGACCGGAAAGAAGAACCACATAGAGAACACGGTCGCAGACGAACCCACCAGCAACAATGCTGGAATCGTCTTTGTAACGGGCTCTCTAACAGTGGGCAACGCTTCGAAGCTGACCGTGATCTCGGACATCGAAGCGCTCGGTACCTTGGCAGCTTTGGAGAAGGACGATCAGGCAGCGGCCGGCAGCCTGTACGTGGAAGGGAACATCTTCCTCGGCATAGCGAAGGATGACGTGTTCAGCGAATCGGCGCTGCTCGACCATTACGACAACCCCGCAGGCGCATACGCGTACTACGGCAAGGGATACACCGCACCCCAGCTTGCAGATTCAGCAGTCCTGGCAGGCAATGTAATCGTCTCAGACGACAGATACATCACTGCCGTTCCCAGCAGCACCATAGACAGATCGATAATCGAGGACATGGGATTCTTGGACATCTTTGGCGAGGATGCCTTATGGGTGACCGTATACGGCAGCGGCAGGTTCAGCATGGATGGTCTGATCCCAGTGTTCATCGATTGCAATGTAACGAAGATCATAGATGACAGCGGGAAGGAAGTTGCGAAGTACGACAACAAGAACAAGGTCGTCTACGAAAGCGACTCTCTGGACCTCCGTGAGGTGGATCTTGTGCGTTTCGTCCTGGACTACAACATCTACGCTGTCATGATAAAGACCGACGCCTCGATCAAGGCGGTCTACATAGACGGCATACTCGCATACACCGGATTCAGCGAGAACAAGTTCTACATGAGGAATGTCATCGCAGGAACCCACACTGTATCCGTCGAACCGGTGTCGGGATACAACGCGGACAATGCATACCTGTACGACGAGAACGGGACCATATTGCCGGGAATGGAGTTCACATTCGGCGGAGACGATTGTGTCGAGGTCGAAGGCTTAGGCGAGACCGTGATCTATAATGTCGCAGGCACCGAAGTGAATCCTGTTCCTCCGGAGCCGAGTCCGGAGCAGAAGTCCGAGTGGACGATCACGACCATACTGCTGTGCATCATCGTGCTCATCATCGCGTTCATGGCAGTGATAATAGTGCTCAGGTTCAACAGGAGCTGATGCGATAAATGCGGGGTTTACGCCCCCATCTTTTCTCTCAACAGGCTTCTGTCCCTTCCGGAAATCTGGCTCGAATTGATTCAGTATTTTAGAGTTTCTACAAAATGGATGTTGATCCATCCAATCTTAACACACATCTGGCCTGATAATTTTTCATAGTTATTTTATTTAATCATTTTTGAAAATTTATGAATACTTTATATATTATAATATTGAAATACATAATTTGGTGGTAGGAATGTACAGTAATATTCTATTGGCTGTGGATGGGAGTGAACAGAACAAGGCTGCGGTGAGGGAGGCGATCGCCCTCGCATCCAAGATGGGTTCCAAGATAACTGCGGTCTACGTTATGGTCGGGACCGAATTGAAGCCCAACGCATTCGGAGGTGATGTAAGCTTTTCTGAGAGGCAGGAGATAGCGGACAAAGCAGCGAAGGAGGCGTTCGATCTGGTAGAATCACTGGCAAGCGCCGAGGGCGTGGAGTGTACTGTCAAAGCATTGCCCGGTAAACCGTGTGACGTGCTCAAGGATCTCTCAGGCGATTACGATCTGCTGATATGCGGATCCCTGGGGCGCACCGGTCTTTCCAAGCTCATGGGAAGTGTCTCGAAATCTGTCGTCCAATATGCGAAGTGCCCTGTTCTGGTAGTTCGTTGAAATCAAACTCTGCGGCTTCGGCCGCATTTTTTTTTCATGTCAATCTTTTTGAATTCAACTTGACTTGGACAGTTCGATCCTGTCTGAATGACAGAATAGACCGCCCAGGTACGTGCCTGTCCGCTCATGCGGCAGGCGATTCGTCCCTTGCGGGAACGGGGTTGCCAGACAACCCCCTGAGGAGGATGTTGATCGCCGCGTTGATGTCCCTGTCCGCGGTGTATCCGCATGCGGGGCATCTATGGATGCTAGTGTTCAATGTCTTCCCCACATGCTCCCCGCATTGGGAGCATGTCTGCGATGTCCCTCTGGGGTCGACCTCGATGACCCTCACGCCGGCGCATTCTGCCTTGTCGGAGATCCTTCTTCTCAGCATTCCCAGGGAGCTGTTGACGAAGCCGCGGGTCATGCTCTTCGATAACGACCTGTTCCACAGCTTCTTCACCTTCAGTCTTTCCATCACGACGATGCCGTGATCGTTTACTATCTCTTTCGAGATATGTTCGATGTTCTCCTTCCTCTTGTTCACCATCCTCTTGTGATGGTGCTTCAGCCTGCTCAGGGATCTCCTTCTCTTAGAATGGTCATGGCTGTCCAAGGACAGCCTGTTGCCGAGTTTCTTCAGTTTCCTGAGATCCTCTCTCATGTCGTTCTGATGGTCGTACAGCTTTCCTTCCGATGTCGCTGCGATGTGCCTTATGCCGAGGTCGATGCCGACGGCCTTGGGATTATCGGGATGCCTCTGCTCGGACTCCGCGATCTCATAGGAGATGCAAGCGTAGTATTCCGTGTGCGTCCCCATGTCCTTCCTGGTTACGATACAGGTCTTCGGGATTCCGGTTACCGGTGTGCCCTGGTTGTAGCATCTTACGGTACCTTTGACCTTTCCGAGCTTGAGCCTTCTCACCATCTTCCCGTTCCCATTCGTCGATTCAACGATGCCGAAGTCCCTGTTGCTGAGATGAGCATACGAATCGTATCTGTTATGGTTCCTGTACCTCGGCCAGGTCATGGGAACGGGGTCGCTTTCGGCCATCGTTCCTTTGGCAACGGCCCTCCTCTTTTTGCCAACGGCATTGTCCATGCATTTCCCACATGCCTGGTGAACCCTCCTCGATACATCGTTATGCGTCATGCTGTGCATGACGCGAAAACATGACCATCTCTTCCTCAATATCGTGCATAGATTGTTCATCTCGAACTCGGATAACAACCTGTTGTGCTTCCTGAAGAACAGCTTATTGGCGGTTATCAGGAAATTGAAGACGTACCTGTTGTAATCGATCGTATCGTCTATCACCTTCCTCTGAGAGGAATTGGGCTCGATCCTCATCTTCACGACTTTATAGCACATCGTCGGATGAGTCCTCTCATCATAATATAATGGTATTCCCGCGCCGTACTCTGTCCCATAATCATATCTCCGCAACGAATACCCCGTTGCCGGTCGTTCCCAGGATGTCCGCGCGTATCCTCTTGTGCACATTGAACGCGGACACCATCGAAAGCACCTGCCTCACCATTCCGTTCGTCGTTCTGGCAGAGATGAACTCGGTGATGATCCTCTTCAGGTCCGAGAATGTGCACTCGATCTTCCACCTCATCCCGAATCCTGATGCCTCCGCCCAATCGTCCCTGTGCTTCTTCCACAGTCTGGTCGCGCGTCCTCTGGACGCGCTTCCGTGATCCACGGGCCTCGTATCCGTTTTGAATTTCGTCTTGAAATCCACTCCATCCTTTTCCAGCCTCATCCAGCGTTCCACCTTGTCGTATGCCGCGTCGGCATACAGGCAGGAGAATCTGTGTCCCGCGGAGAACACCATCTCGTACAGGTAATCCATCCCGGGGCTGTCCCCGAACTGCTCCTCTGTCAGTATCCAGGCCAGTATCTCCCCTGTGTCGATGTCGGTAAGAGCATGGAGCTTCAGCCATCCCCTGTACTTTGGACCGACGGTCCATTTGTTCTTCCTCCACAGGGTCGTCTGAGTAAGGTTGAGGCCGGTGGAGTCCACGGCCACCCGCCTGACGCGTTCGGCCACATGTGCGCTCACATACCTGGCCAGTATGCGGCTGTCCTCGGGCGGAGCCCCGAGGACCAGCCACATACAGTACTCCTCCGCCCTCCTCTGAATCGTGGACCTTCCCGGAGCCTTGATCGCATACGGCTTCAATATCCCCTTGGCCATGCCGGCGGCCTTCCTGAATGTCAGGTCGTAGTATCCGCACAGCAGCATTATCCAGAGGATCATCGTGTCGCAGTATTCGAACGGCCTTCCTGTCTTGCCCCTGTTCATCTCATCCAGTTCCGAACGTATGCACCCTATCCAGGGGCTCACATCCGTCAGCAGTTCGGCCGTCTTCACGCTAGACTCGTTGTTGGCCCGGACCTCCGACTCCGTAGGAGGTCTGGGCTGCTTCCCATCCGAGCGGTTCTTTTTATTACCGCTCGAGCATCCCTTGAATGTCATTCGGTCTACTCCCGAGTGGCCGCCTCCGTGCGAGTGGTGTCGCGACGGGGGACCTTTTTCTTCGGCTGTTGTCGGTCCCTGTTCCGATCATTCCTTCATACTTTCGAATTTTAGAATTATAATTCAACAGTTATACTGTTGAATATATATTCTAAGATTTAAAATATACGAAGACATCCTCACAATCTCCGAAAAAGAATCCGCGTTGCCTGTAGCCTCTAAATAGGAATCGGAAAAGCACCCAGATAGCCAGATCAAGTTATGGGACAGAATACCCGCGCCGTTGGTTTTAGTCTTCACTAACAGAATCACCACGATTCGAATCAGCGCTCGCAGAATGCATGTATTTCAAGAAGACAGGGAATCGATTGCGGCAACTCTGAAAGGACGGTCTTCGGGAATCTGCTTCAATGGACAGTTCTGACCGATACGGAAGGACGGAGGACGATCATTCGTGCGATTCACGCTGAAAACCGCCGAAGATGGACATCCTTCATAGAATGTCAAGTGCAATCGGGTCCCTTTTTACATTTCAGGCGAGGATGAAGACCTGACAAATCGGCAACTGTCCAATGACCTCATTTTTTCGAATTCTTCGGAAATGCCAGAAACAACCGCCGTACAGTCATTCCGGATAGTTAGATCTGATGAGCATATTTTGAGGGCGGATCCGGCTGATCCATCAAAAAGCGGCTAAAGAGGCAAAGTCAACTGTCCAAGTCAAGTTCAATAATGTGGATTCTTTGTTACCGAGGTTACACTGTCAGAGTAAACTGTAAGAAAGAGTGTACCGGCCCCGGGAAGACCCGGGACCGGCTGATATGAGTTGTTTATGGTTTCAGTTGGTGTTCTCCGCTTCCATTCCCTCGGATTCGAAAGACTGTCCGTACACGAACGCGGTAGCCTCGACCTTCTCCCTGAAGACGGTCTTGCTGTCAGCGAATGTCCCTTCAGGCATGGGCTGGTTGACCACGATCTGTGGGTACGGGATCGGGATGTTCATCTCGTTGGCCATCCTGTAGATCTCCCTGTTGAGAGCCCTCTTGGCAGGATAGAAGTCGACCTCCTCGCACTTGGCAAGGAAAAGCAGTGTGACATAGCTGTCCGCCATTGCCTGGACTCCCTTGTAATAAGGTCCGTCGACTATGTACGGGATCTTGTCCTTGATCCTTGGAAGGTATTCCTTGATCTTCAGCTCGACGTTCTCCAGGTTCTCATCGTAATAGATTCCGAGCTCGCACTTGACAACAGATAATTCCTGACTCTGGTTGACGACGGCCTTGATCGTGTTGTTGTTGATGTACTTGATGTTGCCGCCCTCGTCCATGATCTTGGTGGTACGGATCCCGATCTCCATAACGGAGCCTCTCCATCCGTCGACGACGATGAAATCGCCTACCTTGTACTGTCCGTCGAATACGATGAACATACCTGCGATGATATCGGCTATCAGAGACTGGGCTCCGAGACCTATGACCAATCCCAAGATACCTGCGCTGACCAGCAACGCCTGTGTGTCCACTCCCCATGAGGAGAGGATCCAGATCACGGCTACGATGAACAGCGCGTATCTGATGAAGCTGATGATCAGCCTGAGCGCTGTCTGGAAGTGGGTGTCGGCTTTGATGAACCTGTTCTTGAACACCTCGAGGCCGACGAACAGTAGCAACGTTACGAACAGTATCTCGCACGTCTTTATGATCGGCGGTATGCTGTGATACATCGCGTTGATGATCGCATTGTCCGTAGGGTCGTCCTTGAATATCGATTCCGGGC
>JAZNDX010000025.1:0-88853 GCA_045588265.1 Candidatus Methanomethylophilaceae archaeon | reverse complement strand
CCTTCGTTCACTGCCGTGACCACTCCGTGGTCCACGGTGGCCACCGATTCGTCCGACGACCTCCATTCGATCCACGGTGCGGCCTCGGGAGGCTCGACGTCGAACGGTATCGGGAATGACGACCCCTGGGGAGCGGAGACGTGGTCCACTCCCATGTCGAAGTGGTCGATGTCGGGCGCACCGGATTCCTCCCATACCGCGACAAGGGTCTTCGAGGGGAACGTTTCGGAAAGGGTTATCGACGATCCGGGCTGGAATACCGTCCCGAGATCGCTCCAGCCTTTGAAATCGTATCCTGAGCGCACAGGTATGTCGGCCGGTATCGTGAAACTGTATGTGGAGGATGTGGTGGTCTTCTTCATCGTCTCCGGCGCCCCCGTACCGCCGTTGGCATCGAAGGATAAAGTGAAGGTATGTGTGGAAGGTTCCGGGCCCGGAGGGGTCGGACTGCCCTCCCAGACCGCACGGACGACAGTATCCGTTTCCACGACGATGGTGTTCCCGGGGGAATATGATTTCCCGCCGACCGTCCAAGACTTAAATACCATGCCCGAGGGCGGCGTGAACCTGCTGGCCGGAAGCTTGTATTCCGTGCCCGGCACCACCTGCACGGGATCCATCGTTCCGGTACCTCCGTTGGCATCGAATGAAATGGTAACAGTCTTCGGCTTCCATTCCACATGGACAGTTACGTCCGATGTCAGAGTCTTGGTTGTAATCATGGAACTGCCAACGTACCATCCTTTCATTAGATAACCCGTAGGGGGTGTGGCGGTGACTGTGTCGATGAACTCGCCGCGGTAGGTGAATGATAAAGATGTACCGTCCGCTGACATGACCGTACCCTTGGGCACCATCAGCGATTCCGCGGAGATCTGTCCAGTAGTCGGTTGTGTGAATGTGACGGTGACTATATCGCCAACAATGAGTCCGCACCTCACGATTAGCTCCGTCGACGGGTTATTTATGTCGATGACGTAAATCCCTTCGGGAAGTATCCCGGGATAGAATCCCTCTACCCCGATAGACTCGTCCATCCTCATCATCGACAGCCCGCCGATGACGGCACCGTCCTTCTTCACGACCATCTGGATGGAATGACCTATCTCGCTGGACTCCTCATCCGCCCCAGTGAAGGCGAAGGTCATGAACAGCGTACCGTCGTTATAGTACACGGCATCCATGTCGTAGTTTCCAGATGGGCTGGAGTCATCGTATCCTATCCCGATAATCACGGCGGCATCAGATTGCTCTGATACCCCTGCGGAACAGCATATCAGGACCAGTATGGGGATGGTTAGGAGCATACGCGGACATCTCATGTTAAGATCTCCATGGAAAAGGGGATGGCCCGAAGGACCATCCCCATTAGGGATTATGATTTCCTCCTCATCAGGATGATCACGACTATCAGCAGAGCTACCACAATGGCTGCGCTTATTGCTATGATTATGGTCATGTCGGTTCCAGAGGAATACTGTGCGGTAAATTGCATGTCTGAGCCGATTACTATGATGTCGCCTGCCTTGTATATCTTGTCCTCGATCTTCCATCCCGAGAAGGACTTGCCGTCCGGAGGGGTAAATGAGGATAAGGGGAGGGTGAGCTTCTCTCCTGCGGAGAGGTTGATGGGATTCATAGACCCCGTACCCTCCCCGGGAGAGAATGTTATCTTGTATACCGCATCGCTCCATACGGCCTTCACTTCCACGTCCTTGGTGACTGTTATGGCCGAACCGGGTTGATAGGATGCACCGTCGATCTGCCAGTACAGGAAGCTCTTCCCTGCAGGGGGAGTGAACGAGTTGTTGGCGAGCACGACAGCGGATCCGCTCCTGACCTCTGAGGGCGGCATATATCCGGTACCGCCCTCGGCGGAGTATCTCACGCTCAAGGCATTGTAAACATCCATTTCGCACTCGGCTATCACCTCTCCAGTCTCGTGCATGGTCACGAGGACCGTGTGGAGGCCAGCGGTGAGAGGCTCCAAGTACACGTTGATTGTCCTTGAAGCCTCTATTGGGCCGACGGACTGGCCGTCAGCTAAGGAGATGAAGGACAGGACGACATCCCCCAGGGGCAGCTTTGCGAGCTTGACCGTTGCTATGCATTCCTCTCCAGAGGAATACACGACATCTATCCCGTCCCCGTGTCCTTCCCCTCCGAGGTGCTCCGACACCGCATCAGCGGAGCCGATGGGCATCAGAACCACCATGGTCAGGAGGATGAGGGGGATGACCGTTCTCTTGTCCATTTCATCATCCTCTCAGGTTTCAGGCCTTGTACAGGGACCAGGGCGTGGTCAGCTCTACTGCGTCAGCAGCAGGATCTGCTACAGCATCTTTCTGATGCCAGAGACCCTGTGCCGCGTAGATGCTGTAATCATCAGCAAGCGTCAGGCTGAGATCGTACACGGAATTGGTCGTTGTCAGGGACAGAACTCCATCGGTATCGTCGGCATCATAGAGATCTATGTATGATGCCCACGTCTTCTTTGTACTATCCAGACTGTCGATGTTTCCGTATATCCTTACATTGTCGCCAACAGATCTGTAATATGTACCGTCCAATGTGATGTAATGCTGCGCACTGTCAATCGTATAATCATAGAGATCCAGAGACAGCTCCACCGTTCCATTTGCATGTCCAGATGTTACAGGGTTCTTGATGTCGTCGATAGCGAAGTTGTAGGCAGTGGTTGATGCCGCATCAGTGCTGACTGCTTTGACGGTGAATCTAAGGTCGGATTTGACCTCCGTGATCTGATAGATACCGTTGGCGATCGTCTTGACCTTGTAGTCAGTATTCAATGCCGCAGGACCCCAGGTCTGATTAGTCCTGTCGTATTTCTCAACTTTTCCATCGGTTCCGTCGAACTTATAGACATACTGTCCGAGTGTCGTATTCTGAGCGATCTTGAGCAGAGCAAAACTGTCTGAGGTCACGTTAGAAGTGATCGATGCCGATGCAACTACGTCTCCTGTCTTAACCGCACCAAGCCTCAAGGTTGCATCCGAGGAAACAAATGTCCATTTAGTATCATCGGCATTCGCCTGATCCTGTACGGTCAATGCGTAGCTGGTCTTATCATACATCGCGTAAAGAGTGATCGTCTCGGTGAAGTCGATCGCTGCCAAAGATTTCGCAGCTCTGTAGTCTGCAACCTTGTAGATTATCTCCTCTACAGTCAGGTTCGCATCGGGATAGATGACCACATCTCCCTCGAAGTTGAGACCCCAGCCCTTCAGGTTATACAGTCCATTGGGGTCCTTAAAGATGGTAACGTTTGAAGCGTTTTTGGCAGTGTCATCCATCACATAGTCGACGTTCCTGCTTCCTGCATAAAGGAGAGGATTCACGTATGTGATAGCTGTCTCGGGTTTGTTAGCGTCTGTCCATCCATCGGTATGGTTGGTCTTCAAGGTGATTCCATTCTCTTGTGAAAGAGTATCGGGAACCGCTATAGCGACCGTTCCGAGCTCTGCGGTGTTTCCATATGCCTTAAGGGTGACGGTGAGTGTACCCTCTGTAAGGAGCGCAATAGGTGTAGCGGAGTTGTCCTTTATGCCATCAAGGTCGAGATAGATCCTCCCGTTTTGAGAGGGGACCTGATCAACTACAGCGGCCGTAGCGGGTGCTCCGTCTTCAGGAACCATCGTCACGGTGAAGAGCGAAGCTCCGTCATAATACTTGGTGGAGCTGTCTTTGAGTTTCACATCAGTCGTATCGAGCATAAGCACCTTGTCCTCGTAGAGGATGGCCCTGAGTCCAAGGTAATCTGTTGCTGCGGCGGCTGTCGTATCTTTAGCATAGGCTACCGGCTGGTAATCTCCTGTGATTCCAGCCGCGTCGTTCTGCTGAGCCTCTGTGATGACCGCGACGCCCGCGAATGCCATCGCTAGTACCGCCAGAACGGCGAGTATTTTTGTCTTCATTTTCTCGTTTCTCCTTTTTTTTATCAAGAAGTTTGGAAGAACCGGCCTTGCCGGCTAAGGCTCCGCCTAACAGGTAAGCGGAATGTTTTGTGTTTTATCTCATCAAATCAGGTGAGCGTGATCCAATTCATGGCGTCTCCATTTCTGTGAGCTTCATGGTGTCGCCGTACATGATCGGACATGTGACCGTGTTCGTCCCGTTCAGCGTATAGGTGTACTGTGCGAACACCATGTAGATCCCCTTGTCGCCGGTGAGAACGGGATTCCAGCTGACATCCGTCTTGCCGTCGATACTGTCGCCGTCGTAGGCGATGTCGATGGCGCCGTATGCGCGGATTCCGTCCGACTTATCGGTGTAGTATACACCTTTCAGCGTCAGAGCGCTGTCATCCATGAGTCCTGCATCGGTAGCGGAGGTCAGCTGCACCACAGCTCCTTTGTTGCCATCGGTCAGAGCGAGGATCCTGAACTCTCCGATCCCCTCGTGTGCGATGTATACGGAGAATGTCAGATCGATCTCGCTCTCGCCTGTGGGCACCAATCTGTAGATGCCTTCGGCTATCGGCTCGACGAACGCCCCGGTGGTAGGATCGCTCCCTATTGCCGAAAGCTTGACACTATATCCTGCGATAGGCCTTGCAATGAGATATGTAAACCCTTCCGTGTCCACCTGCGTCTGTGTCCTGAACGTACCATAATCATCAAGATCCGACACAGTTTGGTCATCCACCATGTATGTTGTGGTAATGGTCGCGTATTCAACGAGCTTGTACCATGCATACAGTGTGATATCGTCAGTAGGCTGGTAGTAGGTCATCGCTCTGCACACCAACTCGCCTACGGTCTCCGGATCGTCCTGAGGCGCATCATACCATCCCAGGAACTTCGCCCCATCAGGGGTCTGCGCCGAGGGGATCATGATGATCTCTGGCATCTTGACCGTCGTCGATATCTCGGATGTTCCGTCCACCAATGTGATCGTTATGACCTTGGTGATTGTGTACGCTACCTTCTGATCCAATGTGCCGTCCGTCACCGATGTTATCGTCACATAGTACAGACCGGGCAGGATGGCCTCGGGGTTCGTCGGGTAAGCGACAGTGTAGTACGCCGTGTAATCATGCGGTGTTGTCTGGAGCATGTTCAGATCGTCCAATGTGAGCGTAGTCACGCCTGGTTCGATGGCCGATCCGGTATAGTCC
Source organism: Candidatus Methanomethylophilaceae archaeon (assembly GCA_045588265.1). Classification (GTDB taxonomy): domain Archaea; phylum Thermoplasmatota; class Thermoplasmata; order Methanomassiliicoccales; family Methanomethylophilaceae; genus Methanoprimaticola. The sequence goes on along the minus strand of JAZNDX010000025.1, from coordinate 83,716 downwards.
TTCTCGTAGTACTCCAGCTCGACGATCGCTCTGGCCATGTTGTATGCCAGATTGTCCTCTCCCATCTGGTAATCCGAGAGGATATCGTCCTGGATGAACGCACCTCCGTTCGTGTATGCGGTGTATTTGGATGTCGTTCCTTCTCCCCAAGTTCCGGAATGCAGGAAGTATCTCTTGTTCTCCGTGGTCGCAAGGGACATGTTCTCACCGATGGTAGCATCCGTCAGCTGCAATTTCGTCGGGTTGGAGAACAATGCACTCTGCTCCGATTTGACGACCATGCCGTTCATCTCCAGCGATTTGTAGCATCCGGTCTCACCGATCGGAGTTCCCGTGGTGTCAACGGTGATCTGGGTATCGTAAGCGATATCGACCATGAGCTGTCCGTAGGTTCCTTTGTCTACCTGGGTTCCGGTCAGGAAATCTGCGAACGTGGCCTCGTTAACGATCGGATACCAATCGTTGTCGCGAAGATAGTTCACTCCGTTGGAGTAGGAGTAGTACGATCCCCCAAGGGTCGGTTCCCTGTCCACGTAGATAGAGATCGTATTCGGGTTGCCGCTGAAGATCCCTGCTCCGATGCTCGTGAGATTCTCGGTATAAATCATGAACTCGCTCAACTTGGCTGTGTCAGAGAATGCTCCAGATCCTATGGATGTGATTGCTGAAGGGATGGTGATACCCGTCAGTGAATCGCAGTCTGCGAATGCGTTCTGCCCGATGGTTACCGTATCTGTTGATAAGTGGCCCAACTCAACCGTAGAGATTCCTGATCCCTCGAAAGCCTTGTTTCCAATCGATGTCACCGTGGCGGGGATCTCTACAGGTCCGAGGGAATTGGTGTTCTGGAACGCTCCTTCGCCTATGGAGATCACACCCGTAAGATCCACCGAAGTGATCGGCAGGGCCTTGAAGGCATAATCCCCGATAGTTCCGACATCCACGAAACGGACATCCCCGACCTCGGCCCAATCTTCTATCCCGGGTCCGGATTCGGTGAAGGATTCCATGACATTGTCTGAAATAGTGGCGCTTGTGCCCCTGATGAACAGGATACCGCCCGATATGACCTTGTATACGACGGTGCCTTCGACACCTTCGCTTATGTCTTCCCATCCGGCGGTGGCACTTGTGTAGACCGAGCCTTTCGCCATCGCACGGTCCGTCGAAGAGCTTCCGTCGAATACGACGTTCCCTTCGACTGTGCTCTTGGCATTCTTCCACCAGGTCCCTGTGAGGGTGTCCCCTTTCATTGACACCTCTCCGGAATCTCCCAAGATGACCATGGAATCGAGAGCGGAGCAGGTCCCGAAGGCCCCTGACGGGATGGCTGTTGCGTCGGCCCCGATCGTTACCGACTTCAGCGCGGAATCTCCATCGAAGAGATCGGTACCGAAGGTTGTGACGCCACCGAGGTCGGCATTCACGAGCGAAGTGCAGCCTTTGAATGCCTGATTTCCTACCTGTATACATGAATTAGGCAGGGTCACGCTCGATATTCCCAACGACTGGAAGGCGTTAGCGCCTATGGTCTTTGTACCGTCGCCGACTACGACGTATTTGATCTGACCTGCGATGGGGCTCCATGGTGCCGGAGTTTCCGAGTAATCGTACATGGTTCCGGCCCCTGATATGAAATAGATTCTGAGGGTGTCTCCGTCTATCATATACTTGAGGGTCTGCAACGGACCGCAATCATCCAGGTCGAGTGTAGACGTGTAGTATGTCTTTCCCGGCTTTATATCCGTGTAGACGCCTTCTCTGATATCGACAGGGGTAACTCCGCCCTCATACAGTATGAGGGCGGGTAGACAGCCCGAGCCGAAAGTTATGGCGATCTTATCCGAGGCCTTGGATAGATCCAGCTTTACGAGTCCAGTACATCCTTTGAAAGTATCGGCAGGTATCTCGATATTCTTTGAGGCTGTGATGTTTATCATCTCTATATCTGTGCAGCCTTCGAATACTCCTGTACCGAGCGTGAAATTCCCTGTGATCGTGACCTCTTTCAACTTCGTCCCAGAGAAGGCGGAATTGCCGACAGCCGTAACGTTCACCAGATTCAAGCTGGTGAGCGAAGTGCCCTTCGCGGCGTTAGCGTCCACGGTCCTGGTAAGGCCATTCACAGCCAGTGACGATTTCGCTTGCGGGACCAGGATTAGTTTGGTATAGTCTTTGCTGTATACGCAGCGGTCATCTGTCGAATACACGGCATTGGTGTGGCACTCGATACCTCTCAGACTTGCACAGCCATCGAAAGCAGTCGGATCCAGGTCAGTGACGGAATTAGGGATGTATTGCAATCTGATCGCGGTCCCGCTGAATGCATTAGCACCTATCGAATCCAGACCTCTCGGGAGCTGGATGCCGGTGACCTTGTTGGCCGTGTTATAGAACGCATAGGCACCGATGGACGTGATTCCTTCGCATACATGGATATGCTTGACGACGTCTGTTCCGGAAGTCACGTTCAGATACTGGCGCCAGTCGGGGACCTTCGTGTTCTTGTCGTAGTCCGGGATCTCGCCTGTACCGTGGACTATGAGCGTGTCGCCGACGATGATGTATGTGATCGTGTCCGTGATCCTGCCTATATGCTTGACCTTCGATACATCCGCATACAGATGGCCGGGTTCCGGAGCGATCTCAGACAATCCCTGACTTGGGTCGGCATATCTGAAATTGATCTTCACGACGGGGTCGGGGAACTCATCCAATCCCGTGAGGTCACTGTACTTGGCGAATGTCTTGTTGACAGTCGTCTTATATCCGTCAGAGCCCACGTTCCAGTTCTGGAAGACCCAGTCAAATCTGTACAGGGGACAATCTTCGATGTTGGTTACGAAAGCATCGGTATTGTTATCCTCATAGCTTTGATCGCCTCTAGCCCAAAGTATGTAACTGGTGTCAGATCCTCTGTATGACGCATCGCTACCGAATTCGATGAAATACCGCTCTTTCGTGGGGGTGACACACTGGGCGCTATTCGGGAAGTAGGGGCACGGCAAGTATAGGTCCCGTGCCGCGACATCCTGTAAGGCATAGGTTATATAGTTACTAAACTCAGGTAGAGCTAGATAATCTGAAGCTTGTTGTAAGAAGGTAATAAGACTATATTCCCGTTGAGTCTCATCCGGCAAAGGCACGATCTGGGCTTTAACATCAGCTGTATTGAGCGAGAATCCATATGCTTTACCATTGAGATCGAAGAATCTGCCGTCCCTCTCGATGATTTTATTGTTCTCCGGATTTTTGTGAAGGTAATATATGGTGGACGTGGTGTAGCTGTTGAGCTCCGGCACCACATCGTTGGCTCCAGGGACCACCAGGTACAGCGTATCCAAAGGGTAGATTCCTTGGGTCAGTTCCACATTATCTGGGAGATGAATTGCAGGTGATCCATAAGCATAGAGCATATTCCTCGACACTTTCTGTATTCCATAGGGTATGATTTGTACTGGCGCATTGGAAGCAACTCCCCAATTCCCCTTATATCCAGTATCACTGGATCTGTGCATCAGTTCAGTCGCCGTATATCTGGTGGTCAGCCAGATGGCCCCCTGTCCTTCATAGCCGAACTTCATGGTATTCTTCGACGGATCAGACGTATCCTTTTTCCCAGTATCAGGATCCCATTCATTATCAGTAGGGGTGTAATGGACGAGTTTATGATACCAAAGATCCGCGTATCCAGTGACCGTTTCTTTCACAGATTTATATGTACCATCTGTACACGTATCATACCAGGTATATTCCCTGGCCGAAGTGTCCAAGGCGGGTCTATAGTACACGCATTCGGTCTTGAGTGATGTAGCATCTGCGAGATTCGAATATCCTGACCAACCAGTCGCATTAAGTTCCCATGTCTTCCACATTGTCGGGAGCTGTTCAGTACTAGATATGTACCTTGAAGTACTGGACCAGGTTTCCGGAAGAGTATTGTCCCTAATCGAGAAAGTTGATGCCACCCTGGTTTTCGACAAATCCGTTCCAGACGGTGCTTGTGTGTAAACGACCGCAAGGCTGGTGCACCCCTTGAACTCGTTGCCGCCGCTATAGGTTATAGCGGGTATGTAAGCCGCTTTGAGGGCAGTGCAGCCTTCGAACGCCGAGGCTCCGACTCCAACCACCGTATTGGGTATGTACACATCGGTCAGTTTCGTACAGCTCTCAAATGCCCTATCCTCGATATATATCAGCCCAGCAGTCAGATAGACGCCGGTAATTCTGCATCCGGAGAATGCTCCCTCACCGATGACCTCAGTTCCGAACGGGGTTAGGAAGACATAGTCAGAACCTCTCTGTGCCTGACCTAATAGGTTCTTCGGGGCGAAGATCAATGTCTTATACTCCGTCCCGCTCGGTTCCCTGGCCATATTTGTGAGAAGGACTCCTGCTTCGGTCTCATAATACTGGTTGCCTTCGTCCACAGAGACGGACTGCAGTTTTGACATGCCATCGAAAGCGGAGATGTCGATGGATTGTGGATTTTTGAGATCGAGACTGGTTATTTTGCTGCATCCCGAGAAGGCCTCCTTCTCATATCTCAACATCGTTTGAGGGAGTGTCAAAGATGTCAGATCCGTCTCGCCTTTGAAGGCCATCACTCCGATCTCCGAAGTACCGCTCAGGACCGTATAGGTTGTTCCAGTCTGTGCCAGCGGATACTGTATCAACCTCAGGGGCATTCCCGATGAGGCCGAATAGAGCACGCCTCCGTCTTTCTCTGTTTTATCGAAATGATCGATGGCGAAATTCCTGTTGCCCAGATTCAGGGTGAACTTGGTCAAGGCTGTACACCCTGCGAATGCAGCGTCGCCTATATCCGTGATATATTGATCGACATAGAATGTGGTCAAAGCGGTGAATCCGTAGAACGCATAATCACCGATCGAGGTGATGTCCCCATAGGACTCCCCGTCATCGGATGTTTTGATCACGATGGCTTTGCAGGTAGCCGCCGCCTCAGAGTACCAGGGCGCATTACCTGCTGTATAGTCAGGCATGGCTCCTCCGGCCGCGGAGGATATCGTCAATGTCGTACCCTCGTATGTGTATGATATGTCCGAGGCTTCCGCATCACTCGGCCCCGGCATATCGGATATCACAGCCGAGCCTCCGAAAATAATCGCCACCAGGACGATCGCGAATATCATAGATCTATCTTTCAACATCCCATCCCTCCCAACATAGCGTGATTCTCAAGATATCCTGCATCTTCGGATAAGGGCACCTTCCTGGCTGGGATGGCCCTAACACACATTAAAGGCGTTCCTAATCTCCTGCTGGAAATAGGACGCGACAGGATATCTGGCCTCATATCCATGTGCTCATAAGCTCCATTCATCCGAGAATGGAGCGCACTTTCAAGTATTCTGTGCATACATCATCCCCCTTTTCTTTCAATTCTAGCTTTCCTCTTTCGTCCGGACTCTCCAGCCTAGATGTCGGGACATCACGGATAGAAGCGTCCGTTTACTGGAACTAAAAAACAAAATCATAGTATTTATTAGATTGTATCTACAAGTATACTTGTGTATACAAATGATAAAGCAAAGAACATCTGTTTTGTATTTGGATGCATGAGCAAGGTAGAGCAGACCTACAAGTCCATCGCTTCCGACCCCTTTTACGTCGACGTTCTGTCCTATCTGTACGAACACGACGGCTGCCACATGACCGACCTGCACGAGGTCATCAACTTCTACAAGACGATCGTGAAGATCGTCGATCACCTCGAGAGCTTAGGGATAGTGACGAAGAATGTGGTGCTCGAACCCCGGCTCAGCTTCGACATCCGTCTTACGCCGAAAGGTCACGAATTGGCCAAGCTCGCTTACGACTTCCGGCTTGCTTTCCAGGAATTCGCTAACGTCAAATCTTGTTGTCGAACAGGGACATGTAGCATTCCCGAATGTCCTGTATCTCCACCTTTATGCGCAAGCATGCGTCACCCGAGGATCCATCCTTCGATAGCTCATCGCACCCGGAGCACAATATCTGATCCATCAGCATCTCCGAGATGCATTTAGCTATCTCATTCCTCTATGAAAGCAGGAATGCCTCCACGGCGCAATGTACCTGTTCTTTCAACCATTCACTGTCGTAATCCAATACCTTTGTCATAGATATCGGCTATAGAATGATTCGGCTGGCCTTAGTCCCCTGGTCAAGATGGATCTCCGGTATATCGATAGATTCTCGAAACCGGACACTCTCAAGCGCTCTCTAAGGTCGATCTCTCCGATCTGAAAGAACATGTAGCTCCGCACATATTGCCTTATGAAGGTCAGATCGATGCATTGAGATTCGATTCACTGATCCATAATATCGAAGCTTTGAAGTTATTGCAGAAGTCATATTCTGCCTTCGAATCCGATCTGAAGAAGAAAATTCGTCTGCTGTTGCGTATCGCCTCCCGCCCGGAGATCCGCGAAAAGATAGATCTTCTCCAGCGTATAGTCAATACCGATATTGTAAAGCAGGCCGATATTCCTCTCATGGAAATAATTCGTTCCGAATTGAGAGGCCTTATCCAATATCTCGATAAGTCTGAGAAGAAATATGAGACCAATATTGATGATTCCATTATTCAGCAGGAAGTTTCTGACTCCATAAAGGATGATGGAGGTCTTGCCGATTATCGCACTCGTGCCGAGCAGTATCTCCATAACAATGCGGATAATCCCGTCATAATAAAGCTGCACATGAACGAGCCTTTGAATCAAGATGACATCGAGGAGCTTCAGCGCATATTCTGGCAGGAAGTTGGTACCCTTGAAGAATACAAGGCCGCCTACAATCTCAAACCCTTGCAGACCCTTGTCAGGGAGGTCGTCAAACTCGATCGGACAGCTGCCAACCAAGCCTTCGATAAATACCTTGAAGGGATCGATGTCACGGATCGCCAGCGTGTTTTCATCAAGGCAATCGTGGACCATTTGGTCGAGAATGGGATAATAGACGACCTATCAGTTCTTCTCCAGCAGCCTTTCAGGAACATCGGCAGCGTCAACGACGTCTTTGGTAACGATGTTTGGCCCCGTATCAGATTGGCCATCGACGAGATCAACGAGAATGGTGGAAAGATAATCAATTGAATTCATCATCGTATTCCTCTTCAGCATCGTCATACGATACTTTTTTCGATGTTTTAACCGACTTTTTTGCAGGCGACTTTCTGTCCCACATGTAGCTGCTGCAGCACATCTGGCCGTTGTTCTTCCAGCACTCAGAATCCTTATTCCTATTCTTAGATCTCCTTTTGAGACACGTCTTACATGTTTCCTCCACAGGATACAATGCAAGATTCATCAACGGCGGTACATCATAGCTCAATTGCAGCTGGATTCCTATCTTCTCGGCACATTCGCATATCTGGTCGAATTCTTCGTTGCGGACCATCGACCCGGGTATGTTTCCCATGAGGTCTATCTTCTTCGCATCCTCATGCGAAATGTTCCTGCTGAATGGCCTCAGGCAGGGTGTCCCGTACATGTAGTGCTCTCTCCAGTTCATCATCTCTCTTGGAAGTCTATGCCTGTAGCATTCTATAGCAAAATGCTCTAGGTCGTATGATGGTCTGTACGGATGCAGATCGTATCTCTCTATCATCGAGTTCGGCAGGATGTCGGCCAGGTATTCTCCGGATTCTAGCTTGATATGCAGCGTTCTATCATCAATCCAAGCCTCTTTCAGAGGTTCATATTTCCATGGACGGATCTGTTTCCCGTTCATGTAATGCCATTTGTATGGGTGCGGATCGATGCAATCCTTCACATCCCCGTTGCTTCTGACCATCTTCTTCATTCCGATCCCTCTCTGCAACCAGATGCATGCATCCCAGTCCTTGAACTGTTCCTCGTATGAACGTGAATGATCGACCTCCAGGCATCTCAGCCATGAGCCTTTTCCTGACGGCATCTTGTTCAGATCTTCCACGATAGCCTCTGCGTCCATTCTGTAGACGGTCTTCTTTCCACCGTCGTAATCCTCCAACCAGATAGGTTCCTTGGAAACGGGGTCGTCATCGAACGCGAACATCGTCATTTGCTTTGCGACAACCATCTTGATCACCTTGTAAATGGGGCCTTTCGGCCCCTGTTTGGTCTCAGTACTCCTCTGCAAGGAGAATTGTGGTCACAGATCTGTCGCATTCGGTGATGATGTATATCGGGCCGAAGTCGTTGTCGTACTTGCTGAACAGGCTGTCGCCGTATCCGCCTTCCTTCTCGGCCCTGATGGACTCGTCGTTCATCTCCTTGTCATCGTCGCAGAGGTCTCCCCAGTCGCCATTCTTATGGCGTTCCAGGCACTCGTCGATCTTTTCGGAGACCAGCGGATCGTCCATGATAAGGCCCCTTATCCCGCAGGTCATGACCACGGGTCCAGTTTCAAAGAGGCTCATGCTATCACCTCGTTAGCGGAGCTGACGGCCAGTTCCCTTCCGCAGTCGTTCATGACTATCGTGGATTCAGATCCGTCCCTCCATTTGAACTTCGGGAGCTTCCTCTCCTCTCCGTCGATCTCCATGATGACCTCCATCGTGGTCTTGTCGACCACCTTCATGTAGGACTTGGAATCCTTGACATTGCTGGAGTAGTATCTTCCCACGTGGAATCCCTCCACCATCTTGCCCTCTTCGGCCCTCTTGTTCATCTCGTAGCTGTAGTTCCATGAGACGTCGGAGATGACCTTGCCATGGTACAGGAGGCAGTCGATCATGTCTTTCCCCAGCTGCTGGCTGACGGGTTGGGTTTCATCTAGGTAGTGGAGGAATTCCTGCAGCCCGTACTCGTTCTGCTCCCAGTCGGAGTCGTAGAACCTCCTTCCGACGATCTTCCAGTCCTTCATCAGGTAGACCCCGTTGTCGCCGTTCTGCATGTCCAGACACTTGACGTTGTTGATGCCTATTGATGTCCCGTCGGCTCCCATGAAGTTCGAGATCACCTGAGCAAGCCTCGCCCATCCGTAGTCGTCGTTCTCCGGTCTCCTGAAGGCTCTCAGCCTGCAGTACTCAAGGAATCCCTGGACGGAGTCCCTTCCTCCGTTCCAGTGCAGGTATATCCCGAGTCCGGACATCTTCTCGAAGTTCTCCTCGGTGGTGATGACGGCTCTGTTCCCCATCAGATCACCCCGTTCATCTTGGCCTCGGCCATCCATACGGTGTATTCCTCGTACTCGGGAGTGACCATGAGGATGTCGAGCACTTCCTTCCTGTCAGCGAACATCCCTCTGAAGGGTTCGTCCGGACACATGATGACCGGCTTCCTCTTCGACTTCCTCACGGTCGCTACGATCGCGGGGATTCCCATCCTGTGCTCCGCATCGGTCTTCCTGATGACCAGCCTGTATCCGGTGAACTGGTCCTGGTCGATCCTGAGGTTCTCGCTGTTCAGGACAGCGATCTGCCAATCCTGCATCAGCAACACCTCGCAAGGCCTTCTTCGGTATAGTTGCCGTCCTCGTCCAGAGGGTACACGTACGGATCGTCCTCGACCATGAATCCGAGGTGTCCGTTCCCGCACTCGCGTATCCATGCCGCAAGGAATGCGATTCCTTGATAATCCCTCTCGTCCAGCATCCTCTGGAGATCCCAGCGGTCCCATCCGTACTCGATGATCTCGACGAGGTCATCAACATTCAATCTCTCGATCAAAACTTCTCCGATTAAGATCCTGTAATCGGTTTCGAAGTTGTTTCTTAAGGAGTTTATCTTGTTGTCCTGATATTCTTTTATGAACATCTCAACTCATTCCTGGGCTGTTCGAAACCCGGAATGGCTGTTCGAAGCGCAGCAATACGTTTCTTTACATTCACAGAATGGAAAGGACGATATGTCTGCGCGAGTGAATGAAGGGTGGAGGGACACGCCAGGAAGAGTGATGATTCGATCTCAGGCACATTCATGCCTGCTTCCCCTGCCGCTGCTGACAGGGGCATATTGCACCCATATCTGTATATCGCCGCATCCCGACCTTCATGAAAGGAAACGATCATGTTTCGTGATCGATCATGTAGATCTCATCGATCTTCTCGTTGTTGACCAGACTGAGTATCTCATACTCCTGCTCCAGCTCCCTCACATAGAACGCCGCCGCCAGTCTTACGAATTCCTGAAGGTTCCTCAGCTCCCCGTATTCTGTGATGAAGCATATCAGGATGGTCTCCAGCTGCTTCTCGGTGATGTACAGCGTGATGGGCGTCACATCTCTCGAACTGTATTTGGGCAGAAGGTCCTTCTTCAGTTCCCTGATGCCTGACTCCGATTCCTCGAATATCCTGTTGACAAGTTCCTCTCCGCTGCACTTGTCCTGATTCGTTACCAGACTCACTCTGTTCAGGTTCATCCTGTTGCGTATAAACGATATGGTGGCATGCGAAAGGAAATCCGATCTGGTGGGGTAATAGCCGTTGGCCAGGACGTCCATCCTGACTACCAGGTCGTCTGGGATGTTGATCAGCTTCTTGACGGTCTTGACCTTCATGGTCGCTCTTATCATAATGAATGGATTATCAATCGCCAATTTTAATCTGTCGTAAGCCCGCATTGTTATGTTCTGTCATCAATGTTCATAATTGTTCAATATATCATTTAAGTCAAACAACATATTAAATATGACACAATCTTTCTGTGAATCAGATGCGGCCTGAGAGGGTCGCATCCGACCATTCCGGGGTCGGGGCACAGCCCGAAAAACCGGAAAGGAGTCAAACATGACCACAAAGAGATCGGTGGCAGGATGCCACGGCACAGATCCCGGACGTACCGGCAGCCAGACTGCTTCGGGATACCGTGCAATATCGGAAGGTACAGCGAACGGACAGACCAACAACCAGAAGGAGGTGCCCTGATGGCCAGGAACCAGTTCCGCATAGATGTGGAGAACTACCTTGCGGCCACCAAGGACAACTTCACAGGATCGACATACGACGAGAAGAGGCGCAAGCTCTTCCAGTTCTCGGACATATTCTATGCCCTCTACAGGGACGGCAAGATCAAGTCCTGCGCTGCGAAGAACCTCACCGCCGAGGATATCGAGACGTACGTTTCATTCAGGCGCAGCAAGGGGATCAAGGATTCCACCATCTGCAAGGATCTCGGTTTCATCGGGGATCTGATGGACTACGTGAAGAACAGCGAGATGCGCGTCTACAAGGCGATAGCCGGCAGGAGGAAGCCCAAGAGCTACAACGGCAAGCTCGATCCTCTTCCGGACGAGACCATAGAGAAAGTCTATGCCCTTGCCAGGGAGACCGACAGCTGGGCTGTCCTCGAGGGATGCGTCGCGATCATCCTCGGATGCGCCGCAGGCTGCAGGCCCCAGGAGTCGAAGCTCCTTGAGCTCTCGGCCCTGCATCATCTCGAACCCGAACCGTACATACACATAACCCATGTCAAGGGCGAGAACAAATGGGGGAAGCCCCGCGACGCACCACTGAACGACGGCGTCAGCGACATCATCGAGAAGTACCTTAAGATGCGCTCCGGGAAACTCGAGAGACTGGGCAGGACCAGCAACGCCGTGTTCCCGCCGCTCACAGGCAAGAAGGAGTTCGTATCCCAGCAGTCGATGAGCAGATTCAAGATGACCGTGGCCAACATCCTCGGGGAGGACTTCGTCCTCAAGGACGGTCGCCGTTCCTACGGTCAGAGGATGCTCGACAGGGACATCCCCATAGAATTCGTGTCCATCTGCATGGGCCACGACTCGGTGGAGACGACACAGAAATACTACGCCAACTACCGCAGCAAGAAGGTCCTGCATGCGGTCCACTCGCAATTATCGGAGACGACAACAACGAGTTGCTAAACCTGTTAAAAGACGAGGGAGTGGGTCGAGTTTTCACAGGGCTCCGACCCACACTCTCACAACACCGCTTCCAATAGGGATTATTGAAGGATCGTTAGACCATCCAGCATCCATATGAGTGGGTGCGATTTTTATGTCAAGTGACATAAATTTAGGTGGGCCCGCCCGGATTTGAACCGGAGTCAATGGCTCCCGAAGCCACAAGGATACCAAGCTACCCCACGGGCCCACAGGTTTGGACAAATAATCTTTGGATATAAACCTTAGCGGGATCCGATTCCAATGGTCTCTTCCGCTATCTTGATGCAGGCCAGAAGGTCATCCGCTGTGTTCCTCAGGGAACCTGCGTTCTCGGCCTCCATCCTGAAGACCAGGATGCTTCCTTCCAATCTGGATTCCACATATCCTCCGTTGTCCGGATCAAGCGATTGCATCACCGTTTCAGCGGTCTTCGCATCGGGATATTCGAATCTGAGTTCTAGCGAGAGCATCGATGTTCAATCTCCATTCCTTATAAAAAGGGATGCCGGGGAGACCCCGGCAGTTTGAGTTCAACAGGCGAAGTAACCGTGCGTCCTCAGCATACGCTTCTTCACCAGATGGCTTCCGAAGAAGTACACGCAGGCGATGAACGGCATCCAGATCATAGCCGTGAGGGCGATGTCGTTGAAGAACACGTCCTGGAAGAGCTCCATGGGGAAATCCGAAATGGCAGCCCACAGTCCTCCGCTGAACGGCAACAGGGTTCCCACGACCAATGCAGCCAATGCCGAGACCACCAATGCCTTGCAGGACCATGCCTGGAAGAACGGTAGTTTGTTGGTACGCACGATGTGGATTGCCCAGACCTGCATCCAGTACTGCTCGATAACCCATATCGCCTGGAACCATGCCTCTACGTTGGTTCCACTCAGGTCCTCTCTTCCCAGGATCAGATCTGATATCGCCCCATACGTCCCTGCCTTGAAGAGGATCTCACCGTCGACGTTGACGATATCCACCATCGACATGGAACCGAAGATGACGAAGATCATGAAAGCCCAGGTCATCAGATCAGTCAGGGGGCACATCGGACCGTAATGGAACATGACGTTCTTCAGGTTGATTGCATCCCACTTCCTTGGTTCCCTGACGAACTCGTCCTCGACCTTGTCCCATGGGATGATGAGGCAGGCGAAATCGTTGATCAGATTGAAGATCAGGATCATGATCGCGCCCATCGGCTCGAAGTTGAATAGAAGGGTTGCCAGGATAAGCGAGAACATGTATCCGAAGTTGATCGAACCGATCATCTTCACATACTTGATCGAGTTCACATAAACCTTCCTTCCCTCTATGGCACCGTCCTTTAGGATGCCCAGATCCTTTTCGAGAAGGATCATGCTGGCAGTCTCCTTCGCGATGTCGGTACCGGTATCGACCGATATGCTCACGTCGGCATTCTTCATGGCGAGGACATCGTTGATTCCGTCACCCATGAGTCCGACACAGTGACCGTTGGCACGCAGAGCAGTGACGATACGAGATTTGTTGTCTGGGGTGAGCCTGACGAACACGTCGTTGGTCTCCGCCACCTGTTTCAGAGTCTCGTCATCCATCTCATCGATCTGCGGACCGGTGATGATGAACGACTTGGTCTCCTCCGGATCGAACTCTTCCAGGGAGGATACGTCCCTGTCCTTCACGGAGCATTTGATCCCAATAGCCTCGCAGACGTAGTGGGTGACATATTCATTGTCGCCTGTCAGGACCTTGACGCGGATACCGTATTCGTTGAGATCCTTGATTGCTCCTTTGGCTGTCCTCTTGACAGGATCGGTAAATACGACGAATCCAGCGAACGTCTGTTCCGATTCGTCCGAGGGACTGAACTCCGTCTGTCCGACGGGGAAATACTTGTGTGTGACACCAAGGACGCGCATTCCCTTCTTGCTGTACCATTCCACAAGGCCGAGGATCTTGTTGATTGTCTCCTCGTCCAGATCGCGGATGTTACCTTCCTCGTCCAAATATCTGGTGGATATGGCAAGGATCTCGGGCACAGCCCCTTTCGTCACCATGAGGTTTACATCCTCCTTCTTGTTGACGATGACCGTCGCCCTCCTCCTAATGAAGTCGAACGGAATATCCCCGACCCACTCGTATTCGTCGAGTTCTTCGAGGAGGTATTCGTTCTCAGCATGCTCCTGGATCGCCCAATCGATCTGATTTGTAGCGGAGGTGAGCTTCATGCTGTTGAGGCAGACGAGCTTCTCGACCAGGGAACTGGGGGTACCGTAGATGTTGTTGTTGGCCTCCACGGAGATCCTGTTCTCCGTAAGGGTACCCGTCTTATCCGAACAGAGGACATCCATTCCTCCAAAGTTCTGGATCGCATTGACGTCCTTGACGATAACCCTCTTCTTGGACATGTCGATGGCACCCTTGGCCAGATTCGTCGATACTATGGTCGCGAGCATCTCTGGCATGAGACCTATGGCCAGGGTAATGGCAAAGATCAATGCCTCCATAATATCCTCGAAGAGGAACTCCCCGGCGTTGAGGAATCCCTTCATCACCATGATGATGAAGACCGGGGGGACTGTGAATATCATAAGTTTGAGAAGCACGGAGACGATCGCACTGCTTCCCTTGTCGTATGTTGTCTTTGAAGACTTGGTAGAGAGCTTCTCCGCCATGGAACCGATGACGGTGTCGTCACCGACAGCGATGACGACGGCCTCTGCGGAACCTTCCATGACACTGGTCCCCATGAAAGCCATGTTGTTGCACTCGAGTATACTTCCCTCGCACTTCACAGGCTCTGCATACTTAGTGGCCGCCTCCGACTCTCCTGTCAGGGCGGACTGATCGACCTTCAGATGGTTCGACTTGATTATCCTGACATCAGCAGGGACCACGTCCCCGGTGTCCAGGATCAGGATGTCTCCTGCGACGAGGTCGACTGAATCGACCTCGGTCTCAACATTCTCACGGCGAACGGTGATTATGGTCGTGACCATGTTCACCAGTTTCGCCGCAGCCTTACCGCTGCGGGTCTCCTGGATGAACGTCATCGTACCGCTGACCACGATCAATGTCGTAAGGATGATGAAGTAAATGATGTCGGGATCCAAGATCATCCAGAGGATGTCTATGACCGCTAATGCTATTATGAATACGTTTACGAATGCATGATACAGTCTTTTCAGAACCACATGAGTGTTGTGATTCGAGACGACGTTCTCACCGTATCTGATACGGGAGGTCGTCAGCTCCTCATTGTAGTGACCTTCGATCCTGGTGTTGTACTGCTCTAGTACGGACTCCGCATCGTCAGATGCGGCCGCCTTCATTCTCTGTTCCGGTGAAAGCGAATCAATTACCACAAAAAACTCGTATCACTTTCTGCTCTTAAAACTGTCCCTCAGGTACCATCCTGATTTGTCCCTGTGGGGGCGAACCTGTCTCTGTAGGGACATTACGACACTAGAATGACAGTTCACTCGGACAGACCATCCGAGTCGTGGGCCTGCATCTCATACATCTCGATGATCTCGCCCACTGTCGTACATTGCTCCGGAGATTTGTCATCCCTCACACGGCCGGTGAATCTGGGGAAGCGTATGCCCAGACCCGCATCCTCCTTGAGGATGCCCCTAGCTGCCGTATGGATAGGACTGAGGGTGATCTCGGCAGCAACGACCTCCAGCACAGTTGTGGGATTGAACCAAACATCCGGGATCATCTCTGCGTCCACAAGCTTCGGCTTGCTCTCGGAAAGTCCTGAGTTCAGCAGTTCCGGCATCGAATCCAGGAATGCATCGTCGAATCCTGTTCCCAGCTTGCAGACAGTCTCGAACCTTCCTGAATCCTCGTTGAATGCGGCCATGAGAAGGGCTCCGTACTTCCCGGCTCTCTTCCCCATACCGTAGAACGCTCCGACTACGGACAGATCGAACGAATCCGTCAGCGCCTGCTGGTAGTCCTTCTTGTATTTGATCCATAGGAATCCTCTGGATCCAGCCCTGTAGATAGATTCGGGTGCGGTGGACTTGGCCATTATACCCTCGCATCTGGCAGCCACTGCAGAAGCGAAGAAGTCCTCTCCCTCCTCCGGACTGTTGACCAGCTTCATCGTGGTCATCTGGACCTTGTCCCCGATATCGAAGGAACTCTCCAATTGTGACCTTCTCTCCAGATACGGGAGGTTCGTCATGTCCTCGCCGTCACGGTAGAGGATGTCGAACATGAATATCCTGACGCTGACCTCCTTGACAGCCTCTTCCATCCCGTGCTTCTTCCTGCGGTGGGTGACCGCCTGGAAGGGCAGCATGAAACCGGTCTCCGGATCCACTGCCACACACTCCCCCTCGATGATCGCTTCGCCGAACTTGCAGCGCTCCCTCAGTGCATCAGCAATATCGGGGAAGTTCGATGTGAGGTTCTCGAGCCTTCTGGAATAGAGTTTCACCGAATCCTTCCCTATATGGGCCTGGACCCTGATACCGTCATACTTGTATTCTATCGCACATTTCCCGCCCATCTTCGCGACGACTTCGGAAACTGACGGGAGACGCTCGGCCAGCATGACCTTGATAGGGTTGCCGATTGTGACTTTGATGTTGTTTATGGCATCCATCCCGCTGTTCGCTATGGTCTCTGCAACGAATCCGATGTCGCATGTGACGTTGAATGCCCTCTCGATAGCGGGCCTGTCCTCCTTTGTGGCGAATGCTTCTGCAAGTGCATCCAGGATCGTCATGTCCCCTGCGCCGACCCTCATCCTTCCGGTGACGATTCTGCACAGATATCTGGCCTCGATTGGACCGGAATCATGGAGCATGTTGGCCAAGAGCTTCATCTTCTTGTCCTGCGAATCCTTGCCTTCAGCATCCTGGATCGCGGTCAGACCTTTGAACACCCTGTCAACAGTGAGCTCCTCTGCGAAGAGGGTCATCTGCTTCTTTTTGGAGATCAGCTTCTCGGCCACCTCCCCGGGATCGCCCGTCTTCACCCACAGCTCCTCAGCCACTGATTCGGCTGTGCCCGATGTGAACGAGATCGCCCTAAGGACGAGCTTGTCGGCCATGCCGAGCTCCTTGGCAACGAAATCCGGATGCAATTTACCCTGAGATAGATAAATGATCCTCCTGAGCTCGGATCTGTCGACGGTGCGAATGAAATCAGCAAGGATCGCTGTCATCTCGAGACGGCTGCCAGTGGCCTCCAGTCTGTCGAACGTATCGGCGAGCTCGGAATACAACATGCGAGCGTGATTGGGGCAAGGAGTAATAAGCTTACCTAGCGACCGATCCGTTGGAATGGCCTGGCAGACGAACATCTCTCAGAAGAGATGAGCGGCAGAGCCGTGCTCATTCCTTGCCGACCTGATTCTTCCACATCTCCGCATACAGGCCGCCTGCCTTGATCAGTTCCCTGATCCTGGAAAGACCGATATCCTTCCCATAGTATGCACAGATACTGCTAGCACACGCTACTCCGCAGTCCGAAGAATCGAACTGCATCACCACCGGGACCTTTTTAGGATGATTGTCCAAATTGACGGGGAATCTTTTCTTTACGTCTCCGATGCCCAAAGGGATCTTTTTCTCCATCATCTCAGCCATACTGTGAGGATCCGAATGATCGCTCGACCCGGAAAGAATGAGAATGATGCTATAAAACTGATTTTGACAGCATGGTTTTTAAAATTGCCGGTAAAGCCCAGTCGGGCTCTTTACTACTGAGGTATCGCTATCGCGGACTGAGATCTTCGAAAGTATGGTTCAGACTGTGCCTGTGTGATTGCTCCAGCAGGTCCAAATATACAGACCTTTTTTAACATCCACCTCCATTTCTCATCATGAAACGGTTACCGGTCGCGTCAGTCGTGATTGTCGTGATATTGGTAGCCTGCCTCGCGCCCACATCTGTTGGCGAAATTGATGCTTTGGACGACCAGGACTATAGAATCTCAATACCCGGCAATCCGGGAAGTTCTGGGATCAATAAAGCGACCATCGGGAACGGAAATTCCGCCTCGTTCTTCATCTATATCGAGAACTACACCAACCATGTCCTCGATGCATCTTTCTATGTCATGTCCTTTGACGACCACATAATGGGTTCCGCCCCGACCAACATCACCATCCCTGCTGTACATGATGAGGAACCGGGTTTGGTGACACAGGAATTCATCATATCGGTAGCAGAATCCATGCCCTCGCAGGACGGAGCATCCCTGATCCTTAACATAATGCTTACAGATCTCGTAGACGATTCTTACGCCATAGTCGCCATTCATTTCGAGATCAACGTTGTATCGAATTTTGACATCCCGGGGGCATACAACAAATTCTTCGGCTTGGTCGAGAATAACCTTCCGGCTCCCTTCAACTCACCCGTTGTACCTTTCATCGTATCCATGTTCGGTTTCGCACTACTGGGCTTAGCAGCAGGATACATCCTGTACAGGATCTGCTTCAGGAACGAGGAAGGGAGCGATGATGACAGAAGGAGAAGGTTGAAGGCACTGATCTTCCCATCCTCTGCTGCGGTGGCCGTCCTCGTCTTCTTAGATATCGGGCTTGAGATCCTGGGATCCGATCATGATCTCATATATGTCGTATTCAAAGTAGACAAGATACTGGCGACAATCATCGTTGCGGCGGCTCTGTGGAAAGTGTACATCGCAGTTGTCCATACCTCTTTGTTACGTATAGGGAAGAATGATGAGGAGGTCGATGCCTTGATGCCTGTATTCTCTGTGATCGGGATGATGACAATCTGTTCATTCGCCACTTTAGGGATTCTCCACATCCTTGGATTTGATGTGTCCGGAGCACTGATTGGAACCGGATTCGTGGCCCTGTGCATAACCATAGGGGCCACCCAAGTATTGACGCAACTGTTCAGCGGCGTATCGATCATACTTACCAGAAGATACAGGGAAGGGGATTACATATCGGTTGACGACCACATGTATATCGTCAGGAAGGTCAGGTTGCTCTATACGGAGATGACAAGCACCAAGAGGGACCGCATCTATATCGTACCTAACGACAAGGCTGCATCAATGGTCGTGGCCAACTCTGAGAAGGAATTCGATACCTACAGGGCTTACGTCTACTTCCAATTGCCGTACGGCTGCGATCTGGAGAAAGTCGAAGAAATACTGATTAACTTCGCAAACGGGATAGAGGTTACATCCAAGGATCCGATTAAGGCTCCTGCACTGAAGCTACTGGAATTCCAAGATTCAGGCATACTGATGAGACTGGATGTCACAGTGCCTTTCAATGTGAGCGAGAAGAAGATACGGAAAGCGCTGTACATATACATGGGCGAGAACGGCATACAGGCCCCATACAACAGAATAGATGTCAAGATCCAATCTGAAGAAACCTCTTACAGCAAGATTGACGAGGGTCGCAAGACCGGAGGGTGTGCAAATGAACAACGATTTTTCTGATTATGATAGAACGAATCTCTTCTCAAGAAAGAAGGCCGCCATTCTGTCTTTAGCGATACTGATGACGGCTGCCTGTCTGATGCCGCTAGGAACTGCGAATGAGACCGATGCTCTGGAACCTACAGACTATAAGGTCTCGACCCCAGGATACTTCACAGGTGACGACGATGCCATAGACATCGCCATAGGAAACGGTCATTCAAGGACTGTAACAGTCTATGTCCAAAACTACACGAGTAGCATATTGGATGTCGCATTCTACACCATTGACGGCACCACTGATGTCCACGGAGAGACGATCGAGAATCTTACGTTGATGCCTGCAGGAGACGCCCAAAAGAGAGACTTGATCAAGCAGCCTTACACGATAAGCGTCAAGGATGTCACGGCGTCACACAAGGATGCTCGTGTAGCTTTGAACATCTTCATAACCAACCTAGAAGACGATTCATACAGCATACACACGATAAAATTCAATGTCGATGTCGTCTCATCCTTCGATACTTCCGGCAGTTTCAACAAATTTTTGGGTATCATCGACAATACCCTTCCGGAGCCTTTCGATAACCCTATCGTACCATTTATCGTCACTCTGGCGATATTCTTCATAATCGCGCTGCTCGTCATAAAGCTGTGCGTCCCCGCCCTGTCCGGTATGCTCAACGAGACCACCTCTGATAAGGACAGGAAGAGATTCAAGACACTGCTGACCTTGGGAGTCATGATTGCGACCATAGCTCTGTTCATCGATCCAGGTCTAAAGATCCTGGGTGCCGATATCAATTGGATATACTTGGTGAACAAGATCTCCATGACACTCTTGGTCGTGACATTGGCCCTGACCATCTGGAAGGTCTATATGATCGTTGTGGAAAGCATGCTCACCAAATTAGGAAAAATGGACGATTCCAAGATAGATCTGTCCCTTATGCCGCTGTTCGCAATGTTCGGTAAGCTCTTCCTGTGGATCGGCGGAGCTGCTGCGATCCTTCACATATTCGACATGGACCTGTCAGGGATACTGATCAGTGCCGGTATCGTCACATTGGGTATCACACTGGGTGCACAGAGCGTGCTATCTCAGTTCTTCAGCGGAATAATCCTCTTGCTGACCAGACCGTTCAGCAAGGGGGATTATGTTCTGATAAACGATGTCACCCACATCGTAAAGGATGTCAAACTGATGTACACGGAATTCCTTGGGGATGAAAAGGACCGTATCATCACGATGCCCAACAACGCCGTTGCTTCTGCCACCATAGTCAACATGAGCAAGTATGACAAGGCCTACAGGCTCTATATCAACTTCCAGATACCGTATGATGTCGATATCAAAAAGGCCGAGGAGATCGTGCTCCAGATTGCGGAAGAAAACGAACATGTCCTCCATGATTACAACAGATACAAGAGACCAGTGGTAAAGCTCATAGAATTTCAGGATGCGGGCATCGAACTCAGACTAGACGTCACTATTAGGGACTTCGCCAAAAAACCTACAATCCAGTCCGATCTGAAGAAGGAGCTCTACGTGAAGCTTGCTGAGAATGGAATCGAGGCCCCGTACAACAGGCTTGACGTGAGGATTCTGGATAACGTTCCTGAGGATAACGGTACGGCCTGACCTCAGAATCCGTCCAGTTTCCTCTGGGAATTGTCCGGGAGGAAGGAATGACCCTGTGAGAGCTCTTTGTTGAGCTTCTCCAGGTTCTCCCTCATGGTCTCCTCCTTTTTCTTGCTGGAGGCCTCTATCCCTTCATCCATGGTGCCTGCGGCCACCAGCACATATACTTCCCCGTCATTCTTCCTGCCTGTACGGCCCCTTCTCTGGATCGTACGGATCTCCGAAGGTACGGGTTCGTAGAAAATCACCGCGTTGGTGCTGGAGATGTCCAAGCCTTCTTCGCCAACAGATGTGGCCACGATCACGTTCACATCGCCGGAACGAAGACGGTCCAGCAACTCGACCTGCTCCTTCTGCGACATGCCGTCCTTGGCCTGACCAATGAGCCTGGAGACTCTGGCACCGCTTATGGAGGATAGCTTCTTTACCATCATATCGCAGGTATCGCGGTACTGCGTAAACACCATTACTTTCGAATCGGGTTCATCGATCAGTGTCTTGCTGACGATCGACATAGTCTTGGAGACCTTCGGATGCTCCACATTGGTGGAGTCCACGATCTTCCTCATGTCCTTGTACTCCGGACGGTTGATCATCTCTTTGGCGCTACGACCGCCCTGCTCCTGCTCGGCCTCCTCCTCCAGTTTGTTCAGATATAACTTCAGAGGAGTGATTCCCTGAGTCTCTGCAAGCATCATCGCATGCGATATCTTGATGCCTTTTGCCGTCAGCGACAGCCCCTTGTAGACTATGGCAGTCTTCTCTCCTGTGTTCAGCCTTGCCTGGAGCATCCTCTGGATGTCCAGGAAATGACTTCTGGTCGGAGGTCTGGCGGGATTCATGAGCTTCAGGCTCACAAGTTCGCTGACGTAATGGCTGAGCTGTGTCTTGAGAAGGTGGTCCACAGCTACCAGGTCGTCGGGAAGCTTGACCATCAATCTGATGATGTAGGTATCGTGGACATACGG
Source organism: Candidatus Methanomethylophilaceae archaeon (assembly GCA_045588265.1). Lineage (GTDB taxonomy): Archaea > Thermoplasmatota > Thermoplasmata > Methanomassiliicoccales > Methanomethylophilaceae > Methanoprimaticola. Next base: position 61,861 of record JAZNDX010000025.1, on the reverse strand, counting down.
GGATACGTCGCGGTCATCCTCTGACCTGACATCTATCCTTCCGATACGAAGGTTGATGCAGACCTCCTTGATCTTGTTGATATTGGCCCCCGGGGATGCAGTCATACCTATACTGCGGATACTCTTGTTGCAATGCTCTGCCACGGTCACGTTGGCGTATCCGCCCACGCTCCTGTGCGCCTCATCGAAGATGACCAGCGACACTTTATCAAGGGAATAACGGCCTTCCGTGAGATCGTTCGCCACGGTCTGAGGGGTGGCCACGATGACATCGTTCTGGTCGAACATGTCTACCCTCTTCTGGGGAGATACGTTGCCGCTGAGAATGCACACGCTGTGACCGACCATCAGCGAAGAGAATGTATCGTAATGCTGGTCCAACAGGGGCTTGGTGGGCGCCAGGATGATCGCCTTCCCCCGATCCACGAAATCAGCCGCCACACGCAGAGCGACTATCGTTTTCCCGAGACCTGTTGGAAGAATGAGAAGAGTATTGGACCTCAAACAGCCGTTCACCATGCTAGTCTGGTAGCTGCGCTCCTCAACCTTATCCGGAGCGATGTTAGGATGAACGACGAAACTCATTAGGGAGACAATGGCGAACGCCAACAAATACGTTTTGACAGATTAAAATGAAGAAAAAAGAAGTTGATGGGCCGTGAGGCCCTTGGAATGTTTAGTGGCATCCGCCGCCGCAAGAGGCGCAGCCGTTGAAGTTGGGGTTACGGATTGTGAGTCCGGTTCCGAAGTTGGGGTCATCGATGAACTCGATAACGCACTCGTCCAGCTCCTTCTTCGTCTCATCGTCGTAATACATCTTGAAACCCTTTGCGGTATCATCGATGATGTCTCCCTCAGCCTCCTTCTCCTGGAAGGACATTCCGAACTGGGGTCCTGAGCATGCGAAACCTGCGACGTAGATCTTGATACCGTATCCAGTCTTCTGGTTCTTCTCGAGCAGGTCGGTGATGAACTGCTCTGCCTCGGATGTTATGGTCACCATAGTTATCGAACCTCCTAACAACGATTAGGATATAAAAGAGTCGGATGGAATCAACGGAAAAACCGTCGATTACCACCCTAATCTTAACAGCACTCTGGCTTTTGGATGTATCCTCCGTCAATACTTGATATCATAGGCATCGGCGAATGCCCTGAGAGCATAGGACTGCGAACGGGTCATGGACATGAATGAACCTATCATGATGCTCTCCAAGATCTCGTCCTTGGTAGCTCCGACATCCTTCGCATGCTGAATCTGGACCTTCAGGCAGTGCTCCCCGCCTGTAGCGGCTGCCGCCGATATCGCCAGAAGGTACCTGAACTTCCTCTCGATCGCTCCATTCTCATTCTCCAGCACACACTTAGAGAACTCTGCCGAAGGGACGAAGATATCTGGACGGGTGCTCAGAACCTTATTGGTAACTGGGATGAACCCGTACATCTCTTCAGTGGCTTTCAGAATCTTATCAGTAATCTCACGTTGCTTGGGATCTTCCTGCATAGGGTATGAATCCCAAAACCTCGGTTTATAAATTCCCCAAGGTTCCGAGGAATTGTCATATTGACCGCAGTATGCTCCATTTATATTCGCATCTAGAAGGTGTACCTTCTGCGTGATTTACGCAGGAAATAATAATGGATAAAGATGGGATGTTGAACCGTATCTTCGTAACAGAAGGCTCAAAGTACGGTTACAATGAGGTCACAGCGGGATTCTCATCAGAGAAGAATCTCAAGGTGTCTTGGATACGCACGGGAACGTGGATCGACATATGGTTGAGCGATTACCTAGAGGAAGCTCCGGAGAGAGTCCTGGAATCAGTGGCGGAGACGGTGTTCAGAAGGATATGCATCCATGCCAAGGAACCGTACTCCGACGATCTGGTCGAATACGTAACGGGCGAGTTTTTCCTCGAGAGGAACCGTCCGCTCTATCTCTCCAGAATATCTGGAGTCAGTAAGAACTCCAAAGGTCGCCACCATGACCTTACGCAGAGCTATCAGAGACTCGTGAAAGAGGGTATGATTGAGTATGATCCGGAACTTGTGATCAGATGGGCACCTCAATGGGACGGAAAGAGCGTCGGGCAATCCAGCGTTCTGATGAAGACAGTGTGTCTGAACCGCAGGCTGGACTGCATCTATGTCCCCGATGAACTCATAGATTTTGCACTGTATTCGCAGCTGGTCTTCGTGAATGAGGGATTCGATGACGACCCCAGTGAGAAGATAAAGAGGGCCAAGAGTATCGTGCAGGAACTCCCTGAATTCAACGAGATGCAAGATGCCCTCAAGAAAATGGGAATGACCGTATGGAGTGAGGTGTCCCCCACGGACTAACACGCCCTTTCATGGTTACGACGTTGACGCCGATCTCGGAGCACTGACTTATCCGGGGGGTATGTGTCGGACCCTACGTTGGCCCCCAGTCATCGCTGTGACGACACGTCACCAACTCCTGCGGGAGCCCAACTAAGTTGGGATAGGGCCACTGTTTGCCGTTCCGTGCACATGGCGATCACGGATCACGCCCCTTCGCCAGAACGACGTGTTCGTATTCGATGCCCACCTATTTAAATAGGGGCTACTGCCCCGCCTTTAATTCATAATTATCTTTCTATCGAGGCCATTGTTTTTATCCTAGGAATCCAACGGGTATCCAGATGAACCACCTCAAGATCGATCTGGACAAATGCGTCGGATGCGGCAAATGCGCCAAGATGTGCCTCAAGAACAACATAGTGATAGAGGACCGTAAGGCCAAAGAGGTGGGCACCGACTGCCTAGAATGCTCCCACTGCGTCTCCAGCTGCCCGAAGGGAGCTATCGAGCTCCTACCCAGAGCGAAAGAGGATGAGACCATGTTCTCCTCTATCAAAAAGGACAAGATGTTCGACGGAGGGATGGTCTCGGACAAGGATCTAGCGGAGCTCGTCGAATCGATGACGCAGGGCAGGAAGGACAGGCACGAGATCTTCGTCCTGCAGGGCGATGAGCTCAATTCCTTCATGGACACGGTATGGGATGTGCTGAAGGATAAGGAAGCCACTGTTCCCATGGTAAAAGAGTGGGGCAAATGGAGGGACAGCCACGATGTACTCCAGCCCAACCCTGTACTGTGGGAGGGACAGCAGGTACTGTTCATATTCTCAGATTCCAAACAGCATGCCCTGATGGCTTCGCAGAGGATGATAAGGAAGGGACTAAGCCTCAGGATCAGAGGATTCCATTCGAACATCATCATGAGCGCATACCTGTTCGGCAGGGACAAGGTCCTCGGTTACTTCCCCGATTCGACAAAGGAGCTGCAGATGGCGTACGTCATCGGCCATGCGAGACGTCTGGTCGAACCCGTCTTCAAACCAATGAACAAGGTCAAAGGACTGTTCGACAGGTTGTAAGTGACGTTATTGTAAATCGTCGATTGACGAATATATGTCAATAAAAACTGAAAAACTTACTATTTTTGTTAGACGGATGACGAATTCTACTAATTTCGTAGAAATTTTATATTGATTATACGAAATCAGAAGAAGTTTTAATAGTATTCGTTGGATTTGTTGCGTATCCTACCAAGGTATTTTAATAAAGGTCATAGATTACCACGCATGAAAGGACTACTGACACCCAACTCTGTCGCCATCATTGGAGCATCCAACGATGAAACGAAGCTAGGTGGAATGCTTCTCAAGAACATGATCAACGCCGGTTTCACCGGACATCTGTACCCTGTCAACCCCAAAGGTGGAGAGATTCAGGGACTCAAAGCATACACATCGATCACCGAGGTACCCGAACCCGTGGACCTTGCGGTCATCTCTATCAAGGCCGCCTTCGTCCCGGACGAGATGGCCAACCTCAAGAAGAACGGCTGCCACTGCGCCACCATCCTTACAGCAGGATTCAAGGAGGACAGTCCGGAGGGAAAGATCCTCGAGCAGAAGCTTGTGGCCGCCGCAAAAGAAGCGGATGTCAAGTTCTTCGGACCGAACTGTTTCGGTAACATGAACCCATGGGCGGGAGTCAACGCTACCTTCGCCCACCTGCTGCCCAGAAAGGGACACATCTCCATCTTCTCCCAGTCGGGAGCGGTAGGATCGTCCATCATCGATTGGGCATACTTCAACAAGATCGGTATCGCCAACTTCGTCACATTCGGAAACAAGGCCGACCTGGACGAGGCTGACATCATCCCCGAGATCTCCGAGGATCCCAACACAAAGGTCATCGGAATGTACTGCGAGGGAATCTCCAACGGACACAGGTTCGTATCCGCTATCGAGAACATGCCTGTCGACAAGCCCATTGTCGTATACAAGTCTGGAAGGACACAGGCCGGTGCCGCCGCGGCATCGTCCCACACAGGTTCTCTGGCAGGGGCAGATGCGGTCAACAATGTCATATTCAAGAAGCTCAACGTCTACAGGGCAAGCAGCCTGGACGACATGTTCGATGTTCTCAACGTGTTCAGCGGCTGCGACCAGATGAAGAAGGGCGGATTGGGAATTATCACCAACGCCGGTGGACTCGGAGTCATGTCCGCGGATGCCGCATTCGATGCCAAGAACGTCCATGCGGTCAAGTTCTCGGACGAGACCATCGCCGAGATCAGGACCAGGGTCCCCACGGTCGCTGGAGTCACAAACCCCATCGACATACGCGGAGACGCGAAGCCCGAGTACTTCAAAGAGGTTATCGACATCCTTTCGCACGACCCCGAGGTCGGTGCACTGGTCATCATGGGATCGCCGCTCGACACAGCGGACCTCGAGGCTGTCGCACAGTCCATCGTGGAGATCAAGGACCAGATCCCTGTACCGTTCGTCGTCTGCTTCGCAGGCGGTCACAAGTGCGACAAGGCGAACAGCTACCTCAAGGAGGCTGGAATCCCCACTTACCCCACCCCCGACAGGGCCATCCACGCACTGGATGTCCTCAGGACATACACAATCAACAAGGAGAAGAAGCACACCCCCATGTCCTACCCCACCGCAACCGGCGGAGGAAGAGAGGCAGCCAAGAAGGTCCTGGACAAGGCAAAGGCAGAGGGAAGGGATTCACTTTCCGAGGCAGAAGGAAAGGAGATCCTCAAGGCATACGGAGTGCCCACTCCCGGAGAGGCCACGGTCAACTCAGCTGATGAGGCCGCTAAAGAATGCGACAGGATCGGATACCCTGTCGTCATGAAGATCGTGTCCCCCGACATCAAGCACAAGACCGATGTGGGCGGAGTCGTCGTCGGAGTCAAGAACGCGGATGATGCCAAGGCTGCATACACCAGGATCATGGACTCCTGTACGAAGAACGTACCCGGAGCGAAGATCGACGGAGTCTCCATCCAGCAGATGGTCTCCGGCCAGGAGGTCATCCTGTCCATGATCCGCGACGTCCAGTTCGGACCCGTCGTATCCTTCGGACTCGGAGGAATCTACGTCGAGATCCTCAGGGAGATCTCCCAGGCACACGTGCCTATGACCGAGGAGCAGCTCGATGAGATGATCACTTCCACCAAGGCCTACAAACTCATGTCCGGAGCAAGGGGTCTGGCGAAGTCCGATATCCCCGCGATGAAGGAAGCGATCAAGAGGATCGCGCTCATTGCGGTAGAGAACCCCGAGATACACGAACTGGAGATCAACCCGGTCATCGTGCAGGTCGAGGGCAAGGGCGCCTACGCCGTAGACGCACTAGTCACCCTGGTCAAAGAGTGATCCTAACCATTTACGGGGGGTAATCCCCCGTTCTTATGATTTTATATCAAGCAATTTCAATTCCCGATTTGTATCTATTCTTCGATCTAGAACGAAGAACTGCCTGAAGGACAAGCCAATGATGAAGATATCTACGATTGTGATGATAGCCGGAGGTGCACTCTCCGTGGTCTCCCTTTACCTGGCCTGCGGCACATTCACGACCTTCGGTGTTGATTATTCTGCTTGGGACCTTAAGGAGGCATTCGACAGCGGGAGCGGAATCCTCAACCTTCTAGCCAGATACGCACCTACATTCATTTTCGTATTCGGTATCTGCATGATCTTCGAACCCATAATCGGCATGTTCAAACCCGACCTATACAACAACCGTTTCGGATACTGGATGATCTTCAACGGTGCGGTGCTATTATTCTTCTCTATCGTTTTGATGATTGCTACCAACGATCTGACAGGGATAGACATAGTCTTCGGAGAGTATCTTCTTCTGATCGCGTCCGTTGTGGCCATCGCCAGTGCGTACATGAATTTGAAGAATATCGCCTGATTCCCGATCAGATGCGATTGCCCAGCCAAAAGCACATTGTTCAAAAACTGATACACGCGATTCCACTGATTACTTTTATAGAGTCGATTGTATTGGAAGTCCGATGACTTCCGAACTCATCTTCGTTGGACTCGGCCTCAGCGGCACGGACGGAATGACCGTCAAAGCATTGAACGCACTGAAGGAATGCGACAAGATCTATGCAGAATTCTACACATCATTCCTCATAGGCACCAAGGTAGAGGATCTGGAGGAGGTCATAGGCAAGAAGATCAAGGTGCTCTACAGGGCACAGGTCGAGGAATGCGATGACATCATCAAGGATGCCAAGGAGATGAGGGTCGGGTTCATTACCGCAGGGGACACCATGTCCGCCACCACCCATGTCGACCTCAGGATCCAGGCCGCGGAGCTCGGCATCCCGGTAAGGCTGATCAACGGGATCACCATCTTCTCAGCATGCCCCACTGTCTTCGGGCTGCAGAACTACAAGTTCGGAAGAGCGGTCACTCTGCCGTTCATCGAGCAGGGCTACCACCCCAAATCCCCATATGACCACATCATGCAGAACAAGAAGCTCGGTCTGCACACCATGATCCTTCTCGACATCCACGCTGACGAGATGCGTTACATGACCGCACACGAGGCGATCGAATGGCTGATGCTAGGGGAAGAGAAGTGGCAGGAGGGTCTGATCGATGATAGGACCATCCTGTGCGTCGCATCGCAGGTCGGATCGCCCAATGAGAAGATCTTCGCAGGGTATCCCCAGGATCTGCTTAAGATGGATCTCGGAGAACCTCTGTTCACCCTCGTTCTTCCAGGCAACCTTCATTTCATGGAGCAGTACGCTCTGGTGAAATTCGCTGGTGCTCCCGAAGAGATTATTGAAGACGAATAAGCTGTAAAAATGTCCATAAGGACACTAATCTGTGTTAACTGGATTGAGTATGGACATTAATGCCAACTGGCTTAAATACATTTGACACAATTCACGTCTAACTAGATTTATCTAGGTGATAGAATGAAGATGAAATCGAAAGTTCTGGCGGTTGCAGTAGTCGCTATGTTCTGCGCAACTGCATTTGCTGTTGTCGCAACAGAGGACAACGATGCAGACAAAGTAACATACAACATCTACATCCAGCTCAATGACAACACCATCAACACCAAGCCTATCGAGAAGTGGCTCGACAGCTATGAGGCTCCCTCCAAGAGCAAGGCGAACTACATCGCAGCTCTGAAAGCTGGACTTGACAAGGCTGGACTGAAATACGAGATGTCTGACTCTGGATGGCTCTCATCCATAGGCGACTATGCAACTCATGGAGAATGGGGATCCCTCTCATACTACGGCTTCTCTGTATACTACGCCGACGGAAAAGAGTGGAAGTCCACCAGCACCTATGAAGAGAGCACCACCTTCGCGATCGTGTTCGACAAATACCTTACCGAGGACGAGTATCAGAAGCTCTCCGACAAGGACAAGGAGAAATACGAGCACAGTGACTGGGGATACGCATCTCTCCTCCCTAAGGTCTCAACCACCTCCTGGGAATCCAGCAACATGATGCTCTACATCATCATCGCTGTTGTCGTAATCGTCATCATTGCAGCTGCAGCATTCTTCTTTATGAAGAAGAAGAACGCAAGTGCTTGAATAACATCTTAAATCGGGCATAAAACTCAGCTCTGCCGCCCGACAGAGCACTTTTTTTGATATTTGCCATAAACGTTACAGTTGGCTACAATTCAATTAACCAATTCCAAGTTCATGTATCGGCAAGTAATGGTCGGAAGTATTATCCGACTGTTTAAGTAGATGGATAACAGTGTCTGGACGTTATAACCAACCATACTTTCCAACAAAGCATGGGGTGAGACCAGAGATGGTAGACAATTCTTGGATCAAAAGGGATTCAAATACCGAAAATAAATCGCAAAACGCGATGAAAACGAAGGCCATCATAACGGTTGCGATAATTATTATCGGAGCTATTGCCACTGTTGCCTTCAACGGACTTGGATCCAACGCCACTCAATACCGTTCAGAGGGGATTGTGGTCGACTTCGGCGACTATTACACAATCTGGACCAATGCGGATTTCAAAACAGATGATGATCCCGTTAGCCTTTTGGACAAGGTAAAAGAGACGCACATAGAAGGGTCGTTCGATTATACGATGACTGATGGATTTCTGACCGACGTCAAATATGAGGACGTAGACTATTCGAATACGGACAAAAACAGCTGGGGGCTTTGGTATGTTCCGGAAAACACCGGAGACCTAATCAAATCAGAGACCTATGACATTAATGCATCGGACTATTCTGTAGTTATCTGGGCATACACCACGGCTGACGGGAAACCTATGCCTGCTGTAGACGCCACCATGACCTCGATATACGGCTATGCTGAACCTGCAAAGGTAGTATCATTGTCGCCTGTTTGTACCGAAACGGTGAGTGCAGTCGGGGGCGTAGCTAAGATCGTGGGAACCGATTCGTACAGCGATTACCCCGAATATGTCGTTGAAGGACAGAAGACCGGAAAGATCTCCATAGTCGGATCCTACACCGACCCCAGCTACGAAGCAATAATGAACACCTCTCCGGAGATGGTGTTCTGCGACGCTTCAACATACAATGACATTCAGATGGCGGTCATGCTGAGGTCATCCAACGTGAATTCCGTCGTCCTCTACAACGGAGAAGATGTGGAGACGATCCTGAAGAACATATTCATAACCGGAACCGCACTAGGTTACGGACTGGGATCTCAGGCATACATCAAGAATGTAGAATTCTACATGCAGGAGATTCAAGAGAAGGTTGAGGGTTCGGACGGGCTTAACACCATGGTCGCATTGAGCAACGATCCATCGCCTTGGGTCGCAGGAATGTACACCTATGTAGACGACATCATCTCACAGGACAGAGGTGTCAATTCCTACCACAGCGAAAAGGGTTGGACAAATGTAACTGCGGAATCCATCACGAAGCACAACCCGCAATGCATCATCGTCATTGACAGCTACAAGTACAGCGCCGATGAGTATGATGATATGATCAAGGTCATCAGCAACGAATGGAAATCCACCGATGCCTACAAGAATGGAAAGATCTACCTCCTTGCGGATTCTGCCGGTGAACTGGGCAGCAGGGCCGGACCAAGGTTCATTCAGCTGATGGAACTGATGGCAATGATTATCGACCCATCTGCATTCGCAGAAGATCCTCTTCCAAAGGCTATCGGAGACGATTACCGCGACTATCTGAAGATAACTGGAGGGCTGGACTGATGGATCGCCGTCTTACCACAGTTTTGCTGATCACTGCCCTCTTGATGGTATCCATCCCATTGCTAGCCGATCAGGCCGATGCGGATGAAAGCCCGTATGCTGGTGACTTCCTGCTGGATTACGGAACCGGATATACGGAATGGCTTGCTCCGGGATCGGGAAGCACCTATTCCGAGATGATCAAAGATACACTGAACAATGCGGGAATATCTTATGGGGATGATCTCACCGTAATCGCGGAACGTGAGAACGTCACCATCGGAGGAAGCTCCACCGGAGGTTCACTGTCCGAACCGGGAAGGACTGGAGTCACCGTATCATCTTCTTGGAGGCCCTTCCTATGGGATGGGTCCGAATGGCAGCCTGTCTCCTTCTCCGACACTTATACCGACGGCAAGGTCGCTGTCGCATTCTACTCCGATGGCCTTGTGCCTGTCGAAACACCTGATGCACGTTCATCCTGGACCTCTGTCCAAGGAGATTCTTGGAACAGCCAACATCAAACGGCTGTTGTGGATACGGAACAAACAGGAAAGGTCTGGGAGTACATCCCGACTTTCGGCGGTGGCGATCCCGTTGCGGCGTTCGGAGGAACGCTCTCAGCTAGAGGCCTGGCGATGATCAAATACGGTTATGCCGCCAAAGACGGTCTGTCTTACTTCATATCATATGATCAGACCAACGGAGATGTCAAGTGGCAATTCAAATTCAAGTCCAACGGAATGGATGTCACCTCGCCGGCCATCATGGGACAATACGTGTACATTGCCGGAAACAACGGATACATCTACAAGTTCGATTGGAGAACAGGACCTGGAGATAATAACGAATATGTAACGACATTCGACGGGGCACCGTTCGGTGATGAGAGTAAGAGCATCCCATACGATACCATCGATATCGACTACTATGTATCGTACAAATGTAACGTTGAATCATTGGTAGCCGATTCCGGAACCATCTACTGTAAGGCATACAACGGAATGGTATACTGTTTCGATAAGGACCTGAACCTTGTTTGGTCCTATCAGAGCGGAGGACACAATTATTACACCACACCTACGATCCGTTACAACTACGTCTTCTCAGGATGCTACGACGGAACCCTCTATGTTATCGATCAGATCACCGGTGAACTCATTACCAAGAAGGTCGTCTATCAGACAGAGAGCCGTCAGGGTAAATGCGGAACGGTCAATGCACCGGCTGTTCTGGAAGACGGCAAGGGAGGATATGATGTGTTCCTCTCATACTCCGACGGACTCGGAATGGATTCCAGGTTCAGCGGCATGGCAGTCTTCAAATTCGACGGCAAGGAGCTTACCCTGACGAAAGATCTCGTGAACACATATGGATCAGTCTCGTCGTATCTTTTGATCTGGGATGTCAATACAGAAGACAACTGCGTACTTGCACCCAGTGCGAAGGGGTTAATAATCGTCGACAGTGCAGGTAATGCAACAGTTCTCAATGAAGAATTCTCAGGGTTCGACGGTATGCGTAACGCTCCTGTACTGGTGAATCAAAAATACCTGTACATAACGACCTACTCGTCGCACAGAACGGTCGTCCTGGATACAGAAGGCAATATGATCGGCGGAATAGACGGGATCAGTACCTACTCGATGGTTTCTCCTGTTGTCGTCGACGGTCTTTCCCTGGTGTGCGACGATAACGGTATACAGGTCTTCTACTCGACCTATCCAGAATACGTACCTCCGGCACCCACTCCCTCGGACGAGGGCGCATGGAAGATAATCATGTACGTACTGATAGGGCTGGTCGTTTTCCTCATTGCCCTTTGGGTTATTCTCAAATTCGTCTTCAAGTGGGAAAAACCGTTCAGCGATATGAGGGGTAAGATTTACCACTTCTTCTACGGTGAAGAATACACTCACAATAAGCGTAGCAGGCGTAAGGTACGTGCCGTCATCCTATTCGGAGTGCTGATAACACTCGCGGTCTCGATCCTCTCACTCTGTGTCGGATCAGAGACCACCATGGGAATCGGCGAAGCACTGTCCAACGCCTGGTCAGCCATAAGTAAAGGCGGCCATAACCTGACGTACGAAGAGATGCTGATCTACAACCAGCGTCTCCCCCGTGTACTCGCAGCGATTGCGGTCGGAATAGGACTCTCCGTTGCAGGAGCGATGTATCAGGCCGTCATCAAGAACCCGCTGGTCGAACCTTACATCATGGGAGTCTCATCAGGAGCGGGAACCTTCGCAGTTGCCGTTCTCACATTCGATTTCACATTCTTCGGACTGTTCGCATCCAACAGCATCTACCTCACGGCCTTCTCCGCTATCTTCGGAGGATTGCTGGCCTTCGGACTGACGATGCTGTTGGCATTGAAGACAGGAGGCAAATCGATCAACTACGTGTTGGCAGGTATCGTCATAGGATTGGTGTTCACAGCCGTCCAGTCGCTGCTAATGATAGATGCGGGAACAAAGGTCGCAAGTGCGCTGTCATGGCTGTACGGATCGTTCAGCACGATGACATGGGATAAGCTCTGGCTGGTCCTGATTCCGTCCATATCGCTATCGTTCGTACCGCTCATCTGGGCCAAGGAATTCAACCTGGTCCTGCTTGGAGAAGATCAGGCGAAGCAGATGGGATTGGACGCCAAGCGCTTCGATACGTTCATGCTGATCGTCGCATCCGTGCTGACCTCGTTCTGTGTGGCCTTCTGCGGAATCATCGGATTCGTAGGATTGGTCATACCTCACCTCAGCAGGATGATCCTAGGAGGTGACCACCGTCTGATGCTCCCGGCCACGATGGCGTTCGGAGGATTCCTCATGGTCTCCGCCGATCTGCTGGCCAGAGTGTTGCTCTCAGGATACGAGTTACCGGTCGGTGCGATCACCACCATGATAGGAGTTCCCGTGTTCGCATACCTTTTGATCAAGAGAGGGAGGTCATACGATGTCTGATGACGGATTCAGGGCCAAGATGCGCAGAATCATCGACGGCCACGGTGAGACCCATATTCAACGCAAGAAGCACAGAATGAAGTTCATAATAGGCGTAGGAACAGTCCTGACCCTGATAGTCTTCATCGCCATGCTATGTATCGGCCCGACGAAGATTATGGATCCGATAGAGGCACTCTCCAACCTCTTCTCCGCATTGGGGAAGGACGGAAGCGAGATGACCCCTGAGGAAGTCATGGTGTTCAGCTCACGCCTTCCCAGAGCACTAGCTGCTCTGGTCGTCGGTGTAGGTCTGTCCATCGCAGGAGCGGGCTACCAGGCCATTATCCGTAACCCTCTGGTGGATCCCTATATCATGGGAGTTTCATCCGGAGCGGGAACCTTCGCGATAGCGGTCATAGCATTCGAATTCACGTTCTTCGGCCTCATCTCACCGAACTCCATCTATCTGGTGGCCGTCGCCGCCATAGTCGGAGGACTCCTCGCATTCCTGCTAACCATGGCATTGGCAAACCGTGCGGGAGGGACCACCAACGCATACGTGCTGTCAGGAGTCGTCATCGGATTGGTTTTCGGTGCTATCCAGACTATGATGATCGTATTCTCAGGGAACAAGGTGTCCGATGTTCTCCTTTGGCTGTTCGGATCGTTCGCGAACATAACATGGGAGAAGGCGCTGTTCATCCTTGTACCGGTCGTGATCATCTCGCTGCTGATCTTCAAGTACGCCAGAGAGCTCAATCTGGTCCTACTTGGAGAGAATCAGGCAAGCCAGATGGGTCTGAACGTGAAGAGGTTCAACGCACTGATCCTGACTTTGGCATCAATCATGACCGCGTTCTGTGTGGCCTTCTGCGGTATCATCGGTTTCGTAGGACTCGTCGTCCCTCACCTGTGCCGTATGCTGTTCGGAGGAGACCACCGTCTGGTCCTGCCGGGATCGATAGCTCTGGGAGGCGTGCTGATGATGGCCGCTGATCTTGCAGCAAGAATGATTATTCCAGGAAACGAGCTCCCAGTCGGAGCCATTACTACTTTGATAGGCGTGCCTGTGTTCGCCTACCTGCTATTCATAAGGGGGAAGATGTACAATGGATGAAGAAGTCCCACTATTAGAGGTCCGTCATTTGGACAAGATTTACGAAAACGGCTACCACGCCGACAGGGATGTGAGCTTCTCCATCCCATCTGGAAAACTGGTCGGTCTGATCGGACCGAACGGATGCGGTAAGACCACCATGATGAGATGCATCAACAAGATGCACATGCTCACCAGCGGTGACATCCTCATCGACGGGGAATCCGTGATACCCAAGACACCCACCGAGGTCGCCAAACTGGTGTCGAACGTCCCTGCCGAGATGACAGCATCCTTCGGACTGACAGTCTTCGAGACGGTCATGCTGGGAAGGTATCCCTACCTGCAGAACATGTGGTGGGAGACTGAAGAGGACGAGACCCTTGTGGAGGAGACGCTGAAGAAGTTCGGAGTCCACCATCTGCAGGACCGTGCCCTCAACATGCTTTCCTCGGGAGAGCAGCAGCGTGTCCTGATCGCCAAAGCATACGTCCAGGAGCCCAGACTGATGCTGGTCGATGAACCTACATCCCACCTTGATATGAAGTTCAAGCTGGAGGTCATGGAATACCTGAAGGCGATGGTAAAGAAGGATATGACTATCCTCGTTGCGGAGCACGATATCTCGCTCATGGCAAGATACTGCGACCTCTGCGTCATCATGAAGAAGGGCGAACTGGTCGCCATCGGAGAGCCCAAGAAGGTCATCACACCCGAGCTCATCAAAGATGTTTACGGTGTCGAGGCCTCCGTCGGTATCGACAATGAAGGCGACCTCTATGTGCTGCCCAAGAGGGTGAACATAGAACAGGCGTGAAACATCTTCATGGCCGGTCCCCCCGGCCATGTATTTTTTTATCCGCATCATCATTGACTCGACAATGGTCAGATGCGTGCGCGTACCTAAGAAAGACGGTGAATCCGTCAGATCCAAGCTAATAGCAGAGGATCTGCTGGACCTCGATTCGAAGATACGTTCGGACGGGGACTGCCTTCTAATACCCGTCAAGTGCGACTCGCTGGACGGTTACGAGATAATCGACGAGGATCTCGAGGTCCAGGAGCACAAGGTATCGGACTACACGGAGATCGCCCAGGTGCCCGATGAGCTCAGAGAAATCCTTCCCAGCTCATTCGACGTCGTCGGAGATGTGGCCATGATAAAGATCCCGGACGAACTGTGGGATTACAGACAGGCCATAGGAGAGGCGCTGATCAAGGTCAACAGGAACATCCGCGTCGTATTCCACGATTACGGCGTCAAAGGTGATTTCAGGATCAGGGACCTGGAGAAACTGGCCGGCGAAGGAACATCGGAGACGGTACACAAGGAATTCGGGGTTAAGCTGTACACGGACCCCTCCAAGGTCTATTTCAACCCCAGGCTGTCCTCTGAAAGGTATAGGATCGCCAATCTGGTCAAGGACGGGGAGGTCGTCATAGACATGTTCGCCGGAGTGGCCCCGTTCGGTACCGTCATAGGGAAGCTCGCAAACCCATCCGTCGTCTACTCCATAGACCTCAACCCTGAAGCGGAGCACTTCGCACTAATGAACGCGGAGAAGAATCACATCGACTGCATCAAGCCGATGACCGGCGATTCGTCCGTGCTCATCAACGACCTCCCAGAGGCAGACCACATCATCATGAACCTCCCCCAGATCGCAGATCAGTTCCTCGGGGTCGCCATGGACAAGCTGAAGAAGGGCGGGACCGCCCACATGTACAAGATAATCGAGAGGGAGCAGTTCTCGGACTTCTGCGGCGATCTGATAATACTGATGAAAGCACGCGGGCATTCCATAGGGATCCGCAGTTTCGAGCTGAAGACATACTCCCCGACGATGAGCGTCTACTCGTTGGATATCCAAAAGTTCTGAAAAAAGAAGGAGAGGGCTAGGAGCCCCCGCCTGTTGATGATCAATCCTTCTTGTTGATCTGCTCCAGCGTCACGCCGGTCTGTCCCTGGTAATGACCGCTCCTCTCGGAATAGTCCTTGAGCGTGTCGCTGTTGAGTGTCTCGAACACCATCTGGCAGAACCTCTCCCCGATGGGCAGCTCGATGGGGTCGTCAGTGGCGTTGTATGCTCCCAGTGTGAGGGTGCCCTCGAAACCGGCATCGATCTTCCCGAATGCACCGATGATGCCTTTCCTGATCCATGTGGTCCTCAGCCAGAGCTGCGCACAGACATCCTTGGGCATCCTGACCCTCTCGATCGTGGACACATAGAGCATCGTCCTGGGAGGGATCGTCACTGTACCCTCCGTCTTCAGGTCCGGGTCCCCTCTGACCATGATCTCCTTGATGCGGAGGTCGTATCCGTTGGGCGTCAGCCCTCTCTCGTGATAATCGCTGATGCCCAGGTATCCCGTCATCATGCTCTCGACGATGTCCTTGTCCGATAGTATTGCCATGAATTCCGCATGTCATCCATTCGATAAATGTTATCTTATCGGTCACACATCCGCAGCTCATGATAATCCCGAAATTCCTGGCCGAAGGACAGACCATCGGAGTCACCGCCCCCTCTTTCGGCGTCACCGAACCCACCGACATCGTCCGTTTCAAACATGCGGAGGAGAAGCTGTCGGAGCTCGGACACCCTGTGAGGAAGACCCCTAACGTCCACACGGCGGACGAATCGGGCAGGAGCTCTCCACTGATGCAGAGAGTCATGGAGCTGGGCAGTCTCCTGGAGGACGATTCCGTAGGTGCGGTCATCTCTGCTTCAGGAGGGGACTACCAGTGCGAGATGCTCATGGGCATGGATTGGGATTTCGTGGAAAGACATCCCAAATGGATGCAGGGGTACTCAGACAACACCGTTCTGCTCTTCAAGACCACTGTGGAGCACGACATTGCCACCATCTACTGCGGCAACTTCGGGGATTTCGGCATGGAACCATGGCATAGGAGCATATCGGAGAACCTGGAGTTCCTCGAAGGGAAGAGGAGAAGTCAGAGATCTTTCGACAGATATCAGGACGGTTTCGCCGACAGGGTCACCGGACTCGAACCCTTCAACGAGGAGAAGAAGGTCGAATGGATCTGCCCTTCCGGAGATACATCATTCAAGGGCAGGCTCATCGGAGGCTGCATGGATGTACTGGAATGGTATCACAAGAAGGGAAATCTGAGCATGGAGGGCTTCCTGAAGAAATACTCGAAGGATGGGATCATATGGTACATGGAGACCTATGACATGGACGAATCCAGGGTCAGGAAGATGTTCGAAGGCATGTCCGATGACGGATGGTTCGAAGGAGTCACTGGATTCGTCTTCGGGAGACCGCTCTTCTACCAGGGAGCTGATTATCAGAAGGTCATACAAGAATCTCTCAGAGAATACGGTGTGCCTGTTGTGTTCGATGCGGATGTCGGGCACAAGGGACCAAGGATGACCTTCGTCAACGGCGCTATGGCCAGGTTCGATGTGTCCGACGGTTCCGCCGAACTGTGTTACGATTTCAGTGCCTGATCATTCAACGACGATCTGCACGGTTCTAGTGTTGACCTGGGATCCTTCCCAGTCGCGGAGATAGTCGAGCACGACGTTGTAAGTCCCTGCCTTCTCGCAGTGGAAGGTGAAATAGTGGGTTCCGCCTACACCGCAGAGGCCTGGTTCGCTGGACTTCACGGTGTATTCATCGCTCTTGAGCTCGAGTCCGTCAGTGGACACGACCTTCCAGTCGAATCCTGTCGTTCTGTTGCCCTCCAGCGCGATGGTAACATCCTCTCCGACCTTGGCCTTCATTGTACCCGATTCTTCGATGAATGTCGCCTCCATATCGTCACCTTGTGCTTCGGAATCCCCGAACAGGACTATGGCCCCTCCCAGGACCGCCAATGCCGTAACGGCTGAGATGGCGAATACGTACTTCATATCCATGTTACGGACTCCTTGCTTCTCGTTTCCGCTTGGAAAGTAAATAAAGATGACTGCAGGACTATCAGTTAAATTGTAAGAGTCCTATACCACCTTCTATGGGACTAATCAAGGCGCTCGCAGGTTCCGTTAGCGGAACATTGGCAGACCAGTGGAAGGAATTCTTCTACTGCGAATCGATGCCGAAGGAAATCTTGATGATCAAGGGTGTCAAGCAGGTCGGGAAACGTTCGACCAACACCAAAGGAAGCGACAATATCATCAGCAACGGATCGGGAATCGCTGTGGCGGACGGTCAGTGTATGATCATCGTCGAATCCGGAAAGGTCGTCGAGATCTGTTCTGAACCAGGTACATACACATATGATACTTCAACAGAGCCCAGCATATTCACTGGAGGACTTGGAAAGGGTGTCATCAACACGTTCAAGACCATGGGAAGGCGTTTCGCGTACGGCGGAGACACCGGAAAGGACCAAAGGGTCTACTACTTCAACATGAAGGAGATCCTGGACAACAAGTTCGGTACTTCCACCCCCATCCCATTCCGTGTGGTCGACAGGAACATCGGACTGGACATCGATGTGTCCGTCCGCTGCTTCGGAGTATTCTCATACAAG
This sequence comes from Candidatus Methanomethylophilaceae archaeon, assembly GCA_045588265.1. Lineage (GTDB taxonomy): Archaea > Thermoplasmatota > Thermoplasmata > Methanomassiliicoccales > Methanomethylophilaceae > Methanoprimaticola. The sequence goes on along the minus strand of JAZNDX010000025.1, from coordinate 43,771 downwards.
ATCTCCGACCCTATCCTGTTCTACACCAACGTCTGCGGTAACGTCAAGGACCAGTATTCAAGGACCGAGATTGACGACCAGCTCAAGACAGAGTTCATTGCGGCACTCCAGCCCGGATTCGGAAAGCTCTCCGACCTCGGACTCCGTCCGAACCAGCTGGTCAACCACAGCGAGGAGCTGCAGGATGCTATGAATGAGGCTCTGTCCAAGAAGTGGTCAGAGACACGTGGACTCGACGTCGTCAGCGTCGCAATCGGATCAGTCACTCTCCCGCCGGAGGATGCAGAGCTCATCAAGAATGCCCAGAAAGCAGGAATGCTCCGCGACCCGTCTATGGCAGGAGCAACACTCGTGGAGGCCCAGGCATCCGCTCTTAAGACCGCTGCAGGCAACGAGGCCGGAGCGGTCACCGGACTCATGGGAGTCGGAATGATCGGACAGATGGGCGGAGGCGGAATGAACGCCGGAGCCTACTACGACAGGGCAGACCAGCAGAGGCAACAGCAGCAGGCGGCCCAAGAGGCCCAGCCCGCGGCCGGAGCCTGGAAATGCGCTTGCGGAGCCACTGCCACAGGAAAGTTCTGCCCCGAATGCGGAGCGAAGAAACCCGAGGTAACAGGCTGGACCTGCCAGTGCGGACATGTCAACAAGGGCAAATTCTGTACGGAATGCGGAGCGAAGAAACCTGCAGGAGTCCCCAAATTCCGCTGCGACAAATGCGGATGGGAACCCGCAGACCCCTCCAAACCTCCGAAGTTCTGTCCAGAGTGCGGAGATCCCTTCAACGACGAGGATATGGTCTGATGTCAGATACAATCAACCACAAGTGTCCGTTCTGCGGAGCGACACTGGAATTCGACATCGGTACGCAGAAGGTGAAATGCCCTTACTGCGACAACGAATTCGAGCCCGAGGAGCTGAAGAAAAACGAGGGAGACCTCTCGATCAACGATGAAGGCATTGAATTGGCATCCGATGCAGGTACCGAATGGTCCGAGAAGGAACTGTACGGTATGGCGGAATACCAATGCCAATCGTGCGGAGGCGACATCTATTCGGACGAGACCACCTCTGCAACCATGTGCCCGTACTGCGGAAACGCGGTCGTGCTCAAAGGACGTCTATCGGGAGTCCTGAAGCCTGACCTGGTCCTGCCTTTCCAGAAAACCAAGGAACAGGCTCTTCAGGGACTGACGGACCATGTGGGCAGCAAGATGTTCGTGGCCAAGAACTTCCTCCGCGACAACAAGCTGGAGGAGGTCAAGGGACTCTATGTCCCGTTCTGGGTTTACGATGCCGATCTGGATGCCGATGTCGTCTACGACTGTGTGGACGTCCGCAGGTGGACCTCCGGCGACACAGAATACACCGAGCGCAAGTACTACAAGGTCAGGAGGGCGGGAGAGGTCGCATTCGACCACGTCCCCGCGGACGGTTCCTCGAAGGTGCCCGACGACCTCATGGAGTCCATAGAGCCTTTCGATCACAGCAAAGCTGTGGAATTCACGACAGGATACCTCTCCGGTTATGTCGCAGACAAATACGACCTGGACCAGGAGGCCGTCCGTCCCCGTGTGAGGAAGAGGATGGCAGAGGGCGCGGCAGATGCATTCGGATCGACCGTCCACTATGACGAGGTCAGCGTGGCCAGTTCGGAGATCTCGGCGAGATCGTCGTCGGTAAACTACGTCCTGTATCCCGTCTGGCTTCTGAACACCGATTGGAACGGAACCAAGCTCACGTTCGCCATGAACGGACAGAGCGGAAAGATGGTGGGCAACCTGCCGATGAACACAGTGAAACTGGGCTTGGCCACATTCGGTGTGTTCGCAGCCATCCTTGCAATCGTCGTGCTGCTATTCTACTTCGCGATGGAAGAGTTCGACTTCGGCGGAATAATCGGAGGAATCATCTTCGGTGCAATCGCAGCTGGAATATTCTTCTATCACTTCCAGTCGCAGCTGAAGAACGTCCAGTTCCAGCACGGTGCCTCCGCGTACTTCCGCGAGGGAAGCATGAACCTGCAGGTGAAGGAGGACACGTTCCTTTACAAGCGCGTGACCACCAGGCACATCAACAGAAATTGAAACTCATTAGGCCCCGGAAGGGGCCTCTTTCTTTTGATTCAATGAAAAAAAGCATAGCATTGCCTATGCTGATGAACGGTAGGGATGTCCCTGACCTTCAGAAAGTCCCTTGCGGGATTCACATCGTGAAAACGAACACGACTGCGAGAACTACGATGACGCCGAACGCGATGAAGGGCATGGCGTTGACGATCTTGTCCTGCTTTGACAGCTTAGGTTGCAAAGGAGTCATAATTTCCGCAAAGTCTTCCACATATAAATCCGATGCGCCACTTTATTGTACTTCCAGACCCTTGTTCGGACGATATCATGACCGTCAGCGTCCTCTTCGTATGCCATGGCAACATCTGTCGCAGCCCATTGGCCGAATTCGTATTCAAGGATATGGTGGAGAAAGAGGGGCTGATGGGGAAGATATACGTTGAATCAGCAGGGACCAGCGGATTCCACATCGGAGATCCTGTGGACAGGCGCTCCGCCGAGGTCATGAAAAGGCATGGCATCTCCTGCGCCGGTAAGAAGAGCAGACAGCTGACCGCGAGCGATTTCGATGAGTTCGATTACATCATCGCCATGGACGATGAGAACATCGACAACATCCGCAGGATCCTTCCTAGATCCGCTAAATGCACTGTTAAGCTCCTTCTGGACTATGCGGACGGAGGAATCGTCGACGACCCCTACTTCACTCTTGATTTCGATAAGGCCTATGAGGACATCGAGAAGGGATGCAGGGGACTCCTGGACGAGATAAGGAAGAATCTGCGATGAAGATCAGGATGTTCATCTCCGTACCCATCAAGGACAAGGAGCCGTTGAAACCGGTCCTTGAGGATGTGAGCTCGCTCCCCAATGTCAGGCCGTCCCCTCTGTCGCAGATGCATATCACCATGAGGTTCATAGGGGACATCGATGACGGGAAGACCAAGAAAGTCGTGAAGGCAGTCAGCGATGCCGTAAACGGCTTGGAACCATTCACTGTGAGAATCAAAGGGGCAGGCTGCTTCCCCAAACCCCAGAGACCGTCAGTCATCTGGGTAGGCGCGGAACCGAGCGATATCCTGAAGAAGATATCCGATAACATCGCGGCCAATCTCAAAGCGGCGAACATATCTTTCGACGAGAAGCCTTTCAAGAGTCATATCACGGTAGGCAGATGCACAGGCCCCGTGGATCCGAGGCAGTTCATCGACAGTTATTCCGACAGGGAGATCGAATCGTTCCTGTGCGACGAGATCCTCGTGATGAGGTCGGAGCTCGGTCCCCGCGGTGCGAAACATACCGTCCTCGCAAGTGTACCCATCGGTTTGTCATATTGACCGCAGCATCACACCTTTATATTCTATCCCAACGAAACACCTCCCGAGTGATACTTTGCTCGCAAGTTTGAAGGGAAACAACAAAGGAGGCATAGAAGGCCTTCCGCTGCAGCTCATGATAGTGATAATGGTCGCTACCATGGGAAGCGCGGTGATCATGGGATGGATGGGAAGCATCGACACCCCGCAGTACATCAGCACCCTCGGTGTCGAAGAGAACATAGTCTACATCGATGACGGCGAGATACCGAACATCCACCTATGCGTCTTGGATCAGAACGATGAGCCCATGAAGGGTGTCACGGTCCGTATCGTGAACAGTCAGGTCTACCATCCTGACGGAAAGGACTATGATGTCGTCACAGACACCTATGGAAGGGCAGTATTGAAGGGATGGATGCTAGGAGACTATCCGATGGGGACCATCGATCTGAAGATCAGTGCATACAAATCGGGATACACCACCTATACGGAGGAGGTTGCCGGAGTGGTCATATGATCCGCTCCAGGAAAGGTGTGGTCGCTCTTCCGATAAAACTGGCCGTGTCTTTCATGATACTGGCCCTGATGGTGCCTCCGATCATGGCATCGATAGATGACATCCATGACGGGATGGACCACAGCCGCCTGAGGGCGAGTGCCGAGGAGCTCGGCGACCTCATCGAACTGGTAGGGAGCAAGGGCAACGGATACAAGATCTGCCACGAGTTGGATATACCTGAAGGAGACTGCCTGACAGTTGGTGGGACGGAAGGACATCTGCTCCGCGGATCATCCGGAGACGATCTGGTCTGCAAGATACTGCTGAACCGTCCTGTGTGCAGCGATGAGATCAGTCTGTACGGAACCGTGATTATCGAGCTCGCTAGCGATACCGGAGGGGTCATCGTGAGGGAAATATGATTGAATTCACCGTCTCCAGGGTAGTGCTGTGTGCATGCGGCATAATACTGATCGTTTCCGTGACTGGTGTCCTGAACGGCATATACGATAGGGACGCAGACATCATGGATGAGGACCTGGCCGACAGGTTCGCATACATGCTGGACGTATTCCAGTCCTCGGAGGACGACACGTTGATCCTGGACGGGTCCAGGTTATTGCCGGAAGGCTATACGGTGCACATCCATGACGGCTTCGTGGAACTGATTAACGGTGACCGCAGACATATGGCCATGACGGAATATGCAGGGGAATTCGTTCTCGGTTGGGGTGATATGAAAACAATCACTCACCGAACGTCTCTGCTATCTTCCTGACCGTATCCGTGAAGACATCCATCTCCTCACGGCTGTTGTACAGGTATGTCGATGCCCTCGCACTTCCGTCTATCGCCCTTGAGACGTAGAACGGATGAGCACAGTGCATTCCAGAACGGATCATGACCCCGGACATGCTGTCCAACATCATCGCGATATCGTGAGAGGCCAGACCGTCAATGTTGAATGATAGCACTCCGCATCTCTTACCTGGCTGTTCGGGACCGACCAGGTGCAGGCCCTTGATATCCTCGAGATTGCCCATGGCACGCCTCATCAGCTCGGTATCCCATGCCTCCACATTCTCCATTCCGACAGCGTTCAGATAGTCGATGGCGGCCTTGGTGCCGATGATTCCGGCATAATTCAGAAGACCCGCCTCGAACCGGTCAGGTATGGGTGCCATCGTCACACTGTCGTATGTGGTCAGACCTACGGTTCCTCCTCCGACTGTGAGCGGGCGGAGTTTCTCGAGGACCTCCCTCTTTCCGTACATCACCCCCATACCGCTGGGCCCGAGCATCTTGTGTATCGAGCAGCAGTAGATGTCGGCATCGATCTTCGAGAGGTCCACGGGCATATGAGGTGCTGCCTGGGCCCCGTCGATGATCACGATGGCTCCGTGATCGTGGGCGATCTCCGTGACCGCCCTGACAGGGACCGAGCTGCCGGTGACGTTGTTGGTGTGCTGCACGGACACCACCTTGACCTTTCCGTCCATGCATGCCTTGAATGATTCGATATCGAACTCACCCGTCTTCCCGGATTTGGAGAATCTGCGTTCGATCCCCACGGTATCCTTGAGACGGAGCCATGGAACATGGTTGGAGTTATGTTCGGTATCGGTGGTCACAACGGCATCGCCTTTCTTCAGATCCAATCCGAAGGCGGCCGTGTTCAGACCTTCCGTGCTGTTCTTGGTGAAGATGTAACATTCGGGATCCTTGGTGCCGAAGAACGATGCCAGGGCCTCCCTGCATTCATCTATGGCGACGGATACCTTGGTGGCCATGGAATGGACGCTGCGGCCTCCGCATGCGGGATAATTCTCATAGTAATCCGTCATGGACTGTATTACCTGGTCCGGTCTGAGGGACTGGCATGCGCTGTCGAGGTAGATCCCCTTCTTGCTGCATATGGTGGGAAAGTCCTTCCTGACGGATTCCATGTCCATGTTTCTCAATCCTTGGAACCGTTAATAAGGATATCCCTGCCATCAACCTAATATCAGAGTATTGCATCGGTCAAACCATGGTATCCTTGAAGACAGATATCGGAAGCATCAGCCTGGAAAGGCCGAGCATGATCGCATCCGGTATCATGGATGAGACCGGGAAATCCCTGGTGCGTGTTTTGGAATCCGGCGCTGGTGCAGTGGTCACCAAATCCGTCGGTCTGCAGCCCAATGCAGGTCATGACAACCCCTGCTTCATGGAGGTCAGGGGAGGGTACGTCAACGCCATGGGCCTGCCGAATCCCGGGATCGAACTGTTCAAGGAGGAGATGGAGGTGGCCGTCCCCAAGGGCAAGGTCATCGGTTCCATCTACGGAGCAGGTCCGGAGGACTTCTCCAAACTGGCTGCAAAGATGGAGGACTACGGTGCATGCGCTGTCGAACTCAACCTTTCATGTCCCCACGCCAAAGGATACGGGATGGAGGTCGGTACCGACCCCGCTATGGTGAAATCCATCGTATCGGCGGTCAAATCCTCGGTCTCGATACCTGTATGGGCTAAACTCACGCCCAACACGCACATCCTCACTCAGATAGGCATGGCCGTCCAGGATGCGGGCGGAGATGCCGTGGTGGCGATCAACACGCTGAAGGCAATGGTCATATCCCCTGAGTTCGCCAGACCTATCATGAGCAACAAGTTCTGCGGATTATCCGGAGAGGCTGTCAAACCGGTCGGTGTAAGGGCGATCTATGACCTCAAAAGTGTCCTCGACATACCGCTGGTCGGAGTCGGAGGGATATCGGATTGGAGGGACGCAGCGGAATACATCATGGCAGGCGCCTGCGCATTCCAGGTCGGAAGCGCTGTGGGCACCAAGGGCCTCTGCGTCTTCAAGGAGATAAACGAAGGGCTCTCAGCCTTCATGGAGGAGTATGGATACTCCTCGATCGGTTCTATGGTAGGTGCTGCCCATGAGTGACGTCGTAACGATCAAGAAGATCATCGATGAGGCCTACGATACCAAGACATTCGTCTTCGACTGGGATGCAGAAGTGCGCCCTGGCCAGTTCATCATGATCTGGATTCCGGGGACCGATGAGATCCCCATGTCCGTCTCAGGAATATGCGAGAAGACCAAGAGCATCACGGTCAAGGCCATAGGGGATGCCACCAAGAGACTCCACGAATTCAAGGAAGGGGACAAACTCTCCATCAGAGGACCGTTCGGCAACGGTTTCGACCTGTCCGAGAAGAACATACTGATCATCGGCGGAGGAGTAGGTACCGCTGCAGTGATGCCTGCTGTTGTCCAGACCGGTGCGGACACCATCATCGCCGCCCGTTCCGACAAGGACCTCATCATGCTCGACAGGGCAAAGAAGCACGCAGCCAATCTCTGGATCGCCACCGACGACGGCAGTGCCGGTTTCCACGGCAACGCCGTACAGCTGATGAAGGAGAAGCTGAAGGAGAAATCCTACAGGTACATCATCGCATGCGGACCCGAGGTCATGCTCTATTTCACGTACAAGGCCTGCGAAGAGCTGAACCAGGACTGCCAGCTCTCTCTGGAGAGATACATGAAGTGCGGTGCTGGAGTATGCGGTTGCTGCGTAATGGACGATAAGCGCATCTGCAAGGACGGTCCGGTGTTCACAAAGGATCAGATTGCACAGCTGTCAGAGTTCGGGGTGTCCAAGAGGGATGCCTGCGGACGCGTCGTCACGTTCAGATAAGATGACACAGGCCGACCACGTCACTGTGATCCACGGAAGTATGACCGTGGATGTCCCCAGGAAGATATTCAAAGGCAAGGACTGCAAGATAGACCCGGACGAGGCCGTTCCATTCAAGAAGATCATCCAGAGCCGCTATCCTTGGATATCGGACAATGCTGTCACGGTTATTCTCAACAAAGCGCAGATGGAGATGCTCCGCGTACGCGACGAGGAGACCAACGGTCGCGAATACAGCAAGACCCTTGCAGAGAAAGGCAAGCTCGACGATGCCATCGCCCATCTCAGAATCCGCCTGGAGCTTAATCCGGACGATGCAAAGTCCTGGCTCGACCTGGCGGAGCTACTCTTCAAGAAGGGAGATATCAAAGGAGGGTTCGAAGCCAAGAAGAGAGGCGATGAACTCTACCGGAGAAAGTAACGATATCAATAAATACAGTCAACTAATCCTACGCCCAGCGTCGGGGTAACACAGTGGCTATGTGGCGGACTGCAGATCCGCATACGGGGGTTCGATCCCCTCTCCCGACCCCATTTTTCTTTTTCGAAATCACTAGCAAAGGAGACCATCCGTATCGTATCTGGTCAATTGTCAGAAGATTCCGTCAAGATTGTGTTAAAAAAAGTGGCTGTCAGCGTATCCAATCGATACGCCGACAGCGCAGTTAAGTTTACAGCCAGGAGTGTCAGCGGCTCAACCCATTACGGTAAGCCTTTCCAACAATTTCTCGATCTGTTCCGAACTCAGACCCAAATAATCAGTACAGTACTGATAGGCGGCTTTCTGAGTGTCGATCTTGCTCACATCGATCTTGGACCAATCCATGTGGAGGATGTTGTCAATCTTGTCATAATTGGCGATCAGATACATGTTCCTGTCATAGGTTCCATTTATGATGACGAAGTACTCCTTGCTACCCGGTTCGATGTTATAGAGGTTGCAGAATGCTCTCGCCTCACACTCCATCATCTCTTCAGGACTGCATCCGCAAAGGGCCTGGAGCAACAGGATGACGAAACCTGTCCTGTCCCTTCCCACATTGCAGTGAACGAGGTAGGGTCCATCGTTATCGATGATGGATTCCAGGGTCTGGATCGTCTTCTCCTTCTGCTGGAAATAGAGGTATCCCATGTTCGGGGCCACATACTTTCCGTCCTTGCAGAGATCGATACAATAGCCTGAATACTTGGATATCGCACTCTGTACCGATGCATCGCTGAAGGAGAGCGCCACCAGATATTTGATGCCGTATTCATCGGCCAACTGATTCACATATGGTACCCTGGCCTGCTTCGCAGGATCAGAAAGAGAGCTGAATGACCTGTACAGAACTCCGGGTGCGATGTTTCCTCCGGTAACCTCGTAGAAGTTCGCAAAGTCTTCCTCTGAAGGGAAATCGTGAACATCGTTGGAGTATTGCACGTTGTAATCGGGCGTGTTCTTGTATCTCTGTGATTCGCCTGTGTGGACGAGCTTGACCTCACTGCCCTCGTCGGCGTTTATGAGCATTCCTACGCATCCGATGGAAACCAGCCCATCATCCTCGACGTTAACGAAAATGTCGAACATGAGTATTCCCAAGTATGATTCGAGCATGATGGCTCCGGTATAGGTATCGTTCACGGTGATTATGGTGAACTCAGAACCAAGCTTCAGACCAGAATCGAAGATCTCTTGTGCGCTCAGATCGAGCTTAGGTTGATTATATGAGCTCAGACCAATAACCTCGCCTGTGAATTCTAAACTGTCTTCCTCAGATGGATAAACCACCCAGGTATATGCCATTGAAAGAACGACAGCGACTACCGCTATGGTCAGAATCTCTTTCTTCCCTACTTTCATAGTTCCGAAGCATCATCCACATTTAATAAAAATAACCATGAATGCACTTTTTTGAAAGACAGATAAATGCAGATTCAACAACAGTTTTCTACACAGAAACGATACCCGTGTCTGGTGCTGTGTTTGTCTGTTCCCGATCATATCGAAGTGCGCGGAGCTAAAATCCACAATCTGAAAAGCATCGATGTGGACATACCTTTGAACAAGATAGTCGGTATCGCCGGTGTTTCCGGTTCAGGGAAGTCATCCCTGGCCTTGGGAACGCTATACTCCGAGGGCTCCAGACGCTATCTGGAAGCACTTTCCACGTACACACGCAGACGTATGACACAGGCATCCCGCTCGGAAGTCGATGACATACGCTATGTATCTGCATCGCTGGCGCTGCACCAGCGCCCGGGGGTACCCGGGATCAGGAGCACCTTCGGAACATCCACGGAGCTCCTGAACAGCATCAGGCTGATGTTCTCCAGATTGGCCAATCACAGATGTCCGAACGGACATTACCTGGAGCCCAGCATCAATTTCGCAGCTATGCTCGACATCCACTGTCCGGTCTGCGGAGCGGAGGTCCGTCCCCCGAGCGCTGAGGAATTGTCATTCAACAGCACAGGAGCGTGTAGATCGTGCGGAGGGACCGGAGTGGTCCACGAGGTCGACGAGACAACCCTTGTGGATGAATCGAAAACGATAGACGAGGGTGCGGTACTCCCATGGCAGACGCTCATGTGGTCACTGATGAAGGATATCGCCCGCGACATTGGGGTGCGCACCGATGTCCCCTACAGGGAACTCACCGACAAGGAGAAGGAGATCGTACTCCACGGTGCACCGGATAAGCATCATCTCCTCTACTACAACGAGAAATCAGGAAATGCCGGAGAGATGGATTTCACCTATTACAGCGCGGTATACACTGTGGAGAACGCCCTGTCCAAGGTCAAGGACGAGAAAGGCATGAAGAGAGTGGAGAGGTTCCTTAAGATGGGCCCTTGCCCCTGCTGCAACGGGACCAGACTGTCCGAAGAAGCGAGAGCTCCTTTGCTGAGGGGCCTGTCCCTGGACAAGGTATGTCAGATGTCACTCTCAGAACTGGAGAATTGGGTGAAAGAAGTACCCGACTCCATGCCCGATGAGATGAAGCCCATGGCCAGAAACATCTGCGAAGCGTTCCATGACACCTCTAAACGCCTGATGGATCTGGGATTGGGGTATCTAACCCTGGACCGTCCAACATCCACCCTGTCCACAGGAGAGAGACAGCGCGCCCAGCTCGCCAGATCCGTCCGCAACCGCACAACTGGCGTCCTGTATGTCCTTGATGAGCCTTCCATAGGGCTCCATCCGGCGAACATCGACGGTCTCCTGGGCGTTATGGACGACCTCATCGCTGACGGGAATTCCATCGTTATCGTGGATCATGACACCCAGGCCCTGTCCCATTCCGACTGGCTGGTCGAGCTGGGCCCGGGAGCTGGAGCTGACGGAGGAAAAGTGATCGCCGAGGGTACCGTCGAGGACTTGGAGAAGAACAAGGATTCTAGGATAGGGAGATTCCTGAGGAAAGGGAATCCGAATCTCCGCATAAGGGCCGACTCGAAAGGGATGTTCGATCTCGGAACCATCTACATGAAAACAGGCCCCATACACACAGTGAAACCCCTTGATATCAAGATACCTAAAGGACGCTTCACAGTCGTCACCGGTGTGTCCGGAAGCGGAAAGACCACCATGGTACTGGACAGCCTCATACCTGCCCTGGAAGCTCAGCTGACGGGCAGACCGCTCCCAAGCCATGTAAAATCAGTCTCAGCCGAAGGCATAGAGCATGTCAAACTCATAGACGCAACTCCGATCGGGATCAACGTCCGCTCGACCGTGGCCACATATGCGAACGTCCACGACGAACTCCGTAAGGTGTTCGCGAAGACGGACAAGGCCAAGGAGATGGGTGTGAAGGCCGGGGACCTATCATACAACACCGGTTCCCTCAGATGCCCGACATGCGACGGAACCGGATCGATAAGTCTTGATGTCCAGTTCCTCCCTGATGTGGAGATCCCCTGTTCTGATTGTAACGGTTCCCGTTACTGTCCCGATGCCTCCAGGATCATCAGGACCAAGAAGGACGGTTCTGTCCAATCCCTTCCCGATCTCATGGAGATGAGCGTGGATGAGGCCTTAATTGCCTGTTAGGACCTGAAAGTTGTGAAGAACAGACTCCAGCTGCTTCACGATGTGGGGCTAGGGTATCTGACGCTGGGGGAGGCCACACCAGGCCTGTCCGGAGGAGAGGCGCAGCGCCTCAAGCTCGCCAGCGAGATGGGCCGCGGACAAGATGACACCGTATTCGTGTTCGACGAACCCACCATCGGATTGCATCCCCTCGATGTCCAGGTCCTTATGGGCATATTCGAAAATCTCATCAGTAAGGGCGCCACGGTCATCGTTATCGAGCACGACCTTGATGTGATCGGCAGTGCAGATTACATAATCGACCTCGGTCCCGGTGGAGGAGAGGAAGGTGGAACCGTGGTGGCCACAGGTACCCCTGACGAGATCAAAAAAAACCCCGATAGCATCATCGGGAAATACCTCAGGAAATGATCACTGCGAAACGGCGTTCCTGAGCAGTTCAGCCTGCTGCCTGATCTCCTCTGACACTTCCGGTCCGGGCTCCCAGATACCTTCCGAGAATGCACGCCTGTCCAGCGAGAATCCTCTGCCCTCACCGTCGATGACCTCCATCCCGATGAATTCCAGGATCTCCTTCAGGGAAGTTCTGCAGAAGACCGTCTTCTTCCCGCCTCCTGCACCTGTCAGCATGACCTTCTTGCCCTTTGCGGTGGATTTCCTCTCAGGATCGTTAGGGTCCAGAGGACGGCTCAGCCAATCCATGAGATTCTTCATAGAACCCGGTATCCCATGGTTGTACTCGGGGGTGAATATCCAAATTGCGTCGGCCCGGTCGACCTTATCCCTGGCCAGCTTCACTTCATCGGGAACAGGGAACTCGATATCCTGATTGATGAACGGCACCGATGTGGGCTCCAGATAGTCGATCTCTGCCCACTGTCCTACGAATCCCTTAGCGATCTCCGACAGCTGACGGTTGAACGAACCTTCACGGGCTGAACCGATGATGAACAGAATCCTCATCATACTATCAGAATTCGATACCTTTCCTGGCGTCGATACCTTTGTCCATGGGGTGCTTGATCAGTTTCATCTCTGTGATGAGGTCCGCATACTCCTCCAGCTCAGGTGTCAAACCCCTGCCGGTAAGGATTATCTCCACATGCTTGGGCCTCTTCTTGAGGGAGTCTATCAGCTCCTGGGAGGTGATCAGCCCCAGGCGGACCGCGTTCATCGCTTCGTCCAGGACCGCAACGTCGTATTTCCCTGAACCTATCAGCTCTTCTGATTTCTTCAGAGCCTCATGCGCAGCATCGATATCAGGCTGTTTCGGATTCTTGCCAACGAAATGGGCCAGGCCCATGGAGATGACAGTGATCCTGTCCAAATCCGCACATGCCATCTGCTCTCCGTAACCCGCGTCGGGTTTGAGGAATTGAAGGAACAGAACATTGAGTCCCCGGCCCGAAGCCCTTAGGGATAATCCCAAAGCGGCCGTAGTCTTCCCCTTGCCGTTCCCAGTATAGATCTGAACGAGTCCCAATTCATTGCGAATGTCTTCTTCCATGATACCGCAATTTGGAATCGTCTGGTGGAGATTAAACCGTATCGGTATCGAAGCCTGAACTACCTGTCAAAAACTTCTGAAAAAGAAGAAAAGATGCCAGGGAAACCCCTGGCTTGATAGTTTCATTCCCACTCGATGGTGGCACAGGGTTTGGGAGAGAGATCGTAGAGGACACGGTTGACGCCCTTGACCTCCGTGAGGATCCTCTGAGTGATCTTGTTCAGAAGGGGCCAGGGGACCTCCTCTACGGTAGCGGTCATGGCATCCTTGGTGTTGACTGCACGGATCACTACGGGCCAATCCCATAGGCGCTTTCCGTCCTTCACACCGGTGGAGCGGTAATCGGGAACGACTGTGAAGTACTGCCAGACCTTGCCCTCGAGTCCTGCCTTTGCGAACTCCTCACGGAGGATAGCATCGGATTCCCTGACAGCCTCAAGACGGTCGCGGGTGATGGCTCCGGTACAGCGCACACCGAGTCCGGGTCCAGGGAATGGCTGGCGGTAGACCATGTTGTCCGGGAGTCCGAGCTGCTTTCCGACGACACGGACCTCATCCTTGAACAGGAGCTTCACAGGCTCCACGAGTTCGAATCCGAACTTCTCAGGAAGTCCTCCCACGTTGTGGTGGGCCTTTACGCCGTGACTCTCCAGGATGTCGGGGTAGATGGTTCCCTGTCCAAGGAACTTGACTCCCTCGATCTTCTTTGCCTCCTCCTCGAAGACATCGATGAATTCCTTTCCGATGATCTTCCTCTTCTGCTCGGGATCCGATACGCCTGCGAGCTTGTCCAGGAACCTGTCGGTTGCATCCACATAGACTAGGTTCGCCTTCATCTGGTTGCGGAATACGTCGATGACCTGCTCGGCCTCCCCTTTACGGAGAAGTCCGTGGTTTACGTGAACGCAGGTGAGGTTCTTCCCGATGGCCTTGATGAGAAGGGCGGCGACTACTGAGGAGTCGACTCCTCCGGAGAGGGCCAGAAGGACCTTTCCGTCTCCGATCTGCTTCTGCAGTGCGGCGACCTGTTCTTTAATGAATGCTTCTGCGAGTTCAGGAGTTGTGATGCGCTCCATGGAATCCGGGCGTACGTTGCTGTCCATGAGATTACCTCGGTATAATGAGACGCGTCATGTATTATTTCTAAAAAATACTGTGGGCAATGATCCGATACGAGAAGATGTGTTAGTCCTTTTTGTTCTAAAAACCGATGAAAACGATTCGTTTTACTAGTAACACATACACTATTTGTAATTATTACTTATACCCCCACCCCCTATATCTAAATATTAAAATGGAATCATGCTGCTTAGTGAGTGAGATGGACCATTCCGCCGATAATCAAAAAGCAGAGAAAACTGTTCTGATGTCCCCAATTTATCTGTCACCGGGAGGACGTAAAATAGTGGTTTTCGGCGGAGGAAAGGTAGCGCTCAGGAAATGCCAGCACTTTGAGGGATTCCATATCAAGGTCGTATCCAAGGAGATACTGCCTGAACTCCGTGCTATCGCCGACGAGACCGTCGAGGCCGATATCAATCCATCTACAGCCGCACAGTACATGGACGGTGCAGACATAGTTATCGCAGCAACATCGGTCCATGAACTCAACAATTCCATCAGGGATATCTCGCTTTCCAAGGGCATAATGACAAATTCGGCGCACGGGGGAGGGGATGTGTTGATCCCTTCAGTCCTCAAACGTCCGGGATACTCGGTCACAGTATCATCCGAGGGGCGCGTACCTGCATTCCCGCCTTATGTGGTAAGGGCTTTGGACGATTTCCTCGACCCGTCATACGACTCGATGCTGAATCTGTTGATGAGGGTCAGGCCAATCATCAAAGAGAAAGTGGCGACACAGCCGGAAAGAGCAAAATTCCTGGCAGATGTCCTGGATAATGAGAAGGTCTGGACTCTCCTTAGGAACGGAGATGAGGAAGAGGCTTTCCAAACAGTGATGAGGGAGGGCGGATTACAATGATCGTCAGCATGCATGTGACCCATTCCTCGGCAGGAGGAACAGAGGGTCTGAACAATGTCGTCACAGTACTGGAGAAGAACGTTCCGGGATACATCTCCGAGATGGAGTTCGTATCAGAATACGTCATCGTGCGCACATGCAACCGTTTCGAGGTCTATATGTCCACCCAGGACAACCGCACCGCGGTCACTTACATGACGAACCTCATACGCTCGCTCGTCCCCTCGTCCAACATCTCGTATATCCTCGAGGACCAGGACAGCATTAAGCACCTGTTCAGAGTCGTTTGCGGACTCGACTCGCTGATCGTCGGCGAGGACCAGATACAGCACCAGGTCCGCGAATGCTATTTCAAGGCCAAGGAGGAAGGGCATGTGGGAACCATGCTTGACCGCCTGTTCGAAAAGGCCATCATCGTTGGTAAGAGGGTCAGGTCGGAGACGGAGCTCAACAAGGGAGCGGTCTCCGTAGGATCGGCATCGGTTGAGCTGGCCGAATCGAAGATCGGGGACCTGAACGGCAAATCGATCACCATCCTCGGGGCCGGAGATATGGCCTCGGTCATAGCGAAGAACCTGATCGGTAAGAACATCGGCACCGTCTTCGTATCGAACCGTACCTACAGCCGCGCATTGGAACTGGCCACGGAGCTGGGAGGAGATGCGGTGAGCATGGACAGGATGCAGGATGCCGTAGCGGACAGCGACCTTGTCCTGGTAGCAACCGGTGCACCGCACACGGTCCTCCATAAACCAGTCATAGAACGTGCGATGGCAGCCCGTCCGGACAGGAAGCTCCTAGTCATCGACGTCTCCATCCCGCACAACGTGGACACCGACATCGTCGAGGTCCCCAACGTCGAGTTGGACAACATGGATTCCCTCGAATCCATCGCCCAGAAGAATGTGGAACGCAGGATGAGCGAGATCTCGTCTGCGGAGAAGATCATCGGACAGGAACTGTCCAAGATGGATGCGGAGAAGAGGGAAGAAGCAGCCAATGAGATAATAAGGCTCATAGGCATGAAGATGGCTACCATAAGGGAGAAGGAGCTCGAGACTGCGATCTCCCACAGTTCCTCCACGGATGTGGAGACATTGCTGGACGACATGTCCAGAGCATTGGTGAACAAGATCACGGCCGACCTGTATGTGAACCTGAGACGCGCCTCCCGCGAGGGGGACCTCAGCGCATGCAACGCGTTAGCAGAACTATTTGGAGTTAGGTGAGACAAATGATGTATCCTGAAGTACGCCTCAGAAGGCTAAGACAGAATGAGAGGATGAGGGAGCTGGTGGCTGAGACCAAGCTTAATGCGGATCAGTTCATCCTGCCCATATTCTTCGACGAGACCATCAGCAAAGAGAAAACAACAGCCTCCATGCCCGGCGTCAGGACATTCCCTCTGAAGGATTACGACTCGATAGCATCCGGCATACAGGGGAACGGCGTCAACAACGTGCTGGTGTTCGGAGTCCCGGCCAATAAGGATGCGGTAGGATCCGGAGCATACGCCAAGGACGGAGTCGTCCAGAAAGCAATAGAGGGACTCAAGGAGAACTCTGACATGCTCGTCATTTCAGACCTCTGTCTGTGCGAATACACCGACCATGGACACTGCGGTGTCCTGGATGACTGCGGATACGTCATGAACGACGAGACCATCGAACTCTATGCCAAGACAGCGGTCTCCCAAGCAGATGCCGGAGCGGACATCATCGCGCCCAGCGGAATGATGGACGGCCAGATCTCCGCGATCAGGGCAGCTCTCGACGATGCAGGACACAAGAACGTGCCCATCATGGCATACAGCGCTAAGTTCTACAGCGCTTACTACGGGCCCTTCAGGGATGTCGCTAACTCCGCACCCGGAAAGGGCAACAGAGCAGGATACCAGATGCAGTGCGGCAACAGAAAAGAGGCCATGAGGGAGATCGAGTTCGATATCGCCGAAGGGGCCGACATGATCATGGTGAAGCCCGCAGGACCCTACCTGGACATCATCAGGGATGCAGCCAATACTTTCGATCTGCCGCTCGCCGCCTACCAGGTCTCCGGAGAGTACTCCATGATCGAGGCTGCGGCCGCCAACGGATGGATCGACCATGACCGCGTCATGATGGAATCCCTCCTCGGAATCAAGAGGGCCGGGGCGGACATGATAATTACATACTTCGCTGAGGAAGCCGCAAAGCTGCTGTGATACCATGGACAGATCCGCTGAACTCTATTCAAGGTCCTCGAAGGTATCCCCCGGTGGGGTATCAAGTCCAGTAAGGGCATTCAAACCCAACCCGATCTACATCGCTAAGGGACAGGGCAGCAGGGTCTGGGATGCCGATGGCAAAGAGTACATCGACCTCTGCATGGCGTACGGACCGCTCATAACCGGTCACGCATGCCCCAGGGTCATGGATGCCGCCAAAGAGCAGATCTCCAAGGGAACCGTCTACGGTGCCCCTTCGGAACCCGAGCTCAATCTGATCGAGAGGATCGTCAAGGAGGTCCCCTCTGCAGAGATGGTCAGACTGGGATGCTCAGGCACCGAGGCCACGATGCATGCCATCCGTGTCGCCAGGGGAGTCACCGGAAGGGACGGCATCATCAAGATGAACGGCGGATTCCACGGAGCGCATGACGCCGCATTAGTCGCTGCAGGCTCCGGCAGTGCCGGAGGAGTGCCCTCATCAAAGGGTGTACTGAGTGATGTGGCAAAGCACACCTTCACCGCCGAATACAATGATGTCCAGAGCATGTCCGACATCCTAGATAAGAACGACATCGCCTGCGTGATCATGGAACCGATCCTAGGCAACGTAGGAATCGTCACACCTGAGAAAGGATATTTGGAAGAGGTCCGCAAGGTCACAAAGGAACATGACACCGTCCTGATCTTCGACGAGGTCATCATGGGGTTCCGCGCATCATCCGGAGGTGCCCAGAAGAGATACGGGGTCACCCCTGACATGACCACGATGGGAAAGATCGTGGGTGGAGGGTTCGCTGCAGGTGCGTTCATGGGAAGGAAGGACATCATGGAGAATGTCGCTCCCCAGGGACAGGTCTACGTAGCAGGGACCTTCGCAGGCAACCCCGTGTCCGCAGCTGCAGGTCTCGCCGCGATCGACCTGATGTGCAGCAACGACAACTACGCCAAGCTGGAGAAGCGCACCGACTGCCTCGTGAAGTCTATCAGGGACTCTATGGCGGACAACAAGATCACAGGATGCGTCAACAGCGTCGCTTCCATGTTCTCGATATTCTTCGGAATCGAAAAGGCCACCAACGGAACCGAGGCCATGAAGGCCGACCGTCAGATGTTCGACAGGATGTTCAGATACATGCTTGCCAACGGAGTCTACCTCCCGCCTTCCGCATTGGAGGTCGATTTCATGTCACTGGCCCACAGCAAGGAAGATGTGGCAGAACTAGAGGAGAAGTTCAAAGGTTTCTTTGAGAGCGTGAAGCAATGATAGTAGGCACAAGAGAGAGCAAACTGGCGATGCGCCAGACAGAGATCTTCCAGCAGAAGATGTCCGAAGCGTTCCCTGAGGTCCCCATAGAGATCGTTTCCATGAAAGCGCTCGGAGACATCGATCTCACATCGCCTCTCAACGCCATGTCAGGAGTAGGGGCCTTCGTCCGCGAGCTGGATGATGCAATGCTCCAGAAGAAGATCGACGCTTCGGTCAATTCACTCAAAGACATCCCGACGAAGATGGCCCCCGGACTGACCGTCGCAGCCATATTCGAAAGGGATTCTCCCGAGGACATCATTCTCCCATGTCCGCTAGAAGACCTCCCCAAAGGAGCGAAAGTAGGCACTTCTTCTGTCAGGAGGATGAGGCTCATCCAGTCCATCCGTCCAGATATCGAGATAGTGCAGCTCAGGGGGAACATACACACCCGTCTGAACAAATTGGACAACGGTGAATACGATGCCATTCTCCTGGCCAAGGCCGGATTGGAGAGGATGGGCATAGAGCGTCCGATGCACACCTTGGACAAAAGGGTGTTCATCCCTGCCCCGGGACAGGGCACGATCGCAGTGGAATGCAGATCCGACGACGAGGAGACGCTGAGGATGCTCAAGACCCTTGATCACACACAGACACGTGCGGCCGTTGATACGGAGAGGGAGATCATGAGGATAATGGGTGCAGGTTGTTCCGCACCCGTAGGGATCAACGCCGAGGTTGAAGGCGATTCGATAATCGTCAGGGCGATATCGTTCGATTACACGCCCGAACCCAGGAAGGTGGAGGTCACCATACCATTGAAACACGATCCGCAGGTATTGCAGGATATCGCGGATTACCTTATCGGAAAGAGGAATTCGCTATGACAGGAAAGGTTTATCTGGTCGGTGCAGGCCCGGGAGACCCGGGACTTATGACAGTGAAAGGATTGGAACTTCTCAGGAAGGCGGACATCGTCATGTACGATGCACTGGCCAACCCGGAGCTTCTCAAGGAATGCAAGGAGGGAGTCGAGCTCATCGACGCCGGAAAGCGCGGCGGGGACCACCACCTCAAGCAGTGGGAGACCAACGAGCTCCTCGTCAAATACGCCAACGAGGGAAAGGTAGTCGTCAGATTGAAGGGAGGAGACCCCTTCCTCTTCGGCCGTGGAGCTGAGGAGGCGGAGGAACTCAGGAAGGCAGGCGCAGAGGTGCATGTCGTCCCCGGAGTATCATCGTCAATCTCCGTGCCTGAGCTCGCAGGAATACCGGTCACACACCGCGACCACACATCGCTGGTCACATTCGTCACCGGACACGAAAAGGACGACCGCTCGGAGGACCGCGTGGACTGGAAAAAACTCGTGGGCGGACACGGAACGCTTGTCATCCTCATGGGACTCGGCAACGCGGGCAACATCTCCAAGGGACTGATCGAGGGTGGAATGAAACCCGATATGCCCGCTGCCATCATCTGCAGCGGTTCCACTCCCAAGCAGAGAGTCGAGGTCACCACCGTGGACAGCCTCGAGAAGACCATCAAGGAAAAGGCTCTGGAGCCTCCGGGAATCATGGTCGTGGGAACCGTCGCTTCACTCCGCGAAGTCCTCGGTGACCTGAAATGATCACGTTGGGGTTCACACGCCCCGCATCCAAACTGAAGTCTTCAGTGGAGGAGGCGGAGGGACTCGGTTTCAAGGTCCTCGCCGCCCCCTCCTTGGACATCATTCACGGTGACCCTTCCGAATTCGCCAGACTGAAGGGTTGCATGGGCGAAGGGACACCTGTCGTATTCGGTTCCACTACGGCAGCAGACCATTGCAGCAAGGAGTTCGGCGATGAATTCAAGACGATGATGTCGCCCTGCGAGGTCATCGCCATCGGACCGGGAACTGCCAAATGCCTTGAGGAATACGGCGTCAGGGTCGACATCGTTCCCGAGGACCATTCGTCATATGGAGTTCTGAACCTCATCTCAGAGAGATACAAATCCGGAAGGATTGTGACGGTACGCTCTGACAGCGGTACCGACATCATCTCAAAAGGCATCAGGGATTCCGGATTAGAACTGGAAGATATCGCGGTCTACAAGCTCGTCGCGGCGGATGCCGGCGATGACATGATCGCACTATTGGAATCGGCAGGCACAGGCAAACTCGATTGGATGGCCTTCACATCGCCACTCTCCGCATCCACGTTCTTTGACAGGATGAGGGAGATGTATCCTGAGGATTACCTCGACAGGATGAAGAAGATACGTGTCGCCGCCATAGGCAGACCTACTGCGGACATGCTGTCATCCTTAGGAAGGACACCTGACCTCATTCCCTCCAAAACCACATTCCACGATCTCCTGCTGGAGATAAGGGACCGCTGCTGATCATTTCTTTGCGGGCAGTTCCTCGCACATGGCCTCTACAACATCCCTCAACAATTCTGGATCGAAGGGTTCCGGAAAGAGTATCATCTCCCCTCCGCCGTCATAAGGGAATGCCGAGGGGCACTCCTTGAGCATGGTTGCGGAAGCCTTCGTGATCTTGAGAAGCAACCTGTCATCATAGATCCCTCCGAAGAGCTTCCCATCTTTGTACAGAAGGTATTCGCCCATCATCTTGCGTGACTTTATGTCAGGCAGGATGGCCTTGACCCTTTCCAGCGTTGCAGCTTCCGATGGCATGCTCAGATCTTCCTGAATCCGCGGAACATCCATTGACCGATGGATTTGGTTCCGTATTTGAGCGTCCCGAACATGTGCCTGCTGTGGCTGTGCGCCAGAGTGATGTTGCCTGCCATTATGGCCTCCACGGCCTCCTGCCAATTGGTGACCGAATCCGGAATCTCGATGTAACCGCTCCCGATGTAGCGTGCCCTGTGGGCATCGGAACCCGCGGAGATTGGTTTCCCTATCTCCTTCGCAAGCTTCTCGGATCTCCTGTTCGCCGAGGGGATCGAGCGTGCATTCCTGGCCTCTATGCCGTCGAAATCATGATTCCTGGTGTTCTTCTCCCCGAGTCCTGACCACCATCTGTACGGATGTGCGGCGAAGGCATATCCACCTGCCTCATGGATCATTCTGATTGTATCATCGATTGAGTGTCCCTTCGGAATCTGACGGTCTATCCCCAGAGCGACTATGTGGCCATCGGTGGAAGAGACCTCCTCCGCAGGGATGATTATGACATCCTTGTTATCCTTCAGGAGCTCGAATGCCTTGAACTCGTTGTGGTCCGTGACTGCGATACAGCCGATGCCGCGTTCCACAGCGGTTTTGATGAGCTGCTCCATCGTGGTTGTGGCGTCCACAGAGAACATCGTGTGGACGTGGAGATCGGCTTTCATCTGACGTCTGCTCCGTCAAGGATCTGGGAATCGTCATCGACCGTGATGACGCACTCCTTTCCGTCACCCAGAGGTATGACGTTGTCACCGTCGATGACGGCGGTGACCATCCTGGGTGCGTTGGCAGGGAGCTTGATGTCCTTGCCCATGAACTTGCCCTCCTTGATGGACGAGACTTTGATCTTCACGGCCTCGAACTGCTTGAGCTCTATCCTGGATGAGGAGTTCTCCAATCCGCAGTTCAATTTGGTTCCGTCAGGCACATCGGTGTTGGGCTTCAGGAGCGCCAGATGGTCTCCGCCTACCGCTTCGTCATCGGCTGCCATCAGCATGCCGAACGACTCAACGCCGCGGAATTTGGCCTTCTTCAGGTTCGAAATGACGAGGAGTCTCCTTCCCATCATGTAGTCCTTCGAGAACAGGGACTTGATGTTGGTGACGAGCTGTCTGGGCTCCTCTTCTCCGAGGTTGACCTTCAGGACGTACAGCTTCTCCGCTTCGGGATGGTCCTCGACAGATACGATCGTACCAACACGGATGTCCAGACGTCTGAAGTCTGCGAACGGCCCGGTGAATGTGGCGGGCTGCTCCTGCTTGTTCTCCTGTTTCTGATTGTTCTGCTTGAGCTCAGGGATGTCCAGCTTCTTGAAAACCGGCACGGAGTCGTTGAGCTGCTGTCCGGTGACGACATCCTTCGATGCAGCGGACAGTCCAGCATCCTGTATTGTTCCTGCGTTCCCGAGGAATCCCCAGACCTTCTCAGCCGCTGCGGGCACGTAGGGCCATGAGATGACAGAGAGCGCCTGGACGATCCTGAGGACGTTGTGGATGACCTTTCCGCATGCATCCTTGTCCTCCTTCACGAGCTTCCAGGGTGCCGCGTCGTTGAAGTACTTGTTTCCGAACGATGAGAGGTTCATGACGGCCTTCAGCCCCTTCTTGAAATCGCAGTGGCTGAGGCATTCGCTGAACTCGTTGACTGCCTCCTCGATCGCTTTGGTGACCTCGGGATCCATGTCCCCTGCGGGAATGGTTCCGAAGTTCTTCTTGGCAAAGTCCAGGGACCTGTGGAAGAAGTTACCGAGATTCGCCACGAGCTCCGTGTTCACCTTTGTCTGGAAATCCTCCCAGGTGAACTCCGAATCGTGAGTGTCGGGCATGACCGCGGACAGGTAGAATCTGACGATGTCTGCATCGTACTTCTCGAGGACGCTGGGGATGTCGATAGCTCCGCCGCGGCTCTTGGAGAGCTTTCCTCCGCCGATCATCAGGTACTCGTTGGCGGGGATGTCGTACGGGAGCTGCATGTTGCCAAGGCCCATGAGTATTGCAGGCCAGATGATGGAATGGAACGGGATGTTGTCCTTTCCGATGAAATAGTAGTGCTTACAGTCGGGGTTCTGCCAGTATTCCTTCCAGTAATCGGGTTTCCCGATCTGCCTGGAGTACTCGACTGATGCCGATAGGTATCCGATGACTGCGTCGAACCATACGTAGATGACCTTGTCATCCCATCCTTCGATCGGGATGGGTACACCCCAGGACATGTCCCTGGTGATTGCCCTGTCCGTCAGGCCCTCTTCCTGGAGCCAATTCTGAGTGAACGATTTGACGTTCGCTCTCCAGTAGTCCTTGTCCTTGATGTAATCGATGAGTCTGTCGGTAAAGGCGCTGAGCTTGAGGAAGAAGTGTTTGGTGGGCCTGATCTCAGGGGCTGATCCGCACAGGGTACAGTATGGTTCCTTGAGGTCTCCGGGCTCGAATGTGGTTCCGCATCTGTCGCACTGGTCCGAACGTGTCTTCTCCGCACCGCATTTGGGACATATTCCCTCGACATACCTGTCGGGAAGGAAACGGTCGCACTTGGGGCAGAAGTACTGGTTGGTCTCCTTTACATAGATGTATCCGTTGTCCAACAGTCTCTTGAACACATCCTGGACGACCTCGAAATGAACAGGACAGTGAGTCTTGTTGAAGAAGTAGTGGATGTTCAGGTCCTCGATGGCCTTCTTGTTGATCTCATGATACTTGTCCGCATACTCCTCCGGGGACATCCCGCACTTCTCGGCGGAGATGGTGATGGGCGTACCGTGCTGATCGGATCCTCCGACCATAAGCACCTCGTTGCCCAGCAGGAGGTTGTATCTTCTGAAGATGTCGGGAGGCAGAAGCGATCCTGCGACATGTCCTAGATGTATCGGCCCGTTTGCATAGGGCCATGCGATATTGATGCAGACTTTCGACATTTTGAAACCGTGGCTTCAATCGCGCATGTCCTAATAAAATATTACGCGGTCGTGCCGGCGGTTTCGCGTCTCTCGACCCTGTCCAGTATGATCTTTCCATGCAATATCATGGCCAATCCGCCCAGACATTCAACGATTATCAGGGCGACCCCTATCCCCAGCAGTCCGGGCCACAATACCGCAACTGCCCAATAGGCCAACGCGAGGATGATATTCCTGATCAGCGTGTTGACCATGGCGTGGCCTGCCTTCTCCAGGGACTGCATCACTGCCGAACCTACCGAAGTCAGGGAGAAGACCGGCATGAATAAGCACATGCAATAGGTGAACGTGACCATCTCGTCATGCATGTGCGACATATCCTCGGTACGTATGAACATGTCCGCCAGTATTCCTGCGAAGATCGCGAATATCAAACATAGTGCGCAGACATAGAGCGTGGAGCGCTTTATCGTGAATGAATATGCATCGCGGATCATACCGAATTCCTTCATTCCGTACTCCGCCGAGCATATGGCAACCATAGCCCCTCCCATGGATTGCGCCGGGATCGCAGTCATATATCCGATCCTCCAGACCATGGTGTAGACTGCCAATCCTGCGGTTCCTGCGCTCATTATCACGAACACGTTGAGGAAGATGTTGAAGAAGTTCATCACAGTGAGCTCCACCGTTTCCGGAAGGCCGACGTTGAGGATCTCCTTCTGAAGTCTGGGGATGAATCTGAAGATGTACCTCTTCTGGAGATTGACGTACATGTCCCTGCTCTTCAGATACCAGTAGATTGCCATGACCGATGAGATCAGGAATGCGATGACCGTCGCCCATGCGGCTCCGGCCACACCCATGTCCATCCAGAATATCATTATGGGATCCAGGACTATGTTCACGGTCGCTCCTACGACCTGGATGGCCATCGAGCGCCTTGCTGCACCTTCACCCCTCAGCATTCCTGACATCACTCCGCTGAGGATTATGAAGAACGATCCGAGATAGATCGGTATCCCGTAGGAAAGGCACTCTTCCAACATGTCCTCTCCGCCCATCATCATGATGACCGGTTCCGCTGTGACCATCAGTATCGTCGTCATTATGATAGAGGTTATGATGGTCAGCATAATGCCCTGTCCAGCCACTCCGTCCGCATCCTCATGGTTCTTCATCCCTATGTTACGGGCTATTGCGGCGGAGACTCCGATGCCGAAACCGTTACCGATACCGATGAGGATGGAATACAGCGGATAGACTACTCCCAAGGATGCCATCGCCCTCTGGCCGAGATCCGCCACCCAGAAGCTGTCGACGATGTTGTTGAGATTCTGCACGAAGAGAGCTATCGCTATGGGGATCGCAAGGGTTATGACACCCTTCCTCTGGTCCCCTAACAGGACTCTTACTCCCTCCGTGCTCTCGACCATAGAAACCTCCATTGGTGACAGGTATTTACGTCTTCTATCATGAGGTCCGCGTGAATATCATATATCTTCCTTACAATTACCTCAATAGAATAGCTGGTAGCCTGCGCTGCTGGGAGAGGGACGGATGCTGAAAGAGTTGGACAGAGTACAGAGGATTGAACTATTCCTCTCGCTGGCCTTGGCCATTGCGTTTATCGGTTACATAATAGCGATATACGTCGGCGATTTCGAGACCGAGGTCATCCGCGACAGATACTGGAAGGATGTAGAGCCCCTGTTCAACGGGGAGATCCCCATCATGGAGTATCCGCCGTTCGCATTCGTCTTCATGATCATCCCGCGCCTCTTCTTCGCCGACCCATTCGGCTATAACGTGGGATTCGTCATCGAGATGTATGTCTTCACCATCATCGGACTTATCCTGACAAGACGTCTGGCCGAAAAGCTGGAATTCAGTCAGGTGAAGGCCATGACGGTCTACAGCGTCCTCATGGTCCTTCTCCTCGAGTTCATCACCGACCGCTACGACATCGTGCCCGCCGTGATGTCTCTGGCGGCATTCTATCTTCTCCTGACCAAGCGCCCGATGTGGGCCTTCATCCTGCTGGCCTTGGGAATGATGACCAAGCTCTACCCTGCCATGTACTTCCCGATATTCCTGATGATGTACATCGTGCAGAATGACTGGAAGGGTGCGGGCAATGGATTCTTATGGTTCGCACTAACATCAGCGGTGATCTTCGTGCCGCTGATGCTCATCGATCCCGATCTTTTCCTGGGATTCCTCACCTACCACAGCAACCGTCCGCTGGAGGTCGGTTCACTCGCTGCGACTCTCTTATATCCATTCTCAATGATGGGACTGATTGAGACGAGCATCTATCCGGCCTGGATGGAGGGAAGCTTCGGTTCCGACAACCTTGTCGGTCCCGTTCCCGATGCCGTCGCAGGTATCCTTTCGCCTATCATGGTCCTTTGCGTCCTGGCCATCATATTCTATTACGCTTACATCAGGAAGCATGAGGACAGGGAGAAGGAGAGGATCTACCTTCTGGTGCTCGCCATGCTGGGAGTGACTCTGGTGTTCATGCTCATAGGAAAAGTGTTCTCATCCCAGTATCTGATCTGGGCCATCCCGTTCTTCACTCTGGTCATCATGATGATGCCTGACAGGGCCTTCAGCAAGAAGCTGACCTATCTGCTGATCGTATCATTCATACTCACACAGGTGAACTGCGTCTACATCTACGAATATCTGGGCGGAGGGACCAACATCAACGACCTAGCCATGATCTCGATGCTGATCCGCAACCTGATGATCGTGGCGACATTGGTGATCACTGTCAAGGAGATGGTCCGCATTCACAAGGAATGCATCGCATCGCCCACTGCTGAATGACCTGATTGGAAGGGGCTTTGAGGAAACCCTCGGTTTCCTCTATGTGATCGCAGATCTCTCTGCTCTCCATCCATCAGCTCGATGGCTGAACACCTTGCATGCCCAAGGTGAGGATGTTGCATGCAGCGTTCTAATCGCGGTCGACATCCAGACCGCAATGCGGGCACCGGTGCCTGCGGACCGACAGGTCCTTGGGCACCATCATGTCGCATCTTGAACACCGTTGGGACGTGTATGCCGGATCCACCCTCACCACTTGGATGCCAGCCTCTGCCGCTTTGTATCCAAGTGTGAGGACGAACTTCCCCCAGTTCGCATCCCTGAAGGACTTCCTCATACCCTTGGACCTGCTCCTGTCGGCGAGCTCCTTGACATGGATGTCCTCCATCGCTACCATATCGTATTTTTCCAGAAGGCCGTTGACGACCTCGTGGATGTACCCCTTGTTAACATTATTGAGTCTCTCGAAGGCGTGGAACAGCCTCTGGCGGTACCTTTCCCTCTCCTTCGACCCCTTCTCGTATCTTGACATCCTCCTGAGGATCTTCGATACCTGCCTCACGGCCTGTACGTAGTTCCTCCTGTTGGGATATGTAGAACCGTCCGATGTCACCACCATGTTCCTCAGACCGAGGTCTATGCCTACGGGCCTGAAGGGCCTGGCAGCTGTTTGGACGATCTCTTCATCCTCGTCCCTGCCGGCGATCTCGAACGTCACCGCTGCCTCCCAGCGGTAGTTGGGCCCCGCACCCTTCCTGATGACGGTGCACGTCCTCACGGTGCCGTCGATCCTGCGGTATCCCCTGATCCTCACATCCGTCTTCCATGGGCTCAGCCTGATATGGTCCGGAGACAGCTTGAATCCATGCTGCGGATAGGTGAACGAATCGTACCTCCTCCAGGATTTGAATCTGGGGAAGCCCGCATGCCCGGGATCCTCCTTCACGCGCCTGAAGAATCCGTCGAACGCCCTGCTCAGACGGACACAGACATCGCACAGCACCTGCGAATAAACCGTCTTCAGCTTCGGGTCCCTGCGCTTCATATCCGGAAGGAGTGCTTCCATGTCGTAGGCGGACGGGTGCTTCCCGCCTTCCTTGTGCGTCTCTATGCAGTGCTCTAGCAGAGCATTGTAGAGATCATGGCAGACGTATAGACAATCATTGAGCTGGCGCTCCTGCTCCCTGTTGGGATACATCCTAACGACCAAGGTCCTCATCGTCCTGCCCATGGAATTCCTCCATGGAGCACACCGTACGGTCACTATAAGTAGTTAAGACCGAGGTCCCCGAAAGTGCAACCCGAAACACTCCCACCCAGACATCCCTTCTCCACTTTCGGTTCAGGTGCTTAAGGTTCTTAGATAGTTCTGTTAAAACATCAATTCTGACGCTAAACCGAGGGTTTCCTCAATGCTTTGGAAGGGAACATGGTTTTAACCATGATTGCAATCTTGTAAGCATGTCGGATGCGCAGAATGCTGCAAAAAGGGAGAACTATTTCCTGAGGACTTTCTGCGTTCTGATCATTTTTGCAATCATCTTCGTCCATTACGAACCCTGCTACCAGCTCTTCGGGATGAACGCTTACGAGTTCGTCGAGGGAGTCGGAAGGTTCGCGATGCCCATGTTCTTCATGATCTCGGGATACTTCCTGTATTCAGAAGACGGGCACTCAGAGAGAAGCCTCAAGAAGAAGACCCTCAGGATACTTGTGCTCCTGGTGATAATGAAGGTCCTCTACTTCGGCCTGGACTGCATCTATTACTCCTTCGGCGTGATCTCGGCGGATGAGCTCATAGAGGGATTGGTCGTCATGAACTGGTCCTCCAAGCACATTTGGTTCGTCGTGTTCCTGTTCGTGATATATCTCCTGCATTGGATCCTCTACAAGTATCATATAAACTTCAAGTACTCGATGATCTTCGGTACGATATGCTTGGCGATCCTGATCTTCACAGCCGACGTCTGTGCATGGGCCTCCATACCAGAGATCGCAGGTGTGGGAACCTACAACATCGGCCAGGTGTTCTACTGTTTCGAGGGTTTCTTCTTCTTCCCGCTGGGGTATTATCTGCATAAATACAGTGATAAGACTGAGAACTGGAGCACCCTTTTGCTAGCTGTCATCGCGATATTTGGAGCTGCCTTGTCCGTATGGGAGGTCATCAACTTCACACCCATGACCGGCGTGGAATACTCGAGCCTGTACTTCGGATCCGTCATCCTCGCGATACCGTCCTTCATACTGACCTTCCGCATACCCGAAGGAAGGCTCAGATGCAGGCCCCTTGAATACCTTGGAAGGAACGCTCTGCCTTGGATGTACGCCTTCTACATGGCAATCATGTTCTTCATCAAGTTCATCGTCATGGACAACATCGATGCGCCGTTGGAGATTCTTGACCTGTTGGGCATGATAATCTCTGCAATCCTAGACATGCTCCTCGGATACGGTATGTTCAAACTCATGACCAGATTGTTCGGGAACAAGCTTACTAGAAGCGCGGATTTCAAGCCGGAATGAGAGCTAAAAAGCATATGTCCCAGACTTCAGTTTTTGACATAAGTATATCTACGTTGTATGAATACGTTAGACCATGGGAGCGACGAGGGAATTATTCACCAGATATCGCGAAATCATTATGTACGTGATAATGGGCGTCGCTACCACAGTAATCTGCTGGGGATCATATTTCCTCTTCACAGACATCCTCAGTTTCGAACTGAACGTCAGCAACATCCTGTCATGGCTGGTAGCCGTCATTTTTGCCTTCGTGGTCAACAAATGGTACGTCTTCGAGGCAAAAAGCCTGGACTTCAAGACGGTTGTTAAAGAACTGATAGCATTCATAGGCTCCAGGATATTCACCGGTATCATTGCATGGATCCTGTTCCCCATCCTGCTGTTCTTCGGAATCGACAGATTCATCTTTGATACCCCCGGATTCTTAGCGAAGATAGTGACCAGCATCGTGGAGATCGTCCTGAATTGGGTTCTGAGCAAGTACGTGGTCTTCAAGAAGAAAGAGGAGACCAAAGACGAGTAAACCTTTGTTTCGCCATACCCGCAGTGCTCTACTGACTTTATTTATATTATAATTGAATCGACCCCAACATGCGGATAGCAGCGGTCCTGGTCGACAGATGTCAAAACAGGAAATGTAATCACGAGTGTGAGAAGTTCTGCCCACTCAACAGAACTGGAGTGGAGTGTGTCACATTCGGCGAGAGGGGAAAACCCATCATTTCGGAAGAACTCTGCCAAGGTTGCGGAATATGCGTCAACAAATGCATGTTCGATGCGGTCAAGATCATCGGTCTGGCCGATGAACTGAAGGAGCAGATGATCCACCAGTACGGCGAGAACAGCTTCCGTCTCTACAGACTTCCCGTCCCCAAGAAGGGACTGGTCACAGGTATTTTGGGACCGAACGGTATCGGAAAATCCACTGCTATCAAGATGCTGTCCGGTGCTGAGATCCCCAACCTCGGTAACTATGAGAACCCGCCGACCAAGGAAGAGGTTCTGAAGCACTTCGCAGGTACCGAGATACACGATTATCTGAAGAACGTGTACGAGGGCAAGGTCAAGACGGCCATCAAACCCCAGTACGTCGATCTTCTTCCCAAGGCATCCAACGGGGTCGTCAGGGACCTTCTCTCGAAGGTACAGGAACGCATGACCCTCGAAGAGGCGGCAGAGACCTTCGATCTCACTGAGGTCCTTGACAGGGAACTGTCCAAACTCTCCGGAGGAGAGCTTCAGCGTCTTGCGATGGCAGCCACCATGATGAAGGATGCCGACGTCTACTTCTTCGATGAGCCCACATCCTATCTGGACATCTATCAGAGGGTCAAGATGGCAAGGCTGATCAAGGCGCTGAGCGCAGAGAAGCAGGTAATGGTCATCGAGCACGACCTCGCTATCCTGGACTTCCTCGCGGACAATGTGAACGTCGTCTACGGTACAGAGGGAGCATACGGAGTATTCACCATGGCCAGACAGGTCAGGACCGCCATCAACGTATATCTGGACGGATACCTGCCTGAGGAGAACATCAGGTTCAGGGACAGGCCAATTGAGTTCGAGGCATCACCCCCCAGAGCAGACTGGCAGACCGCGGACATCATCTCATTCAAAGACCTGAAGAAGGACTTCGGGGAATTCAAACTGGACATCACTGGAGGTGCCGTGAAGATCGGTGAATCGGTCGGAATCGTCGGACCGAACGCCACCGGAAAGACCACGTTCGTCAAGATCCTGGCCGGGGCAATCGAACCCGACTCCGGAGATATGGACAACAAGGTCAAGGTAGCCTACAAGCCCCAGTACATCTCAGCCGATTTCGACGGTACCGTGCAGGACCTCCTGTTCATGAAGTACTACGACACCGTCAACACCAGCTTCTTCAACGGAGAGGTCTTGGAACCGCTGGGGATCAAGCACCTCATGGACAAACAGATCAAGAATCTGTCAGGAGGAGAGCTTCAGCGCGTAGCGATCACCATGTGCCTCGCAACTGAAGCCGACATGTACCTGTTCGACGAACCGTCAGCATACCTGGATTCCAATCAGAGGATGAACGCCGCAAAGACCATCAGGAGGATGATGGAGAAGACCGGACGCAGCGGAATGATCGTCGACCACGACATCTATTTCCTCGACATGGTCTCCGACTCCATGATGGTGTTCGGAGGCGACCCGGGACACCACGGTATCGGTGAAGGACCGTTCGACATGCGTGAGGGAATGAATAAATTCCTAGCAGCCGTTGACATAACATTCAGAAGGGACGCGGATTCGCACCGTCCGAGGATCAACAAACCCGAGTCCAGATTGGACAGGGAACAGAAATCCAAGGGCGAATACTACTATTCTGACGCTCTACAGCAGACCAATCAATAATCGGAGGCTTAAGATGGGGAAAGCGGACACACACCTGCATACGCAGTATTCGGGTTTTTCAAAGTTAGGAGTGATGAAATTTCCAGAATCAGTCCTCTCGCCCGAGATGCAGGTGGACAAATGCAGGAAGAACGGAATGGACGTCATCGCTATCACCGACCACGATGAGACCAGAGGCGCCTTCATAGCTCAGGAATATGCGAAGAAATTCGACGACATAGACGTCATCGTAGGAGAAGAGGTCACCACCCATGATGGAGAGATCATCGGGCTGTTCCTCACAGAGACCATTCCCGAGGACCTGCCCGTCGAAGAGACCGTTGACATCATCCGTGAACAGGGTGGGATCGTCATCGCACCCCATCCTTTCAGCTATCACGTCTTCGGACTCAAGGAGCGCATCCTGACCCTCGATATAGACGGATTCGAGACAATCAACGGGGGCCATCCCGACGCATACTCGAACAAATTCGCCAGGATGGTCATGGACAAGTACCCCGGAAGATGGGCCGACATGTCCGGTTCCGATGCACATTCAGTTTACACGTCAGGATACAACTGGACCGAGTTCGAGGGGACCACGGCCGAAGATTTCAGGAAGTCCATCCTCAACAGGACCACCAGGGCTGCAGGCGTGCCTGCACCGGTCCTCGGACAGGTGCAGTGGAGCATAGAGGTCGCACTCGGCGGGGCCAAACTGCTGAAGAAGGCACTCAAAGGAAAACTGGAGCCTGTCGAAGGGGACCATCTCATCGAGAAGATCCTCAGCATCAACGACCTGAAGAAGGTCACCGGTATCTTCGCAGCCTATGCCTACACCACACCGTGGATGGCAGGACTCGCCACCGTACTGAGCACCGCATGGCTGGCCAGAGGCGCAAGGAGAATGAACGCTCAGATCCCCCAGCGCCTCGATGAGGTCGACCGCATCATCAAGGAATACGATGCCAGCAGATCCTGATATCTACAAGATCGGGGTGAACATCCCTGCGGAATTCCTCGAGAAGCTTATGGATTCCGTGAACGATGTGATGGAACCACTCTACCCCAACTATGACCGTACTTACATGTATTGGCCGGTGAAGGGAACGTGGAGACCTCTGCCGGGAGCCAATCCGTACAACGGAACCGTCGGCAAGATAGAGGTCGCCGATGAGATGAGGATCGAATTCGCTGTGAAGAAGAAGGATCTTGAAAAGGTTGTAAGGATGATCGCCGAGGTCCACCCTTACGAGGAACCTGCTATCGATGTCATCCCTATGACATCTTGGAGAAGTCTCACTCCTTCGGACGCAGACTGAACACGCTGTCGAAGGTCCTCTGCATCTTGTGAATCTTGAGACTCTGCTTGCGGTAGTCTAGTTCATCCTTGTCCAATATGCCGATTGAGACGAACTCGTCCAAAGCCTGAATTGCTCCGTCATAGTCCGAATCTACGCCGACCATGGTGTCGATGAGCCTGTTGCGGCAGTAGATGGTCTTGGGGAGAACACCGCCGTTGTCCGCTAGGAACTGTTCCTTTATCGATGTGAACAGGTCCAGGTTCTTGCAGCATTCCTCTTTGACCTTGCCGAACTCCTCTGCACCAAACAGACCGTCGATGTACGCTTCGGTGACCTTGAACCTCTCGTAATCGGAGAGTTCCTGGGCCAGGGCATACTCTCCTGCTATGACCGAAAGCTTGTAATTCGCGTCGTTGCTCGAACGGACCATCAGATCGACCAGGAAACCCTGCTTGGATGTGGTATCTATGCAGCCCAGGTACCTCTTAACCTTGACCTTGTTCATATCATTGAGCGAACCGAACCACTCTTCCAATCCGACGGCGGAGATCTCCGCAGGAATTTCCTGACTCATGTCCGACGTATCAGCGGTCGTTGTTTAAAGAACCGTCGATGATTACAAGCCTGGGAGGGTTGTGCATATACGGGTTCATCAACGAATCGGGGGTCCATTTGAGATGTTTCTCAAAATCCTCACACCTGTTGAAGCAGTTCCTGTCACAATATCTGCAGAAGTAATCGGTGCATGGTGCCGCGGTGACGGACACCTCGACCTCCTCTCCGAACTTCCACTTGATTGCTTCTTCGATCTGAGCCTCCTCCTCATAAGACTCCGATACGGCCATATCTCTGGGGAGGATGAGGTGCATATCGACGAACAGACCGTGACCGTACTTGATCAACCTGACCTTGTATATGTCGATCCAGTCATCATGCCTGTACTCGTTGAGCAAGGCGGTGATCTGCTCCATGAGCTCCTCATCGTTCCTGTCCATGGAATCATCGATGCTCTGTTTGATGACATGGATTCCCGTGTATCCGATTATGACTCCGAATATGATAGCGATTGATGAATCGAGCCATGCTGCGTCATAACCTAAAGCCATTGCCACATACACGACCGCCAATCCTAGAATAATGCCTATCGAAGAATAGGTGTCGGAACAGAGATGCTTCCCGCTGGCAACCAATGCTGGGGAGCGGGTCTTCTTTCCCTTCCTGATGGCTGCCTTTCCGACCAAGTAGTTGACGAGTGCTGCCGCAGCGACGATAACGAGACCGATGTCAAGTTGCCTTATCTCTCCCGGATTGAGGAATGAAAGAACGGATTCATAGATGATCAGTCCGCCGGCGACCAGGATCATAGATCCCTCTATGATGGCGGATATATTCTCGATCTTTCCGTGACCGAAGGGATGCGATTTATCCGCGGGCTGTGCGGAAAGGTACAGGGCATAGAGCCCAACGAAAGCGGCAACGACATTGACGATGGATTCCAATGCATCAGTCAGGATGGCCATGGATCCGGTCATGTAGAAGGCGACGAATTTTATCGCCATCAGGGTGAATCCTACAACTGCAATTATCTTCTGAAAATCGAAATTGCTCTTCGCCGCTTCATCCATCGGTCAAAAATGCGAAAGAAAGTATAAATTGATTATTTTCGAGTAGTTTTATTTAACTTTTTTTAGGAATTCCTCTAAATGCAGAGGTTATCGCTCCGACGATGCACATCACTAGCGAGATCGTCATCGAAATCGTCATGGCGTCAAGGAACAGACCGTAAGTCTCCGGTTTGAGATTGTCGGCCGAACCCATGATCAAAGTGATGACCATCATGGCGATACCCATGCTCACCATCATCCCCACCTGTCTCATGAAGGCCACCGTTCCCGATGCTTCGCTGGTATGCTCCCTTGGTACAGAGGACATGATGATTGTGGTGTTCGGGGCAGAGAACATCGCGAAACCAAGTCCTCCGATGAACATTGAAAGCAGGACTATTTGGATAGGTGTCTCGAGATCGTATGTCGTGTATGTGTAAAGACTCACTGCGGTCAGGACCATTCCTATGGTCGGAAGTATCGCCTTGTTATCGATCCTGTCGGTGAGCCTTCCGAACACCGGCGTGAGCAGGCACTGGACCAAGGGCTGCGTTACCATCACAAGACCTGCCTCGGTAGCCGTCAGGCTTCCTATGCTCTGCAGGTACAGGGCAAGGAAGAACGATATGGAGTAAGATGCGGCATAGCTCATGAACGCTGCTATGCATGAACCCGAGAACGCCATATTCTTGAACAGGCTCATCTTCAGGAGACAGTGCTCATTCCCTATCTGATTCTTGATGAAGACAACGAAGAGGATGAGCCCGATCACCGTGGATACTATAGCCCAGGTAGCAGGCATGTTCATCACACCTGCCATCGACAGAAGGATGGCCACACCGTAGATCATGGATCCTCTGGTGTCGAAAATGCCGCCTGCATCCGGTCTGATCTCTCCCTTGAAACCTCTGGTTATGATGAGCGTCGCCGCTATCGCCAGAGGTACGGTCAGTAGGAACAGCAGCCTCCATCCGATGAGGTCGTTTAAAGCCCCTCCAATTACCGGGCCCAATGATAGCCCCATGTAGACGCACATCGTGTTGTAACCCAGGATCGTTCCCCTTCTACCGGCCGGCGTGACATCCGTGATCATCGATATGCTGACTGTGGCCAGTGCGGCTGATCCGATACCGATGATTCCCCTCGCCACAACGACGAACCAGAAATCAAGAGCTAGACATCCTACGAAACAGCCTATGACTGTAATCATCAGGCCTATCACGAACAACCTCTTCTTCCCTACTATGTCCGCCAATTTGGCAAAAGGCACCATGAAGAGCACGGAAGTCAGAAGGAAGGCCGAATTCACATACGCCAGATCATGGGAGCCGATATCGAAATCCTCGCCGATGTTCACCAGCGATAGATTCATCATGGTGCTCAGAAGAGGGGGTATGAAGCCTGATAGGCAGCACGCCAGAACTACAGCCCTTGCCTCCTTCTCCGAGTATTCCATGAGTCCACATATATTGTTCTCTTTTTCAAAATTGCTACTGATAATATAGTTTGGCGATGATTACGGGGCATGGCAGTCTTCAATGATATCATCGAGACAATAGGCGAAACCCCTATCGTACGTCTTAACAAACTTCCGTCGAACGGATCGAACGTCTATGTGAAGATTGAGAGAGGCAATCCCGGAGGATCCATCAAGGACCGCGCGGTGCTCTCGATGATAGAGGATGCAGAGGCGAGAGGCGTCCTGAAGAAGGGCGGTACCATCGTGGAGCCCACTTCAGGGAATACAGGCATCGCCATCGCCATGATTGCCGCTGTGCGTGGATACAAGGCAGTCATCGTTATGCCCGATTCCATGTCAATGGAGCGCAGGCAGGCCATAAGTGCATACGGTGCCGAGATTGTCCTTACCCCGGGATCGGGCGGAATGGGCGCTGCTGTTGAGAAGGCGAACCAGATAGCAGAGGAGACCGGCGGATGGGTCTGCGGACAGTTCGATAACCCGATGAATGCCGTCGCACACCGCGTAGGCACTGGAAGAGAGATCCTCCGCGATCTGCCTGACGTCGATTACGTCTTCTCAGGATTCGGTACCGCAGGAACCGCCTGCGGACTAGCGATGGCATTCAAGGATGCAGGATCAAAGGCCAAGGTCATAGGTGTTGAACCCACCGAGAGCCCCTTGGTCACAGAGGGCACCGCAGGACCGCACAAGATCCAAGGCATCGGTGCAAACTTCGTCCCCAAGATCTTCGACAAGAGCCTCCTTTACGATGTGGTCACCGTGAAAGGCGATGATGCGATTAAGACCACGGTGGAGATGGCCCGCAAAGAGGGTATATTCTGCGGAATCTCATCCGGAGCTGCGGTCTGCGCTGCACTGAAGAAAGCTGAAGAGGAACCGGACAAGGTCATCCTCGCCATCCTTCCTGACGGCGGGGAGAAATACATGAGCACCGGGATCTTCGATTGAATCAGTTTCCGGTGTTCTTCGGATTGATCAGTTTGCTGATGATCGCTTCCTTGACAAAGGGATTGTACTCGTCCAGATCAGGTTTCTCATCGATTATCTTCTGAATGGACTCGGCGACGTGGCTGAATATGGCCTTGTACGCCTTGCACGACTGCCCGCCGTTCTCCTCGAGACCGTTCTCGTAGAACGCGTCGACACTGCAACCTCCGTTGCAATAATCGAAGATCTCGCAGCCGGCACACTTGTCGCGCCTCACTATCGAACCGACAAGGATGTTCCTGAAACCATCGGTCTTGAACGCGTCCGCTATGGAATCGATGTCGTCTATGTTGCCCATGCAGAAGTCCTTCGGGCAGGCTTTAGCGCACGGATACAGCGAACCGTCGGGATACATGCACAGCCATTTGGTCAGACAGGACGTATGGGCACAATCCGAGGGCACCGGTTCTCCCATGTAATGCATGATGTACTGATAGAACGGCATCAGGGGGACCCTGGCGGTCTTGTCCCGGAACCATTGGTCGTAGGCCTCGATGCTTCCCCTGATGAACTCGTCCGTGTCAGGGACGAAGCACTTGCCGCATCCTGCACCTATCACAGGTGACAGGGAGACGCTTATGTCCTTATCCCTGAAGTATTGGTATATCTCCTTCTGCCTGAGCGCCGAATCCTTGGAAATGGTCGCTCCGACAGAGTACTTGTTGTCCTTGGCGGACAGCGTCTTCAGGGTCTTCTCCACATCCTCCTCCCTGAGGATGCTGTTGCAGGGCCCTTCGTAGGACACCCCTACGTTGATCTTCTTCTCCCTGCAGTACGCCATGAGCCTTTTGTTCAGGAGCGTACCGTTTGTGTTGATCGTGTTCCCGTACCTCATGGACTCCTTGCCGAAGTACTTCTCCTCCAGGGTGATGACCTGCTTGTAGAACGACATTGGCAGTGTGAGGGGCTCCCCTCCATGCCAGATGAACCATGCGGTCTGATACTCCTCCGAGGCCATCTTGATGAGCTTCTCCACCCTGTCGAGGGATATCTCGCCCTTCACCCTCTCTTCGGGTGTGTGATAACAGTGTTTGCAGTCGATGTTGCAGAAAAGTGTGGGTTTGATAACGATGGTGATGTGTGGATTCATGTTAAGGAAAATCCGTCACGGACGATGCACCGTGACGGATGTGAATGTAAAGATCAGAAGGGCCAGAAGGGCCAGGCGCCGAAGAATCCGTCAGTGGCGTAGCAACAGCATGCGACGAGCACTACGACGGTTCCGATGACACAGAGATGCCATCCCCATGTGTTACAGTATCCCTTGTCGCTGCAGCATCCGTAATCGCACTTGGAGAGCTCGTGGTGATCGTCGTCAGCCTTCTTGTCGAAGCGCTCCGCGTGGTCGTTATCCTGAGGAAGCCCCTCCATTGCAAAAGCGATGAAAGCGTTGGGGGACTGTTTCTCATACATTGCTGTCAGTTGTTCGATGGATTCTGCATCGTAGGACATGAGATTCACCTTATCAGTGGTGGTCTGATGTTTTGGCGTACAGTTTGCCATTATATAAATTTAAACTAAAAGGGATTGCATCTTAACAAGCCTGGACATCAGTTTTTAACGTTGGTCCGCCATGATAGTGCATGCTCGGGTACACCCTTCCCTACTACAACAGGCTCTCACCGGCCGATAACAGGGTCTACCGGAGGTATTATTGCGAGGGCTGCCACCAGCTGAAACAGGTCTTCGGGCTCAGGAGCACCCTCACCGTGAATTACGACATGACGTTCAACACGATACTCCTGAACGGCATAGCCGGAGATGTCCTGGACTTCGAGGGGACTCATAGGAGGCTGTGCGTCCTGGACAAGCCCAAGGCCGATTCCGATCTCCTGAGGAAGATGGCGGCTTACACGCTCATACTCACCAAATGGGAGCTCACGGATGACGAGACTGACAATCCTTCGCTGAAATCCAAAGGTGCATCCGCCATGCTGAAGGGGGCCATAGACAAGGCCGTGGAGGCCTATCCGGAATATGACCGCATGGTAGGGGAGGGATTCGCGAAGCTCCATGAGATGGAGCTTGCCGGGTGCAAGGATGCCGTGCTCATGGGAAGGACCTTCGGCGAAGGTCTCATAGGGGCTCTCAGAGAGATAGCGGGAGACCATGCGAGCGATGATCTGGACAACGTGTTCAGACAGCTCGGCACCGTCGTCTACCTGATGGACGCCATCGACGATCTCGACGAGGACTTCAAGGAAGGCACGTACAATCCCTTGCTCCCCGAGAAGGGCTTCGTGAACTCGGCGGATTTCAGACTGAAGAACGTTTACTCCCTCACATCAATGCTCAATGAGGAGATAGGTTCCCTGCAGGGATCTTATTCGAAGGTCAGGCCCCAGCTTCGTGCGGGTCAGGGGATCTGCGACAACATTGTTTTCCTGGGGATCCCAGATTCGGCGAAAAAGGTGATGATGGGAAGCTCATCTGCAAAGACGAGTGTCACGAACGTCCTGTCCAATCGCAAGCAGCGCATGTCAGAGGGAACCTGACGGGTCGTACTCGCTGCAGACATCCAGTTCGTACTTCTCCTCGCCGGTCCTTGAGCATACAGCACCGTTGTACATGGAGCAGTTCTCGCAGCATCCGGGACGGTACCTGGGGCAGCTGGATTCCGGATCCGTATTCCTGACCTCCGCGACGCAGATCCATAACCCCTCCTTATGGTTGCAGAACCTGCACGTCTTGCACTTGCGGTATGCCTCGTTGGTCATCGTTCAGCATATAACCATGATGCACATTATCCTTTCGCAGACATGAGCGAGATATCCGATTCCATCGAACAGGACCTGCGTTCCCTTGACGAGATCCTGAAAGAGCTCAACAAGGAGGCTGCCAACCACAAGGCCGAGAGGGACAGGTTCCACCAGCAGGCGGATGTCCTGGCTGAGAAGAGGGACAAGCTCCAGAGCAAGGCCAGGAAGCTCTCGGACGAGGCCAGGGCGCTGAAGGCCCAGAGGGACGACTATAACTTGACCGCCTCGGAGATGAGGCAGAAGCGCGATGAATGGAACGACAAGGCCAAAACCATGCGCGAACGCGGCGGTCTGGGGGATATCAACGGCGCCAAGCAGATGGCGGATACCTATCATCAGAAGATGGTCAAGGCGAACACCAGCGGACAGCTCGTCCATGAAAAGATGCACATGCTCTTCGATGAGGCGGATAAGCTCAGGCAGGACGCCCAGGTATGCCACGAGCAGTATCTGGACTGCAAGAAGGCAGCTGACCTGGAGCACGAGAAGTACATTCAGGTCGTCAAAAGGATCAACAGTGTGAAGGACAACCTTCCCGACTGATCAGAGTATCTCCAATCCGAGGCCGGTCATGATGTCCAAGGCCTCCTCGGCGAGTTCGGAGTTCCTGCTCGCGACACAGTTCTGACGGATTATCACCAATGCACTGGGATTGGCCGTTCTCGCGATGATGGCGTTGGCCAGTATGTCCACATCGGTTTCCACGCCACAGAGTTCTATCTCATCATAGAGCCTCAGTTTCTTCATGAGCTCCTCCGAACCGGGCGATGATTTACGAATAAGATATCCGCTGGAGAGATAATCGCCCACCTTGCCGTAGATCTCGGCTCCCTTCGTACCCCAGACGCAGTATTTAGTTGACTTGGAATCCACATTGGGAAGCATACCGTCCCCGAATGAGTCGATGACGAAGTAAACATCCCCTCTCATCTTGATCGTATCCTCGATACGCTTGCAGATGTTCTTCTCGATCATCGGTATGAACTTTCCGCCCATGGGGCCCGTTACATGGTCGTTCTGATAATCCACGACAACCAGTGCTTTCATGTGCAGGGGTTATGGATGGCCCAGTATTAACGTTTGTTTTCCGCCCGTCCGTTTTAGTAAATAACCGACAAAATCAGGCTCAACCTTTTTAAATAAGGGGCCAATATGATAAATAAACGGTTGGATTGAATTGAAATTCTGTAATTCCACGGATAGGATGTGTGCCTGAGGTATGGAACCTATAGTCATAGGCTACATCATAGCAATTATTCTGTTGATCTGCCTGTCGGCCTTCTTCTCGATGTCAGAGACCGCTTTCACCAGCGTCAGTGAGATCAAGCTCAAGAAGATGGCGAACGAGGGCGACAAGAAGGCAAAGAGGGCCATCACCATCATCGAGAATTACGACAAATTCCTGACAACCATACTCATCGGAAACAACCTGGTCAATATCGCAGCGACCTCTATAGCAACCACGATGTTCGCAATATTCCTTGGAGCGGAGACCGGAGCATTGACATCCACCGTGGTCATGACCCTGTGCCTTCTGACCTTCAGCGAAATCACACCCAAATCCCTGGCGAAGAAATATCCAGAGAAGATATGCATAAGCATCTGCACCGTGGTCCACTGGCTGATTGTCTTGTTCACACCGCTGTCTTGGTTCTTCACCAAGATCGCCAATCTCATAGGCAGCGACGACGGCCCGTCGATAACCGAGAATGAGCTCGAGGTAATGATCGACGAGATCCAATCCGAGGGTGTCCTGGAGAAGAGCGAGAGCGAACTAATCAAGAACGCCATCAGACTGGACGACATCCATGTGTCCGAGGTCTACGTCCACCGTGTGGACATCGTAGCGATCGACATCGATGAGGATATAGAACAGCTCGGAAAGCTGTTCGTCAGTTCAGGTTTCTCAAGGGTCCCTGTATATGATGATACCATCGACAACATCATCGGAGTCGTCTACTCCAAGACCTACTTCACGAACAAGGCCCTGGGAGTCAAGTTCTCGATCCATGACATCCTGATGCCCGTGAAGTACATCCCCGAGACCGTTACCGTCGCTGACGCCCTGAGCGAGCTCCAGAAATCCAAGATCCACATGGCGGTGGTCCTGGACTCATACGGAGGCACGAAGGGGATCGTCACCATGGAGGACCTGATCGAGGAACTGGTCGGAGAGATCTGGGATGAGAGCGACGCGGTCCAGCAGGACGTGAGCGCTTCTACCGGAGGATGCTACATCGTCAAAGGGATGGCGAACCTGGATGATGTCATGGAGAAGGTGGGCATATTCATTGATCGCGAAGGTTACGACGACCCATCGCTTTCAGGATTCATCATGCACAAGCTCCAGAGGGCCCCCACCAAAGGTGACGTGGTCGAGCTGGACAACGCAACGATAACTGTGAATTCAGTCAAGGGTCACCGTGTAATCGATTGCTCTCTCGTGGTCAAGAACGAACCGATCGAGGACGAGACTGTTTGATATCCTGGATGAACTCAGTCAGGACCTTGACGGCCACATCTTTCTTCGCAGGATGGGCCTGTACCTTTCCGAAGATGGATATGACGTCCCCGTGATGGGCAATCTCATAGATCCCTTGGACGGCCTTCTGCTTGTCGAGACGCAGATAGAACATATCGTCCTCGTCGACACGGTTGTCGATGTCCTCGACGATGCTGTCCAGGATGTCGTCGCCGAGCTTCGAGAACAGCTCTGTGAACTCCCTCTGCTTCGAGATGCGGGTCTCCAGGATCATCATGGTGTTCCCATGTTCGCTCTCGGTGATCTCCTCTTCGAACTCTATGTCCCCGAGGAGCTCTTTCAGAGTGTCCTCCAAAAGGTCCTGCCTCTCTGTGGCGTAGCAGAACGTCTGTACCCTGACCCAATGGAAGGTTACCTGCATCCTCACTCCCCCTTTGGAAGCAGAGCCGCGATGGCCTCGGGGTCCTTCGATGACAGATGGAAGACCCTCTTTCCTGTGACTTTGAGCCCTATGCCCATCTCCTCTCCCGCTGCTGCGTAAGTCTTGTACTTCACACCCTTCAAGGTCCAATCTGAATAGTTCTTGATGATGTTCAGCTCGCCCACCCTTGTCGTTATGATCTCGGATTTGGGAATTACGGTCTTCTTGACGATGTAGAATATCTCGATCCTGTCGTCATAGACGGTAGTTGTGAACCTAGCACCGAAGCAAATCAGGACACATGCCGCAAAGAACACACCGCAGATGATTATGGCCGTCATGGACATGCCCTGATAATAGAACAGTTTGGTGACGAGCATAGCGACCCAAGTGATGATCAGCATCGCTGCGAGAAGAATCGCCAAATTCTTTGGGAGAAGCATGCGTGACTCCTGATAAGAAGGCTCCATGCCAGCTTATCGGATTCGCCATATAAATCCGTATCTTGGAAACCTATCAATAAGCAACCTTTATATGTCACCTATCTATCCTGGGGTATAGTTGGTCCCGTAGCTTAGCACGGTTTGAGCGTCCGGCTGATAACCGGAAGGTCCTGAGTTCAAATCTCAGCGGGACCACTCATCTCTTCTTTATCTCTGTACAACATCTCACTGCTATTCTGTGCACTTTTGATTCCCGCAATATCCGAACAAATCGTCGCTGAATGAGGTGTTTTATTCCATTGATCTTTGACCAGCGCAAGCCATATTCTAGTGCATTTTGATAAAATCATCGCAAAGCTACCGCTAGAACATATGCTGCCGGAGGGCATTTCTGAAAGGTTTGGTGCTGTAGCCGCTTTATGGACGGTGT
>JAZNDX010000024.1:0-20189 GCA_045588265.1 Candidatus Methanomethylophilaceae archaeon | reverse complement strand
GAAGCTACGGTCTCGTCGGTAGCTTCCGAATAATGGAACCCCGCTGCCGCGCCTGTGAAAAGGAGAGAGATGAGGATAAGGACGAACAGGAACTTCGACTGGGGAAAAGAGCGGGAATCCAAGTTGACATTCGGGCCACCGGTGCTGATGTGGCCAGGCCGCCTAGAACAGGGTATTTCAGATAGCGGAAAAGGACGCATCAAGGC
The DNA here is from genome assembly GCA_045588265.1 of Candidatus Methanomethylophilaceae archaeon. Taxonomy (GTDB): domain Archaea; phylum Thermoplasmatota; class Thermoplasmata; order Methanomassiliicoccales; family Methanomethylophilaceae; genus Methanoprimaticola. The sequence continues at coordinate 19,983 of JAZNDX010000024.1, read as the reverse complement.
CTCAAAATGGGCTAAAAATGCAGTTCCTGCACGAGATTCGGCCTTTAACGAGCCGAAATTACCTATTATAGGCCTTTTCGGCACCCTTCAGAAAGACGTCACAGCAGTCCATCTTCAATGCGTTTCGGCAATCAGTGTACACTAGTATGCATCCCACCGTTCGTATCGCTTGAAGTATTCGACCGGGAATAATCGATTTCCATCACCCTCCCTACAGTGATGAGACAGGTATTCCTGATCGTATCCGGACTCCGCGGCCATGAACTCCAATAGATTATCCGAACGATATCCACTATCTCCCCCAATCAGCATTTTAATCGTTTTATCAATCGTATTTGCTAATTTCAAGCAAATCTCAATCTTAAAACCATAACTATATCTAATCTGATGTCCTTCATTACATAGAGGACGAGAATATGATAGCTGACTTCACAGTCGAGAACTTCGGACCGTTCAGGGACCCCACCACGCTGAGCCTGAGGGCGACATCCCTTGCGGATAGCGAGGACAACCTGATCCATACTGACACGAACGTAGGCGACCTTTTGTCCTGCGCATTGATCTACGGCCCCAACGCATCCGGTAAGACCTTCGTCATCCGTGCACTGCACGCATTGGTGAAGATGGTGGAGGAGGCCCATCCCGAAGGAAGGGACTACGTCTGGTACCGGCCGTTCAAGCTCGACAGCGAATGCCTGTCCAAACCGGTCTCCTTCAGGATACGTTTGGTGGAGGAGGGCATACTGTACGACTACGCCCTATCATACGATCGTTCCAGCATAGTCAGCGAATCCCTCCACTACTATCCCAACGGCCGCAGGGCAACCGTGTTCGCCAGGGACGGGAAGGATTTCAAAGGATGGAAGGGGAGGAAGCTGCTCGATCTCCTGAACGGGAGCACCACATACCTCCACATCGCATCCAGGTACAACGATCCGGTGTGCTCCAAGGTCTGGAGCTCCCTGACCGGGATACGCATACTCCAGTCCCAGGACCTGGAGTCACTGGCGTACGAGACATTCGGATACTACCAGGAGCATCCCGAGATTAAGAAGGACGTGCTCAGGATACTGAGGATGGCCGACCTCGACATAACGGACTTCAGCGGTCGTGCCAGCTCCGTTTCTACAGAACCCGAGGACGGTCCAAAAGGGGCCGCGATAGATCTCATACACACTTATATGGACGGATCTGTCAAAGGGATCACGGCATCGTTCGACATAGACGAGGAGGAGTCCACCGGTACCAGGTACATGTTCGGGATGGCAGGGGTGCTGACTCGGGTGCTCAACGGAGGGGATACAATCCTCATGGACGAGCTCTGTGCCCATCTGCATCCGATACTCACCAGATGGTTCGTGTCACAGTTCACATCGATCAACAACCCCAACCATGCACAGCTTGTCGCTGTCACACACGACGTGGGCCTGATGGACACCGACATGCTCCTTAGGAGGGACCAGATATTCTTCACCGACAAGGGGAAGGACGGGGCCTCGGAGCTGTACAGCCTGGCCGACTTCAACGGCGTCCGCAAGCAGGACAGGATAAGGAACGCCTACCTGCTGGGAAGGTACCAGGCGGTGCCGGAGGTAGTCTCCAGAGGTGTGATGGATGTCTGATCATAGACCGAGGAAGGGCCGCCAGCAGTCCACATTCCTGTTCATAATGGGCGACGGTGTATCGGAGAAGAGGTACTTCGAGGACCTTAGGGACAACCTGGGTATCGGAGGCATCAAACCGATAGCCCTGGGGGAGACGGGCCTGAGGAACATAATCAGGAAATGCAGGGGATATGTGAACTCCGGGGAGATATCCATATCGGCGGGGGACCGCATCGCCATAGTCACGGACGAGGACGGGAGGTACACCGAATCCGAGCTCAGGGGATATGCGGAGCAGTGCAGGGAGAACGGTTACGAGCTCTATATGTCCAACATATCCTTCGAGGTATGGCTGGCATCCCACTTCAAAAGGCTGTCCAGGCCATACACCCAGGAGGAGCTGGAGCGGGAGCTGTCGGACATCCTGGGAAGGAGGTACCGAAAGGGGGAGTTCGCCAACATCGATAGGGGCATGGTGGAGCGTGCGATCGAGACATCCGATTCGTACCTGGAGGATGTAAGCGACTGCATCGAGTGCCTGGCGAGGGATCCGAGCACCATGGTAGGGGCGCTAATGAAGGAACTGATAGGCAGACCTTGAAGGATGGGCAGCCATTCGGTTCGGATGTCCGCTCATATCTCTCGAGACACTAATAGTATAGATTGAACACAGTATGGATACATCGACGTTCTAGATCCATGACAGGATACAAAGAAGATCCGGAGGGGGAATTCCCCTCCGGTGAAACGGTTTCAGCTTATGATGAAGGTGGATGTGGCTGCAGCCGTATACTTGTTGTCATCCGACTCCACCTGGCTGAGCTCGATCTTGGAATAAACCTTTCCTTGCGCGATAGAGGTGGCAAGGGTTGTGGCATCGGATGAGAACAAGGTGTCGACGACGCATGCGATGCTGCCTGAACGGAAGAACCGGTCCTCAATGTTGTTGAGCATGATCACAGCTATATCCTCGGCCTCTGTGGCGAGGGTAGGTGACAGCACCGATGAACCGGATGTGCCCGTGGCGTACAGGATGGTTCCCGTGCAGCCCTCAAAGCAGTCCGTGCCGGCTGTTGCGTTGTAGTTCACCCTGATCCAATCCATCGAGGTGCATCCGCTGAAGGCCTCGTTCCCGATGGATGTCACGGAAGGGATCTCCGCGTAGACCAGAGAAGTGCTACCTTCGAATGCGCTGTTGCCGATTGTTGTAACAGACGATGGAAGCTCCAATCCGGTTATTGAGGATCCTTTGAAACACTCGTCTCCTATGGATGTCGCCCCTTCATTGATCACCAGTGAGGTGACATCGGCACGGACCCATGGGTCCTCTGCAATCCTCTCGGATATGGCAGTAAACGACAGCATGGCCCCGGATCCGATCACGGTCACGGTTCCCCCGCTGACATACGCGAACAGTTTTCCTGTGACTACTCCGATGTCTTTGAGTGACGATATATGATAGGTCTCAAGCGCGGAAGATGTCAGCGAAGCGGGGAAGGCACCTGGAGTTGTCTGGGAAGCGGACACCCAATCCTCTCCCGATATCGCACCTGACTGCGAGAAGGTACCCTCACCGGACAGCTGGACAAATTTTAGGGCTGTACTGGTAAAAGCATCGGAAGACCATGACGTCCCGTCCTCCCCTACCGTAGCGGTGACATTCTCCAGAGACGAACATCCATTGAATGCATAGGTTCCGACGGAGGTTATAGACGAAGGAAGCGTCACCTGAGTAAGTCCGGTGCATCCGCAGAATACTGAGCCTTCTATCGTATTCACGGAACTGCCTAAAGATAACGTCTGCAACCCTGAACAGTCTAGGAAGGCAGAGTGCTGGATCGTAGTGACCGAATCCGGGATGGTAATCGAGGCTAACGACGAACAACCTGCGAAAGCATGTCCTCCAATGACAGTGACTGTCGAAGGGATAGTGATAGATAACATTCCGACACAATCTTTCAATATAGCGCTGGGTACAGTCTCGATCCCAGTCGGTAAAGACACAATCGAAAGAGAAGACCTGCTGAGATACATGGGCGTCTTCTGATAGTAGTTGGTAAAACCCGAATCCGACGAATAGGAATACGGGCTTTGGGTTCCGGCTGTGAAGGTTATAGAGTTTATGTTCGTGACACCATTGAAAGACAGCGTCCCATCCTCTGCTGGATCTCCCAGGTCCCCTGCGGCCAGGTTCACGCATATGGGAACTGTCAGAGTTTTGATGGCGCTACATCCCTTGAAGGCCGCATATTTGATGTCAGTGACAGAATCTGCGACGGTGACAGTAGTCACATTGGGGAAGGAATTGAATGCGTAGGCTCCGACGGACGTGATACCGGACGAGATCACGATTGATGTCGCGTTGCCGACATATGTCTCATAGGGTCTTTTGCTGGCAGCCGTGTAGTCGTACATAGTTCCAGAACCGACGATTGACAGGGTCTTGGTCTCGGGATCGTAAGTGTATTGGGCCAGGAGACCGCATTTCCTGTTGGAGTCTATCAGATTGTAAGTATACGCCTGTGCACCGAGCGCGGAGTCCCACCAGGTATATGTATCCTTGACGGAGAATGCGGTATAGATCCTCAGCTCGACGCTGGAGGCGCCGGTGAGGAAGGCATTGTCCCCCACGGTCACAACATGTTCGGTCCCGGGTTCCGTCCACCATATGCTGGTTAGTCCCGTCCCTTTGAAAGCGGACGCTCCGATCGTCCTTACCGAATCGGAGAGATTGAGACTGCCCACGGAGGAACAGTTCTCGAACGCGGATGCCCCTATGGTGGTGATGTTGGGCGATTTCATATAGATATCGCCTATAGATGTGCATCCCTTGAAGGCGGAAGCCCCGATCGTCGTTAGGCACGATGGCCATGTCGGAGTCTGTAGGCTGGTGCATCCCTCGAAAGCCGAGTCGCCTATGGTCTGCAGCCCAAGGGGCAGCCCTGCGAACTGTAAATTGGTCATGCCGCTGAAGCTGTTCGCCCCGATACTTGTGACGTCACGGCTTATGGAAACGCTTCTGACCAGGTTGTTGCCGGACGAGTCCTTGAAGATCTTCGCTCCGCGAAGGGCCTCAATAGGATAATCATTCGGATATGTGACATCCGACTTCCACCACGGGGACGCATCGGAAAGGGCGCCGCTGCCCTCATTGTTCGTCTGGATGATCCACAGGTGAGTATAATAGGCCTCATCATCCTCATCGTAAATTGGGTATGCGTAATACCTGAAACCGCTGCCATCGCTCGAGGATCCCGATCCGGACGAAGGGGATAGCAGGCATCCATCCTTTGTGGGATCGAAGTAATAGACGTGGATGCTGGTCCTGTCCGTCCTCTCAGAGGCTGTTGCCTTTGTAGATCCCGAACATACGTAATAGGTCACGTCATCTATCATACTGGTTTCTGCAACATACCAGCAATCCGGGAGCCAGTATTGGGATCCGGGGGAATCGATCTTGAAAGTGTTTCCCATAAGATATATGTCAGCCTTAGCACTATTCGGAGTAAGGGTTCTCGTCCCGTCGTAAGAAACATGTGTATAGGTGTATGTATCCGACGTCACCAGATAGTTATCACGGGAAATCGAATTGGAATTGATGAATACATATCCTTGTTGATTAACATTTCCAATCTGGGTTATCGAAGGATACGTATTGTGTGTAATTTCACTTCCATTATGTCCGATGGAATCGCATACCAATGTCTTGTTGATGTAAGTTCCAAAATTATCATTTCCGTAATGCACCAGCTTGCCTTGAACAAAGAGATCATCTACAGAAAAGCCATTGTTAGTGTATGTCGCATCACCCTTTATAGAAATATGAACCGCTTTGGCGCCCGTATTTGATACGAAAGTCAGATTCGAATCGGCCACAACATCCGTTCCATCAGTATTTCTCATCACATATGTATTGATGTAATCGTATCCTGTCAGGTCCATGATTCCCAGGCCTGGCTGAACATTCGCAATATATACTTTATTGTCAGATGTGTACGTGAGTAACCCGTCTTTCAATTGCACCCTGGAATCGGCCGTAGTCCTGTAATCGGCGTCGTATGCGGTTGTATTTATCATACTGGTCGAAGTGAACGATAAGTTTGATAAAACAGCAGAGACAGGATATGTGAATGAGGTCGGGTACTCATCCAAGAAATACCCGATGTTGGAAGCAGATGCCCCATACAAAATATTATTCATTTCCGCGTGATATCTTAATTCTAATTTACTTATGCCTTCTTCGATCAAATAATCATAGACAGTCGTTACCGTAGCCGAATTGGTGTTAAATCCAAGACTGCTAATTTGGCTCGCATTATAAGCAGTATCAACACTGCCTTCTCCTATGAAATGTATCTCTTTGAAATCCGTCGACCGGTGGAAATAGATCGCTGGCGGTGATTGTTGTCCGCTATATGCATATTGGGTGTATGAGTCCGTCTTCTTGGTGAAACCCTCGGGGAAGCTGTATGTGCTCCAAGTAGGGCATACGCTCACAGTGACAGATGGCTCGTCGATCCCGGCCAAAGCATTAGACGCCAGAACCCATGGGTACGAGCCCGTGGTCTTCGGCTCGTTCGGATGATAGAAATATACGTTCGCGAGAGATGTGCACCCTTTGAAGGCGTAATCCCCTATCGCAGGATGGGTTGATGTGCCGTCGCCCCTCACTGAGCTGGAGATATAAACTGTGGTGAGGTTAGAGCATCCGTCGAACGCATGGGCTCCTATGTTCAGCACACCGTATTGGATGTTGACCTTGGTGATCTGTGTGGCCGAGATACCGGCTTCCGCCCAAAGGGTATCGGCATACTTGGTCCAATCCTCGGCCATGACGGATCCCATGGAATAGACCGTCAGATAACCTGTCAAGGAATCGAACGTTATTTCCGGGCTCTCGCGCTCTTCCCAATAATCTGCATCAGAATCCACCGGCACCGCCAGGAACACGAAGGCCAAAACCGTTATGAGCATCAGGAACAAAGTCGCTAAGGGGATCGAGCGAACTTCTCTATTTTTGATATCGACCAAACGCTCACTCTCCTGAGGGGAAATAGGATGTGGCCTTAGAGCCTGTTGCATTATAGTCAAAGGGCTTCGTATCCAAAACATAATCCGTGCAAGAATTGAACCGAATCAAGTTGACATTCGGGCCACCGGAATGGATATGGCCAGATCTCATTTTCGCATGCCCCGATCAGGTCCAGCGGCAAGCAATTCGGATGTGTTTTTGGTCGATTTTCCCCAAGAATGGTATAGAATTCGTCGAAATCGGACGTTAAACGGCTTTCCGATAGCCTTTCCTATCCATTATGATCGTATCCCGAAGGCCTGATCGGCCGTGATTCGCTTCAATCATGCTGCTTATAATGCATCGTTGCTATTGCATCCGAGATATTATTCCCAGATGGATAATCATTCTTGACCATTTCCGGAAAGTCCAGAAATAGGGCTTTTTCCGATTATCCGCCATGGTCGACAGGAGGCTGATCGGGAGGGAGAGGGAACTGTCGATACTCGAAAAGGAGTATCGCAGGCACTCGTCGCTCGCATTGCTGTACGGCAGGGAGGGCATGGGAAAGACCTCCCTGCTGAAAGAATTCATCAGAGGGAAGGATGCGCTGTATCTGAGATGCACCGGCATAGGATCGGAGATGGCGATGAGAGACTTCTCCCCGAAGGTAGCCGAATACAACCGCACTCCCGGAGCATCCTATCAAGACATCGGAGAGATCGTCAAGTACATTTGCCTGAGGGAAGGGAGGAAGCTGCTGATCGTCGATGACTTCCAATTCCTGGTGGGATCGGATACCTATGCGATGGACAAGATTGCGGAAGCCTGGACGACATATTCTCGCAACAGCATGACCATGGTCGTCCTCGTCGTATCAGATATGCTTCTGGCGGAATCGCTGATAAAGGACCGCAGGAATCCGTTGCATAACGGATTCACTCTGAAGATGCATTTGGGACCGCTGCCGTTCAATGATGTGAAGACTGACGATTACATCCAATCGCTCGGGATGTACGTCCTCCACGGAGGCGTACCTGCGTTGATGGCAGAATCCGAGCTCATCGGTGATGAGCAGTTGTTCGGAAAGTTTATCGATCCTGAGAGCGCAGTCTTCCGGAGGATGGAACGTATCGTCAGCAACATCTCCGAAGGCTCTTCCAGATACCTCTCCGTTCTGAGATCCGTTTCCGCTGGAAACGGAAGGGTAACGGACATAGCTTCCGATACAGGCATCCCTGTGACATCGCTCATGCGCCCGATAGGCAGGCTGGAGACGCTCGGGGTGATGGAAAGAATTGTGCCTACTACCGAGCATCCGAAGGATTCCAGGAACGGGATGTACAGAGTTTGCGATCAGAGCATCGGGACATGGTGCAAGTACGTTCTTCCTAATATGTCCGACATAATGGTCGGAGAGAAGGATGGTGCCATAGCTGATTGGCTCGCCCGCAGGGACGAGGATGCGCTGGACGCCATGAAGTCGGAGGCCATGAGGATGCTACCGGATATGGTGATGAGCATCGGATTCATACCCGGCAGGATCGGTGGCTATTGGGACAGGAATGGGAACAGCATTGACATCCTGCTGATCAACAGGAAACGCAAGACTGCGTTCGCGGCGGATTGCGTCTTCTCACCCGGGAGGCCTTTGGATATGCATTGCATAGATTCCCTCGAGGACAGGTGCTCCCGCATCGAAGGTTTGGAGAAGTTCCAGTTCGGCTACGGACTGTTCTCCGTATCGGGGTTCGACGACGATATGTATGATAACGAATTCGTCCTTGTGGATAAGGGAAGGGTCGTGGATTACGGATTCTGAACATGATTCATCCGAATGTTACCTCAACTGTTTTCATCCTTATGCCTATGCCGACGCAGATAGCGTTTTCGGAACCGGGTTCGTCGGCATATCTCTTCCTGACTATCTGTGCGAGAGCCTCCTGAGATAGGGAGGTCAGATCCTTGTCATCGTCGATGGTGGTCTTGACCTCGATGATGACCGCCGGATGTCCTGCGATCGGCGGTATGAATATGTCCGCTATGCCGAGCCCTTTGCGTACCTCCTCCGTAGCAAATATCTTCGGGGTCACGAGATACGCCATAATCAAGTCGCGATATCTGTTGTGCCTGGCAGTTGAGTTGTTCTTCATGACCCATGTACCGTCCATGGCTATACCTGAGAGCATGAGCATAAGGTTCGACGACGTCTTGGATGCGTCACCCTTATAGATGGCATCCATGGCATTGGAGGAATATCCTTCCAATTCCGTCGCTCTCCTGACAAGGATGTCGAATGCTCCCGCCACTTCCTTGTTCACCATGCTGACCTCGCAAACAGGAAGGACGCCATCGATCTTCCCTGTACGTTTGACGTTGAGATAGCCGCACATGGCAAGGTACGAGTACACTATGGGCGGATCGGCGTCGGAGGATATGACATCCGCATAGACGATCTTGTTGTTGATCGTGGATTCTATGTAACTAACACTCCCTTCGCGGAGAGCTTTGAGTATCGAAAGCGATCTGGGATCTAATGAGGATACGAGATCGGGGGACATGCCCGCTCCGGTCATGCCGCTCCAATAGGATTGTATAGAACATCCGTTGTCCAGGTACATGATCACGCTGTACGGATTGTACACATCGGCATCTCCGAAGTGGTATCCGTCGTACCATTCCCTGATCTCGCCTATCTTGTTGGAGGGGTTCCCGGTCTCTTTCAAGAGATCTATGACCTCTTCCTCGGTGAATCCGAAGTACTCGTCGCCTTTGGTCTCCAAGATAGAGCATACCGTGGCGTTGTTGAATGAACTGAGCATGGATGTCTTCGCCAAGGGCATTATGCCTGTGACCACTCCGAAACGGATGTGGTCGTTGAACTTGAATGTCTGTTCCATGAATGGTTTGAGCTCACCGACAATCTGCTCGAACAGGGTTGCAGAATGTATGTTCTGGATGCATTGGTCGTATTCGTCTACCAGGATTATGGTGTCCTTCTCGTACACGTCGTACAATACCTTGCAGAGCCTGGAGATGAACCCGCGTGCCTCCGATATGTTAAGATCGCCCGTCTGCGCGCGTTTTATCAGGTCGGCGTACGCATTTCCGATTTTCTCGGATTCAGCGAGATAAGCGAACGAGTATGCGATATCCTTGATGACCTCGATAAGACTCTGCCCGAACATCTCTACCGACGTGCTGTTGAGCTTCCCGAAGTTCATCCTGATGACGGGATAAGCGCTCTTATGTTCGTCGCACTGCTGACAGCCGGAGATCTTCAACCCCTCGAATATGTCTTTATCGCCACTATACTTCATGTTGAAGAAGTAGTCGAGCATAGAGAGGTTGATGGATTTACCGAAGCGTCTGGGCCTGGTATACAGGAAGGTCCTGTCAACGGCGTTGCAGACATCTTTGATCATCATGGTCTTGTCCACAAAATAATAGTTGCCTGTGACCAGGGCCTTGAAGTCCTTGACTCCCGTCGGGAAATCCTTCTCCATGCTATCTCCATGTCGGTTAAGGGGATGGGCGATAATAGTCTTTTTGAATACCCAAAGCACAGACGATAGAGGGGAAATGCACTTTCGGAACAGTATTCCTGCACTCTCAAAAGAGGATATTCCGTCGAGCATAACATGAGAGAATCCGAGAGTTCGATGCATATATACGAGCATTATTCCAGACAAATATCCTTCTTCCGGTATTTGGAAGGTTCCCAGGAATCCCACAAATCTGAGTCGATACTCTGATTTTCCGAGCAAAATGAGACGATTTTGTTTAGATCTGATCGATTCTTGATGTAAATCGATGATTTCTGCTGTCCCACGGGCGGTTTATTTGACCCGCGAATACGTATGCTGGCCATATCCATTCCGGTGGCCCGAATGTCAACTTGATTCAGACCTGTTCCGCACCGTTCTCCGTCGTATCGGAGGCTTGACCATGCAGGCACACAAGCACGCTTTCGTGACGGTCGTTGCTGTTGCGATAGTCGCTGTCTTCGCCGGTATCGCCGTAGGTCTATCTGCTGAGGAGGTGACCTATGCGGATGTCTCCTATTCATACAACGAATCGACGCATGTCCTTACCCTTTCTGCCACGACCACTGGAGCAATGCCGAACTACGTGATGGGAGAGGCCCCGTGGTACTCCAAGGCCGCGAATACATGTACATCGATCGTATGGGATTCTGACATAACTACTGTCGGATCATGGGCCTTCTACGGGTTCACTTCGCTGGCGGGCGAGTTTACTGTTCCAGCCTCAGTCACTGACATAGGGCTTTGCGCGTTTGCTTCCACAGGCATTTCTTCTTTTGCCACGAGCAGTTCATCATTCACATGCCTCGATGGTGTATTGATGAAGAACAACCAGATCGTCTGCTATCCTTCTGCTAATTCGTCAACATCCTATGATGTTCCTTTCTCTGTGACATCGGTAGCCCCGGGAGCATTTGCATACTCCAAGAACCTTCTCACACTCTCATCATCCAGCCCGAGCATCGCCACCATCGAGAACTCCCCAGGGTTGTATTCGACAGACGTCTCTGAAATACTCGCTTTCCCTTCAGGTTATAATGAATCAGAAAGATTCGTTGTACCTTCGACTGTTACCACTCTGACTCATGCAGTCTTTGCCGGACAACCGCATCTGGTTGGGATTGATTTGCCCACGTCGGTTTCAGAAATTTGTGATTATGCTTTCGCGGGGTGTACCTCTCTTGTAAGTCTTTCATTACAACCAGGTCTCAATACTTTGGGCGATTACATACTCGTAGGTGCTCCTATCAGACAGATCACATTACCGGCCGATGTTCACTCTTTGACTCCGCTTACTTTCCATGCTTGCACTTCTTTGGAAGAAATAGCAGTTTCCACAGAAAATACCGTTTATACATCCGAGGACGGGGTCTTGTTCCAGATCCTAGATGATACCATCGAGGATGATCCCGATACCGAGATTGATGAGAGGGCCTGTAAATATCTCGTCAGGTATCCGATCTCTCATCATGGGTCGGGATATATAACTACAAAGACCGGATGCTATATCATCCCGTACGGAACCACTTACATAATGGCACACGCCTTCCAGGGTTGCTCTTCGCTGACGGATATCGTCATGACCAAGGATGTGAACAAGATAGGATATATGGCATTCGCGGGATGCTCGTCGCTCTTTTCTGTCAGACTTCCCCACGGCATGTCCTCTTTTGAAGTACAGGGTGGATATTCATATGCGTTCCAAGACTGCAGTTCCCTGATGGGCGTGTCCGTAGGGACCGGGCTGTCCACTATCCCGGCCGGAGCGTTCGACGGATGCAATGCACTAGCAGCAATAGTGGTCGATCAAGATGTCAGTAAGACTATCACCTGTGCAGGGGCTTTCCCGACGTGGACTGGGCAGATAAGATACTTTGACATCTCTGCCGCATCTCCCTCGTATGTCGTTCAGGCCGGTACGGGCGTCTCTCAGTTGGTCAGTAATCGGTTATACACGAACAAAGAGGTCAGCGAATATACGTCAGGACAGTTCTTAAACAAGTATGCAAAGGGTACGCCTGGTTCGACGGATTATCCCGATTCCGTATATTATTATCACATCTTCGGACAGTCCACTGCTCAAAGGATAGGAATTATGACTGCGACGGGGGAGGTCGTAGGAACCAACCCTGCGAGAGACTTGGCGGCCCAGGATGTAAACACTGTGCTTATACAATACGGTCTGAAATCTCTTCAAGATCGTGCATTGATGGAAACAAAGATAAAGATACTGGATTACCCTGAATCCATAATCAGGTTGAATGGTCTTATTTGGTGGCATGATTCTGATTTCAAGGCTCTCCAGGTCAATAAAGGCGTTGAGCTGGGAACCAATATCGTAACGGGTACCAGTATAGCGGAATACGTCGTGGAGGAAGGGTCCCAATATACCAATGAGTTCAACACGATAGCGGACAATAAACACTCGATCCTCAATTCGATGCTAGGGCAGGCAGGACAACTAATACTCCCCGATGGTGCGATATCAATATACTTGCGTGCTGAGGGTTCGGCCGTCGTCGTGCCGGATTCATGCACATACTCCGGGAATGAGAATTCCAGGTCCGGTTACCCGATTAGATACCCAGATAATGAGACAACTACAAGGGCAGGGAATTACATAAATCTCCTAGGTACCAATAAAAACTTATCCGATCCGGCGTATACTAATGGCTTTATACACATCTTCCCTCAGGACAGCACTGGCAGATTCACAAACAATAATGCTAATAATCCCTACTGGCAATACTCGTTCTCTTCTGGCAACTGGACGGAAATTCCCGTCGGCAGTTCTGCTATCATATCGGCTGATAAGTCCCTACTGGTTAGGGAGCAAGCGATGCCATTGACGATATTTTCAGCTTCAAGCGGCATATATTGGGCGATCTACGAGGATACCTTGATGATATTCGGATCAGGCGAAATCCCGGATTACAGCATACCCTCGGGGAGCAACAAGGCTCCGTGGTACTCTTCTGGTCACGACCATATTAAATACATCCTCATTCAGCGTGGCATAACTGTGATAGGGGCGAATGCATTCAATGGCTTTGAAAAGCTGGAGATGCTAGGTTTGCCAAATTCCATCACGGAAATATCAGAAGGGGCGTTCGTCAACTGCGGAACTTCTGATCTTGGGTTGAACGGGGTTTATATCCCGACTTCAGTAACTAGGATCGACCCATCAGCATTCATGGGCAACCCGCACTTGGCTAATTACGTTATAGCTGCTGGAAATAACAACTATATCTCTGTGGACGGCGTTTTATTCAACAAGGCTGCCAGCAGGATAGGGGATACCTTGGTTAAATACCCTCAGGCCCGCTCTGGGGCGTACAGTATTCCGGATGGCGTGACTAAGGTAGGGAAGTATGCATTCTATGGAGCGGAGATTACATCCATCAATCTGAATGCGGTCTCAACGATCGAGTCCTTCTCCTTCGCAAAAACCTCCCTGCTAAGTCTGGACTCAAATCAGTCAACGATTCTGGGGGCGTATTCTTTTGATGAGTGCAAAGATCTGAGCTCCTTGACCCTGAGGAGTGATCTTGGCAAGATCTCCGAATATGCTTTCAAAGATGCTGGCTTGAGCTATATCGTGGTTGAGGAACGGGATTCGCCCATTGCGGGTGATGATTTGGGCACGGGGGCCATTCCCATGGGAAAGGTCTGGTATGACACCACATCTCTCAATTTTGACGTATGGGACGGTTCGTCTCTCGAATCTGGTAAGATATACTCTACTGTAAATACGGACACATCCATATCCATAGGGCCCGAATTGAAGGTCCAATATATCCCTGCCTCGTATTCTTTGGTCATGAAAGGATCTGGATCGATGTACGATTATGACGCGGCGGGTAATCCTACAACCACCGGCATTACCGCGAAACTCCCATGGAGGAACTACAGGGCCTCTGTATCCAGCATCTCTATGCCTGTTGGGATTACTTCCATAGGAGACTATGCTTTCAAAGATCTGACGAGCATTACTACGGTCAGCCTTCCATCATCTCTCTCGCAGGTTGGAGACTATGCATTCAGCGGATGCACTGGGCTGAACGAAATCGGGTACGCGGGCATCTCGGAGCCGAACGTGCTGATATCGGTAGGCGACCATGCATTCGATAATACACCCTCTGCGATCACTGTGAAGAGCTCGTTCCAGCAACCCTCCAAGGAGTGGTCGCCGTTCGCTACGAAGCCTTCGGCCACAGCCGATGTGACGATGATATACGCCGCCCATGATACCTCCGGCACGGTGGACCTGCAATGGTATGTGGACGATACCACACTAAAATTCCAGGGAACGTACGACAGCATCCCTGATTATACAATGTCAACCACACCCTGGGCCAAGGCATACGGCTCCAGGATAACAACAGTGGAATATCCCAACGCGGTAATCTCCCAGGGAGCATACGCGTTCAGCGGATGCTCCGCATTGGAGTCGATAACCCTGCCGAGCACATTCACCGTGAAGCAGCATTCGTTCGAAGGATCGGGATTGACATCCATCATCATACAATCCGCTTCGACCGTCCTTGAAACCGATGCCTTCAAGAATGTTACGGCCTTGAAGAATGTCACCATGCCGGTATCGATGATTCTCACAGCCGATGTATTCAACGGCTGCACATCCATCAGCACCGTATCCCTTACGGGGACTGCTTGTGGAGATTACTCATCGTCCGTGACAGCCAACCAATACCAGCCTTGGATGAAGACGACTTCCGACCTTACGGTCATCCTGGAACCCGGATTGACGTCCATATCCGCGAATATGTTCTACCAGACAGAACATCTCAAGAAGATAGATCTCACCCAGGTGAAGAACGACGCGGGCATCAGCACCATAGGATCGAAAGCGTTCTATCAATGCACCGGCCTGCAGGAACTGTCCATAGGTTCCAAGTCCACAACAATAGCATCAGATGCATTCTACGACCTGACGGGTCTGAAGACCCTAACCATGCCTTTGGATTTCACGGACGATCCCATCTTCGGCGGGAACTCCTGCAGATCCCTCAGCCATTTGATCCTCACCGGTACTTCGTGTCCGGACTATACCTACGAATCCGAAGGTAGTGCGGGAACGTATCTCAACACCCCATGGCATAAGGTAACGGACACCAACACGAACATCGTGGTGACATTCGACCAGATCGATAAGATCGGGAACTACATGTTCTACGACTGCGACCGTCTGCTGATAATATCCGTTCCGTCGTCGGTAACATCCATAGGAGAATACGCGTTCTACGACTGCGACAACCTTGCAGCGATCAATCTGCTGATGTCCGAATCTACCTATCTCACCAACATCGGTACTTTGGCGCTGGAGACCACCAGGTATGATGCCACTCCGGCGGAGAACTTCTCGGGTACCACCCTGTGCTGCAGGTTCTCGGATCTCGACGTATCGGGGCAGAATGCCTGGATAGCTGCGCTGTACACCAACGGGCAGGCGACGGAATCCGTCACCACTTTCCTATACGAGGACGGCGTCCCCTACAAGCAATGCGGTGATTCGCTCTATGTGAAATGGCTGCACGGGACATCCACCATATACTTCCTGGGTTCGGGGGACATGTGGGAGTTCACCGACAACGGAGATACAGGAGACGGCAAGTATGTGAGGCCCTGGCAGGTAGGATTCGTATTCGATGATGATTCGTACATAGTGACGGCGAACGACATGGCCAAGATCACCTCGGTATCCTTCTGCGAAGGCATCACCGGAATCGCGAAGAAGGCGTTCATCAACCTCGGAGGATTGACCGAGGCCACTATGCCCTCCACTGTCAGGACCGTCGGGGAGAAAGCGTTCTACGGATGCTCCCTGTCGGGATATCAGGATATGTCGAAGGTCACTGCCGTGGAAGCTAACGCCTTCGAGGGCAACTCGGGACTGGATTGGATACTGATCCCGTATAATGCGGATGTGGGAACGGATGCATTCAAGGATTGTCTCGGGGTGATCCTGTATGCGACCGGAACGCAGGGAGTATCCCCCGCACCGACCACCGTGACCTACGCCGATGAGGTGAAGGACATGAAGGTGATCATGCTTACGGACGTGGAAGCCGATTTCTATCAGTCCAACGGTGTGGCATGCGTGACCGGAACTGGATGGTCCACCGAAGGGGAACTCGCTACGACGTTCGCTTCCGGAAAGGTGTATGTGGCCGCCGATCCGACGTCGTACGAATCGGATGACAATGTCTACACCGCATCCACGAACTCTACGATCAGCTTCAGCTGAGCACAGACCAATAACAAATGAGAATTAAGAGGAAGGAGGATGGGGATCCGTCCTCCTCCCCGAAAACAGTTTAAGGAGGAGGGAGCACGGTTGTTCTCCCCCTCTCCAATTTAAGGTTCAGAAAGAAATCGTCGACATTGTCGCTGCAGTGTATTTGTTGTCATCGGACTCTATTTCGGATATCTCTATCTTCCAGTACACCTTACCGGTAATGAACGATGTAGCCAATGTAGTCGAATCGGAACTGAATACCTCTCCAGATATGCATGCGATGATGCCGGAGTGGCAGAAGCTTGATTCAATGCCATTCAGCATTATTGCCTTCATCGTATTCGCCACCGATGCCAATCCCTGACCCATACCGGTCGTTCCGCTGGCCCCGGACACATATAAGCGCATGCCGTTAACCCCATCAAAGGCATCGGTTCCTACGGATGTATTGTAATATGTCCTTATCCACTCCATGGACGAACACCCATTGAAAGCATCGTTACCGATAGCTCTCACGTTGGGGATGTCCGCTGCTTTCAACAAAACGCATCCTTTGAAAGATGCGTCCCCTATCTCTGTGACGGATGACGGTATGTTAGCATAATCCAAGGACGAGAACCCCGCGAATGCATAATCACCTATGTACGTCAGTCCCGAAGGAAAAACGAGGCAATCGATATCGGCCCTGATGGAGAACCAACCTATCACGGTCGATCCTCCGTCCTGAATCACCCCGTTCTCGTCAAGATCATACATGGCACCGTACCCCTTGATCATGAGCTTCGAACCAGAGAGAACGAAGGTCAGATTGGTCCCGCATTGTCCGGGAAGGTCGATCTTCAGGTATCTGAGGTCGGTGGTGGAATCGCTGTAGGCTCCGTTGGATAGCAGATAGGCCATCCATGAATCGTATTCGGTCTTTGTGTTCTCGAACACGCATTCCAGTGTTGTGTACTGTCCTCCGGCCTTCCTTCCGGTCTCGAAAGCCCATGCTCCGACGGTGGGTTGTGAGCCCACCATGGTGATCGACTCCAATGAAGAGCAACCATTGAAGGCGTTGGCGCCTATTTCGGTTATCCCGGAACCCAGTTCGATAGCCGGAAGCTTTGAGGCCTGATAGAACATACTGTCTCCGATACTGGTGAGTCCGGACGGCAGGGATACGGTGAATCCGCTGTTCCCGGATGTGTGCGACGCTATGTACCAAGGAGTGTTCGCATAATCGTTTGCATATGAAGTAGACACCGCGGTACCCGATGCGGTCACGAGGACCAGTGAAAGTGATGACAGATCAGAGAACATGGCATCATGTGTCCTGGTCAGCGGGATCGTCAGCTTCTCAAGTCCGGTCAGGCCGTTAAATGACGTGGTATTGATCGTTCCTGAAGATCCGACAGTAAGATCCGTGAGTCCAGTACAACCCTGGAATGCGTAGGCACCGATCGTTCCTGTGAAACTGGATAGATCCAATGTTTGAAGTGATGTGCAGCCTTGGAACATTGCAGCCGTTACTTCAGAATCATTCGGAATGATGAGCGTAATTCTCGAATTGGTAGTAAACCACGGTGCGTTCTCCTGCTTGCCAGAAGGTCCCGTGGTTCCGGTGAGCGTCATCGAAGAAATCGCATTACAGCCTGAAAAGGATGACTCAGGATATGTTTGAGACATCGGGAGCTGTATCGAATCTAGGCTGCTGCAATCCTTGAAAGCATCAGCTCCCAGAACCAAAGCATAGCCAGCAGGATAGGTTAACTCCGTCAGCCCGACACATCCGTCGAAGGAGTGGGCACCGAACGTGTGATCTCCATTCCGAATTATCAATCTGGTTACATTGGCAGCATCCTTAAACATATATGCACCTACTGGACTGCTATCTTTCAGATCGATTGTAATTGCAGTCGAAGAAGAAATCTTCCAGGGTGCATACAGATAGTCGCTGCTATGGTCTTCCGCTTCGGATCCTTTGACACAAATGGTATCCAAATTCGGATTATCTCCGAATGATGCCTCCGAGTAGTTAGTGGAGGCGCCGATGTATATCGTCCTCAAGTTGGTTAGAAAACTGAAAACATAGGGATATATCGTATCCACAGTGGAATCCAATTGAAGAGATGTGATCGAATCCCTCTGGTCATAGAAACCTGGTCTGTTTTCATCACTATAGTTGGAAAAAGTATTGCCAGTACCATCAACTACTAGGGATCCATCAGTGATCGAATAAACAAGATTACTGCCGATCATCTGGTCGGAAGATTGGAATATGATGCTACCGCCATAATCACTGAGATCATAGGCCGGAGTATGCTCCGTGAGCCATTCGCCACCGTATAAAATGCGGTTATTCTTTCCGCTGAATGTTACACTTTTAGAATCCAACCAAGTTGTGTCCGGTTCTCCTCTCAGAAGAAGGTATCCAGGAGTGGGATCATATTCATTACCCATCCTAAGCCCGTTATATTCTCCCATGAAAAGGATATTGCAGACAGAATTACAGAACGCAGAATGGTATATCACATTCACGTTTTGAGGAATACTCACTAGACCCGCCTGGCTTCCTTGAAATGCCGTTGAACCGATTGCCGTAACCGTTGAAGGTATATCAAAATCAGATACCAGACCGGACGGCACAAGTCTTAACGTGATCTTCTGCTTCGGATTACTTCCTGAGACTATATCATACACCGCCCCTACATCAACTGGTTCCTGTGAAAAAGAGAACGTATGCTTGCCACAATAGTCATCAGACCAATAGAGATTCCCGTCCGCAAAATACCAGCCCATCAGCCCCCTGATGCCCTTGTAAGATTGAGCTGGTAAGTAAGATTGAAGATAGTTGCCCACTTGATACCAACATTCGGTTTCAGGTGAGAGGACCGCCATGTAGCCGTTTATAGTAGCATAATCAAATATCCAGCCCCCCATCTTCTCCATTGACTGCGGGATAATCACATCGCAGTTGATTATAGAGTTGTTGAAAATATGGGAGCGGACCTGCTGCATATTATTTCCGAAGGAGAAATCATCATATGTTAATCCACTGAAGTCATTCGATCCGGCATTGATCCAGACTCCGTAATGTATGCCAATAACATCGTATGGATGATTATCAATGGTTATTTGATCAGGAACCTGGAAATGCCTCTTCTCCGCTGGAGTTGCTTGTGAATACCACCTGACAATATTGGCCTTCCCATTAGTCGCGGTATCCGAGTCATATGGCGTGATTACCGAATATGCGAATCCATTGCAGTTACCATCGCCGTAAGGTCCTTCAATCACGACATCAAAGCCGTAATCGTTCGCATCGGAATCGGGCATGTCAACAACGAGAATGAAGGCAAAGAGTGTGATCGCTAACAGAGAAATGAAGAAAGCCGGTTTTAGGATGCATCTAAGAGATTGTGTGTGACTCGAAGCGTCTTTGTCGGGCACTCTGGAGTAGCGTCCTAAGTTGACATTCGGGCCACCATTGTTGACGAATGTGGGGCCCCCCTCAAAAATCTCAATCTTTGGCTGTCAATCAGGTCCTATCAGAGGGTAAGCGAGGCCCTGATTCAGAACACAAGT
>JAZNDX010000023.1:0-12793 GCA_045588265.1 Candidatus Methanomethylophilaceae archaeon | reverse complement strand
AAGGAAAACTCGCGGTTCCGGCCTGAAATCACACATTCGGAATCGCAATTATCGAATCATCGAACAGCGGACGCTATGCAAACCCGCAAGTGGCAAATGGGCCAGACTTCGTTCAGCAGTCACAAAGTGGCGAGGTCAGGTGAGTAGGCCCTATTTTATAAATGAATATTATTGGTGGTAATATGTTCAACACAGAAGCTCTCCTCTCGAGTGAATTCCCGAAGGTACGCGTCGGTATCGGACGCGGTACAGATGCAGGGAATGTGGAGAAGAGCGTTGAGGCCATGAAGCAGCACGACGTCACCATCTATGATGAGCCTGAGGCACTGATCGACGATCTCGTTGCTGGAAAGATCGATGCTGCTATCCGCGGCGACATGTCTTCTTCTGTACTTCTTCCGATAGTGAAGCAGAAGTTCGGCCTGAAGGCCTTGGAAAGAATAGTATTCATGGAGCTTCTCAACGGAAAGATGATCATCATGGCCCCCGTAGGTATCGACGAGGGATGGTCCGATGAGCAGAGGATCGAACTGGCCAGACAGTG
The DNA here is from genome assembly GCA_045588265.1 of Candidatus Methanomethylophilaceae archaeon. Classification (GTDB taxonomy): domain Archaea; phylum Thermoplasmatota; class Thermoplasmata; order Methanomassiliicoccales; family Methanomethylophilaceae; genus Methanoprimaticola. Next base: position 12,249 of record JAZNDX010000023.1, on the reverse strand, counting down.
CGTCAAGATGGCCAAGAGGATCGGTCTCGGGACCAAGATCGCCGTGATGTCCGGAGGAAGATGCGAGGACAGGGGCAGATGCAAGGCCGTGGACAGCTCCATCGACAGTGCTCTGAACATTGTCAAGACCCTTAAGTCGGAGGGCTATGACGCATACCACTGCCAGATCCTGATCGAGGATGCGGTGAACAATGCGGACATCCTCATCGCACCTCAGGGAATCGTCGGCAACATCATATTCAGAACGCTCCACTTCATCGGAGGAGCGAAGGCGCTCGGAGCGCCCATAGTGAACATGGAGAAGGTCTTCATAGACACCTCAAGGGTGAAGACCGATTATACGGACTCTATCGCACTGGCGATGAGGCTCACGGAGGAATGAGATGTATCTAGAGATCGACGGAGGCTACGGAGGCATTAGGTTCTCGGCCTGCCATTTCATACCTAGGCACGAGAAGTGCTCGAGACTGCACGGACACTCATACATAGTCCGCCTCAGACTCGAGGGCGACATCGGCAAGGAAGGGATGATTATGGATTTCGTCATCCTGAAGAAGAAGCTCAAGGAGATCATCGAAGAGGTCGACCACAAGACTCTCCTTCCCACCAAATCGGAGGATGTCAAACTGACGGTCACCGACGAATCCGTCGAAGCGATATGCGACGGGAAGAGGTATGTATTCCCCAGGATGGACGTCACATTGCTGGACATCCCGACAACGACCGCCGAGGAGATGTCCAAGATGATGGCTGAGCGCATGGTCAAGGAATTGGACCTGCCTCCGAACGTCAGATCGCTCTCCATAGGGCTGGACGAGGAACGCGGCCAGACCGCCTGGTACCAAGTGGTGCTCTGATGCCAAAGGCCGTAGTGCTTCTGTCGGGAGGTCTTGATTCGACCACCTGTTTCGCACAGGCAATAGCAGACGGATGCGAGCCCACCGCAATCAGTTTCAGATACGGTCAGAGGCACACCAAGGAACTCATCTCGGCAGCGAATGTATGCGAGTTCTACAAGGTTCCCCACGTCATCATCGATCTCAATCTGAGTTCTTTCCGCTCGGCTCTGACAAGGAAGGACATAGATGTCCCTGTGGACAGGGAGGGTGAACTGTCGGATGAGATCCCGGTAACTTACGTCCCTGCAAGGAACATAGTGTTTCTCAGCATCGCAGCAGGACTGTGCGAATCCATAGATGCGGACAGGATCTACATCGGCGTGAACGCTGTGGACTATTCAGGATATCCCGACTGCACCCCGGAGTTCATCCAGGCATTCCAGCATACGCTGGAGGTCGGTACGAAGGCCGGAAAGGAAGGTCACCCCATCAAGATTGTCACGCCCATAGGAATGGATTCCAAGGCGGACATCGTCAGGAGGGGAAAGAGGCTGGGTGCCCCGCTCCATCTGACCTGGTCATGCTACAACGGCGGGGAGAAGGCATGCGGTCACTGCGACTCATGCAGACTGAGATTGGCCGGATTCGAAGAGGCCGGATTCAAGGACGAGATCCCCTATGAAGATATGTGAGATTTTCAGATCCATTCAGGGCGAGGGGCTCACCATGGGAGTTCCCACTGTTTTCGTAAGAACGGTAGGGTGCAATCTGGACTGCTCCTGGTGCGATACTAAGTATTCCTTCACAGGCGGGACGGAGATGTCGATCCCGGAAATCGTCGAGAAGATCGGAAGCTGCAGGACGGTATGCGTCACAGGCGGAGAGCCGATGATCCAAAAGGACATCTATCAGTTGCTGGACGCTCTGATACGCGCTGACAAATTCATCGTGCTGGAGACGAACGGTGCAGTGGACTTGAAGGATGTTCCCGACGATCCGCACATCATGATCAGCATGGACATCAAATGTCCCTCATCTGGAATGAGCGACAGGATGGTTGATTCCAACATCGGGCTCCTGAAGAAGAAGGATCAGCTCAAGTTCGTGATCAAGGATCAGGCCGATTTCGATTACGCCGTGAAGTATCTGAAGGGCCATCCGACGGATACCAATGTTATATTCGGTCCGGTCGGCGGTACCGACAGGCTGGAGTGGCTTGTCGATGAGGTTCTGAAGAACGATGTGGATGCCAGGGTCCTGCCCCAGCTCCACAAGATCATTTGGGGCGACAAGAGAGGCGTGTGATCACGCCGCGTTTCTCTTGTGCCTTCTGACGAAATCTACAATGCATTGTTCGACGGGGCCTTCCTCGTCGTACGATACGAAGATGTTTGCTTTTCTGAGGATGTCCAGGCCGTGCATTCCTATGCCACCGGTGATGACTGCATCGGGCTGGAGTGTCGTGATTGCTTTGGCGACAGCTACACCTGCGCCTTCCGGCGAATCCGCGAACTCGTTCTCTATGACGTGATAGTCCAGCGAGTCGGTGTCGACCACTAGGAAGAAAGGAGCATGGCCGAAGTCCTCGGCCACCTCCGAATCCAATGTCTCTCCTTCGGAGATAACTACGACCCTCATCTCACTCAACTGTCTTGATGATCTTGTCTACGATTCCCTCGAACGCCTGGGCCGAAGCGGATTTGGGATCCTTTAGCACGATGGGCATTCCGGAGTCTCCGCTCTCTACGACAGCGGGCTCGATGGGGACCTTTCCGAGGAACTGGATGTTCATCTCCTTCGCAGTGGCCTCTCCGCCTCCGGTCTTGAAGATGTCGGTGACCTCGCCGCAGTGTGGGCAGACGAATCCACTCATGTTCTCGATGATTCCGATGATCGGAATCTTGGTCTCGGCAGCGAATCCTACGGATTTCCTGCTGTCCAGGAGAGCGACCTGCTGAGGTGTGGTGACAACTACCATTCCATCTGCCTTGGGGATCAGCTGGACGATGGACAGGGCCTCGTCTCCGGTTCCCGGGGGCATATCGATGACCAGATAGTCGAGCTTTCCCCACCTGACATCCTCGATGAACTGCTGCACTGCAGACATCTTGATGGGTCCGCGCCACATGACGGGGACATCTTTGCTGGGGAGCAGGAATGCCATTGACATGACCTTCAGTCTCGGAGGCACGATGATGGGGATGAGCATCCTGTCAGCATCCGCCATGAGCTGTTCGTCCTCGATGTTGAACATCTTGGGGATGTTGGGTCCCGTGATATCGATATCCATGAGTCCTGTCTCATAGCCCTTCATGGCCAGCGACATTGCGAGGTTGGAGGAGACCGTACTCTTTCCGACCCCTCCCTTACCGCTGATAACGATGATGACATGCTTGATCTGCGCAAGAGCGTCATGGAGTCTTGTCTCCTGCTCTATCGATTCTCCGGTCAAAACTGGACCTGCCATTTTATTCCTCTGCGGTAGGGATTGTAGGTCCTATGTTTATAGGTTGAGGTCTCCGCCGTGAAATATCCGAATCATTTAGAAAAAGAAGGAGAACAATATCGTCAAGCATGGAACTGTCCCTGCGCCATGTCGTTTACGGATCGGAGGACTACGACTTCGTGGCCGATCTGTACAACTTCTCGTTCCCTTTGGCGGAGCAGGAGAAGATGGAGAATATACTGAAGGTCTCCGAGACGGATCTTGGCGAGTTCTCCGTGATACTGGAAGGGGAAACGAGGGTAGGTCTTCTCCACCTCATGATCCGCAAGGATCTCGTTTTTATCTACTATCTGGCGATCGATCCCGGGATGAGGTGTAAGGGATATGGGTCCGAAGCCCTCAGGCTTGTAAGGGAACTGTATCCCGGTTACCGTTTCTCTCTGAACGCGGAGGCGCCCGACGAGACCGCGAACAACAACACGCAGCGCTTGGAGAGGGTGGCCTTCTACAACAAGAACGGTTTCACGGATTCCGGTGTCAGGACCACTTGGGACGGTGTGACCTATGCCATGCTGACCTGCGGAGGAGAGGTCAGACATGAGGAGATAGGGAAGATGTTCAAGCTGGCCGCGAAGATATCGAAACAGTAATCCGCTGGCCAATATAGTTATTATATCCAATGTATTTAAGGCAATCATGCCAGAGGATAAGCCATTGGTCGGCGAGTACATGGTCCGCAACGTCCAGACCTTGGATCCAAACATGACTGTCAGGCAGGCCATGGACAGGATAATCAAATCGGAGTTCCATGGATTCCCTGTTGCCGAGAACGGCTATCTGCTGGGTTTTGTGACGGCGAAAGAACTGCTGCGTTTCATCGACCAGCCAAACGCCAGGATTCGCAACATCATGAAGAGGGGAACGTTCTGCGCCATACCCTCAATGACCATCGCGGATGCCACACGTATCCTCTTCAGATATGGTCTTAGGAACCTCCCTGTCATCGACGAGGAAAGGAGGCTCATAGGTATCATCTCCAACCTCGATATCGTGAGGTCGCAGATCGAGAAGTCCAGGCCTAACAAGGTCATGACCGTGAAGAAGTTCCTCGAGGAACAGAATGGCATCAAACTGAAGGTCGTCAACAAGGATGTGGAGGTCGACCGCGTCATTCCCACTCAGAAGGAGGTCTACATGGATGAGCTCGTAGGCCGCCAGTATGAGCTGAAGAGAGGTATGATCGAACCTTTGATCGTCGTCGAGAGGAGGAATGGCTACATCGTCGTGGACGGACACCACAGGATTCTCGCGGCCAAGAAGATGGGAATGAAGACCTACAAGGCCATCGTCCTCGTCCCCAACGATTACGACACCAAGCTCGGTCTCGAGAAGACAGCTGAGAAATGGGGTCTGAAATCATTGAACGATGTGAGCATCATCGAGGGTACCAAGCATCCGTTCATGGAGGTCACCACGATGCTCCTTCCCAGCGAGGAGACCGATGCCCTCACCAAGAAGCTCATCGACCGTGACGCTCACTGATCGATTACTTCGATGTAGAAGCTGACGGGTCTGAAGCCGTCGTTGCAGGATATCATGGCTGACCTGGGGTCCTTCATCCATCCGTCGTAGAAGTTCCCTCTGCCTGCGGCCAGTTCTTTCACGAAGTATTCCATGGATTCCCATGCGCTGTCGCAGAGGTCTTCGGGCTTCTCCCCGTTCTCCGAGATGAATGTCTGACCCTCTTCGATGTCGCAGGTGTGCTGGATTGGATTCTCGTACTTCTCCATCAGGTCGCGATAGCATGCCTTCCTGATTGCAGTTATCTTGATTTTCATGATAAAAAAGGAAAGATGGGGTTTCCCCCATCGTTTTCAGAGTTTCTCTCTGAGCATCCTCAGGTCCCTGAGCATAATCTTCTGCTCGGCGGACGCGATGATCCTCTTGGTCTTGTAGAAGGTGTCGGGGTTCAGTGAGATACCGTCGATTCCCTCCTCGACGAGGAATTCCGTGAACTCGGGGTACACGGAGGGTCCCTGTCCGCAGATGCTCACGTACTTTCCGTTGGCGTGAGCGACCTTGATGAGGTGCCTGATAGCCCTCTTGACTCCCTCGTTCCTCTCGTCGAAGTATCCCATGTGTCCGAGGATATCCGAATCCCTGTCGCATCCCATGGTTAGCTGCGTCAGGTCGTTGGAACCGATGGAGAATGCGTCGCAGTACTTGCAGAACTCGTCGGCCATGAAGATGATGACCGGCACCTCTGCCATGAAGTACAGCTTGAAGTCCTTGGACCTCTTGAGGCCGATGGACTCCATCATCGCTGTGATCTCCTTGACCTCCTCGATGGTCCTGACGAACGGGAGCATCATGTTGAGGTTCTTGAATCCCATCTCGTCCCTGACCTTCTTGATGGCCTTCAGCTCGCACATGAATGCGTCGCGGTAGCTCTCAGAGACGTACCTGGAGCATCCTCTCCATCCGATCATGGGGTTGTCCTCGTTGGGCTCGTAGTCCGCTCCTCCTTTCATGTCGTGGTACTCGTTGGTCTTGAAGTCCGATGTCCTGAGGACGATGGGCCTGGGGTAGAATGCCCTTGTGACTTTGGAGATACCGTCCGCTAGCTTGTCGATGAGCTCCTGCTCCCTTCCCTCTGCGAGGAATGCGCAGGGGTGCTCTCCGACATAGTTGGTGAAGAGGAACTCGATCCTCATGAGTCCGACTCCGTCGCAGGGGAGCTTGGAGATCTCGTCCGCCTTGGCGGGCATGGACATGTTGACCATGACCTTCGTTCCGGTGATGGGGACGAACTCGGCGCATACCGATCCTCCGACTGATTCTGCTGATGAGGAGGCGTCGCTCTTCTTGGCGATGATTCCCTTGTAGACGTTTCCGGTGGTTCCGTCGACGGTGACCTCCATTCCGTTGGAGAGGCACTCGGTGGCGTTTCCTGTTCCGACAACGCAGGGGGTTCCGAGTTCTCTCGAGATGATCGCTGCGTGGCAGGTCATTCCTCCCTCGTCGGTGATGATTCCTGCTGCCCTGCTCATGGCGGGGACCATGTCGGGCATGGTCATCTTTGTGACCAGGACGTCTCCTTCCTTGATGACGTCCAGACTCATGGATGTGTCGTAGATGACGACCTTTCCTGTTGCAAGTCCGGGACTTGCTCCAAGTCCTGATGCGACGATCGCGTCGCTCGATACTGAATCTCCAACCGTCTCGTTGGTGACGGAGTTTCCTGTGGCGGTGATGGGCCTTGCCTGGACGATGTATGCCTTGTTGTCCTCGATGCACCATTCCATGTCCATGGGCTTGTTGTAGTGGATCTCGATCTGGCGTCCGATCTCCGCGATCTCGAGGATGCGCTCGTCCGCGATCTTCTGGACCTTGACCTTGTCCTTCGGCATGTCCTTCTTCTCGACACCGCCGTTCTTTCCGCGGATGTACTTCCAGGTCTGTGTGGAGATCCTCTTCTTGATGATGTCCATCTTCTGCTTGTCGACGATGTATGTGTCGGGTGTGACCTCTCCTCCGACGATTGCCTCTCCGAGACCGTAACCTCCCTCGATGACGATCTGCTTGGCACCGCTGTTGGGGTCCACAGTGAACATGATTCCAGAGAACTCGGAGTTGACCATCCTCTGGACGACGACTGCGAGCTTGACGTCCTCGTGCTTGTAGCCCTGCTTCTCACGGTATGCGATGGCCCTCGCGGTGAACAGGGATGACCAGCACTTTCTGATCTTGTCGTACAGGTCCTCCTCGTCCTTGACGTTGAGGTAGGTCTCCTGCTGTCCTGCGAAACTTGCATCCGGAAGGTCCTCTGCGGTAGCGCTGGACCTTACGGCCACGAATCCGATCTTTCCCTTGGGGAAGAGCATCTTGTATTTGGTGAGGATCTCCTTCTTCAGGTCTGCCGGGATCGGGCATCCGTCGAAAAGGGCTCTGATCCTCTCGGAAGCGGCGACAAGGCTGTCGTCCGAGTTCCTATCAATAGCTTCGAGCTCCTTGTTGATCTTCGAGAAGATATCGCTTTTAGAAAGGAAGTAGTCGTAGGCGACCGTGGTGAGGACGAATGCCTCGGGCACAGGGAAGCCTGCGTTGGTGAGCTCTCCGAGATTAGCTCCTTTTCCTCCTACGAAGGGGACATCTTCGACATGCAGTTCGTTTACATCGACAATTTTCTTATCCATTAGGAATCCCCGCTGTGATTAACGCAGTTTGGAGTTTTGACGGCCGGTGCCGTCCACAATTGAACTATAATCGTGCTCTCTGTTATAATACATCGGTTCTCACTCCGGAATGCGAAGGCTTCGTGACCTGCAGAATTGTTCATAAATGGACACTGCCATGTGTTATGCGTGTTGAAGGAATTCTTCCGGAAGTTGACTTCCCTTACGGGACCGGGTACCGCCATCCAAGAGGTGCTCTACGGATTCATCATGGCGCTTACTTTCGCATACGCCGTGAGATTCGGTCTGCTCCATTTCGACAGTAAAGTTTCTTTCATGCTCACCGTCACCGGAATGGACCTCACGTGGGGTGTGATCGACGGAATAATCTTCTTCTATGTTTGGGCGCTGGACATCAGACGTCACACCAGGGTCATATCCAACGCTGACGGTATGAGCCGTGAGGCTAGGTTGCAGGAGCTCATGGATTCCTTCTCCGGGACGCCGCTGGATGCGGTAAACGATGAGGAGAAGAGGAAGGTCTGCGAGTCTTTATTGGATAAACCGGTCCAGTCCAGAGAGGAATTCAAGGCCGACAGGAAGGCCATGTTCCTGAACTCGGTGGGATGCGTCATCTTCTCGAATGTCGCCCTCATACCGGTGCTCGGTCCGTTGTTCTTCATCGATGATTTCGTCTTTGCGCTGGAGATAGCGTGCTGGATCTCGACCATATGTCTGTTCATTGTAGGATACTACATGGCGCCCTACTTGGGTTTGGGCCGTATCTCTACGGGTGCGGTACTGGCAGGGATATCGCTCGTCATCTCCGTGGCAGCGGTGTTCACCGGTGGATGAATCAATATACAGTTGATGCCATACCGATAACACGAAACACGGAAATCCGATTACTGATTTCGTTAGTGTTTTTGTTGAGAAAAGATAATTTTTATACGAATTTCGTAGAATTTAGGAAACCGTAATTCGTTTTTAGCATCAAATCGTTCCATTATTCGTTATTCCGCTTATCCAATCTTTTAAATCTATTACAGTTCATGGGGAACGACAGTGGTACCAAATGGATATCGAAATTTGTTGGCACGGCAGGGGCGGACAGGGAGTCGTCACTGCTAACGAGATCCTAGCCGAGACCGCTATATTGGCAGGGAAGTACGTCAAGGCCTTCCCCGAGTTCGGTCCGGAGAGAATGGGAGCGCCCATCAGAGCATTCACGAGAATATCGGAGAATCCCATCAGAATACACAGTCAGGTCTACGAGCCCGACGTCGTCGTCATCATGGACGGCACATTGGTCGGAAAGGTGGACGTCACCAGGGGCGCCAAGAAGGACACAATCGTCGTGGCGAACTACGCTGGTTCGCCCAAGGAGCTCCAGGACGCACTGGCAACGGAGATCGAATGCCACACGCTGGATGCACAGAAGATCGCAATCGAGGAGATCGGAAAGCCCATGGTCAACACCGTCATGCTCGGCGCACTGATCAAGTGCTCCCCGCTGGTCGGATACGACCATCTCGAGGATCAGATCACATCCAAATTCACCGGCAAGCTGCCGGACAAAGTGATTCTCAAGAACCTCTCAGCATTGAAGAGAGGATATCAGGAGGTGCAGTGAGATGGTAATGGCAAGCATCAGCGACCTCGTTGTAGGAGGACGCATCATCAAACCCGGGAACTCCGAGCAGTTCAACACCGGAGACTGGAGAACATACGTGCCTGTCGTGGACCAGGACAAGTGCATTGACTGCGGTCAGTGCTGGATCTACTGCCCCGACAACAGCGTCGTGTTCAGAGAGGGACACATGAGCGGATTCAAGCTCACCCACTGCAAGGGATGCGGAATCTGCTCGAAGGTCTGCCCCAAGGAAGCTATCATCATGAAGGAGGAGTGAGCATGGTACAGGATATCGCAATCAACGGTGACAACGCCATCGCACTCGCATGGAAGCAGATCGATCCCGATGTGTGCGCTGCATACCCGATCACCCCTCAGACCATCATCGTGGAGAAGTTCGCGGAGTATGTCGCGAACGCCGAGGTCAGCACCGAGTTCGTGTGCGTCGAGTCAGAGCACTCAGCTCTCACACTCTGTACCTCGTCAGCATCCGCGGGAGCGAGAACGTTCACCGCCACCGCATCCCAGGGACTGGCCTACATGTGGGAGATGCTGCCCATCACGGCAGCCATGAGGGTACCGCTCATAATGGCCGTAGCCAACAGGGCCGTCAGCGGACCCATCAACATCAACAACGATCACGGAGACGCAATGGCAGCCCGCGACTGCGGATGGCTTATGCTGTTCTCAGAGAACGTCCAGGAGGCATACGACATGTCCATCGTGGCCCCCAAGATCGCAGAGAACGTCGACGTACAGCTTCCCTGTATGGTCAACTTGGACGGATTCGTCCTCACCCACGCGATCGAGAGGATGACCACCATCGACACACAGGTGATCAGGGACTTCGTAGGGGAGCACAGGCCTCTGTACCCCCTGCTCGACGTCAAGCACCCTGTATCCCACGGAAACATGGACGGACCCGACTACTACTATCCCCACAAATACCAGTCCGTCATCGCGATGCAGAAGGCGCTGGGAGTATGTGAGGACGTCTTCAAGCAGTTCAAGGAGATCTCTGGAAGAGAGTACCACCTCGTAGAGGAATACAAGTGTGACGACGCAGAGTATGTGGCGATCATCCTCGGTTCCTCGTTCGGAACCATGAAGGCCACCGTCGACCTCCTCCGCGAGAAGGGATTGAAGGTCGGCTGCGCCATGCCCCGTGTATTCAGGCCCTGGCCCGCTGAGGCCCTGGCCAAGGTGATGGCGGGAAAGAAGGCCGTCGTCGTCTTCGACAAGCACCTGAGCATCGGATCCTACGGACCCATGTTCCCCGAGGTCGTCGCAGCAGCCTCCGACCTGGACAAGCTGCCCAAGATGTACAATGTCATATACGGACTCGGAGGAGCCGACGCTACGGTATCAGGATTTGAGAAGTCCTACGAGGCGGTGGTCAACGGCAACGCCGAGAAGATCCACTATCTGGGGGTGAGGCTTTGACCTCTCTTGCAATAAAGGACCTGCAGAAGCTGCCCGTAAGGCTCACAAGCGGTCACAGGCTGTGCGCAGGATGCGCCGAATCCATCATCGCTAAGCAGATCCTGATGGGATCTGAGGATGAGGTTGTCGTATCCCTGTCCACCGGATGTTTCGAGGTTTCCACCACCGTGTTCCCATACACGTCATGGAACGTACCCTACGTGCACACCGCCTTCGGAAACGGAGCAGCGACCTGTGCCGGAGTCGAGACAGCCTACAACGCCCTGAAGAAGAAGGGAAAGATCAGCGAGAACGTCAACTTCGTCAACTTCGCAGGAGACGGAGCAACCTACGACATCGGACTCCAGGCACTGTCCGGAGCGATGGAGAGGGGACACAGGATGGTCTATGTCTGTCTAAACAACGAGGCATACATGAACACCGGAATCCAGAGGTCCTCTGCGACCACAATCGGAGCGCAGACCACCACCTCATGGCCCGGAAGCGTCTCTGCAGGTAAGAAGGAGTTCTCCAAGGACCTGACCGCCATCATGGTCGCGCACAACATCCCGTACGTCGCACAGGTATCTCCCCATAACTGGAGGGACACCGTGCAGAAGGCACAGAAGGCGTTCTCCTGCGGAGGACCCGCGTTCGTCAACGCACTGTCGCCCTGCCCCAGGGGATGGAGGTTCGCATCCGACCAGACCATCGCGATGGCCAAGCTCGGAGTCGAGACCTGCGTATGGCCTCTGTTCGAGGTCGTCAACGGTAAGTACGAGCTCACCGGAGAGAGTGCAAGGATCGCAGCCGGAAAAGCGGAGAAGAAGCCTGTCCTGGATTGGATCAACTCTCAGGGAAGGTACAAGCACCTCCTGCAGGACAAGAACCTGCCTGTCATCGAGCAGATGCAGGCTGAGGTCGACAGAAGGTGGAACAGACTCATCAAGCTCACCGAGCTCGACTGATCCCGAAAACCGATTCCAAGGTCCTGTCCCTTCGGGGGCGGGACCATTCTTTTTTTGATTTCACTGGTCGAGGATGACGTTGCCGATCACGTGATAGTCCGCCGCATCGATTATGACGCGGTAGAGGATGCATGGGCCAGACGTGTACAGCTTGTAGTCTATCTGCTTCTTTGTATCCTCATATGTATACACATCGGTCGTGACATCGCCTATGGTCTCTGTCCCTACGTATTCGAAGAATTTGGGGATCAGCTTCTCATCGCTGTCGAAGAAAAGGAAGAAACTGTCGGACACGGACCTATCGGCTGTATGGATCGTATATTCGACTAGGTAGTCGTATTCCCTCGTTGTCTCGGGAGTGTAAGTGCTCGTTCCAGTTCCGCTGCAGGCGACCCCGTCCAGAGTACCTTCGAAAATGTAGTCATGGGAATCCTCGTGCGGATCGGGATGTGCCGTTGACAGTATCTGCATCATGAAGAACATACCGATCGAAGCGGCCATCATCAGAACGACCAGCATGATCGCTACAGTAGCGTTCCCATTACGCAGACTCATGATTGGAGAATACGTCCCTTTGTTAAAAAACATGGCCTATAGAGCTTACGCTCATCGGAGTAGAATGGAAAGTGGCTGACAGCGTGCCTGAGTTCCCGTACGCTTGCGCAATACAGTACAGACAGGTACGCGGGAGGGCTTTACTGCCGGGTTCGGAATGGGACCGGGTGTGACTCCTCCGCTATGGCCGTCATGCCAATACAGGGGATAT
>JAZNDX010000022.1:0-82933 GCA_045588265.1 Candidatus Methanomethylophilaceae archaeon | reverse complement strand
TGACATCCTCCACGAGTATTCGAAGGCGTACGCAGTCAGGATGGATGACGGTGTGGTGGACTACGAGGTCCCGAAGAAGCTTCAGGAACTCGATGCAAAGTTAGGATTCGATATATTCCCTATTTTGCGGAGTTGAGGTTTGAAAAAAAGTATGGCCCCGGTCAGACGACCGAGGCATAGGTTTGATGATCACCAGTTGGTCGCTCTTACTTCGAAGAATGACTGTGCGTGCTTACAGACAGGACAGACGGCGGGGGCCTCCTCTCCTACGTGGATGTAACCGCAGTTCCTGCACTTCCACATGACGACCTTGTCCTTCTTGAAGACGACTCCTTCCTCGATGTTCTTCAGGAGTGCAAGGTATCTCTCCTCGTGCTCCTTCTCGATGTTTCCGACCATCTCGAAGAGCTTTGCGATCTCAGTGAATCCCTCGGCCTTTGCAGTCTCGGCGAACTCCTTGTACATCGTGGTGTGCTCGTAGTTCTCTCCGGCTGCGGCGTCCTTCAGGTTCTCGACGGTCTTGGGGACCTTTCCGTCGTGGAGCTGTTTGAACCAAATCTTGGCGTGCTCCTTCTCGTTCTCGGCGGTCTCGAGGAAGATGTCCGCGATCTGCTCGTAGCCCTCTTTCTTGGCCTGGGATGCGTAGTATGTGTACTTGTTCCTGGCCTGGCTCTCGCCCGCGAATGCGGCCATCAGATTCTGCTCCGTCTTGGATCCTTTTAGTTCCATGATGTAACCTCTGAGTGATAGAGCACGATAATGTTAAAAAAGATATTCTATGGATGCTGGTAGTTAGGAATGATTAAACCTTTTGAGATGAATTGCGCATCATGCGCGGGTCCTGCATAGCATCATTCTTCACGCTGTTAGGTACGGTCAGTATCACCGAGGACGGCCATGGGATGATCACCGGAGTATACCTTCCGTGTTCCAACCTTCCGCCCATGGACCAATGCGAGACTCCTGCGCTCAAAGAGGCCGCGAAGCAGATCAACGAATACCTTGCCGGCAAGCGCACGGAGTTCGATCTCGACCTGTACTATGACGGCTCCGATTTCAGGTCCAGGGTCATGGAGGAACTGAACAGGATCCCGTACGGGGAGGTCTGTACTTACAAGGAGGTTGCGGAGGCGATAGGGTATCCGAATTCCATGCGTGCCGTCGGTACCGCATGCAGGGATAATCCCCTTCCGATACTGGTCCCGTGCCATCGCGTGATACCTTCGACCGGAGGGTACGGCAACTACAACGGAGGCGTCTCCATGAAGAAGAAGCTCCTGAATCTGGAGGGTGTGCACCTTTGATAGACTACCACAGGATCCTTGAAGAGGAGGCGGAGCCGAATTACAGGGATTTCACGTCCAAGCTGATCCCGGGGAAGGAGGGCATAATGGGCGTCAGGATCCCGAAGATCAGAGCCCTTGCCAAGAGGATAATCAAGGATGATTGGGAATCATTCCTGGAAGAAGAACCCGGATGCTTCGAGGAGGAGTTCCTCAGAGGTCTGGTGATCGCCACCGCACCCATGGATACGGAGAGAAGATTGGAGTACACGGGAGGATTCCTCGACCGCATCGACAACTGGTCCACCTGCGATTCATTCTGCTCCTCATGGAAGTATCCGAAGAAGGATTCGGAGCGTGTCCATTCGTACTTCAGATCGCTCATCGATTCCGGCCAGGAGTACCGCATGAGGGTCTCCGTGGTCTTCCGCATGTCGCATTTCATCGACGATCAGCATGTCGACGGGCTTCTGGCAGACATTGAATCCTACCGCAATGAAGGATACTACTACAAGAAGGGTGCGGCATGGGCGGCCTCATTTTGCTACATCGCATACCCCGAGAAGACTATGGCCGTTCTCAAAGCGAGAAAGATGGACGATTGGGTGTACCGCAAGACGATTCAGAAGATCTGCGAGTCCTACAGGGTGTCAGACGAGGATAAAGCGGTGCTAAGATCGATGAGATGATACGAACAGACCGATAATCGAACCCATAATAATAAAAATAAGAGATATATGGGTGACGGTATGGTTTCGAAGACTGCGGTTTTTGTCGCATTAGCCGTTCTAGCGTCAGCCATGCTGCTGCCAGCTATGGATGCGGAAGTCTCCGATACCGAAGTGTTTTCCTACTATGCGCAGCTGGATGTGAACAGCAAGCTCGTCTACAAGGCAGTCAACGAGGCCACCACTGTGGACGGCGAGACCAAGGATTTCGAGATCAAGTTCACCGACAGCTCTCTGTTCGACGATACGGACGGGGCCAAGGCATACGCAGACGATGCTGTCCGCAACGCACTGACGGCATTGTATCTGTCCAACCCCATGGTGCCCTACATCTGGGATTACCCTGTGGCTGCAGTCGAGGTCGTCCCGCAGATCGATACGGTGACCGTGCAGCATGGTGAGGAGGTAAGCACATACTACGTTGTGAACCAGGTCAAGTTCACACTGAAGGTTCCCGAGGGGATCACATCCGAATCCATGAAGGAACTCAATGAAGCGCTGAAGGAATTCCCCGTCTCCGGAAGCACCGATGCAGACAAGGTCAAGAGCATCATGTCCGACCTTGACAAGGTGTACTTCAAGGAGGATGAAGAAGGGAAGATCAGCAACATCTACAGCGCACTTGTGCTGAAGGAGACCACCTCTGCGGGAGTCGCCCAGGCATTCGTACAGCTGTGCAAACTGAACAACATCCCGGCCATAACGGTCGCGGGATTCGATCTGCTCGCCACCAATGAGACGCTCAGTTTCTGGAATGACGTCTACCTCGAGGGTGACGTTGACGGCGAGACAGTCAAATCATGGTACATAGTCGATCCGACATACGCTGTAAGCACCGGAATAGCAGGATATCTCACCGAGGTGTCCTACGACGGTAAGACCTACTCCATGTCATCGGCGCACAACGAGGACCTGTCTTTCAAAGGGGACGTAACCCTGAAGACACCTCAGCTGGAAAAGGAGAAGTACGTACCTGTGGGAGGAATACCTTTCATAGATCTGTACGGAGAAGCAATACTGATCGTAGCCATCGGGGTCGTAATGATCGGCTCCATGATCTACGCAATGAGAAAAGGAATCATCTGAACAACAAGGAGAACGGGGTAAATGACAGAAGCAGAAGAGAAGAAGTCCAAGCTGTCCGTAGAGGCATGGGTGGACCAGCAGACCTTCGAGACCACCGATGATATCGAGGTCCCGAAGATGATCGCGGACCGTGTCATTGGACAGGACAGAGCTGTGGAGATCATGAAGAAGGCAGCTGCCCAGAAGAGGCATGTCATGCTGATAGGGGAGCCCGGAACAGGTAAGTCCATGCTCGCCAACTCGATGGTCGAATATCTGCCCAAGGAAGATCTAGTGGACATCGTTGCATATCACAACCCCGAGGATTTCAACGAGCCCAGGATTAGGACCTTCCCCGCAGGTAAGGGAAAGGCCGTCGTTGCCGAACAGAAGGCTGCAGCGGCTACCCAGAAGACTCAGAAGAATTCAGCATACATCTACATCTGCATACTGCTCCTAGCATTGGGTATCGGAGGAGCCATATTCTTCGGATACACAGTCGCTCTCATCGCATTCATGGGAGTATTCCTGATCCTGATCCTCTTCAGGAACCCGATGCAGCCCAGGAACGAAGTGGCCATCGTACCCAAGGTACTGGTCGGTCACGATCCAGGCGATCTACCGCCGTTCGTGGATGCCACAGGAACCCACGCAGGAGCCCTTCTCGGTGATGTCAGGCACGACCCGTTCCAGTCCGGAGGATTGGAGACACCGTCCCACGACAGGATCGAGGCAGGATGTATCCACAAAGCGAACAAGGGAGTCCTCTACCTGGATGAGATCAACCTCCTCAGGATGGAATCCCAGCAGGCAATCCTCACTGCCATGCAGGAGAAGAAGATGTCGATCACCGGTCAGTCCGAGAGATCCTCCGGTGCACTGGTCAAATCAGAGCCCGTGCCCTGTGACTTCATCCTCGTCTGTGCAGGAAACCTGGACGCTATCCAGGGAATGCACCCTGCACTCAGGTCAAGGATAAGGGGATACGGATACGAGGTCTTCATGGAGACCAACATGCCGGATACCGACGAGAACCGTCTCAACATCGCAAGGTTCGTGGCCCAGGAGGTCAAGAAGGATGAGAAGATCCCTGCCTTCGACAAGTACGCCGTCGGAGAGATTCTCAGAGAGGGTCAGCGCCGTTCAGGAAAGAAGGGCGAGATCACCCTCAGGATGAGGGAGCTCGGAGGACTCGTACGTATCTCCGGAGATATGGCGGTCAACAAGGGCGACAAGCTGGTCACTGCAGAGCACGTCATGGCAGCAAGGGCCACCGCACGCAGCCTCGAGCAGCAGATCGCAGACAAGCAGATCGAGGGAATGATGAGATACCAGCTCTTCCACAATGAGGGAGAGGCGGTCGGGCTCATCAACGGTCTCGCGGTGCTGTCCAACGGAAACTCCTCGGAGATGTCCGGAATGGTCATGCCCCTCGCGGCCGAGGTGACTCCCGCACAGAGCAAGAAGGGCGGAAAGATCATCGCTACCGGACAGCTCGGAAAGATCGCACAGGAAGCGGTCGACAACATTTCCGCGGTCATCAAGAAGTACACGCTCACGGACCTGTCCGCACTGGACATCCATCTGGAGTATGTCGCGGCATACAACGGAGTCGACGGGGACAGCGCATCGATCACGATGGCGACCGTCATCATTTCCGCACTGGAGAACATCCCGATCCGTCAGGACATGGCGATGACCGGTTCCCTGAACGTCAGGGGAGTAGTCATGCCGATCGGAGGAGTCACCGCCAAGCTGGAAGCAGCAGCGAACTCCGGAATCAAGATTGCCCTCATCCCCATGGAGAACGAGAAGGACGTCATGATCGACAGGAAGTACTACGACATGATGGAGATCTACACCGTGGAGACCCTCCGCGATGTGTTCGAGTACGCCTTCGTGGACTGCCCTGCCAAGCAGAAGTACCTCGATGCCCTGCTCCCGCTGAACCCCAACGGAGTCTCAACGGCGAAGAGGGTCCCGATCCCGGAGAAGTACAAGAAGGACCAGATCCAGGAAGAGGCACCTGCAGTGGAGGCACCCAAGGAGGAGACCCCCGCTGTCGAGGCCCCTGAGGAGAACCTCATCGAGGCTCCCGAATCCCCGAAGACACCCGAAGAGGTTGTCGTCGAGGTCGCAGTCGAGTCCGAGGACTGATCGGTAAATAGGTCCGAAAGGACCTCTTCACCATCAAACACTTTCCACTTTTCTCCATATTTATTATTATCACGTGTGCGATACTAAGGCTGATAACATGGCCGGTAGGGTAGCTAAGATAAAGCGCGAGACCAGAGAGACCTGCGTCTCCGTTGAACTCAATCTGGACGGTAAGGGCAAATTCGAGGTCGACTGCGACCTCCAGTTCCTCAAGCACATGGTCGAGACCCTGTCGAGGTATGCCGAGTTCGACATCAAGGTAGCTGCGAAAGGGGACAACGACCACCACCTGATCGAGGATGTAGCCATCACGCTGGGAAAGGCTCTCAGGGATGCTCTGGGCGAGAAGCCCATCGAGAGGATGGCGACAGCTACAGTGGTCATGGACGATGCCATGGTCATGACATCGCTGGACCTCGTCGACAGACCCTACTGCGAAGTGGACTGTCCGGACCCGCTGTACGTACACTTCTTCAGGAGCTTCGCGATGACAGCCGGCATTACCCTGCACATACTGGTCATTCGCGGATTCGACGAGCACCACATAATCGAAGCAGGATTCAAGTCCATGGGAAAGGCCCTGAAGGATGCCGTAGTGGTCAGGAAGCAGACCCTCAGCAACAAAGGTTCCGTGAAGATAGAGTGATCCCATGTTGACAAAGAGAATCATACCCTGTCTCGACATGAGAGGCGGGAAGGTAGTGAAGGGGATCAACTTCAAGAACATCAAGGAGGTCGGAGACCCCCCGACAATGGCCATGGACTATGAGGCACAGGGTGCCGATGAGATAACCTTCCTGGACATCTCCGCATCTCAGGAGGAGAGGGCAACCATGCTCGACGTGGTCACCAAGACCGCGGAGGGACTCAATGTCCCTCTCTGCGTGGGAGGAGGGATCAGGTCCGCACAGGATGTCAGGAACACCCTGAACGCGGGAGCCGACAAGGTATCCATCAACTCTGCCGCAGTGCAGAATCCTGACATCATCACCGAATGCTCGGACGCTTTCGGATGCCAATGCATAGTCGTCGCCATCGACGGCAAATGGAAGGACGACCACTACGAGGTCGTCACCCACGGAGGGACCAGGTTCACAGGAATAGACGCCATCGAGTGGGCGCAGGAGGTCGAGGACCTCGGTGCAGGAGAGATCCTGTTCACATCCATGGATGCAGACGGGGTCAAGACCGGATACGACATCAAGCCGACCGCTCTGATCTCTGATGCAGTGAGCATACCTGTGATCGCCTCCGGAGGATGCGGTTCCAAGGAGCACATCCTGGAGGTCTTCCAGCAGACTAACGCCTCAGCAGCACTGGCGGCTTCGATCTTCCATTACAAGGAGTACACCGTAGGGGAAGTTAAGGAGTTCCTCAGGGACAACGGAGTGTGCGTAAGATGACTGAACTCAAATACGACGACAAGGGACTCATACCTGTGGTCGTCCAGGATTGGATCACGAACGAGGTCCTGATGGTAGCCTGGTCAAACGCCGAGGCAGTGGAGCTCATGAAGAGCACAGGATACACGCACTTCTGGTCCAGAAGCAGGCAGAAGATGTGGAAGAAGGGCGAGGAGTCCGGACACGTGCAGAAGATCAAGTCCATACAGACCGACTGTGATGGGGATACACTTCTGGTCAGGGTCGAGCAGACAGGGGTCGCATGTCACCTGGGCAAACCCTCATGCTTCGACGAGGTCATCTACGGAGAGACCGACGAGACCATGGCGATCATACCCGATCTCAAGCGCGTCATCGAGGACAGGCACCAGAACCCCTCCGACGAGAGTTACACCTGCAAGCTCTTCAACGACGAGACCCGTATGTGCAAGAAGGTCATCGAGGAGGCAGGAGAGTTCGCACTGGCCATCAAGGACAAGGATACCGACGAGATGGCTTGGGAGCTGGCTGACCTGATCTACCACACCATGGTCGCCATCGAGAAGACCGGACTTCCGATGTCGGAAGTCTACAAGAAGCTCAAGGAGAGGGCAGAATGAGCAGAGCAGACCTTCACACTCACACCGTCTACAGCGACGGCGAACTGATCCCGGCGGAGCTCGTCCGCAGGGCAATGGTCAAAGGACACGACCTCATAGCGATCACAGATCACGTCGACATGACCAACGTCGAATGGGTCGTCACGAACATGGTCAAAGCGATAGACCTCTGCGAGGACTACATCAAGGTTATTCCCGGAGTGGAGATCACGCACGTCCCTCCCAGACAGATCGACAAGGTGGCCAAGATGGCCAGGAAGTACGGAGCCGAGTGGATCGTCGTTCACGGCGAGACTGTTACAGAACCTGTCATGCCAGGGACCAACCGTGCATCCGTGGAGAATCCCGAGATCGATATCCTAGCCCATCCCGGTTTCATAACACTGGAGGAGGCGCAGCTCGCAAAGGACAACGATGTCATCCTTGAGGTCACCGGAAGGGCCGGCCACAACATCACCAACGGTCACGTCGTCAACATGGCCAGGGAGGCAGGCGCCATGATGGTCATCGACTCCGACACACACCAGCCGGAGAACCTAATGAGCGAGGAAGAGGCCATGATCGTCGCACTGGGTGCCGGACTCACCAAGGCAGAAGCGGACAAGGCTTTGCACGTCACACCCTATGAGATGACCAGGCATTTGTGATGTGCCAGATTCCAACTTACGTTCATTCTAAATATGAGCAGTAACATGAAAGCACATGCCTGAGATAGCTATCATAGGCGGAACGGGAATCTACAACCCCGACACATTCGAACTGATCGACAAGGTCTATCCAGACACTCCTTACGGAAAGCCTTCGGATGAGATCCTCATAGGGAAGATCGCCGGAGTGGAGGTCGCATTCCTGCACCGCCACGGAACGACGATCCCGTACCCCCCGTCGAGCGTGCCTTACAGGGCCAACATGTATGCCCTGAAGGAGTTGGGATGCAAGTATGTTATATCCGCTTGCGCAGTGGGTTCCCTCCAGAGGAAGTTCGCCTCCGGGGACCTGGTCATCGTAGATCAGTTCGTCGATTTCACGAAGAAGCGTGATTACACTTACTTCAACGACTCCATCACGCACATCGCCATCCCCGATCCGTTCTGCAGCTATCTGAACGCTGTCTTCGCCGAGACCGCGAAGAAGCTTGGCATCAAGTATCACAACGGCGGAACATACGTCTGCATCGAGGGTCCGAGGTTCTCCACCAGGGCCGAGAGCAGGATGTTCAGGCAGTTCGGTGACATCATCGGAATGACCGTCGTTCCCGAATGTCAGCTCGCAAGGGAACTGGGCATGTGCTACTGCAGCCTTGCTACCATCACCGATTACGATGCCTGGAAGGAGGAGGCCGTCGACATCGAGATGGTCAAGAAGACCATGGCCTCCTGTCTCGACAAGGTGCTCAGGCTTCTCGAAGCAGGGCTTCCTAAGATCAAGTCTGACGGCTGCTCGGAATGCATCCAGGCGGCCATCGGCTGCGGCGCTCTGAAATGATTTTACCGGGGTTCGACCCCGGTCATTTTCCTATTTTATCCTACAATTTCGGACCGATTATCAAATCAGTTAATTACCTGTTATAAAATAACCGCAATTATGGCAGAGAAGAAGTCCAAAGGGCAGAAACTGTCCGAAGAATTGCTTTACAACCCTAAGAGCATCGGGGAGAAGGACAACAAGTTCCTCGAAGAGGCCGACAAGTTCTGTGAAGGATACAAGAAGTTCCTCATGAACAAGACCGAGCGCGAGGCAGTTGCTTACGCCATCCCCATTCTGAAGAAGCACAAGTACACCGAGTACGTTCCCGGCAAGAAGTACAAGGCCGGAGAGAAGTTCTACATGTGCAACCGCGGAAAGAACCTGATCATGTGCACAAAGGGAAAGAGGCCCATCAATGAGGGAATCCGTGTCTCCGTTGCCCATGTGGACAGCCCCAGACTGGACTTCAAGCCCCACCCGCTCTTCGAGGAGGGCGCTATGGTCTACTTCAAGACCCACTACTACGGCGGAATCAAGAAGTATCAATGGACCACCATCCCGCTTTCCATCCGCGGAGTCGTCATGCTCAAGGACGGTAAGAAGGTCGATATCAACATCGGTGAGGATGAGTCCGAACCCGCATTCCTGATCACCGATCTCCTTGTCCACCTCGCAAGGGACCAGATGCAGAAGACCGCATCCAAGGTCGTTGAGGGAGAGCAGCTCAACATCCTCATCGGATCATGGCCCTTCGATGATGAGAAGGTATCGCAGAGATGCAAGCTCGCCATTATGAAGATCCTCAACGACAAGTACGGATTCACCGAGGGAGACCTCGAGGCTGCAGAACTCTGTGCAGTTCCCGCATTCAGGCCCAGGGACATGGGATTCGACAGGTCGCTCATCGCCGCATACGGACAGGACGACAGTTCATGTGCATACGCACAGTTCATGGCAGAGCTCGACACCAAGAACCCCGAGTACACGACAATGACGATCTTCGCCGACAAGGAAGAGACTGGATCCGACGGTGTGACCGGAATGGCATCCTACTTCTTCAGGGACTTCGTCGAGGACCTTGCACAGGCAGAGGGCTGCGAGGTCAGGCATGTCATGAGGAACTCGTTCTGTCTCTCCGCCGACGTCGGTGCAGGATACGACCCTGCCTGGCCCGAGGTGTTCGAGAGGAACAACTGTGCTTTCATGAACTGCGGACCCATCATCGCCAAGTATGACGGTGCCGGAGGAAAGTACAGCACCAACGATGCATCCGCAGAGCTGGTCAACTACCTTCACAGGATCCTGAGGGACGCCGACATCACATGGCAGATGGGAGAGCTCGGAAAGATCGACGTGGGCGGAGGAGGAACTATTGCTTCCTACATCTCGCTGAACAACATCGACACCATCGACATCGGTGTGCCGGTGCTGTCCATGCACGCTCCCGTTGAGGTCGTCGCAAAGGCCGACGAGTACATGCTGTACAAGGCGATCTACGCGGTTTACAACAGCAAGCTTCCCAAGGAGATCTGAGAAACCTTTCAGGGGCTTCGGCCCCATCCATCATTTTGAGGGCGTTTCATGGAACAGCAGCAATTCTCATTCGAGGATTATGTCCGCATGGCCGAGCAGGGCCATCCCGATGCCAAATACATCCTTGCGACCAAGTACCGCAACGGGGAGGGTGTCGAGATGGACAAGGTCAAGGCCGCTCAGCTGTACAGGGAACTGGCCGATCAGGGAGATTCCGATGCGCAGTACGATCTAGCTTTCATGCTCGACAACGGAGAGGGCATAGAGCAGGACCGTGTCGAGTCTGAGAAATACTTCAAGCTCTCAGCGGACCAGGGAGATTCCGACGCATGCCTCTGCTACGGGGGCATCCTCTTCGAGAGGGGAGAGTATGCCGAGGCAGAGAAGTACTTTATGACCTCGGCCATGAAGGGGGACGTCAAGGCGGAATACAACCTCGGTCTCATCTACATAGGGAACTATCTCGGCGAGCCCGACAGGGCAAAGGCGTTCGAGTGGTTCGAGAGCGCCGCAGATAAGGGATTCATGTACGCGGAGTCGATGCTCGGATCGATGTATCTCGAGGACAACGACCTTGCCAATGCCGAGAAGTACTTCAGATATGCGGCGGAGCAGGGCGAGCCCACGGCACAGTACAACCTCGGTGCTCTAGGTCTGTCCGGGCAGATCAAGATGGAATACAAGGAGTCAGTCGAATGGCTCACAAAATCGGCTCAGAACGGGATGCAGTCAGCCTATGAGCTCCTGATGAAGCTCAATCAAATGAACCGATGGTATCAAAATTTTAGCATCAATTTTTTAACACCTTCCGCTATTATCCATTTGGATAATAATGAGTGATATCGGCTACAGTTCGGAATACGAGGTGTACCTGACCGAGGACAACGGCGTACAGATCGTGACCAACGATCTAAGTCTCCAGATCCTCAAACAGATGCGTTTCAGGGAAGTCTCTCCGACGGAGATCGCAGCCGCACTCAACATATCGAAATCCACCGTGCAGGGGAACATTGGAAAGCTCCTCCGTACAGGCATTGTGAGTCAAGAGGTGCGTGTCGGGGATGCCCGCAGCGCCGTGTTCCGCGTGAAGGCCGCTCTTTTGTTCTGCAGCGATACCGATGTAGAATGGCAGCTGTACGCAAGATCCGCTTCCATTGACCGTATCATGAGCAACGGTCTGTGCACCAGCAGAGAGGATCTGTCGCTGTACGGAGTATCTCTCACAGAGAGCGGACTGAACATCGTTCAGGGACTCTTCAACGTAGGTGAGGCCCTTACGAAGGGAGAGGGAGGCCGCGAGTGGTGGGAGAAGATGCTCGGTTTGATAGACGAGCAGTGCGCACCCTACGGCATCACAGCCACGGTGGAATGCAACAAGGGCCTGAATCTGAAATTCGTTTCCAAGGAGGACGACATTTCCGACCTTCCTTTGATCGTCGTTCCGCTAATCGGCGGAATCGTAGCCAATGCGAAGTCATCCATCGGGTTCAACCTGGCCCATGACCTCAGTCTCAAGGTCTCCGACAAGGGACGCACAGTCGAGATGCATGTTCCCGCGTTCATCGGGCAGGATTTCGATTACGAATCGACCAAGCGTGTCGTGAAATCGTTCAAGGCTGAGGAGCCCTTCGCGATATATTCCATAAACGGAAAGGCCACACTGTTCACGAACCCCACCATGATGGGGATCCTCGACAATCTCACCAATGCCGATTACAGCCTGAACGATCTGGAGGAGGTGATGAACATCCCCAAGCCCACGATTTATGCATCCTTGATGAAGCTGAACAGCATGGGTGCTGTGGCGCTGGATCCGGATTCGGGCGTTCCCAAGAAGTACACTCTTCTGGCCGACCCTATCCTCTATACGGAGGAGAAGAAGGAGTACGGGCGCGGAATGCTCGATGACATCGTAGCAAGATACAAGAGCGGGTCTTTGGACTACTATTCGGCCGTCATCTCGTTCTCCATGGAGGCCATAGCCTGCATGGGAGTTCACTTCGATAAGATGTTCATAAGGTCCGGACGTAACGCCGCCTCCACCGTTCTGGAAAAGAGGCCGGAGATAGAGCCCCAGGAATTAGTGGATCTCGCGTGCACCATGGTCTCGCTGCCCGATAAGGCGGAGGTCATCACGTATCTGCCGATCCGCGTGCGTGTTACCTTGGCAGAGGACACCCTGTGGGAGACTTGGCCCGGGGACTTCGTGATGGGATTCATCATGGAAGGTCTGCGCCGTCTTCTGGGTGACGGGTACAAGATTCAGGTGGAGAC
Organism: Candidatus Methanomethylophilaceae archaeon; assembly: GCA_045588265.1. GTDB lineage: Archaea > Thermoplasmatota > Thermoplasmata > Methanomassiliicoccales > Methanomethylophilaceae > Methanoprimaticola. Next base: position 70,424 of record JAZNDX010000022.1, on the reverse strand, counting down.
ATACCGCGTGAAAGAGACGACTCCGTTGGCTCTTCTCAAGAGCTGATTGTCCTAACAGTCTTGGAGTCAAATGGCCCAGGCTTTCTCTCTCACTTGTCGAGTATATAAAGATAGAACGGTATCGATAATTATTTTGGTAAAATATTTTAAACGTCAGAATCAAACTTTTTTGATAGTAAAAATTTGATGCGACGATTGATGGATAATATTTCTTACTAATTTATGAAAAATATTTAAATGAAATAACTAAAAACACCGAATTAGAATTTAACATCAAAATTTTTAGGTCAAAAAATTTGAACTTTTAAAACAAACTGAAAAAACTTGTATATAAACTTTGACAATAACCTTTATTTATTGAGGCCTCCATAAAATCGATAGATTAAAAGACGCGGAGGTTTCCCCCCGATGAGAGGCAATCTCCGGAATAAGATCAAGTCAAGAGAGATCTGACGTCCAAACACTCGGTTAGATTACCACCTTGTCGGCTTGCACTCCGACCCTAACCGATTTCCCCGGCCCAGCTTAGACCGGGACCTCCTTCAATGGTCCTGTACGGCCCTAAAAAGCCGTGCGGGACCTACTACCCATTTTCAGAAATTATCCTGCAGCGATCCTATTGAAGAACTAGGTTCACTGTTCTTTGGTGCCCACGTATATGTTGACGGCACCCATAGATTTGACGTAGAAGTGAGCGTCCTCGAAACCGGCCTTCTTGAATATCGCCACCATGTCATTCCCGTATGGGAATCCTTCGATGGAGGTGGTAAGCCACTCGTATGGGGAGAACTTGCCGTCGATCTTCTTTCCGTTGTCGCGTTTGCGTCCGTATGCCTTGACCCTCTTCATGTAGATGTTGTAACCGATCTTCACGATCCTGTTCTTGGGCTTGGACAGCTCTGCGACGACGACCTTTCCTCCGGGTGCGAGGACCCTGTGCATCTCGGACACGGCCTGGAGGATGTTGGTGACGTTCCTCAGCATGTATCCGGATGTGACGAGGTTGACAGAGTTATCGGGGATATCCAGTGCAAGGGCGTCTCCCTCGCGCCAGTCGATCTTGACAGGGAGGTCCATCTCAGCCTCTTTCTTCTTGGCGAGCTCCAGCATCGCAGGAGTGATGTCCACCCCTATGACCGTGGATCCGGGTCCTGCGGTCCTTGCGACATGGAATGCGATCTCGCCGGTACCGGTACCGACATCGAGACAGGTCTTTCCTTTGATGTCACCTGCCTTCTTCATCATGAACTTATGCCATCCCTGCACCATGTGCATGGACATTACCTCGTTCATATCGTCGTAGTATTCCGCGATCTCGGTGAAGGCGTCCTTCACGAATTCTTCCTTTCCCTCGAATTGGTTGCCGGTCTTGAGATCCTCTGTCATTTCAGATCACCATCGGGATAATGTTCATGTCTAAAACATATCCTATCGCTAAGAGCACTCCGAAGTGCCAATTGAGTTTGAAACATAAGGGCACCAGCATGAAACTGGCGTGCGGGTCGGTAGCTGCCTTCCTGCTGTTGGTGACAAGGATGTAAGCGTCGTACAGCGTGATGATGGCCAGAAGGCATCCGAGCGGAGCGAATCCTGCCAGGACAAGGACCACGAGCAGAGGGAAAGAGATGAGGCTCTCGAACAGATAGACCTTCATCCCTGTCTCGTATGAGAAGTGGCCGAGAAGTGTTCCCGCATTCGATTTCTTGTCCTCGTAATAGTCACGCATCTCGTTTCCGGCGAGGACTCCGGTGATCATGAATGCGTTGGGGAGGCTCAGGAGCAGGATCTCCCATGAGAACACTTCACCTGTCAGGACGCAGTTGGTCCCCAGAGGCATCAGGAGCCCCATCATGATGAAGACGCTCAGCTGGCCGAGTCCGAGGTACTTGTAGGAGAGCCCGACGGTGTACGTTCCGGCTCCAAGCAGGCCTAGGAGGCCGTAGATGAGAATGGTCCATCCGGAATACCATATGAATATCAGTCCGAGGATCGCGGTCACTCCGAGACACGCGAGTCCGGCGAACAGGACCTTCTTGGGAGTGAGCACTCCGGTCACCAACTCGGGGGACCTGGTCTCGTTCTCGACCGTATCCACGCCTGTCTTGAAGTCACCGTAGGTGTTCAGGATGTTGGCGGCCGACTGCAGTAGGCATCCGCCTAACATGATCAGGAGGAACATGGTGACGCTCAGGACGTTGATCTCAGCGGTCTGGAAAGCGACCACTCCGCCTATGAGCACGGGTACGACAGCACCGTGGAGGGTCCACGGTCTGAAAACATTCCACCATCCTGCCTTCACAGGTTTGACTCCAGCCATGATGCTGGATTCTGTTCATGTTATTTATGAATTATTTATCGATAATCGATAAATACTGTATCTTTGATATGCAGACCATGAAAGCGATGACGCTCTTGACCAGCAGTGCGTTCATGATGATGGCTGCAATGGTCGTAGCATTGATAACGAATTTCGCGGGACTCTTCCCCGGCGATGTCCTGGATGCAGGCCTGCGTTCCAATCTCACCATACTGACGCTTGTGGTCATGCTCACGCTGTCCATGTCCAGGATTCCTTTGCAGAACCTGAATCCGCTCAAGTACGGGAAATCCATGGCCAGGGCCATTTTCCTCGGTATGATCGTCGCTTCTATTATCCCGCTGGTCGGTTACTTTCTCCTGAAGGATACGGAATATGCTGCACAGGCTGCAGGTCTTGTCTTCATCGCAGCCACACCTTTCGCCGGTTCCGTCCTTCCTCTTTCCATCATCCTCCGCGGAGATGCGGAGCATGCCGCCAGGGGAACAATTGTGATCTACATACTCTCACTTGTATGGATTCCGTTCATCGTATGGCTGATGCTCGGTGATTCAGTGGACATGGAGTTCCTCGTCATCACCGTCCTGGAGCTCATCGGTGTGCCCCTTATACTTTCCAGACTTCTTGCCAAGTTGGAAATCAACAAGGAGATCCTCGCCGCTTTCCTGAACTGCTGTATATTCTTCATGGTCTGGCTTTCCGTCGGTGCCACCAACTTCTCAGGCAACGCCTGGTGGATCTTCCTCGTGTTCGTGATCATCGCTGTCCTCAGATCCTTCGGTCTCGGAACTGCTGTCGAGGTCACGGAGAAGAGGATGGGGATACACTGGGGCCAGAGGGTCACCGATATCCTGATGACATCCTACAAGAACAAAGGTGTCGCGATCGCCCTGTGCGTAGCACTCTACCCTCCGGGAATGGTCGCCATCGCGACCTCGATCCTCATAGAGATCACATGGGTCGCATTCATCGATTCAGTACTGTTCTCGAAGAAGAGGATGGAAAGGGAATTGGCCGCGGAAGGGGAATCAGTCAGCTGAGTCCTCGTCCTCAATGTACTCAAGGATATCGCCGGGCTGACAGTCCAGCGCCCGGCATATCCCGTTCAGAGTAGAGAATCTTATAGCGCAGATCTTGCCGGTCTTGATGTTGGACAGATTGACATTGGAGATACCTACCTTTTCGGCGAGCTCGTTGAGGGACATCTTCCTGTCCGCCATCATTCTGTCCAATCTCAGGATTATCGCCATGGTATCACAGTGTATGATCCGATTCATCCTGCAGCAGGTGTCCGTAGCGGAAGATGATAGTAAGACAGTACATGACCACCGAGATCAGGATGCATAGCAGGAGGACCCCTATGGCCAGAACGATGTCCTCCCTGCTTCCGTATTCAAGGATCGTCATGGGAACGGAAAGGATGAGGAACGTCATGCAGACGAGCTTGAATCCTTTGGGAGTGTCCTCCATGAAGGGGCTGTGCTCCCTCTGGATGGATACCATGATGTCATGGATGACCTTCACGGTGATGAACATCGCCAGGAACGCCAGGACCATCTGTGCGGCGCTGCACAGGACTGAAATGTCAGATGAGTTGCATTTGATGACATCCACAAATGTGGAGCGCATGTCGTCATCGGTGAACGCCAATGCTCCGAACACCGCCGCTCCGACGGCAAGAATGATGAAGGCCACCTCCCCGACCAGCATCACGACGGATGCGTAGCTGCAGACTCTTTTGAGCGTATGGAGGTCTCCTCTCATGCGTGGATGATGCATCTCATCAGCAATAAGAACAACGGTTATATCGCCGATTTGGATAACACCACTCATAGTGATATCTGATGGATTACCAGCACTATCTGAAATGCTTCGTGAGGGCCATCCTCGCAGGTGTAGCGATCGGTATCGGCGGCGCCGTTCTCTTGGGAACTATGGGGATTGACCCTGAGCTCAAGTGGGTAGGGGCCATCTTATTCTCCATCGGATTGTTCACGGTATTCACGTTCGGACTCGACCTTTACACCGGAAAGGTCGGATACATGTTCGATGACAAGCCCTGGACATACGGGATCGATCTTCTGATTATGCTTGTCGGAAACTTCATCGGAACCCTGTTCATCGCCCAGTGCATGCCTATGGCGGATCAGTTCGTCCCCGGTTTCATTGACGGACGTCTCGATATGCTTGATTCGCCCGTGACCATCATTCTCAAGGGAATCTTCTGCGGTATACTGATGTTCATCGCGGCAGACGTATACAAGACGAAGAAGAGCTACCTCGGAGCGTTCATTTGTGTCCCCGTCTTCATTCTGGCGGGTTCGGAGCACAGTATCGCCGACATGTATTACTTCTGCGCCGCAGGAGTGTTCTCCCTGGATGCTCTCCTGTTCATCATCCTGGTGGCGATCGGAAACGCTATCGGCGGAGTGATCATCCCCGTTTGCAGGAAGTACATGTACGAGGAGACTAACTGATCTCACTCGTCGCTTGAACCGGAACGGACCTTCACGGCCATTCCTTTCTTCATCTGCTTGATCTCGAACGGGATAAGGAAGGCACGTCCTGTCGCTACGGGGTTGTCATCCTTGTCTGTGACGATGACCTCTTCCATGGGGCGTATCTCCGGATCGCATTCTGTGACGAACTGAGCGAACACGTTGCGTCCCTGTGCGGCGAATGGCACGGCATCATCCATGACCTGTACCCTCATGTGGGGTTTGGGCACCGCTTCAACGATCCTCTTGGCACCTTCTAGCTTGAGTGTGTACAGACCGTCGCCTGCACGCATGGAGAGTACATGCTCACCTGCTGAGATGACGTTCCTGATCTTTCCTGTCTTCCTGCTGGTTACGAGCTCGACTGGTTCCTTGAAAAGTGCATCTGCTGCCTCGATTCCGAACTGGTATCTGGCGACAGCCTTTGCCCTTAGAAGGTTGGCATCGTATTCCTCTGTGCCGTCCTCGGGGATCTGATTCTGGAGGATGACCTCTTTGACTCCCATCATGCTGAGGAACTGGTAGGTGAGCCTTTCTGATTCTGTCTCGGTCTCCATGTCGGGGATCTGCGGGAACAGCGACTGGGCCAATGGGTAGAGCTCATCAAGCTCTGCGGGAACAGGTCCGAAGGGCGATACGACGATTGGTGTGTAACCTGCCTTGCGTGCCTTATCGAACTCCTGCTCGTATGGCCTGCTATATGGCTTGCCGTGGGTGTCCTCGAACAGTACTACCTTGTCAGTGGGCAGAACGTATCTTGTTCCAAGCCTGTCGAGGTATCTTTTGAATACGGGGCGGTACCTGGATTCGGGTCCGGTGTAGAATATCGCTCCGTCGCGGCTGATGGGGTCGTAGAGCTCCATCATATCCTGATAGTCTCTGAGCTTCCTCAGAGCCTCGAGCAGTGCGGGGTGCGCCCTGCATCTGATCTCTGCAAGCTCCCAGAGACGTCCCTCGCGGATGTACCTCCTCACGAGGTTGAGCTCCTGCACGATCTGGTAGAGGTTGTGCTCGGCGATGAGCTTGGTCTTCTTGCCCTTCTCCATCTTCCTGAGCTCCTCTAGTGTGTGCCCGCGGCATGCGGGGCAGTTGCAGTCGAGGGACTCCATATCCGCCAGGCGGAAGGTTCCGTCAACGAACATCATCCTCTCGTCGCGTGCGAACTTCGCGTAGGATGCGGAATCGAAGAAGTCGCATCCCATGAGCGTTGCGAATGCGAGTAACATGGGGTGTCCGGCACCGAATAGATGTACAGGACGGTTGGGGTTGAGCCCTTTCTTGCTCGACATTACGACATCCACGAGCTCTGCGTACCTGTACTGCTCCATCAGGGGGACTACACCGCCTATGGGATGAACGTCGATGTCCATCTCCGCCATCCTTCTGGCGCAGTCCTCTCTGAGGTCGGGGTAGATCGATCCTTGTGCAACACCGTTGATCATCATCTCTCCCTTCATGTCGCAGGCCTGCTGCGTCCTCTGAAGGGTCACCTCTATTGATTCTGCCGTCTGTTCCTTGGTCCAGTAGGGTTCGGTGAAGATGTCCAGAACGGTTCCGATGTCGGTGCCGATCGATTTCTGGAATTCGACGATCTCTTCGTTCGTGAGTTCGACCTCGCCGTACATGTGACTTTGGAAGGTTCCCGAGTCGGTCATGATGATCCCGGGGAAGTCCAGCATCTCGTGGAGTCCGACCGCCTGGGCCTTCTCCTTGAGTTCTGGGGTGTTCTTGATGATGTATGAGTTCGTGATCAGGGATTTGAAGCCGAAGGTGTCGTAGAGCTCCCTGGCGGGAACGGTGTTGATCTTCGGGTTGATGACCGGGAAAAGCGCCGGCGTCTCCATGCTGCGTCCTGAATTGGTGGTGAACTTTCCGATACGGGCGAGCCCGTCCCTTCTGATGATCTCGAACATTGGTCGAGCATAGGGATTTGTTTTTTATTACTTTCTTTAAAAAGGGGGTAAGAAGTGCCCCGAGGAGCACATTAAAGTCAGATCACTGAGAGGTCTCTTTCTTCCTTTCGTCGGCGTAGACCTTGGCGATGGCGTTCTTCATGATGGTGTCGGGAACATCCTCCACGTACTCCTTCTTCCAATCCAAGGTGGGGCGTCCGAAGAGCACTGTGGACGGTTTTCCGTGGTCGCAGCTCTCCTCGACGTCGAGGTGCCTTATCTCGAGTCCGTCTATGATCTCGGGAATGGTCCTTCCGTTGATCAGGACCTCGTGCTTGCCTTCATCGATGATCGTCTCCTTGAAAGAGCAGGAGATGTCTGCGGATTTCATCTCGTACACCAGGTCCTGGATGTAGGTCTTCATCTTCCCTGCTGTGGGCCTCCTGATGCTCACGTCGGGGATATCCTTCTCGGTGTGGATGTATTCTATGTCGATCAAAGCCATGAATTGGGATTGATGGTCCTTATAGAAAAAGGATGCGGGATATCCATCGGAATTCCAGCGCTTATTCAGACAGCAATTTAAACAAGATACCAGATAGAGGAGGCATGGTTTCCGATCTATCGAAGTTCATGGACATCGTCCGTGAGAAGACCCCTTTGGTCCACCACATCACGAACTATGTAACGGTAAATGACTGTGCTAACATCTGCATATGCTCGGGCGGATCGCCCGTCATGACAGATGCTGATGCCGATGTAGTAGATATGTCGCGCATCGCCAGCGCTGTGGTCCTGAACATGGGAACCCTCAACCCGCGTACCGTTGAGGCGATGCTTCTCGCAGGCAGCGTGGCCAAGAAGAACAACGTACCTGTCATCTTCGATGCCGTTGGAGCAGGCGCCACTCAGTACCGCAACAAGGTCGCCGAGGACATCATCAACAAGGTGAAGCCGGACGTCATCAAGGGCAACTCGGGAGAGATATCCTTCCTCGCAGGAGTGATCGGAGGCGTCAGGGGAGTGGATTCCACCAGCACCGCTGACAACATCGGTGAACTCGTTCTCGGATTGGCAAAGAAGTACGACTGTATGGTGGTCGCAACCGGAAAGAAGGACTATGTCTCTGATGGGAAGAGCCTGTACGTCCTCTGCAACGGTTCGGATTATCAGGGATGTGTATCGGGAACTGGATGCATGCTCAGCTCTGTCCTTGGGGCATACGTCGGTGCTAACGGAGTGAGCCTGTGTGCTCTTGTTGCAGGGATAACCGCATTCAATGTGGCCGCGGAGAAGGCGGAGTCCGATTGCAGAGGACCGGGATCCTTTAAGGTTGCATTATTGGACCAGCTTTTCAACCTCAAATCTGACGAGATGGCCGCCAAGGCCAAGGTCCAGAAGGTCTGATCAGAGCATCTTCAGCTCGCCGGTGATCTTATCGAGCTCACTGGCGGGCGCCGGACCTAGTCCCATGCAGGTGACCGTTCCCGGTTCGACCTGTGTCCTTCCCGCATCGGTGATGACCGCGATGTGGATCTTGTTGCTGCTGGCCATCATCCTGTACTTGTCCAGTTCCTCGAATGAGTCCACCTTGAGCACGATCTTCGGCTGACCGCATTTGTACCAAGCGTCGAAGGATTTCTTGTCCTTCTTCTCTGTGAAAAGAGCGCATTCGACCGCAGCATGACCTACCTGGGCAGCAATCTTGCCTTTGCCCATCTTGAGATCGTTCCTTACCAGAATGACTAGTTTGTAAGGTCCTGTGGGTTTGAAGAAACCGAATGCCATGGATGAGGGACGCCGATTGTACTATATCAGACTGTCTCCAAGCCGTAACGTCCGTGGAGCTCTTCACCGTTGTAGTATAGGGTCCTGCCGTCCTCCGACACTCCGTAATAGGGTCTGAGCTCTCCCAGCCTCAGTTCGGATGTCGTATCCGCTATCGTGTAGTTGCCCTCGAGTTCCCTCACGGTCTTCGCATAGGTACCGATGAAACTCTCGTCGAGGTTGACCTCCACCGCAGCGATGGTAGCCTCAGGGAATGAGAGGATGCCGACGTTCATGCCCGCCGCCTTCATTATGGCGCAGTACAGGATCGCTCTGTCCTCGTCGTCACCGCATCCGCGGAAGAGTGTCTCTGTGGGATATGCCCAGTAGTCCGATACGCGGTAGTTGTAGCTGTCGAAGACCTCGGGGAAGCATGATTGGATGAAGGACAGAACGAAATCGGCGTAATCGGCGTCGGTGTACTGTTTGTCGACCCCCTTGTTGTAGAGGGACAGGAGCTTGTTGTTGAGCTCCTTGATGGAATCGTTTTCCGAGACGTATGAGGTCATTGGCATTCTGCTCTGCTGGTCCAGTCTGATGTTCAGGTCAGCGGTCAGACACGCTTTCACCTCATCCGCGGACATGATATAATCGAAGGTCATCGGTTTGCCGTTGTATGTCCACGAGTAGGTCTTGGGCATCTTTCCGTAATATGTACCCGATCCGACGAACACGTCGCATCCGTCATCGGAATAGCATTCCGCTGTGATCCAGAATCTGCCCAGGCAGAGGTTGTCCCAAACGACGCTGTAGATATCATCCGAATTGGAACGGTCCTTGGTGACCTTCTGGTAGAACGGATTCTTCATGTTGGTGTCGTTGTAGGATTCGGTCATGACATTCCATACGATCCTGTCGTAATCACCCTGATATCTGGGGTTGATGTCGAACTGGAGCTTGAGCTCGGGATCGTAGAGGGGAAGGACCTTGATGTTCTGGTTTGCGAAGTCGTCGACCAGGTCCAGATAACCGTTGTTTTGGAGATCTATGACTATTCCCTCCGGCACGATGACTTCCTGGTTGGCGGGATTGAAGTTATTGTCGTAATAATCGAAGACGACAAGCGCTCCCGCGAAGGCGAGAAGGAATACGACGACCGACATGGTGATCCTGACCTTCGGGCTCTTCATATCGATGTTCGTGGCCGTTTGGATGGAGTTCATTATCGGCCCGAGGTCGTCCTTGTACATCTTCAGGTTCTGACCGCAGAAGGGACAGACGTCATGGTCGCCGCCGAAACTCCTGCCGCAGAACGGGCAGAATCCCTTTTCAGCTTTCTTCTTGGCGACCATATTTAAATCTCCTATTGGGTGAGTTTCGTTCTATATTGATAAGGGCAGCTACTGGATTGTCAGAATTGGTAGAAACCGGTTTCATCTTTACTGCGGAATTCATGTTTCTCGTAGTAGCCGATCAGTTCGCCCTGATCGTCCCTGAGGGCGACCATGTAGACGTCTTTGTTCTCTGTGCTGTTGTAGAATGTGTGGACCTTGTTGTGGTCCTTGCTCGCGGCGAACCAGTCCACTACCTTGCGGATTATCTCGTTGGACTTCCCGCTGTGGCAGTCGAAGATGTGAAGGCCGATGATCCCGGCGCCTCCGCGCTCACTGTAGTGCTCGATTGCTGCGGGATTCATGTAGACCACGATGTGCATCGTGTCGCAAACCACGACAGGTGCATCATCCTGGTCTATGATACTTTTGAAGAAAGGGGAGAGATCCATGTTCAGTGGAATCCCTTTTCTTTGCTGTTTATGTGGATGTCCTCTCCGGGGGTCACATCGATGATGAATCCTCCGTCCTGATCCTGCTCGACGAGCTTGCCGTTGATGAATATCTCGGCGTTCTTGTCATCTGCGGGCTTCAGGGAGATCGTGGGGACGTCTCCGTCGATGACGAACTCGTCAGCGACCTTCTCGCCGCTGAAGTAGTATTCCCTTCCGTCGTCGATGTAGACCGTGTTGGTTCCTACGGGTGTCTCGATGACATCGAGCAGACCGAATGTGATGTTGTTGCGGGTCACGCTGGGGAGGTAGGCTCCCCCGTCCTCCGAAACGATCCTGAATCCGGCCTCGGTGATCACGAACACGATCTGGTTGTGGGGTGTCACGTACAGTCCGGAGGACACGGCCTCGTATTCCGATGCGGTCATGAAGGTCACGGGGGTGTTGCTGTCGATGGTCTTGTCGGAGCAGAAGATCGAGAAATCATACCTGCTGTCCTTGAGATACGAGATGTCAACCAGAGGCTCTATGTTGAGGTTAGAGTTCATGGTGAGGCTGTACGATTTGTCGTTGGTCGGTTTCATCAGATACGCCACACCGCTGTTGACATAACCGATGTCCCTGGCTTCGTCAAGGACCATCGTTATGGATGTTCCTGACTCGAAGACGTAGGGGGAAGCGAGCTCGACACCGTCAGCGTCGTATACCGTCGCGCCTATGCTGTCATCGATCGTGAGGCTGAATGTTCCCGCATCGTTTTCGTGATTCATCGAGATACCGAAGAGGACCACTCCGAGCAGGAGGGCCATGAACACACCAGTGGTGATGTACCTGACGGTCCTGACAGGCTGTTCGCTCTTCTTCTTGCTGCGGTTCAGCAGGGCGGTCTTGACCGAGGAGGTACGCTTCTTAGGCGCTGATATCGCCGAGAGGTCGTCCACCATGACTCCCTTCACAGGCGTCATGCTGAGGGCAGGGTAGATCTCCTTGAACGAGATGTTCTCTCCCTCGGGCTTCTCGTCGGTGCTCCTGACGAATATACCGCTGCTGGCCATTTCCAGTCCCTGGTGGGCCATTCCCTTGATGAAGGTCATGGCCTGCGACATCTCCGACTTGGGGTCGGTGCTTGTGATACCGATCGTCAGAGGGTAGATTGAAACTATGCTGAGCGAGAGTCCGATAGCTTTTGCGATGTCGGACATGTTTCCGAAGTATGTGTCGAAGTTGCCCTGGACACTGACGTCTCCGGTGGCCCTCATGTACTTTGCTCCGAGGACGACCATGAGGTATTCGGAATCGAATCCCAGCTTCTTGAGGTAGGCCAGCGTGTACAGGAGCTGACCCTCCATAAATGAACCTTCCTTGTCCTTTATCACGTCGAGGACGTTGCGGAGCTCCTCGTTGTCGGCCGAAATGGGGCGCGACTTCTTGAGAAGGATCGAACAGGCAAGGCCATAATATGCGGATCCCGATTCAGAGTAGAATACGGAGATGACTCCTTCCTCGACCATCCTGAGAAGGTTCGATGTGATGGTGGATCTGGGTGCGTCCACCTTGTTGACTATATCTGTGATGCACAGGGGCCTCTCGTAGATCGAGTCCACGATGTCGATCTGCACGTCGCTGGTCATCAGACCTGCTGCGCCGTCCACATCCACCATCATGAAGCGCTCGGTGTCCTTGTGCTGCATGGTCGTGTTGATGTAGGGCTCCTCCGATTTCTCGCAGCGGTCCATCACGATCTTCACCATCGTGTCGGAACCGTTGAAGTTCTCGATGCTGGTGATCTTATGGCATCTGCCCGAGGCATTCTCGATGAGCCTGATGACGAACTGCATCAGGGTCGGTGTCCTGTCGATGATTCCCTCGTCGCCGGTCATGACGAGTGTGAGAGGCGAGGATGAGAACAGGGTGAAATTGAATCCGGTGAGCTTTGCGAAGACGTCCCTTGCGTTCATGATGGCGTCCTCGAAACCGACCTTTTCCATCTCGATGGCGTCGGCGAGGGCCTCTGCGTACTTCCTCCTCAAGGGATCGATGTTCACTCCGATCTCGGAAGTGTAGCAGTCAAGCATGTTGGCCAGAGATGAGAGTCCGTTGTAGTTCTTGAGAGGGTCTACGAAGGCCTTGTCAGAGATGGTCTTGAGCTTCTCGTTGGTCTCGGATGAACTGGCCAGCACCTTCGCGCTGGTAGAATAGTAAACCGTCTTCTTGTCGGTATCCGGTTTTGTCCTGTCGATGATTCCAGATTCAGACATCTTGTCGATGACGAAGTGCAGGGATGAGGAACTCAGCCCGAGCTCTGCGGTAAGGTCACTGGGCCTCTTCATTCCGCCTACCAGGCTCTGGTAGACTGAAATCTGCAGAGGATCCGTTAACGGTACCACTCCCTTGTCGGTGAGCAAGATGCAGAAATTGCGCAAATACTCGTCTTGTGCGCCCATGCATGAGTGTATCTGTTTGTAATATTTTAATAACAACCGTTTTTTGTCAGTAAAATCATAAATCAGAGGCGAGCTTTTAATATAAGGTCCCTGAGGTCGTGCGCTGCCTTCTTCACATCATCCTGTGCTACCACGGCGGATACGACCGCTGCGCAGTCCGCTCCAGCCTTGATCACGGATTGGATGTTTCCCTGATTTATCCCGCCGATAGCGACGATGGGGATGTCCACAGCCTGTCTTATGGTGTAGATGGCATCGAGGCCGAGGGACTGTGCCGCATCAGGTTTGGTCGAGGTGGCGAAGATCGATCCTACACCCACATAGGATGCCCCTCCCGCTTCTGCTTTCAAGGCCTCCTTGACGGTCGTCACCGATATGCCGATGATCCTGTCGTAGTCTATCATTTCGACCGCTTTCTCAAGAGGCATATCCGACTGTCCCAGATGTACGCCGTCTGCTTCCGATTCGATGGCCACTTCGATATTGTCGTTCACTATGAAGAACTTGTTGAAATCGTCGGCGATCTCCTTGATCTTCAGAGCATCCCTGAGCATGTCTTCCTTGGAGGCATTCTTCATCCTCAGCTGCACGACGTCCGCTCCTCCCTCGTATGCCATCCTGGCAATCTCCACGTTGGAACGTCCTTTTGACAGCGATTCATCGGTGACGACATACAGGTCGAACATAGTGCTCACATGATTGGGCGAGTAGATAACACGTTCTGTCGGGCTCTTCTCTTTGTAAATAATAAGGGCATAGGACTTTTATATGGGGTTTCGAATCGGTTGCACGGTTAAAATGACTGGCGAAAATACTGCCAAAAAGGATAGAGACCCGATATTTACGGTATGTCTCGCAATATTCCTGGTTGCAGCTGTCATCGCGCTCGGTTCATTCGTTGTGAAGGAGTACTTCCCCAGCGGAGACGCGACGGCATCAACTGGAGACACGGTGACTGTAGACTACGTTGGAACGTACTATGCCGCATACGACGAGGAATACGCCGTTGTGTTCGACACGAACATCTCCAGCATCGGAAACGATGACGATATTCAAAAGTCAAACGACTGGACCGAGAAGTCCTCATACAAGGGACTCACGTTCAAGATCGGATCCAAGACCATGCTCGAAGGATTCGAGAACGCTGTCATCGGCCATAAGGTCGGAGATACAATCAACATTTATCTGAGTGCATCTGAGGGATATGTCGGGCCTTCCACTGAGGGAAAGATGAACGCCACCGGAAACGAGATCGACTCCACACAGTACGTCTCCAAGAAGCAGTTCTCAGAGCTGTACCCCGACGTGAAACTCGAGGAAGGCAAAGCAATCGTATTCGACTCCAAATACGGATTCCCCGCACAGGCACTGCTCACCGATTCCGGAAGAGCAGTTCTGGTCACATACTTCCCTGTTACCGGAGAGACCTACGAGGTCTACAAGCAGGGAGAGACCACAGTTAGCTTCAAGGCGAACTCGGTCGGAGAGAAGTTGAACTTCGATATCATCATCAAGAACCCTGTGAAAGTCGACAGTAACGGACACATCCAGATGATCAAGCTCGAGCTCGAGGAGGACATCTACATCACCTCCATCAGCGGTAACGAGATCACCTACAAGACCGGTTCCGAGAAGATCAACGAGCCCTTGTTCTTCCAGATCAAGATTACAAACATCGAATGACCAGTCATTTTCCCCGGGCCCAGCCCGGGGTTCTAATCACCATTACAACCTCTTTATTGACCTTTGATTCATTTTTGTTGATTCGGACAACATTATAACTAGTTCGTAACTAGTTCGCAGATTTACCGCAAAAATGACATTTTTATTGACTGTTAACCCATTAATGTTGATAATTTCAACAAAATAACTGGTTCGTAACTAGTTCGAAATGTGTTTAATAATATTGGTTCTATACTCCAACTGATGGATAATATCGAATCCCTTGAGGTCACAGCCGAAGGAGAATCCGTAGAATTCGTTACGGACGTCTCTAATCTAGATGAGGCCTCGAAATCCCTGGCCGCCATGCTTAACAAGGGGCATGAGGGGACCGTTTACTTCGGCGTCGACGATACCGGGAAGATAATCGGTCTGGAAGTGGACAGCGGCACCTTAGAGGGGATAAGGGGATTCTTCACAGGCACCATAGCTCCTGCACCGGAACTGGATATAGATCTGCGTGTGAACAGGAGCGGGAACCGTTATATCGTCCTTTCCGCCAAGGGTAATGTGGTGCCGTACTCATGTGACGGGCGCTACTACCTCAGAAGAGGGAATGAGAATGTTCTTGCCGGGGCCGATACCATCGCACGTTTGGCCCTATCAAGAGGTCTCGATCCTCTCAAGGATACCCCGTCAGCTTTCCAAGAGCTCACATTCAACTATCTGCTGGGGATGCTGATCTCGTACCGTATCTATCCGCATCAGGGAGGATTGTTCAACAACTACAACATGCTGGACCTGGAAGGCAGATTCAATCTTCTCGGATACCTGCTGTCGGACCAGAATGTACTGCCCATGCAGATCATAGAGTTCAGAGGCAAGGACAAGGGATTCATCTGTAAGAAGCTGGACTACGGCGGACAATGCATCATAGGCTCTTTCACGAGGATCTTGGATGCCATGAACGGTTACATGTGCACCGGAACCGATGAGGAGGGCAACAACGTTCCCCTATTCGACTTCGCAGCCTTTCAGGAGGCTTGGGTGAACGCATGTCTCCACAACGCCTGGTGGAATATGATCCCGCCATCCGTTTTCATCTTCGATGACAGGATAGAGGTCACTTCCTTCGGCAACATCCCGTACGCCCTATCGCAGGAGGACTTCTACACGGGTGATTCGTTCCCTGTCAACCAATCTCTCTTCGAGGTGTTCACGGAACTGCATTTCATCGGGGAAGGCGGAGGGCACGGCGTCCCGCTGATCGTGAAGAGCTGCGGAAGGGAGGCCTTTCGTTTCACAGGAAGCAACGTAATCGTCACGATACCGTTCCGTTTCAAGCCCCCGTTCGTCGAATACAGGGAGGCCAGGGATAAGAGCAGGAGCGACCTGGATAACCTCAAGCAAGGTATCCTCAACTATCTGGAAAGGAATCCCCGTGCCAAGCTGAGCGAGGTGTCGGAAGCTTCGGGAATATCTCTGTCGTCGGTGAAGAAGATCGTTACCTCTCTGAAAGCGGACGGACTCCTGGACAACACCGGTACTAACAGGAACAGTAGATGGGTCATCCGTTGATGTATCCATAGCTCACGCTGATGTGTTCTGTTCTGATCGGAATCCGATGGTATAGCCGGTTTTAGAGGATGCTGTCCAGCTTGTTCATCATCAATTCTGGGTTCCTTGCGATGAGCCTGATGATCCTGTCCTTCTTCGAACCCTTGTCCACGATGGCGTCGGGGATCTTTCCGGCAAGATCGATCGCCTTTTTGGTGGCCTCTGCGACCTTGTCCTTGGGCATCTCCACATTCACTGCGGTCATGCCGACCTCCTCCATGACATCTATGATGTCCGGGCGGTAAGCAAGGCTCATGATGCATCTGGATTTGGGATCGTGCTTCATGATCTCCATGAGCACATACGACAGGTGCTCGGCAGCTCCGAATTTGGCGGGGCCGCCTTTCTTCAGGATTCCGTTGTGGACGATCAGCCTCTTGTCGATGGCCGCGATCTCCTCCGGTCCTGCCGCATCCTTCAGCGCGTATGCGATGTTCATTCCCGCCTTGGGGACGAATTCGTTGGGGACCAGGTCGACGATCCTGGCAGCCGCTCCGTCGAGTGCATCAAGGATCTTGAACTTGTCCGAATCTCCCTTGAGCTTGACCATCGGATTGACAACGACGTCGCCTTTCCCTATAGGATACTGGGTGGCGATCGATTCCTGGATGAGCTCCCTGGACTTCATCACGGCATTCACGATGTCGAGTCCCTTGGCCATGTTCGCGGTGATGAATGCGGACAGACAGCATCCGCTTCCGTGACCTGATTTGGCCAGACGCGGGTACTCCAGCTTGTTGAACTCGGATGACAGATAGAGGTAGTCGGTCACCTTCGGTCCGTTGAGATGGCCTCCCTTGAACAGTACGGAGGATCCCTGCTTGCCGATGAGCTCGCAGGCTAGCGTTATGTCATCCTCGTTCTTGATCTTCATTCCGGCCAGTATTTCCGCCTCGAACCTGTTGGGCGTTACCAATTCGCAGATTGGAAGGAGTTTCTTCTTCAATGCTCTGACGAAGTCATCGTCGCAGAGGGAACATCCTGTTCCCGATACCATGACCGGATCCACTATGAGAGGCACATCATGGTCCTCCAGTATGTCGGATACGGTCTCTACTATCTCTGCGCTGTACAGCATACCGGTTTTGACCGCCTTTATGTCGCAGTCCTTCAGCACCGATTCGAGCTGGGCCTGTATGAAATCCACAGGCATTGGGAAGATGCCGTCGACACCCTGCGTGTTCTGGGCGGTGACGGCTGTGATCACTGAAGTGGCGTGTACCCCGACGACTGCCATGGCCTTGATATCTACCTGGATACCCGCTCCGCCGATGGAGTCCGAGCCAGCCACTGTAAGAGCTGTTCTCATTGTCTGACTGTAAGAAAAGGAATTAAATAAAGTGTTACAAGTTCCCCTGTCAATGAAGGTCAGCAGCGTTCATTTCATCCTCAAGGGCAAATCCGACTACAAGGACCTGGCGCCAGTGTTCCCAGACATTCTCAAGATGTTCCTGGAATCCATCGACCAGATGCCGGAAGAGGAGGAACTTCTCCAGATGCTGATCGAGCTCAACACAGCGGATCTCGAGATGAACAGGAAGCCCGAGGGATACAACAGGAAGGGAAAGGTCAGACTCGTCTTCCCCATGGATTCCAAGGAATTCTACCTCAAGACCTACAGCAAGGCATCCGAGCTCAAACCCATCGCGGACAAGATCAGCGAGATGCTGACCGCTGCGAAGATCAAATTTGAAGTGAAAGAGAACGACCGCGTGGACTTCGACTGATCATCCGATCAGTTCTTTCCAGCAGTTCTCGATGAGCTGTTTCTCCTGACGCAGTACCTCTTCGCGCTGCATCAGCTGCTCTATGGCCTTGGACATCTCCATATCCACTGACGATGACGATGTGCCTCCGTAGGATATCCTTCTCTCGACGCAGCTCTTCACGGGGATGAATTTGTAGACGTCATCCTCGATCTTGTCCGAGAACGTCTTGAGCTTCTCAAGGGGCATGTCCTCAAGGTTGACGCCCGACTCTATGCTCTCCCTGACAGCAGCACCGACGATTGCGTGAGCCTCGCGGAAGGGGATCCCCTTGGTGACGAGATAGTCCGCCAGGTCGGTGGCGTTGATCTGTCCTTTGCTGGTGACTCCCATGAGCCTGTCGCCCTTGAACGTGGTCGTCGCCATGACCTTCGCCATGATCTCAAGGCACGATATGACGGTGTCCATGGAATCCATGACAGATGCCTTGTCCTCCTGGAGGTCGCGGTTGTATGTGAGGGGCAGACCCTTCGTGAGCACGAGCATGGAGACCAGGGATCCGACGACGCCTCCGGTCTTCCCTCTGACCAGCTCAGCTATGTCGGGGTTCTTCTTCTGAGGCATTATCGACGATCCTGTGGTGAACTTGTCATCCATCTCGATGAATCCGAACTCCTGGGATGACCAGTAGACCAGTTCCTCGCACAGCGATGACAGGTGGATCTGTGTCTGAGCGGCGCAGAATGCGAGCTCGTTGACGAAGTCCCTGTCGCTTACTGAATCCATGGAGTTCTCGGTGGGCTCCTTGAATCCCAATGTGCTTGCTGTCATGAAACGGTCTATGGGATATGTCGTTCCTGCCAGGGCCGCGGATCCCAAGGGGCATTTGTTCATCCTGTCGAACGCGTCCAGGAACCTGTCCGCATCCCTCGAGAACTTGAAAACGTATGCGAGCATGTGCTGGGCAAGGGTGACCGGCTGTGCATGCTGCATGTGTGTGAAACCAGGCATGATCGTGTCGAAGTTGGTCTCCGCGATCTTGAGCAGACTCGTGATGAGGCCGTCAATGGCCGTCACTGCTTCCAGTGCCTTGTCCCTCAGATACATCCTGAAGTCCACTGCGACCTGGTCGTTCCTGCTTCTGCCCGTATGGAGTTTGCCGCCTGCGGGGCCGATCCTCTCGGTGAGCGAGAACTCGATGTTGGTGTGGATGTCCTCGAGCTTGTAGTCCAGCTCGAACTTTCCAGCCTCGATCTCCTTGAGGATGGCCCTGAGGCCTTGAATGATACTGTCAACGTCCTCTGCCGGAAGGATGTGGCATGCCTTCAGCATGTTCACGTGGGCGAGGGACCCCATGACATCGTAGAATGCCATCCTGGAATCCACATCAAGCGAGGATGTGAACTCGAGCGTGGAGTCGTCCATCTTGTCTTTGAATCTTCCGGACCAGAGGGCTTGTTTCAAGTGATCACTTCTTCTTGGTTGCTGTCTTCTTCGCCGCCACTTTCTTGGCAGGTGCTTTCTTTGCTGGAGCTGCCTTCTTTGCGGGGGCCTTCTTCTTGCTGGCCTTCATGTGGGCCTTGGCAGCGGTCTTTCCGGGGAGTCCCCAGCAGTAGATGAATCCGACTGCGGACTTGTGGTCGAACTCGTCTCCCTTGGCGTAGGTGCTGAGACCGACGTCGTAGAGCGAGTAGGGGGATCTTCTTCCGACGACTGTTGCCGTTCCCTTGTAGAGCTTGACCCTTACGATACCGGTGACGTATTCCTGACTGGAATCGATGAAGGCCTGGAGGTTCTCGCGGAGTCCCTCATACCAGAGACCGTCGTAGATCAGCTGGCTGAACTTCTGCTCGATGATGCGCTTGAACTCGATCGTGTCCTTGGGCAGGGTGAGCGCCTCGAGTCCTCTGTGGGCTGCGATCAGGGTGATTGCCGCAGGGCACTCGTATGTCTCACGGCTCTTGATTCCTACAAGACGGTCCTCGACGTGGTCGATCCTTCCGACACCGTACTTTCCGGCGAGCTCGTTGAGTGTCTCGATGAGCTTGACTCCGTCCATGCGGACTCCGTCGAGGCATACGGGGATACCCTTCTCGAATCCGATCTCGATGTACTTGGGTGCGGCGGGTGCCTTCGCGGGGTCGACGGTGTATGCCCATGCTCCTGCGGGAGGCTCCTCCCAGGGGTCCTCGAGTATTCCGCACTCGCAGGAGTTGCCCCAGAGGTTCTCGTCACGGCTGTACGGGCTGGACTTCTTCACGATGATCTCGATTCCGTTCTTCTTGGCGTAATCGATCTCCTCCTCTCTGGTTGTGATCCACTCTCTCATAGGTGCGATGATCTTGAGGTCGGGGTTCTGCGAGATGAGTCCGACATCGAATCTGACCTGGTCGTTACCCTTTGCGGTGCATCCGTGTGCGATGTACTTCGCGCCTTCCTTCTTCGCGACATCGGCCAGGACCTTTGTGATGAGGGGTCTTGCGACCGCTGTGCTGAGGGGGTAAACGTTCTGATACATGGCGTTCGCCTTGAGAGCGGGCCAGATGTAATCCTCGACGAATTCCTTCCTTACGTCGATGAAATCTGCTTTGATTGCTCCGTTCCTGAGTGCACGTGCAACGATGTCATCCTTGCTGGGTGGCTGTCCGACGTTGACCGCGATCGCGATGACGTCGACGTTGTAGTTCTCCTGGAGCCAGTGGATGTCGACAGATGTGTCGAGACCTCCGGAGTAGGCGAGGACGACTTTGTCTCTCTGCGCCTTCTTTGCGGGGGTCGCTTTGACGGCCTTCTTGGCTGTGCTAGCTTTTTTCGTTGTGGTTTTCTTCGCTACTGCCATGCTAACCGTCCGAACGATACTCATCCCATCATAAATATATGGCGAGCAAAAAGGACAGAATGATAGCACCTTTGTCTCTTTTGTCACAGTTTACATGCCGACACCTAGTGTATCCAACCTATGTCGTCGGATAGTCTATCTAGGTCTGGTATCAACCTAATGTCTAGTATGTAACATTTTTGTCTAGAATATAACATCATTCTTAATATAGATGAAAACATGGGCCTTGATGAGACCATCCGAGGTAAAAATATGGTAAAAGTCGGAATAATAGGTGGAACCGGGTACACGGGAGGAGAGCTCTCCCGTCTGCTTTGCACGCACCCCGAGGTAGAGATAGCTGCGCTCACATCCCGTCAGAACGCCGGTAAGAGGGTGGAGGATGTGCACACGTTCCTCAAAGGATACGTAGGCGATCTGCAGTTCACCGAGAAGATCTCCGACACCAAGGACCTGGATTTCGTATTCGTTGCGACACCCCATGGAGTGGCGATGAAGGAGATCCCCCCTCTCCTGGAGCAGGGCATCAAATGCATCGACCTGTCAGGGGATTACCGCTTGCACGACGTCTCCGTATACGAGAAGTGGTACGGACACGAGCACACCGATGTGGACAATCTCCAGAAGGCCGTGTACGGTCTGCCGGAGTTCTTCCGCGACGAGATCAAGGGAGCGGACCTTGTGGCGAATCCCGGATGCTACGCGACATCCATCATATTGGCATGCGGCCCTCTGCTCAAAGCGGGAGTCGTCGACGAGGACATCATAGTCGATGCCAAGTCCGGAACGTCCGGAGCCGGAATGGTCCCAACAGAGAGAACACATCATTCCACATGCGGTGAGACGATCATCCCCTACAGCGTGGGCAAGCACCGCCACACACCGGAGATAGAGATGGCAGTGGACAAGTTCGCCGGTTCCCACACCAAGGTGACCTTCGTCCCGCAGCTGCTCCCCATAGTGCGCGGTATCCTGTCGTCATGCTACTTCAGCATCACCAAGGACCTCACTCAAGAGGAAGTGGACTCGATTTACGTTAAGCAGTACGGCAAGGAGGCATTCGTACACTACGTGCCCGAGCCGTCGATACGTGCAGTGGTGGCATCCAACCATGCACAGGTGTCGTCTAAGGTCATTGGGGACAAGGTCGTCTCCTTCGGCGTGTTGGACAACCTGGTCAAAGGAGCATCGGGGCAGGCCGTGCAGTGCATGAACCTGATGCTGAACATGGATGAGAAGAAAGGATTGAACATACCCGGATTGGGGGTTTGAATATGGTAGAAGTAATAGACGGAGGAGTCACGACCCCACAGGGGTTCAAGGCCGCAGGAGTGCACAGCGGAGTCAAGTACCGCTCGCTGGATCTGGCGCTTCTGTATTCCGAGGTGCCTGCGACAGCATGTGTCGGATACACGAGCAACAACGTGAAGGCCGCACCCGTGCAGGTGATGATGAAAGAGAACTCCGACAAGCTGCAGGCTGTCGTTGTGAACAGCGGTAACGCAAACGCCCTCACAGGACGCCGCGGAATAGAGGACGCCCTGGAGATGAAGAAGGTCACCGCGACCGAGCTCAACATCGATCCCCTGACCGTAGGAGTGATGTCCACAGGACTCATCGGACGTTTCATGGATATGCACAAGGTCCGCTACGGAATCTCCCGTGCGGCGAGAGAGCTCTTCGACGGACGTCAGGCGGATGCCAATCTGGCAGAGGCCATAATGACCACGGACACTATCAAGAAGGAGTGCGCCGTGCGTGTCAGACTTTCGGACGGTACCCTGGTCTACATCGGAGCCATCTGCAAGGGAAGCGGAATGATCGCACCCCACATGAAGGTTCTCCACGGAACTACCCTGTCCCTCATCACCACCGATGCGAACCTGTCGCCGGCATTCCGTGCCAAATGGCAGGAGATACTCGACGGTTCACTGAACATGGTCTCTGTGGACGGCGACCAGTCGACCAACGATACCAGCATCCTCCTGGCCAACGGAATGGCAGGAGGAAAGTGCGCCGATGACGATCCGGAGTTCTTCAACGCGTTGAACTTCGTGATGACGAAGATCGCACGCACGGTGGCATCCGACGGAGAGGGAGCTACCAAGCTCATAGAGGTCAATGTCACCGGGGCTAAGACGAAGGAAGACGCCACAAAGCTGGTCAAGACGATCATCAATTCGCCTCTGGTCAAATCAGCGATATTCGGATCGGACCCCAACTACGGTCGTATCATGATGGCCCTTGGTAACAGCGGATGCGAGTTCGTGCTCGAGGACGTCCGTCTCACCATCAAGGGAGGCGACATGGAGGTGCCCATCCTGGATTCAGGAGCACCCGTCTTCCAGGACGAGCGTTCGGTCGAGGTGGTCCGTATGGCCATGGACAACAAGGAAGTGTCCATCATCGTGGATCTCGGAATCGGAAAAGAGTCGGCCACAGGATGGGGCTGCGACCTCACATACGACTACGTCCGCATCAATGCGGAATACGCCACGTGATAGCATGGACAATCTGTATGTCCTCAAGTTCGGAGGGAATGCGATCCGCGGCAAGGAGGCCATGATGCGCCTTGCCAAGGAGATTTCGCAGATGATGTCGCAGGGCGCAAAGGTCATCCTGGTCCACGGCGGCGGTCCCGAGATCTCAGAGGAGATGGAAAGACGCGGACTCAAGCCGAAGAAGGTCGCAGGGATAAGGGTGACTGACGCTGACGGTCTAGAAGTGGCCGAGAAGGTCCTCTCCAACCTGAACAAGGATGTGGTAGGATGTCTCACAGAGGCTGGTGTGAAGGCCATAGGCATGCCCGGATACCACTGCACCCTCTGCGTCAAGAAGGCCCCTGTCAGGGCCGTCGAGGACGGCAAAGAGATAACTGTTGACGTAGGACTCGTCGGAGAGGTCTCGGAATGCGACCCCAACGTCCTTTTGGACCTCTTAGAGAACGACATCGTCCCTGTGATCTACCCCATAGGGAAGGACAAGGACGGAAAGAAACTGAATGTGAACGCCGACACGATGGTGGCAGGAATCGCCGCAGCGGTGCCCTGCAAGGAGATGATCGCGATAACGGACGTCCCAGGAATACTCATGGACGTCAGCGATCCCGGCTCCAAGCTGGACAAGGTGACGCTGAAGGACATCGACGACCTGATCGAGAAGGGAGTGATCTCCGGCGGTATGATCCCCAAGGTGGACGCCTGTCGCAAAGCGATACTCGCAGGAGTGAGCGAGGTCCGTATGGTGAACGGAACGGACCCGGATTGCATCGTGGCGGATGTAATGAAGGAGGGAAGCCTCCACGGAACAATCATAGTGAGATGAATCAAATGAACTTTGAAGAAGTAAAGGAACTCAGTACGCAGTACCTCTTCCAGAACTACGGACGCATAGACCTGGCGTTCACCCACGGAGAGGGCTGTTATCTATACGATACAGAAGGGAGAAAGTATCTGGACCTGGTGGCAGGGATAGCTGTCAACTCCCTCGGATACTCCCATCCTGTGTGGGTGAAGGCCATGCAGGAGCAGGTGGCCAAGATGGTCCACGTCTCCAATCTCTATTACATTGAGGAGCAGGCGAAATTGGCGGAGAAGATATCGACCATCACGCCCGGCGACCTGAACCGCACGCTGTTCGTAAACAGCGGAGCGGAGGCGAACGAAGGCGCCCTTAAGCTGGCGGTCAGATACACCGGACGCTCCAAGATCATGGCTGCCCTGAACGGTTTCCACGGGAGAACCGCAGCCGCTCTGGGAGCAACTGGACAGACGAAATATCAGGCATCATTCGAGCCCCTGATCAGCTCTGCATACCAGTATTACGAGTACGGGGACTGCGAATCAGTCAAGAAGATGCTGAACAAAGATGTCGCCGCACTTATAGTCGAGCCCATCCAGGGCGAAGGCGGAGTCAGAACAGCATCCCAGGAGTTCTTCAAGACCGTGCGTGACCTGTGCACGGACAACGGAACCCTGATGATCGTGGACGAGGTCCAGACAGGTATCGGACGTACCGGAAAGTGGTTCGGAATCCAGAATTTCGATGTCGTCCCCGACATCATAACCATGGCGAAGGCCCTGGGAGGAGGAGCACCTATCGGGGCTGTCACATCTACAGAGGAGATCTCGAAGGTCATGACCCCCGGAACCCATGGAACCACGTTCGGAGGAAACCCCCTCGTTACGGCTTCCGGATGTGCCGTTCTGGACATCATGAAGAACGAGAAGCTGGTAGAGAACGCCCGCGACATCGGTGAGAGATGGAAGACAGACCTCATGGGCATCCAGTCCGATAAGATCAAACAGGTCCGCGGATACGGACTCATCATCGGAATCGAGACGGACACCAATGAGACCGCTACCATGGTCCAGAAGGTCTGCCGCGCATCAGGCATACTGGTCAACGTCTGCCATGGCAACACTGTGCGTCTGATCCCTCCTCTCATCATCAACGACGAGCAGAAGGATTCCTTCACTAAGATCCTGAAGGAAGCACTGTCCAACTGAAACTCATTCCGCACGGGAGACCGTGCGGTCCTTTCTCATTTTTACAGCATCAGATCAGGGACCATTGCTATGATCGCGACGTATGCCGCATAAATGGCCACAAGTACGACTCCGGATTTTCTGTCGATTTTGTTCCTGAAGCGCACCATGAGGAACATGACTACGCTGAGGAGCAGCATGACGGGCAGATGGAAGATTAGCAGAGAGTCGGAAACGGGGACGTCCACCAACACGGATCCGATTCCGAGTACGAACAGTATGTTGAAGATGTTGCTTCCAACGATGTTCGCCACTGCCATATCGGCCTCTCCGCGGTATGCCGCCAGAACGCTGATGCACAGCTCTGGAAGCGATGTTCCGATAGCGACCACGATGAGTCCGATGATGAGGTCGGGAACCCCGATCAATACCGCCAGGTCCTTCGCTCCGTCGATGAAGAAGCGGGCACCGAAGTACAACACAACGAGACCGAGTGCGACGAGGCAGACGAGAATAGGCGTGCTGAGAGTCTCCGGGGTGACATCCTCCTCATACAATTCCTTTCCTTCCTCGTCGCTCCCTTTATTCTTGAAGACGAAGAACAGGAATATGAACAGGAGCAGGATCAGGATGATTCCCTCGATCCAGTTTATGTAATGGAAGAATCCCATGACGAATAGGCCGACGGAAGCGGCCAGCATGGCGATGATCTCGATCCTCATTCCGCTGTATTTGGCTACCATAGGCCCAGCCAAGGCGGCGATACCGATTGCGAGTCCGATGTTGGCTATATTGCTTCCCACAACGTTTCCGATGATCAGGTCCGGTGTATCCGAACTGACGATGGAGGTTATGGCCTCAGGCGCTGAAGAACCGAAAGCGAGCACAGTGAGTCCGATAACGAAAGGAGTGATACCAAGGCGGAGGGCAAGCCCTTTACCACCGCGGACCAACCATTCCGATCCGAAGTAGAGCATTATTGCCCCTGCTATGAGACTCGCTATGATCCAAAACATTAACAGGCCGAATACGCACGACGGTAAATAGGTTACCAAGGGCGATAAGGGGTTACCGATTGTTCATGCCCAGACGTTCTTCCTTTGCTGAATCAGTATCCAGATGAACAGGGGTCCGCCTATCATGGCGCTGATGACTCCGACAGGGAGTCCATTCGCCCCACTCACTTTGGCTATCGTGTCTGCCGCCAGAATGAAAGCTGCGCCGAATGCTGCGGAGGCAGGTATGAGATAGCGATTGTTCGATCCAACGAATATACGGGCCACATGAGGTCCAACTAGACCTATGAAACCGATGGTTCCTGTATAGCTGACCAATCCAGCTGTCAGAAGGGATGCAAGTATCAAAGTTATGATACGTATGTTGGTCGGGTTTTCTCCAAGAGTCTGAGCGCTTTTATCGCCTACATACATTACGTTAAGTTTACCGGCAAAGGCGTACAGGGCGGCGGAGAATATGATTGTCGAAACCGCCATGACCGGGAGAGTTTCCCATCTGACCCTGTCCAAGGATCCGACCCTCCAACTATATGCATCTGCCAGGCTCTCGGACGGGGCGGTCACCATGATTATTTGGCTGATCGAGCTGAAAAGGAACATCACAGCGATTCCGGTCAGAATCATGCTCATAGGGGTCAGTTTTCTGAATTTTGAGATCAAAACTATGATTGCGACAGGAATTAGCGAGAAGATGAACGCATTGGCGATTATCCCGCTGGAGTTGGAGATGAAAGGGATGATAGATATGTTGAGGATGATCCCAAGTGTCGCTCCTAGGAATGCCCCTGATGAGATTCCCATGGTGTAAGGTTCGGCGAGAGGATTCTTGAAGTCATTTTGCATGATCGTTCCCGCTATTGCAAGACCGGCCCCTACAACAATTGCACCTATAGCGCGCGGTAATCTGGTGTTCCAAACGTATTCATAGTCCTTCGGGTCGACCTCTTTTCCGAACAGTGAATCAAAGAAAACACCGATCGCGTCGATGACTGAGATCTTATAAACTCCGAAACCAAGGGTGATCAGAAACAGGATTGCACAAGCAATTACGAATCCTATGGTCCAGATAATGTGTTTTCTGTTATCGGCAGAGTATTGCTTCTTAACTATCTCTCTGTTTAGTTTCAATACAATACACCTGCCTTCCTTGTATGGTAGATTATGAGCAAGAGGAAAATCGGGCTGCCAATGATGCTCATGATTACACCGACCGGGATGTTAGATAGGATGGATGCCAAATAGTCGGCCATCAGCAGAAGCATGGCCCCGACGGACATCGCTATGGGCATGACGTACTTGTTGTCCGAGCCGACGACCAATCTGACAAGATGAGGTGCAACCAACCCAACGAAACCGATGATCCCGGTGAAAGCGACTATGGATGCAGTCATGAATGCCATGATTATCAGGCATATGGTACGGAATTTCTGCACATCGATGCCTAAGCTGGTAGCACTGTTCTCTCCCAGGGACATCACGTTCAGTTTGTTGGCCATCAGAAGTACAAAGATCACTCCGATTACGGTCACTATCAGCATTATGGGGATATAGCTCCAGACAATCTTATCCAGACTGCCGATCTGCCAAAGGTATGCGCTTTTCAGCGTATCGGCGTCAGTCGAGACCATCATGTATGTTATCATTGAGTTGAAGAAGTATGATATCGCCGTTCCAAGTAATATCAGGGTGGCTGGCGTCATTCTGATTTTGGATGAAATGAGTATGATCAGTGCTGCAGGAACAAGAGAGCCGATGAATGCATTGGTAACGATTCCGATCTCTCCGCCGACAGTGGCGAACGAGACGCCGACGACGATGGCAGCAACAGCGCCGAAACATGCCCCGGAGGATATTCCTGTGCTGTACGGATCGGCCAATGGGTTTCCCATCAAGGATTGCATGAGGGTACCGCAGATGGCAAGGGATGCACCGCCCAGTATTGCTGCGAGAATACATGGCATAGCTGTATTCCAAATGAAACGATCCGCCCACCAGTATTGGCTTCTTGGTTCGTATTCGACACCGATTATGTGGTTCCATATGATCTCATACGCTTCCCAGAATGAGATGTCGTTATAGACGCTAAGTGAGAAAAGACCGACGAATAGGATTATGCAAACTATCGATATCACAAGAATCATTATCTTTTTGGCTATCTGATGATGATATTCCTCAATTACCGATTGTTTGTCATAGATATTCGTCATACGGATCACAAAAAATGAGGGGGATTGCTCCCCCGTTTTGTTCAGGCGTTAGCGACCCTCTTGTAATCATCGAATGTGATGTATGCAAGAACCTGGTCGAACTTCACTCCATCGAAAGGCGCGGTGCCCATGTCGATGAAGTCTTTAAGGACACTGTCTGCCCACTCTCTTGAGAAGAGGTCTCCATACATAGCATGGGCCATGTATGCAAGCTTTACTCCTCCGGGGAGAAGGTTGTCGACATAGACGAGCTTATCCTCGAACTCTTTGAAGTATTCTCTCGAAGAAACACCGCTGTTGTCGTGGTCCCAAGTATCAATGATGAGCTCTTTGATCTCATCCTCAGTAAGTCCCCAGTCCATCGAACGGTTGTTGATGAATATTCCTGCATCAGTGTAGTTGGAGAGAGCCTCAGTGGATGCCATTTTGGTCGAGTTCTTCGAATAGGTCTTGTTGAACTCTTCGTTGATGGAAGCGTAGGCAATTCCTCCAGCAGTGGTCGCACTGGTGTTGAATGAGGAGGATGCTCCACAAATGTAGATGTACATTGTTCCGCAGATGTATGTGGTCTTGTTGGCCTTGTTCTTGAGGGTGTTCTCGATCTTCTCTTTGACATCCCAGCTGGTCTTTGCATAGGTGAGTCCCATCTTCTCGCAGTCGCCACCGAAAAGGAATCCGAGTGTAAGCACAGTGGTAAGCTCTTCAGTTGCATCTGCAGAGGAGTAGGCGATCATGGGGATTCCGGCAGCATTAAGGTCTTCCATGCGCTCCTCAGTAATCTGTGCAATTCCGCTATAGTCGACGAGCAGTGCTCCGACATGGACTTTGGAGTCGAGCGCAGTGAAGTTGGCCCAAGCTTCCTTGGTAATTGTCCTCGCGGATCCCTTTAGGTCCTCAGCAGTCTTGCTGATGGAGCTCTCGGCATGCTCGTAGGACGAGACGAAGTAACCTGCGATGTACTTTCCACCGTTGGCGAACAGGGCGGGCATCTGCATGTTAGAACCATATGTAACTACGTTTCTCAAGGGATATTTGGCTGGTACCGTGGTCTCATTACCTTCGCGGTCTAGGCAGACGACGTACATGGTGATGCCTTCTTTCCTGTCAATTATATCCTTGACGAGGCTCACATCGGAGTCGTTGACCTTTCCGTCATTGTTTGCATCTGCCAGAGGATAGTCTGCCAGTTTCTTCTTTCCTGCGATGATATCATTTACGATATCAAGATCCTGCTGATCGATTGTGTAGTCTCCGTTGGAATTACCGCGAACCATCAGTTTAGATTCGATGTTATCGTAATTCGGTCCGTTGTTGCCGTTCGCAAATATGAACACTGCTGCTCCTGCGATGACAACTACTGCTACAATCGCTACAGCAATTATTGCTGTCTTCTTTTCCATAACAGTCCTCCTATATCGGATTATTCTTCCAAATGATAAGTTGGATATATAATCTAATTGATTGAGAAAGAATGGGTCATCTAATCAGGATTTTTCACTTATGTCGCTATCCTGACTAGATGAAACGCTTACGGCATCATCTTCCATGATCTCATCCTCATCCATCGGCAGAGCATCTTTAAGGATGACGTGAGGGGCATCGTCATCACTCGTTATCTCTGCAGTCACCCCGTAAACAGTCTTGAGGTTGTCCGCGGTTATGACTTCAGCCGGTGTTCCGATATCGAAGATGCATCCTTCGTGCATCAGGATTATCTTGTCAGAATATTTGGCCGCGATGTTGATGTCATGACTGATCATGATGATTAGGATGTTTTTCTCCTTTGCAAGTCTTTTCAGCATCTTTGTCACGTCAAGCTGATGTCTCACATCCAGATTGGATGTGGGCTCATCCAAAAGCAGTATTACAGGCTCTTGAACGAGACCGCGTGCCAGCATTACCTTTTGATGCTGACCAGCTGACAGTTCATTGAATGCACGCATGGCCAGATGCGAGATCCCAAGCATTTTCAGAGTATCGTAAACTATGTCCAAATCCTTATCCAGAGTTCCCCATTTGGTATGAGGGTGCCTCCCTATCAGCACAGTGTCGATGACCGATAGCGGGAATGAATCGTTAGCAGAATAAGGGACGTAGCCAATCTGTTTTGCAAGTTCTTTAAGTTTGATCTCAGACACATCCTTTCCGTCGATCAGGACGGTTCCTGATGTCGGCGACAGAATCCTGTTGATGCAGTGTATTAGAGTTGATTTACCAACTCCATTGGGTCCAAGAATTGATACCAATTCATTCTCTTTCAGATCAAGGGAGATGTCATTGAGAACGGGAACGCTCGAATATGAGAAACATACGTTATCGATTTTCAGTTCCATGTTGATACCCATTTGGATGCGTCATCCATATAATTAGTCGTATTTAAGCGAACGGCTGTAACCGAAGATGACTGTTGTGTTCACAATTGCTCGATTCATCTATCTGTAACTTCCTCTATCCTCTCTTCAACATCGAGGTAGAGATCCTTCAATTTCTGTCTGTATTCATCCTTAGCATCCCAAAGACCGCGTTCAATCGCTTCCTCCAAACGGTTGAGGATGTTCATCATCGCGTACGGGTTGACGTCCATCATCCATTCTTGAGTGTCCTTGTCGAAGAGGTATTTGTCTGCGATGCCTTCGTACATCCAGTCCTCGCCGATGTCGGATGTCGCATCCCAGGCCATGGTGAACTCCGTGAGGCTGGCCATCTCTCCCGCGCCGCGGTATCCATGCTCCTTCAGCCCGTTTATGAACTTGGGATTCAGGATCTTGCTCCTGAAAACATAGCGCAGCTCCTGCTGCGTGTCCCTCAGTTTGGATTTCTTCGGATCCGAATCGTCGCCCATGAATGACATGAAATCCTTGTTCTTACCGTAGGCCCTGACGAAGGCGTTCATGCCTCCGAGGTATTCGTAGACGTCATCGCAATCGAGGAGATCGATCTCCCTGTCCGGCATGTTCTTGACAGTGATGGAAACACTGCTGAAGCGTTTCATGAACTCGTCCTTCAGCTTCTCTCCGTAGTGTCCTTGTGAATAACCGTTGCTGCACCAATCAAGATACACGTTGGCCAAATCCTGCACGCTTTCCCATGTGCTATTCTCGATGGCCATGTTGACCCCTGTGCCGTATCCTCCCGGGGGTGCTCCGAATATCCTCACCGAGTTGCGCCTGCGTGCTTCGTCAGGCGACAGTCCCGACAGTATGCCCTCAACGACGTCCTTCCTCAGGTTGGCGGCCAATGCGTTGTCCTCGTCCTTCTCATCCAGTCCTGCTACTAGGTTCACAGCCCTGTCTATCAGGTCGATAAGGTTGGGGAACGTATCCCTGAACAGTCCGGTTATGCTCACAGAGACGTCAAGCCTGGGCCTTCCCAATTCAGATAGTGGTACGACCTCCAGATCGACAACCTGACCGCCCGTGCGTGCCCACACAGGTCTCACTCCCAGGAGCCAAAGGATGTACGCCACATCGTCTCCGCCTGTCTTCATGATGTCCGTGGCCCAGATGACCATACCTATCTCCCTTGGATACTTGCCTTTCTGCTCGGCATAGCGCTGGACCATCTGATCGGCCATGCGCTTACCTATCTCCCAGGCTGTACGTGTGGGGACTATGTCCGGATCCAATGAGAAGAAGTTCCTCCCCATCGGAAGTATGCTTGCGCTGCCACGTGTGGGCGCTCCCGAGGGTCCGGGGACGACGTGCTCCCCCCTGAGACCGTCGGCCATATGGGAGATCTCGTCTTTCATCCTCCTGATGTTGGGCACTAATGTGCAGCAGGCGTATTCCAGGCTCTTTCTGAGATCCTCGGAAACATTGCCGATGTGGGAGACGGTGCGCTCTAGGTCGTATCCGTCCTCCCTCATCCAAATCAGAAGCTCCATAAGCTCTCCGTCGATCCTGTCAACCGCAACGGAGTTGAATTCCCCTGTGGGTGCGATGCCCGAGGGGTCCTCGATAGCACTTTGCATATCGATGCCCTGATTCTTGGCGAATGCGTCCCTCAGGGACATCACATCCCCGTTGTCCAGGCGCATCAGTGAATAGAGGGCTTCGTCGAAATGGTGTTCCTGGGGGATCCTTCCGAGAACGTGGAGGTCGGACCTTATAAGGGCATCCTTCACTTCCGAGATGTATTCGTGCAGCGGGATGATGTATTCCTCGAACCCTTCCGCTCCCGGGTCGTTCTCATCGGTAATGCCGATATCCTTCAGGAGATTGTTCTTCTTCGCGATCTCGTAGACATTGGCGATGGCCTGTGCCTTCCTCTGTGGATTCGGAGTGTCCCTCAGTCTTAGGAGGTCCTGCAGTTGTACGTTGACCTCGTCCAGTTCCGGATAGGAGTCCGCACGCGCCATTGTAGGGGGCATGTGTCCTATCAGCACGGATTCTATTCTGCGCTTGCATTGGATGCCCTCTCCGGGATCGTCTATGATGTATGGGTAGATGTTCGGTATGCAATCGAGCACCACGTCAGGATCGCATTTTGCGGAAAGGCCCACATTCTTGCCCGGCAACCATTCGATGGTACCGTGGGTACCCATATGGAAGATCATGTCCGCCTTGAAGTCGTCCTTCAGCCAGCGGTAGTAAGCGAGATACTGATGTTGTGCGAACAGGATGGGGTCGTGGATATTCTGCTCCATCTTGTCCGCCCATCCCCTCAGAGGCTGGTAGCCTACGAAGACGTTGCCCTTGATCAGACCGGGCACGATGATGTCGTCCCTGTCGACACAGATGGTCCCCGGAGGTTCACCCCATGCATTGACCATCTCATCCTGGTCCCATTGCGGGATGCGTATGAACTTTCCTCTGTACTCCTTATCAGGAATCAGGTCCACGGCCTTCTCCCTGAGGGCTTGCGGCGACAGATTGTCAAGGTCGTTGGTGACTCCGTTCAATATCTCATCGATGAGGGCTCTGTCGTCCGCAGGAACATTCTCGACTGCATATCCTTCTGAGTCCAAGGTCTGCAGGATGCTGGCGACGCTCTCAGGAGTATCGAGTCCTGCCGCACTTCCGATGTTCCCCGAATCAGGGCGGTTCTGCCACATGAGTATGGCCACCTTCCTTTCGGAGGCAGGTTTGGAACGGAGCGACCCCCAGTTCTTGGCAAGTCTGACCAAATGGTTGATCCTTTCCGGTATCGGGTGGTATTTCGCCGTCCCGTCTGATTTCGATTTGTATGCTACAGGTACACTGATGACACATCCTTCCAGTTCAGGATATATGACGTTCGTCTGCATGTCCCTTTTGGACAGTCCTATCTTGTCGTCCTCGAAGTCATGATATGTGCCCTGGACCGAGATCCCGAATACGACAGGGACATTCAGCTCGTTGCGGTAGAAGTTCCATTCGTCCAGGCATCTATCGTGACCGCGGCCGTCTATGGCCAGTCTTGAGACCGATATTATGCTGGATACCACCGGTCTTCCATTCTCGGTCATGTAGTGCCTAAGGACGCCGTCAACACCCTCCTCCAGATCCTTGGTGAAACTGGAGCAGAATATGGGGATCACATTCATGCCCTGCCTCTCTATCTCCTCGATGATGGCATCGACATGCTCCGTGGTGCCGTAGATCCAATTATTGGTAGGGAACACGAGCCCAATCGTCATCTTCCCGGGGTCAAGGGTCTTCAGGTAGTCCTCCTTGGTGATCTCCGTGTCCATTCCCTGATGGTATATCCCATGTGGCCTGTGCACTATTGGCGGGTCAGGATACCTGTCCGTGAAACCCAGTCTATACAGGGCCCACCAGACGATCCCTCTGTCATTCTCAGGACATCTGTCCCTCACATAGGAATAGAGGTCGCGGTACTCATCGTCAGTCCCTTTGAAGAGAGGTCTGGCAAGGAGATTCATCTCCGGGTTTCCGGTGAATACGGCCGGGAAACCTTTCACGTTTTTCAGTACATCCATGTACCTGTCCCATTTTTTGAAACGGTAAAGGTCACCCATTCCTCTTACGTAGATGAAATCTGCCTGCTGCGTGCGCTGCACGAGGTCATGATAGACAAGCACATCCTCATCTGCATCCTCGGCATAGATCCCGAAGTATTCCACATCGAAACCCAACTCCTCGCCTAGCTTCTCGGCAGTCTTCTGGATTTGGTCTGGTTCGTTCTCCAAGATCGAGATGAAAACCATGCGGAATACTCTGGACATTGAGTAGGAGATATCGTCCTACCTATATTGTTTATCGTCGAAAAAGGCGAACAATTATCGGGTTTTTTATCGCGAAGACAAGATGTTTTAATACCGACTTATTTGTTCGATAATAGACTTTAATATCCCGTTCGTCATTATGCCCTGCATGGCAAAGAGCGAGATGAAAGAGAGTCTTGCCGAGAAGACGAGGATATACATTGATGCGCACCCCAGCGTGAAGGATTGCGTAGCCAAGGGATTGATCAACTATTCGTCCCTTGCGAGGATGATCATGAAGGACATCGACGTGGACAACGAGGAGGCCGTGATGATCGCCTGCCGCAGGTACGCATCCAAGCTCAACGTCACCACAGATCATGAGCTCAATATCCTCAAGGTCCTGAAGGACAGCAGGCTGGAGATGAGGACGAAGACCTGCATCGTCACAGCGAAGAACGACTGGTCCGTCCTCCATAAGATGGACAACCTGTTCAAGGACCTGTGGAACGAGAACTCCATCATGCAGTGCGTCCAATCCGCTTCGGCAGTGACCATCATCGCCGACAGGATGCTCAAGGACAGGATCACGGACACCGTCGGAAGGTTCAACATCATAAAGATCAGGGAGAATCTGGTGGAGATCGCCGTGAAGTCCCCCGAGCTCATCGTGGACACCAGCGGAGTCATCGCATATCTGATCACCAACCTGTCCGATGCCGGCATAAACATCGAGGAGACCGTCAGCTGTCATACCGATACCATATTCATAGTCGCCGAGAGCGATATGATCAACGCCTATTCGGTTCTGACCAAGTGCATACAGTCGGCAGAAGCTACGGCAAGGGAATGATCGCTTGTCTGATGGGACCCGTCTCAACAAATACATCAGCGAGGCCGGAGTGGCCTCCCGCAGAGCGGCCGACAGGCTGATAGAGGAAGGCAGGGTGACCATCAACGGGAAGCCCGCGGTCGTCGGCGACAGGGTCTACAAGGACGACATCGTCGCAGTGGACGGGAAGAACATCTCCAGGGAAGAGGAGGACATAATACTCGCATTCAACAAGCCCCGCGGCATCACATGCACCTCAAATCCGGAAGACAAGGACAATGTCATAGATTACATCGGCTATCCGAAGAGGATCTATTCGGTGGGAAGGCTGGACAAGGATTCTCAAGGCCTCCTTTTGATGACCAACAACGGGGAGCTGGCCAATCAGATCATGCGCTCCAGAGGGGAGCACGAGAAGGAATACATCGTGACTGTCAATAAACCAGTCACCAAGGCCTTCATCAAGGGCATGTCCAACGGAGTACCGATCCTCGAGGACAGGATCACCAAGAAATGCTTCGTCGAGATGACAGGCGAGTGCGAATTCAGGATTATTCTGAAGCAAGGTCTTAACAGGCAGATACGCCGTATGTGCGAATACTTCGGCTACGATGTGGTCAGGCTCGAGAGGATAAGGGTCATGAACATAGAGCTCGGGAAGCTGAAGGAAGGCCGTTACAGAAATATCACAAAACAGGAACGCGAGGAGTTGTTCAGGGAATTGAGGTTGTAATATGGTAATGACAAGCACATCGATCAGCAGGATCTCGCCGGAAGTCTGGGCATTGTATGAGCAGTCCTTCTCTGAAGAAGAGAAGATACCTTTGGCAAATTTCAAGAGGGCGATGGAAAAAGGTGCCGTTCTGAACGTATTCAGTGAATCCTGGAGATTCATCGGTTTCACTTTCTCATTTATCGACGGGGACAGGATATTCCTCGTCTATTTCGCCACCAAACCTCACCTGAGAGGCAAGGGATTCGGAAGCCAGATCATCAGTGAGCTGCGTTATATGTATCCTGATAAGCGCATATTCCTGGTAACCGAACCCAAGGATCCGGAGGCATCAGATTACGAGCTCAGGGTCAGGAGGCAGAATTACTATCTCCGTAACGGTTGCAAGGAGACCGGTATCAAGGTCCTTTCAGACGATGCATGGTTCGACACCATGTTCGTCAAGGGAGAGCTGACGGAACAGGAGATGCTGGACACCATCCGCAAGTATGAGGATATACACAACGGAAGGGTCTGACGGGAAAGGCATAGCATCATAAACCCGGTGCGGAATCATCCTCTCATGGCATTCGATGGAAGGGCAAGTATCGTCGAGATCGACGAAGAAGAGAAGACAGTCGTTTTCGACATCTACAGGTTCAAGAAGATAACCGGTACGAAGGTCGGACCCATTCTTGGTCTGAGCGAGTTCTCCACTCCTTTCAAAGTAGCCTGCGAGCTCGCTGGACTCTATCCGGGAGACAAGCCCAATAAGTACATCGATGCAGGGAACATTCTAGAGCCCGTACTGAGGGACTATCTGGCTGCCAGGCCGTCTATTCTGAAGGAATGCCTCGGATTGTCCGAAGGTCAGAAGGTCGGAGTTGAGGAGCCTGTCCCAAAAGAGAAGTGCGGTTACGATCACTTCCACGACCACAAGGTTTTCGGAGGCCTCGTCGACGGCTACATCCAGGTGGATGGCGTAAGGGATACGATCCTGGAGATCAAGACCTCCCATGATATGGAGAAGTGGAAGGACGAGAACGGAGGCTTCACCAACATCCCCATGTCCTACATGCTGCAGGCATCGCTTTATGCAGAGCTCTCCAATTTGGACAGGATAGTCTTCCTCGTTGGTTTCCTCGAGGAGAAGGACTACGACCGTCCCAAGCAGTGGGTGCCGAATCCCGACAACACCAAGGTCATCGTCGTACCTAAGCTAGACATGACCGAGTACATGAAGCAGTGCGAGGATTGGTACAACGAGTACATCAAGGGCGGATACACCCCTGAATGGACCGATAAGGACGAGGAAGTCCTCAAGTATCTGAAGGCCTACAAGCCGAAGAGATGACCCTCAGCAGAAGATGTAGTAGGTCGGTATCAGCACCGCCAGCATCACGATGTTCACCAGGAAGAAAACCTTCAGGTACGAGAGTATCGAGGAGTCCTCCTCCTGAAGGTAGAATTTCAAGGATATGATGCTCGCCATCGAGGCGATCGGGGTACCGAATCCGCCGATGTCGGCACCGACCAGCACCGCACCCCAGTCGGAGGTGAAAGGCTGTAGGAGGATCGTCGAGGGCACGTTGCTCGTGACCTGCGACGTCATAACAGTCGTCAGCATCGGGTCCCAAGCCATCAGGTCGTTTATCACGCTGTGGACGCTCTCCATGTTCGTCAAGCCGTTGGCGAACACGAACAGGAAGAAGAAGATGAAGAGAATGCTGTAATTCACCTTCATGAAGATCTTCGGCATCATGATCAGGAATGCTGCTATGAAGACGATCAGGGTGATGTAGAACGGGATCAGGTCCATGACGGTGATTATCGCCAGGGCGAACAGGGCTATCAGGATGAGTACGACCCTTTTGTCCTTGATTTCGGCGCTTTCATCAATTTTTGATTCCAGAGGCTTGTTCCTAATTAGCATGGTCAAGGTCAGGAGCACTATGGCGCCGACGACGACTATCGGGATCAGCTTCATTTCGTATTCCAACAGATCGAAACCGTACATGTCGTGCATGTTGAAGATGTACAGGTTGTGAGGATTCCCGAAGGGTGTGAGGTAGCTGCCTACATTTGCCGCCACTGTCTGCAGGACCACGACCACGATCATCATCCTCTTCATGTCCGCCATGCCGAGGATGGCGATCGCCAGGGGCACGAAGGTAAGAAGGGAGACATCGTTGGAGAAAAGCATGGCGCAGAAGAAGGGTAAAAGGATCAGGACGAGGCAAAGGGCCCGTGTGGTCCTGATGTTCGATAGCGCTAGCTGGGCCATCTTATTCAGTGCGTTGCATTCCCTCAGCCCTGCGACTATCAGGAGGAAGAGGAGAAGTGTGCATATCGTATCTAGGATCCTTTCGTAGTTGTACGAGAGTACAGTATCGAACGGGACCAGGAAAAGCGAGATGATCGCGAGCAATGCGGATATCACGAGCAGGTAGTCCTTTTTGATGAAACCCATGACATCCATAAGCAGATGAATGATACAACCGTTATAATCATGTTGGCATCTAAAATACTAAGAGCTGTTAGGCTCAGGAACCCAAACGATTGCGGAAATCATTTTAATGCTTAATCGATACGACTTTCTGCAGAGGAACGCAGAGTCAACCCGGAGGATTGTTTTTGGACGATTTATTGATCGCGACAGCAGTACTGACATTGCTCGCCGGAGTGGGCGTTTTCCTCACCGCATGCATCATGCTCAGTTCCAACCTTGAGTCCCTTAGCAGCGGTAAGCTCAAGAAGATGTTCGCGAAGGCGTCCAAGAGCAAGCTTTACGGAGTCGGTATCGGTACTGTCGGTACCGCGGCGATTCAGAGTTCAGGAGCGATGACCGTCATGGTCATCGGATTCGTGAACGCGGGTATCATGACCCTGCCACTGGCCGCTACCATCATCTACGGAGCGAACATCGGTACGACCATCACGGCCCAGATAGCTGCGATTGGAATGTTCAACGGGGATTCGTTGTCCCTGTCGGTCATTTTCGCTGCTCTTGCGGGTGTCGGTGCATTCGTCATGGCCTTCTCCAAGAAGGAGAGGACCAAGGTGTGGGGAGGAGTCATAGCCGGTTTCGGTCTGCTCTTCGTCGGTCTGATGATGATGGCCTCATCCATGGACGACTTCGCTGAACTTCCCGAGGTCGTAGAATTCCTTTCCAGCATCCACAACGTCTTCCTTGTTCTTTTGATCGGTATCCTTTTGACGGCATTGGTCCAGAGTTCATCCGTCGTTACTACCCTTGCGATCACCATGGTCGTGAGCGGACTTATCGATCTTGAGCAGGGTATCTATCTGACCCTGGGTTCCAACATCGGTTCCTGTATAGTCGCCATCCTGGCGGGATTCTCGGGCGGCAGGAACGCAAAGCGTACCGCGGTCATCCATCTTCTCTTCAACGTCTTCGGAGTGACGCTCTTCGTCATCGCTGATATGGTTCTCGGTATCTTCGGCATCGAATATGCCGAGATATTCCAAACGATCTTCCCCGACGTACCATCAACGCAGCTGGCCATGTTCCATACGGTGTTCAATGTGATCACCGTGATCATCATGCTGCCTCTGACCGGATTGCTGATCAAGCTGGTCATGAAGATCGTGCCCGAGAAGGAAGGTGAGAAGGAAGAGGAGTTCAAACCAAAGCTCTTCTTCATCAACGAGTACATGCTCAGGACTCCGCCCATGGCGGTCCAGCAGGTTATGAAGGAGGTAGTGAACATGTCGCACATCGCCATGGAGAACTACCGTACAGCTTGCCACATGATCCGTACCTTGGACTTCGAGGGTATGGAGAAGTTCTGCAACAACGAATAGGAGCTCAACTACCTGAACAAAGAGATCGCCAGATTCCTGGTCAAACTTTCGGAGAATCAGCTGTCAGAGAGGGATCAGATCTATGTGTCGACGGTTTACCATACCATCTCGGATCTCGAACGTATCGGAGATTATTCCAAGAACATCATGGAATACGCCCAGAAGCTGAAGGAGCAGGGAACGACCTTCTCTGAGGTCGCTCTAAAGGAGACCATGATAATGGAATCCCTGATCGAACAGCTGTATGAGAAGATCGAGATAGCTTACACCGAAACGAGCGAGATCGCCTTGGAAGCCGCTTATGACATCGAAGAGAACATCGACATAGTGACAGAATCGATGGCTCAAAACCATGTCGAGAGGCTCAACGAGGGCGTCTGCAAATTGGATGTCGGTTCTGAATTCCTAGCAATGACGTCGGACTCCGAGAGGGTGGCCGACCATCTCATCAACATGGGAAAGGTCATCAGGCTGTATTCCTGATCAGACATAATCCGTCTTTATCCGTTTTCCGCCTTTAACGCGGCCGTAGAACATCTGTATCATCTCGCAGTCGTCGGGAGACAGGTCGCCCAATTTGTAGTTGAATCTCGGGCGGGTCACGGTGAAGGTCCTGTCCGTGCGAACTGTCGATGATTTGTCCAGCATGACCTCGTAGGGATCTACCAATTTGATGTCCGTTTCCGGATGGTGTCCATGGGAGGTCACCATGAATACGATGAATGATTCGCTTTTCTTGTCCAATACGATGACTGGGCGGTTCTTAGCTCCGGACGACCCGTCGAAATCAACCTTGGCGTTCCACACCTCCATCGGCTTTGGTGTCGATGTGTCCGCCTTGAATTTCATCGTATCACGCGAGGAAACTGACGTAGATGGCGCTCAGGATGAAAGCAAGCAGACCGAACAGCATACCGATCTTAGCCTTCTTCTCAGCCTCATGCGGGTCCTTGAACACGATGTATGCGCAGTAGATGAATACGATGTCTGCGAGGATGACCGAGTAGTAGAGGTAGTTGTTCGGATTCAGGTATACGGGGTACCAGCTCAGCACCGGTCCGGCGATATAGAATATCGATGCGACAATGGATGCGTTCCTCACTCCTATGGCCATCGGGAGGGTCTTCCTTCCGATATCGGAATCCATATCCTCGATATCCTTGGAGATCTCCCTTCCGACCGTCACGAGTGCCGCCATCCCGCCGACGGCGATGTTGGCTGTCCAGTCACCGACGAGCGCACCTGCGAGGAGGAATACCATGCCCGTCATCAATGCGATGGTGATGTTACCAATGAATCCGCGCTTCTTCGTCAGGAGCTCATAGGAGAACATCAGGATGACCGCGATGACGACTATGGCGATGCAGTAGACGTCCATTGTGATAAGCGAGAGGAGAACAGAGAGCAGAAGCATGACGATCCCCACGTTCCTGGCCTGGATGGCTGTGAGCTCTCCGGAAGGAACTGGGCGGTCAGGATGGGCCGTCTTGTCTATCTCTGCATCGATGTAATCGTTCAGCGAGTTCCCTCCGGCGATGAAAGCGAAGACCACGAAGAAACCAACGATGAGGTTCTGCCAATAGTCCACCATCGCGGTACCGGTTGCCATGAATGCCGCTATCAGAATGGCGAATGACCCTATGAGGACGTTCCCCATCCTGAATAGCCGGAGGTACTTGTTCATGCATCTCCATTGCACAAGACATATAATTCCATTTGTCGGGGAGAGGTCGCTCTTGTCGAACATATCTTTATCTTTAACTTGAGTATACCTGAAAGTATCAGGTGTGTGGCACATGGGCTTGGGAGACTTTTTCCAGATGACGACCAACGACGTGATTGCCCTTGTGCTGGTCTACGTCCTGATAGCCCTGGTCCTTGCGGTCGCACTGATCACTCAGAAGAGATCTGGCGATAAGTACGATATCCGTAAGATCATCCACATAGGCATAGGAAACTTCGTGTTCATCTGGTGGATGTTCGAGAATGCATGGGTTATGGAGGCATTCTTCGCGATACCGTTCGCCATAATCCTGTTCCTGGCGATGCTGAAGGACAACGCAATCGCTAAGTCCACGCTGGGAGACATCTCGAAGAACAAAGGCCACAAGCAGGGTCTTTTCCTGTATGTGATCAGCATCGTCATCCTCGTAGCTCTCTGTTTTAACGAGCACTGGACGGCAGCCTCCATCGGAATCGTTGCCATGACATGGGGTGACGGTTTCGGGAGCATCATAGGAAAGAAGTTCGGAAAGCACAGTCTGATCAAGGGGAAGTCCCTAGAAGGGACACTGGCGGTCTTCTCGGCCACAGTGATCGTGTCCCTGATCCTGGTGACCTTCCTTGGAATGGTAACGCTGCCCGATCCCACCGGAATCAAGCTCACTGCGAGCATCCCGATATGGGCCTGCTGCATAGTTGCCGGTGCTACCGTCTCTATGACTGAGATGGTCTCCCCCGGATGGATAGACAATATCGTGAACTGCATGGCCGTGACAGGCGTGATGATCCTGTTGGGATTGTGAATCATGACATGGTACGCTGTTGACGGAATGGACGGTTCTGGAAAGACCACCTCATCTGATTTCATCCATCAGCAGCTTGCAGAGGAGGGAAGGAAGGTTCTGGAGATCACCCATCCGAACGTGGACACCTCGTTCGGGAGAGCGGCAGCGAAATATCTCCAAAGGGACGGAAAGGTCGCTGTCCTCATCTCTACCATGTTCTACATCCTCGATGTCCTCCACTCGCTCAGAATCAAGAGGAAGCACGGCAAGGAGTATGATGACGTCATCTTCGTCAGATACAGCCTGGCCGCCGCATATATGCCTGGCAATCTGTGCAAGCCCATCTACAAACTCATCGAATTCGTTCTGCCGATCCCGGACGTCAAGATCTACGTCGATGTCGAACCGAAGATTGCTCTGGAGAGGATTTACCAGAGGGGAGAGGCACTGGAGACATTCGAGACGGAGGAGAAGCTCGAGAAGACCCGCAGAAGGATGAAGATGATAACGGGTTCCTGGATAGAGATCGACAATTCAGGAACTCCTGAGGAGACCCTCGAACAGACCAGGAAGATCCTGGAGAAGGTGAGGAGTGAGAGAGATGCATGATCCCACCCAGAAGTTCAGCGGGACCATCTCTCCAAAGACTGAGAAGACAGCTAAGATCCTCTCTTTGATAGGCCAGCCCCCATTCCTCTCAATCATTCCTTTCGTTTCCATCTGCATCGCATTATCTGATGATCTGACGAAGGGTATCATATGCTCCGCGGCAGCGATATTTGCGTCAGTGGTCCTGCCGATAGTCAACATCATGTTCTTCTCCAGGAAATATCAGAACGCCGACAAGCTCGACGTGGAGAAGAAGGAGGATAGGCTGATCCCGCTCATCGCAGGTGTGATCGGATATGTGGTCGGAGTGGTCCTCTTATACTTCCTTGAGGCCCCTTGGCTGGCCACTGTACTCATGGTATGTTACGCAGTGGTCACATTCACAATCATGCTCATAACACCGTTCTGGAAGATCAGCATCCATTCATGCGGCGTAGTAGGTCCGTCCATGGGATTGGCGATGGCATTCTGGCCCTTCGGACTCCTTTATTTCCTGCTTCTGCCCCCGATAGCTTGGAGCCGTTATGTCTTGAAGAAGCACACTCCTCTTCAGCTGGCGATAGGTGCAGTTGTGGGATTCATACTAACCGCACTGATATTCTGGATTCTCCTTTGATGAATAGGGGAGTCCTGCAATTATGCTAACGTTTCATATGCTCGGTATAATCCCGTAAGTCAGGTAGAAGTAACCAAGGAAGACCAGTCCGAGTATCCAAATGATCAGCGGGACCTCCTTATATCTCTTGGTAACCAGCATTCCGAGCAAGTATGCTAGGAGTCCGAATGCGATACCGTCGGTAATGGAACCTGAGAGAGCCATCATAAACATCGTCAAGAATGCTGTGGCAATGTTCACAGGTTCGGTCCAATCGATATCCTTGACAGAGGTTATCATCATCAGACCTACAAGGAACAGTGCACCAACGGTACAGGCTGAGGTGATTATTGAGAATACCGGCACGAAGAACAGTGCGACGAAGAACAGTAATCCAACGACCACTGCCATCAGACCGGTCCTCGCACCTGAAGCGATACCTGTACTCGACTCTATGAACGAAGTAGTGGTAGTGGTCCCCGCCACAGCACCGAAGATGGAGCCCACCGCATCGGTCTGAAGTGCTTTCTCGTTGCCCTCTATATTCCCATCCTCATCAATGATTCCAGCTAGCTGACCTATTCCCAGGAGGGTTCCGGCAGTATCGAACATATCGACAATCAGCAGAGCCACGGCCGATGCAAGGAAGGCAGGGATCAGCGACGAATCGAACATGGTGAATTCGGTGAACATGGCCCCGAACAGACCGAAATCAGGCATGGAAACGATTCCAGAGATGGCAGCTGTCCCTACTCCAGGAATCAAACTCGTACCATCTATCGTTGTGTCCCAACCGAAAAGCTGTCCTCCCATGAAACCGAATACGACGGAGAACAAAACTCCGACCAGAACGGCATACCAGAGCTTCCTGTACCACAGGATCAAGGTGATTATTATGCACATGATGGAGAGATTCACGCCAGGTGATGCAATGTCACCCAGCTGAAGAGCCGATCCCTCTCCATGTATGATGATCCCTGAGTTGTAAAGTCCTACCATGACTATGAAGAATCCGATACCAGATGTGATGGCCAGCCTTACAATGGCAGGTATGCTGGAAAGCATTTTTTTCCTTACCCCGGTGACAGTGAGGACAAGGAATATTATTCCGGAAATCAGAACCACTAAAAGTGCTTGATAGTATGTGAAGCCCATTGCGATTACTATGGTATATGCGATGAACGCATTGATGCCCATTCCTGGAGCCAACGCTACAGGGAATTTTGCATAGATTCCCATCAGGATACATGAAATGAAAGCCGCCAATCCTGTGGCGGTGACCAACTGCCCGAATAGTTCGGGTCCGGCCGCCTCTTGTAGGATTAAAGGGTTGACGGCCATTATGTAGAACATTGCGAGGAAAGTTATCAGACCGCCTCTCACTTCTGTTCCGATCGTAGACCCTCTTTCGGTTATGTGGAAAAAGTGATCGATGCGTTCCGATACTCCAGA
Organism: Candidatus Methanomethylophilaceae archaeon; assembly: GCA_045588265.1. Lineage (GTDB taxonomy): Archaea > Thermoplasmatota > Thermoplasmata > Methanomassiliicoccales > Methanomethylophilaceae > Methanoprimaticola. The sequence goes on along the minus strand of JAZNDX010000022.1, from coordinate 25,512 downwards.
CATGTGATTGTGCAGTGTTTTATGAGTATTTAATGGACTTTCGAATTATTATGGATATGATGGGCAGTGCCCGTCGACTATTACATATAAACACTTAAAATTCAATAATTCTGTACTCTTTTGTCCATCATACATCATAAAATGTCACATAATGCATAAGGAAGAACATTGTTATATTCACAATATCTTACAGTCTCATGGACCAGCTCACAGCTATTCTCAAAAGATATCCCTCTCAGCGTAAGGTTGCCAGAAAACTTCTCGAGTACGGAATAAGGGTAGAGAACGGGGTAGCATACTGCGGAGATATCGAGCAGACCGATGCAGGCATAGCCCGTGCATGCGAAGTGGATAGAAGGGTCGTTAGGACCACTTTGGAACACATCTCCGCCACACCCGAGCTGGATCGCATATTCTCAAAACTCAGGCCCATGCTGTCCATGGTCGACATGGCGGACGCCATCAATTGTTCAGCAGTCGTTATCATACCGACGGATGCTAGGGTGCCGGGAATAATAGCTGACGTCACCACGGTCCTTTACAATTCAGGCATTACGCTAAGGCAGGCGATGGTCAGTGATGACGGGGAGTGGGACAGAGCTACCCTTCAGATAGTTGTAGACGGTAAGCTTCAGGAGAACGTGATCATGCTCCTCAAGAACTGCCGTGGTGTCGCCAGCGTCCTAATCAAGTGACAATCCCAACGTTTAAGGTGAGTAACACAATTGGGGACATAGGTAGTTAACATGCCTATGTCTAAGAAACAGCTTGAGAAAAAACAGCAGGCGAAGAAGGCTGAATTGGCTGAACTGGAGAAACAGGCGGCCGCCGGGGACGGAGAGGCCAAGAAGAAAATCGCCAAGCTTAAGAAGAAGATGAAATGACCTTTCATTCTGGCCAGTCATTTTAAACCCTTTCAGCCATTTTTGAAACGATACAATGGTAAATGCATGTCCGCCACAATCCGATCCCCGTCCGAACGTAGCCAATTTCATCACAGATGATGATTGCAAGGCGTTGGCCGGTCTGACCGTAGAGGGACTAGACACTCTTGTTCAGGTAGTATACGATGAGATATCCAAACAGGATCCTGATTCGAACATCGTGAAGGTAGACCGTGAGTTCCTGTCTGATGAGGACATAACCTTTGCAAAGGATTTGGGCAAATACATAGATAGCAAGCTGTCGGAAGGTAAGAGGCTCAACATGATCATATGTGGGGACATACCTGTTATAGGCTGGAATCTTCAGTTGGAAAAGTATAAGGGCCAGAACATCAGAGCATACTATGTTGCACTGGCCTGCAGACAGGTTCCTCTCTGCACCAAGATCGAGCTCTGATCAGGCTTCGGAATCGTCATCGATGAATCTGATGCTGACGTCGCGCTTCAAACCTAGGTCACCTGCTACCTCTATCGCTTTGACCATTGCCGAAGGTACGGGGCAGGCTGTGTGAGGGATAGGCGTCTCCTGAGCGAGTTTATAGACCTCTGATTTGTAGAATTCCGCCTCGACTTCCGAATAAGGGCTGAAAGATTCCATATTCCAGGTCATTCTGAGGATGTTGGGGCAGTCGCTCTTGATCTCGAGGTCCACCATACCCATATCGTTAGCTTTGGCCGTTATGATGGTCTTCATCTTGCATACGCCGGCATCAACACAGATCTTACAGTCGGGCATAATATTCAGTGCTGGATGGGCATCCATTCATATAAGCATGTTGTGTAGGCAATATTAGATTAAAATCTGTTTAAGCTTTCATCTGGAATGGAAGAAAGTAGGCGCCCCGGGGTCTCCCCCGGGACGGTTTCATTCTCTCTTAGCGGGAACGAGGAACTCGGCAATACCGAATCCTGTCTTTCCGTTGTAAGTGGTCTGAGAGATGGTCTCGATCAGCATCATGTCCTTGCTGCCCTGCATCGGGAGCTGTGCATGCTGCAGGATCTTGGCCTCGATGTCATAGGTCCTTCCGCTCTTGCCCGTCATCTTCATCTTGTAAGATGCGGGGATATTGTCGTCGTATCCGATATCGATGTCGATCTTGATCACAGGGTCGTTGCATTTTTTCGTTCCGACGTATCCTGCATCCACATCGCCCATCTGCGTGGACAGCTTGGTAGCGTTCCATCCGAGGTCCGTTCCGTAGACCGAGTTCAGCCACAGCCACATCTTGGGGGAGCCCCAGTCGCGAACGCCTTCGCTCTTGTCCCTCTCTCCGGTGGCCTCTATCGAGAACTCGTCGTCGCCCACCTTGATCTTTCCCGTAACCACTCCGAATTGTTCGAAATGCTCTGAGGCTGTCTTGGCGGACATGGCGGCCCCGCGCTCATCCACACAGTCGTGATAATCCATCAGCGGGTTCACAGGAATCCAATCCAGGTCCAATGAGGACATGGTAGGGGCAGGTTCCTTGGACATGTCGAAGAGAGGTCCGTTGTAGGTGATCTTCCATTTGCCGTCGGTCTCCGTGAACTTGAGTCCTGAGCATTCTGTATGACGATCGTCGCAGGGTTCGGTGTTCCTGATTCCGAACACGCCCTTTTTGCTCATCACGAACAGGAATACGGATTTCTCATTCCTGTTGGGTTTGTTGCCTATGCGCATGAATCCTGTGACGCCCTGCTTGGGGTCGAACAGGTTGAAGTAGTAGCTCTCGTTCCAATCCAATTCAGTGCTCATTGTGATTCCTCCAGTATTGTTACTTCTCCTTTGCTTCCGTCGACCGATACGAGGTCTCCGGTGTGCAGAGCGGTGGTCGCTGATTTCACAGCCGTGACTGCCGGTATCCTGTATTCCCTTGAGATGACCGCTCCGTGGCATAGGATGCCTCCGGTCTCAGTTATGAGTCCTCCTAGCTTGGAGAACACGACGGTCCATCCGGGGTCGGTGTTGCTCGTGACCAGGATCTCTCCCTTCTCGACCTGTCCGAGGTCCCTCACGTCCATGATTATGCGCACCCTTCCCTGATACCTTCCGGGACTGGACGCGGCACCTAAGAGGACCGCTCCGTGGGACAGAGGCTCGTCGTCGAAGTCCACTCCGTTGAGGAGGAACTTGGGCGGAAGCCTGTCTTTGTACTTCATGAATTCAGCCTTCCTCGGTGCGATGATGTTCCTTATGTTGCCGATGTTCTCTCCCCTGAGGTATGCGATGGCTTCCAGGTCCTCCAGGAAGAATATGTCCTCGCGGTCGTCAATGAGCCCTTTCTCTGACATCCTTCTGCCCTGTTCGAGGAATATCAGTCTGTTCCTGTACATCATGTGGTCCAGGTAGAATCTCTGATTCTCCCTGAAGATGAGGTATGTGCGTGCGAACTTCAGCACGGTGAATATGAGTTTCCTTCTGAAGAATCCGAGCTTCTTGGATATCTCCTTCTCGGTCTCCTCCCTGCGCCTGATTCCGTTCTCGAACTCTGCTCTGAGGTCAACGCCGCTGGCGCACATCTGGAGTGCTATCCCCATGACGTAATCGGGATCCTCGGCCCACCTGAGGGCATTGAGTTCTCTGGTACCCGATCTGTGTCCGAATCCCTCGATGAACTTGTCGTAGGTCTCCTTGAACGGGACGTCCGACGTCTTCAGCCATTCGACGAATTCCTTGGGATCCATGGATTCCGCCTTGGCCCTGACCTCAGGGTCATTCCTCAGGGCGACGCCTAGGTCGGAGAATCCCTTGTTCGTCTCGATTGTCTTGTTATCCTCCAATCCGGACATTAGGCCGGCGTAGATCGAACCGTCATCCCCGAGCCATTTGCCGCACCAGTTCTTGACCAGCAGATTGGTCATGATGGAATGAGATACCATTCCGTAACGGATGAGCTGATAGTGTTTGGTGGATCCCTTCTGTATCTTGAAGTACCAATCCGCCAGTTCATCGTCCTTGAGAGTCGTCAGGTCCAGCGAGTCGAACTCTGCGCACAGTTTCAGGAATCCCTCTGCCCATCTCCTGTACACTTTGTCGGTCTTCCAGATCATACCGTCCCTGTCGCGGATCAGCAGGCATATTTGTGATTTGACCATTCCCAGGAAGTCGTTGGGATACTTGGAGATCCTTTCCTGTTCGCTGCGAGGGAAGTAGTCCAGAAGTTCTCTGGAACGGATCAGCTTGGGGTAGTGCGCGAATATCCTCTCGAGAACGGTCGCCGAGAAGTATACCCTTGATTTGTGAAGCTTTGTTAGAGGGCCGGACTCCAGGTCCTTGTAGCCCATCATGTGCGCCCCTTCGTGGTTGACGTAGTCCGTAAGCATCTTTCCCATCACGGTGTAGAACATCGGTGTTGTGGCGTCTGCCCAGTATTCATCACCGTATCCTCTGGACCAGAGGATATCGTCCTTCTCTGATAGGTCCGGGAGGGTGGTGATCGCCCTTGACTGCAGGATGTAGACCTTTCCCGCCTCCACTGCCCACTCTATGTCCTGGGGACATCCAAAGTGGTCACGCAGTTTGTCTCCTTCGGCGGCTATGAGTTTGAGTGTCGCATCGTCCCCGCAGCGTGCGGAGACCTTATCCGGCTCTATGTCGACGAGTTTGTTCTCTCCGTCGACCAAGAAGAATCCCTGATTCTTCTCCTTGATAACGGCCTTCAGGACCTCTCCTTTCCTGGAAACGACGTATCTGTCTGGAGAAACGAGTCCGGACACGATGGATTCTCCGAGTCCCCAGGAGGCCTCTATGACTGTGTTCTCTTCCCCTGTGACCGGGTCCGATGTGAACATGACTCCGCTGATATCGGATTTCACCATCTTCTGTACGACGACAGCCATGCCCTGCTCCAAGTGGTTCTTCGAGGTGTCATGCCTGTACTTCATCGCCCTGGCGTTCCAATATGATGCCCAGCAAGTCAGGACCTTTTCGATGATGTCATGCTTCCTTACGTTCAGATAGGTGTCCTGCTGTCCTGCGAAACTCGCATCCGCTAGATCTTCTGCCACGGCCGATGAGCGGACTGCGAAGTACTCTCCTTCCAGGTTGAAGAAGTTCTTCTTGAGGATGTCGATCTCCTCTTCGGGCAGTTCGGCAGTGAAGAACAGATTGCGGATGTCCTCCGACGATCTCTCCAGGGACTCTTCGTTGTCAAAGTCTGTGTTATCCAATATTTTTGAGATCTTTTCCCTGAGACCGGTTATGTCGAGGAACATCTCGTACGCATCAACGGTGACGGATAATGCGGGAGGCACACTGAAACCGTTTGAGATCATCTTAGCGATATTGATACCCTTACCACCGACCAGACTGATGTCTAGGTCGGAAGAATCTAATGGGACCACCGGACGGGGTTCGGGCGAAGTCATCCAGGGACTGTAAGGCAAAACTCATTATTTGAATTGTTGTCACCTTATACGGCAATTGACGTAAAACGAAGATATTTTTCGACTATTGACGAAAATTAAGGCCGGGCCACCTGAAGCCCGGCCAGGGGGAATGAAATGACTTAATGGTCCCTTTCGGGACCTAAATTGTTGATTGTTCGTAATCAGAACACAGGGAACTTACCCTCGGATGCCAGTGCTGATGCCATGTAGAAGTTGAATGCGAAGTTCAGCAGTGCAACGATTCCGAGAACCGTGGACAGGTCCACATCTGCGATACCCTGGATTGCGATGACCAGGAAGATCGCAGCAGTAGTGCATAGGATGAGCGTCAGGTTCTTCGGTGTCTTCGCCAGGATCGACCAAATGATGCACATGACGAATATGATACCGAATACCAAGTTGCCTATGATACCGATTCCGTAACCACTTGCGAACACAGCAGCTCCTACGAGCAGGAAGACTGTGAAACCGAAGTTGCTCTCTGCCCTGTATGCGAGCAGTGAGACGACAACTATGAGGAATCCAAGCAGCAGGAAGAGCTCAGCAGGCACCGCATACTTCGAGTCGAAGCACGAGATTGCCAAAGGAAGTGAGATCGCTGCCACGAGGAACAGACCACATGCTGTCGGGTCCAAAGGCTTGAATTCAGACATTTATAAACCTCCCAGAAGAATGGGTATCCCCGGGGATGACCCCCGGGGTTTAGAGTTTAATCGGTTCGTTTCAGAGTCCGTAGTTCTTCAGGTCGAAGTTGGGGACGTCTGCGTACTTCTTGCAGCAGTACTCGAAGAACTTGTCCTCGTCATCGGGGAGTGCGGACAGATCCTTGATGATTCCCTCAAGAACCTCCCTCTGCTTCCTGGTGAGCTGGAGTTCCTTCGCGTCGTTGTGAGCCTTGATGAGCTCTGCTGCCTTGAGTCCGGCTGCCTTTGCCCTGAGGTAGTAGTTGTCTCCCTCAGAAACGATTGCCTTTCCGATCTCGTAGGCGTTGTCGTATGCGAGGATGTGTCCCTCGGGTCCTCTCTCCCTGTCGGTGATCATGTACAGGTCTCTGAGTTCCTTCTCCTTTCCGGTCTGGATGGCGGTGTTCATCAGAGCGACCTCGTATCCAAGGGATCCCATCCAACACTGGACGGAGGTTCCTCCGAATTCGGGGTGGTACTCGATGGACTCGTTGGACCACAGGTCGCAGACCTGAGCCATCAGGTTACCCTGAAGGTCGGCGTGTGCGCACTGACAGTTCTTTCCTTCCTGAGCACAGGGCTTTCCTGCGATTGCCTTACAGATGGGTCCCTCGTATCCACAGTCCTTGTCAGGTCCTGATGCTCCCTGCTCCCAGGCCACAAGGGTCCTTGCGGATGCGATTGCACGGGTGACTGCAGAGTAGGTCCTCTGGACATCCTGGTCGAGCATTCCTCCTGCCATGAACATCGAGGTGTTTGCTCCGGAACAGTTGGTGTCTCCTCCTGCGATGGTCTTGTTCTTCTTGGCGATGTTGACGAACTCTTTCCACACGTACTCCATATCGATGGATCCGAGGTATCCGATTCCGAACAGGAATGCAACGATATCTCCGTTGGTGGTTGCGTAGTCTCCGATCTCCTTTCCTCCGAGAGTCTCACATGAGAGGACATCTGCTCCGTTCTCACATGCAACCTCTGCACACTGGAACAGGTGCTCGGGGTAGCTGTGCTTTCCGCCCATTCCGGGCCTGTATCCCTCTTCAGCCTCACGCTGGTCAGGGATGGTCTGCCTTACTGCACAGTTGATTCCGTACTCCTCGTGGAACTTCTCACAGATTGCTTTCTGTCCCTCTACGACGGGTGTGGACATCTTGGGGTCTCCCATCTGAGAGATCCACTCGGTCTCCAGCTGGACGTCGGGGAATCCGAGTGTTACACACCTGTTGAGGACATCCTTGGAGATGTAGTCTACGTATTCTTTTCTGAGTTTCTCGGGGGATGCCTCGGAACCGGGCCTGGGTCCGTAGTTGAGCTCGGGAATAACCCTGCCAGCTCCGACTTTGATTCCGAATCCATAGGAGACAGGCTCCTTTGCGTGTCCGAAAACCATCTCATCCGCACTGCTGTATGCCATCTTCGTGTACTTTGCCATATAAATCACGCTCCTACGATGTGGTCCCACTCTTCTCTGATCTTTCTCCAGTCGTATCCCTCAAGAACCTTGTCGGCAATTGGGGGAGTCTGGGGTGCTTTCTCCGAGTAGATACCGAGGTCGAATGACTCTGAGAAGTCTCTGTTCACTGCACCACCGGCTGCCATGAACGGGATGTTGATTCCAGCGGCAACGAGTTTTGCAGCGGCGCGGGGGAACGCGGTCATGGTGGTGGTCATCAGAGCGGTTCCGGTAACCATGAAGGGCTTGACTTCCTTGACCTTTGCGACGACATCGTCGACGGCAACGTCCTTACCCATGTCGATGACTGTGTATCCAGAGGACCTCATCATAACGGCAGCGATGTTCTTACCGATGTCGTGGGGGTCTCCCTCTGCAGCATGCATGACGACGGTTCCCTTGGTGGTCCTTCCACCGGGGATCTGCTTCTCAGCGAGTGCGATTCCGATCTCCATGGTCTTTGCGGCCATCATGATCTCAGGCAGGTAGTAGATGTGCTCTGCGTACAGCTTTGCGACACACTCCATTCCAACGACAAGTCCGTTGTTGATGATGTCGAGCGCATCTTTAGACTTCAGTGCCTCAGCAACTGCGGGTCCTACGTCCTTGAACTTCATGTACAGGACACAGTCTGCGACTTTGGCCAGGACGGGGTCCTTAGGCAACATAGTCTTTGCGATTGCTTCGGGTGTCATTTCGTTCTCACCCTCGACGTCGTAACGCCTGAGGATCTTTGCGAAATCGACTTTAGAATAGTCTATCATGTGTTTTTCCTCCTTCTTGCTTCGGGTGCTGCTTGCCCAACACCTTACTGTTAGTTGGATGGGTGACGAAGTATTTAAGTGGGTGGATGGATGGATGCTCTGTCCATAGAACCTTTAAATACTCGGTGCAAGGCTTTAAATAATATTGACGATGAATTAAAATTATTGACTAATCATCATATATCCAACGGATATAAAGATATTCTATTAATAATAATTAGAACCATAAGGTGTTAGCAAGAAGGCCAGAAGGGTCAGGAAGGTAAAATGAGTTACGGAATTTCTTTGGACATCGGAACTAGCGGAACGAGGGGTCACGCGGTCGATCTATCTAACGGAAAGATACTTTCTACATCGGTAACCGAGTGTCATCCCCTCCCGGGAGCGAACATCATGGACCATCTCACATTCTGCATCAATGCAGGGACGGAGACGGCACACAAGATTCTTATCGATACCGTGAACAAACTCATTGCAACATTAGATATCGATCTTAACAAGGTGGAGAGGGTCAGCATTTGCGGTAACCCAATCCAGCTGTCCTTATTCCAAGGCATCCCGGTCGACGACCTGGCGTTCGCAGGAGAGAACGCCCATAAGGCAAGAGGAATCGTCGCACAGAAGAGGGATGCAGGAGTATTCTCGGCAGTGGATGTCGGACTCAATGTGAGGGACGGATGCGAGTTGTGCGTCCCGCCAGCCATCAGGCACGAGATCGGAGCGGATGCTCTCGCAATGATGTACAAGAGCGGTTTCCTGGAGGAGAAGCAGAACTGTCTCGTTACCGATTACGGAACCAATGCAGAGATGGCGCTCAAGATCGGGGACGATATCTTTACAGGATCCGCTGCAGCAGGTCCGGCCATGGAAGGTCAGTCGATCAAATGCGGTATGCTCGCGGGGCCCGGTGCAATTTCTGATTTGGAATATGATTTCCAGTACATCTGTAAGGTCCTTGACGAGAACATAATGCCGCAGAACGGTTCAAGGTGCGATTTCGGATTGGAGACAGTAACTGATGAAGGCCCGATGAGCGGAAAGGCGACCGGTATCACCGGAACCGGTGTCATCGCAGCAGTCGCCGCGGTACTGGACTCCCATCTTTGGAGGAAGGGAAAGCTCACAACCTCGGACGGAAAGCTGCACCTGCAGGACGGAGTCTACATCGACTCGCACGACATCTCCGAGGCCATGAAGGCGATCGGTGCCATGAGGGCCGGCCACTTCACCCTGCTGGAGCATGCAGGAATCAAGTTCAGCGATATGAAGGTCATGTACATGGCCGGAGCTTCCGGAACATACGTGGATGCAGTCAAGGCGAGGGAGGTAGGACTCCTGCCGCCGTCATGTGACACGATCTACCAGTACGGAAACACCTCTCTGGCGATGGCAACGGACATCCTCAGGGATCCCGAACTGCTCGATACGCTGCAGGACATCGCCAACGGAATCAGGGCGAACCATATCATGTTCGCTGGAGATCCGATCTTCGAGCAGATCTACACTCAGGAGCTCGCCGTCTGCGACGAGGGAATGAGCATGGAGATGTACAACAGGAACAACGCAATCGCCGGTGTCCAAGAGCTTCCCAAGCCCAAGGGCAACCCCACCGTCCACAGGATGGTCCAGCGTGATATCCCCGATCTCGGAGACAGAGGACTGTACATCCTCCACGACATCGGAACCGAACTCCGCGGATACATGGACGGATGCATCGGATGCAAGAAGTGCGAGAAGGAATGTCCCGAGCACGCGCTCACGGTACAGGACGACAAAGAGATCGTCGTCAAGACCAAGAACTGTCTCGGAACCGCATGCTACAGGTGTCAGTTCAGCTGTCCCGAGAAGGTCTACAAGTACGACAACCTCAAGCTGACCTTCTGAGATGATACGATGCACGTGTTCATAGTCGGAGGATTCCTGGGAAGCGGAAAGACCACGATGCTGCTGAAGCTGGCCAAGGTCTATGTGGACAAGGGGCTGAAGACGGCCATCATCGTGAACGAATCCGGCGAAGTCGGAGTAGACGGGGCCACCATCAAGGCAGAGGGTTACAATGCAACAGAGCTGCCGGAGGGCTGCATCTGCTGCACCCTGGTGGGCACCCTCCAGGCAACCCTAAGGAATATCAAGAGGGATTTGGATCCCGACATCCTCATCATCGAGCCAACTGGACTAGCTCTCCCTCATAAGGTGAAGCAGTTCGTCCACACCGCCATGATAGACGAGGACTCCTGTTCCATCATAGGTCTCGCCGACGTCGAGAGATTCGACATCCTCCTTGAGAAGAAGGAGGAGTTCTACAAGATGCAGATGTCAGGGGCTGACCTGGTCCTCATCAACAAGGTGGATCTGGCCCAACCCGGTCAGGTGGATCACATCAGACAGTGGTTCGCCCAGAACTTCCCCGGCAAACCCGTGGAGGCAGTCTCTGCCAAGACGGGAGAGAACATGGACAAGCTCTACGACTTCACTCTCAAGCAGCAAGAATGAAAGTATTTACCAGGAGGGCGGTCACCGTCCCTCCTGCCAATCCTGCCAGCACACCTATTGCTATGCTGAGCCTCCTCCATGGGAGGAGCAGCGGGATGCAGAAGATCAATATCGTGAATCTCCAGTAGTATGTGATCGCGAAGGCTATCACGAACGTGATGGCCAGCGCTACGAAGAACCATTTCTCGAAAATCAGTTCTCTGAGGCTCTTGGGTTCTCCTTTCTCGTCATAGAAGTCTGAGAATCCGGGCGGAGTGTTGTCCACGTGAGGCATCTGGCGTACTACAAAACCGCATTCAGGACACTGATATTCATCGTCCTTCAGATACCGGCCGCACCTTGGGCAGAACTCCATGATATCGGTTACAATGACCATTGTTTAAAAGATTGATTATCGGACATTCGCAGAAACCGTCCGTTTCCGATCTCTCCATTCATTCCTTCTTCTCATCTTCCAGGAAATCGAGGTTCCCTTCAGATACAAGCTTCTTGTAGAACGCGGCCATGGCCTCCGAGTGGGTCTTGCCCAATCCAGACAGGACCTTCTCCGCATCGTACAGAAGGATCGGGTCCATCCTGACGTCCACTGCGGCATCGCGTAGAAGGTTGGCCTCCCTTAGACCAAGCGATTCATAGATCCCTGCGATGAATCTGTTGTACCTAAGTCCCTTTGCTCTTGCAGCATCACGGATGGTCTCCGTGGTGTTGGACCCGTATTGCGAGGCCTTCTTGGTGCGGTGGGCCAGTACGGGATAGCCGAGGTCTGATGCCACCGTCTTCAGCACGCTCTTCCTGTTCTCCAGGGAATCTGGTCTGAGTTCGGCTGGATCCAGCTTTGAAACACAATGCAGAACCTCATCGTCCAGATATGGGTATGCGATCTTCTTCTTGAAGTTGGAGGCGATGGATCTCTCGCAGGGTATGGAGACCTTCATCAGCCTCTCCAATCCCCAGTCGCGGAACGATTCGTAACCTGCATCGTCCTCGGTGACTGAATTGGCGCATCCCCCGAAGTATTCGTCCGACCCTTGGCCGCTAAGGATGAGTCTCTCATCCGCGTTCCTGCATACAGTGAACAGCTGCATCTCATAGCTGATTGTGAACGGATCGCTGACCTTGGTTGCAAGGATGAGTTCGCGGATATCATTCTCAATACTCTCCCCACTGATTTTGCATTGGACCCAAGGGAGGCCCAGTATTTCGGCTAGCTCCCTGCCTGCGGCGACATCGAATGAATCATCCGTCCCGCATGTGTAGCAGGTGACCGATTTGGCGTATTTTGATGCAAGGGCGGCGATAAGTCCAGAATCCATACCGCCTGAGAAGGCAACGCCTACGCGCTTCCCTTCGCAAGCCCTGCGTACCGATTCTTCGATAGCTATGCCGAGTTCCTCGTATTTGGCCACAATTCCACCCTTGGAGAATCCGTTTGAATACACGGATGATCAACGAGTAGATAAGAAGTTGCGAATACCAACGAACTGACAGCATGTTCATATACTACAGGCGGATGGATATGGTGAATGGAGGTAAGAACCATGATGTCCATCGAAGAAGAGAAGGATATGGTCGCAAAGATGAAGGCTAAGAACAACTCCGAGGCAGAATACGCCGACGGGATGCTGAGTGTGCTGACCAAGGTAGCGGAGGGCAAGTCCCCCGAAGAGATCAAGGCATACGTCAACAATACCCTGAGATGCCTGATGAACGACTGAGAAAGAAAGCGGCGGTCCGAGTCCGATACTCGGATCCGTCGCACAAACACCATCAAAGTCTGGGATAACAACAGTTCCAGATGATTGTAAACAGGGTTTAGTTTTTATCCGTATTATTCTATTCATGCTTCCGAAGGGAGTGATTCTATCACATTCTGCGGCAGATGCGGTTACAACAATTCGGAAGGTCGTACTGAGTGCATCAATTGCGGTGCACCGATGCAGGTCGGCATCAGGAGGGATGCCATGGAAGTTGAGCGCTTAGGCGCTTACAACCCGAACAGGCAGTACTCGGCACCTCCGTGGCGTCCGATCCAGAGACCTCCGGTCCAACAGGCCTATTCGTTCAGGCCTCCGGCGCAGCAGCAATACGCTCCTAGGCCTCCGGTCCAGCAACAGTATGCACCCAGGCCGCCTGTCCAGCCTCAGTATTCTCCCCGTCCGCCTGTCCAGCAGCAATATGCTCCCGGACCCGTGGAACGCATCGGTCCTGCCCCGCAGACGATGAACCGCCCAGTACCGCCGCCGGTACCAGTGCCGGTCCCGGTCAGCCCTCCTGTCAGTCAGGCACCGGCCCCGCCTGTCCAGCAGGATACATCCGTCAAGACGGAGGAAGATTCTGAAACCAAGAAGTACGTAAGCACAGGAAGGCGTCCAGCGATCATCCTGTCATTAGCGGCATTCGTTCTGACGGTCATTGCATTGTTCGCTCTGCCTTTGGATTTCAGCTCTTTCGATACAACTTTGCTGAGGATAGGGATGCTCGACGGTCAGACGGTGGTCCTGGCCACCACCATCATTACCATGGTCCTCGCAGTTGTCGCCATACTCCTGCCCATGGTATCGGTCCTGTCTGGCCTGTGCATGATGGTGACTGCGATCATGGCGTACGGTGTCGAGGGACTGTTCGATTTCCCCACAGGACCCGGATGTGCTGTGTTTGTCATGCTGGCGACCTACATCATCGGATGCGGTATCGTCTCGACGCTGTTCATGAAGAAGTTCATCACGAGCAATCTCGACGATGTGCCTATCCTCAAGGCCTGCTACCTCACGTGGACTGGTATCCCTCACCTGTGAAAGGCCAGTATTCAGCTCGTCTGAACAAACCATTTCCGTTTCTTCTCTAATTAAATTATATAATGGTGGCCATCCATACTTGCTACCCATTCAGAGGAGAGCTTATGTCAAAGACGTATGAGCAGATTAACGAGAAGATCCGCTCCGGCAAGGCCGTTGTTTACACGGCAGAGGAGGTAATCGATCTCGTGAAGAAGAAGGGTGCCGAGAAGGTCGCAGAGGAGGTAGATGTCGTAACAACAGGTACCTTCGGGGCCATGTGTTCATCAGGTGCCTTCGTGAACTTCGGACACGCATCCCCGCCCATACGTATGACCGACATCAGGCTCAACGACGTCATGGTCGACGGAGGACTGGCTGCTGTGGATACGTACATCGGGGCCACCGCCACTGTTCCCGGCGAGAAAGGTGGATACGGAGGTGCTCATCTGATAGAGGACCTCATCGCACACAAGAAGATCCATCTGCATGCCTGGGGTCCCGGTACTGACTGTTACGTCAGGAAGGATATCGACACATGGATCTCCATCGACGACATCAATGACGCTTACATCTACAATCCCCGTAACTGCTATCAGAATTACGGAGTAGCTACAAACACATCTGATAGGACGATCTACACCTACATGGGAAAGCTCTTGCCGAGGGTGAAGAACGCTACATATTCATCCGCAGGACAGCTCTCTCCGCTTCTGAACGATCCCCACCTCGAGACTATCGGAATGGGAACCAAGATCTTCCTCGGAGGAGGAGAGGGATACGTCACATGGCCAGGTACCCAGTACAAGACCAACGTGGAGGAGGTCAACGGAGTGCCCGTGGCAGGATCCAGGACGCTCGCGCTCATAGGGGACATGAAGCAGATGGATGCCAAGTTCGTTAGAGGACTTGACATCACAGGCTATGGTATCTCCCTGGCGATCGGAGTCGGAATCCCGATCCCTGTCCTGAATAAGGATATCATGCAGCGCTGCGCAATCTCGGACGAGGAGATCTTCGCCGACATGGTCGATTACAGTCAGCCCACAGACAGGCCTCCGATGGCCAGATACAGCTATTCGCAGCTCATGTCCGGAAAGGTCGAATACCAAGGAAAGACGGTAAGGACATCCTCCCTTTCCTCCTACAGCGGGGCAAGGAAGGTCGCGAACATCCTTAAGGACTGGATAGAGCACAAGGAGTTCACACTGAACCAGCCTGTAATGACGTTCCCCAAGGATGTGAAGCTCAAAAAACTGCAGGAGAGGGGGTGCTGAGATGGAGAGGAAGCTAAAGATAGAATTCGAGGAGTCGAACGTCCAGGACTCCGTAGCTTACATACTGGTCTCGGAGTTCGATCTGAAGCCCAACGTCCTGAAGGCCGAGATCTCCGGAGACGGAAGCGGGGTCATGATCCTCTCGCTGGTAGGCGACGAGGAGAAGCTGACCGCGGCAGAGAACAGGCTCAGGGAGGCAGGATTCGTCGTCTGCCTGACCAAGCACATCATTCGTGACGAGTCCCTCTGTTGGCATTGCGGTGCCTGCGAATCGATCTGTCCCGCCTACTGTTTCGCATCGGACAAGGACACCCGCGAGATCGTCCTGGATAGCTCGAAATGCATTGCGTGCGGCGCATGTGTGAACGCATGTGCGGTCCATGCCCTGAAGCTCGACTTATGAAGGTCCGTTTCCAGGTCAAGGATACGATAGTCAATATCGTCAGCGACGAGAAATACATCAGGGTCGCCCAGGATGCCATATTCTCAGCCAGAGGGATAATAGAGTCCAAGGTCGCCCAGGACCCGTTCTTCCAGATCACATATGAGCCTTATCCCGAAGATCCCGCGGACGATGAGCTCATATGCCGGATGAGCAGGGCTTCCGTGCTTTCCGGTGTAGGTCCGTTCGCTGGAGTCGCAGGGGCAGTGGCCGTCTACGCCGTGGAGAGGATGAGGGAGGCAGGGGCCAGAGAGGCCATAGTAGAGAACGGCGGAGATATCGCATTCCTGTCTGATCATTCTGTACCTGTAGGTCTGTTCGCGGACCATCCTGTCCTGAAGGATGTGGCCTTCAATGTGAGCTCCGACGGCATCACAGGCATCTGCTCATCCTCTGCCAAGATAGGCCCCTCAGTCTCCCTGGGCAATTCCAATGTATGCACGGTGTTCTCTGACGATGTGATTCTGGCCGACTGTTGTGCGACCGCTCTTGGAAACCTTGTCAAGGACGAAGATTCTGTGACAGATGCTCTCGAGAGGATAGCATCGGTAGAGGGTGTCAAAGGATGTCTCGCATGCATAGGGGATAAGGTCGCTGTCTGCGGCGATGTCCCGGAGATGATCCCATGTGCGGAAATCAATGAACAGCTATTCTGAAATGTTTAGACCAGTCTCTTTATACAACCTCGCTCTCTTTATTCCCGAGGTTACAAAATGGCAAAGATTGTCGCAATTATTTCCAGTCCTAGGAAGGGAGCAAACTCCGCAACCATCCTTAACGCAATGGTCGAGGCGGCCAAGGGCAAGGGACACGACGTACAGGTTTTTAACGTCGCAGAGATGAAGGACAGGCGCGGATGCATCGCATGTATGGGATGCAAAAAGGCCGGAAAGTGCGTATTGAAGGACGAGATCACACCCGCCCTCGACGCTATCAGAGAGGCGGACGGAGTCATACTCTCCACAGCAGTGTACTTCGGACAGCCCACAGGTCAGTACAGGCTCTTCGAGGACAGGCTCTTCAGCTTCCTCGACGGATCCATGACACCCAACGTTGCACCCAAGAAGTTCGCAGTCATCGTCACCGCAGGATCCGCAGGTGCGGACGAGCTGGCAGCCCAGATTACCGGACGCATGACAGCATACTTCAAATTCGAACCCCTCGGAGTCGTCACAATGGTTGACGGCAACCCGCCCCACGCAGCCGAGCAGAACCCTGAACTTCTCGCCAAGGCTGCAGAGATCGGAAGCAAGTTCTGATTTACGTTCGATAAAACCAATTACGTGCCCTCGAGGCACGGCCCTTTCTCAAAAATATTTCCTGGTCTGCCAATAAATGGCGGTTCCTTGGCCGGTCTTTGGTTCCGGAGTTGGGCAGCTGTCGATCTTCACTGTCGCCACCTGAGGGAACTTCTTTCTGTTTGACATGAGGAACTGTCCGAGAGGTGCGGGCTCAGTCGAGAGCATCCTCCCGTCCATAGCGATCTTGGTGCAGTCTGAGTTGAGCTCGGCACCGAGCATTGATGAGATCTTCTCTCCCAGTTGATTCCCTCTCTCAGTTGCTGCCAGTAGGACGGCTGCAGGAATCACCCTGTCGATGATGTCGCAGATGGTCACCGAATAAATGTTGGAGTCGTAGCATTCTGAATCCGGATCCCTGACATGATAGATCGACCCCACTCCCAATCCGAAGATGATCGGATACAGCGGCTTGAGGTCAGGTCCTCCGAAGATCACTGCAAATGTCCTTCCGGTGTTGATCCTGCATGTCTCTGCCAGGACCTGAAGGCTGGCATCGGCGATCCTAGGTCCGTCCGGGCAATTAAGTATCTCCAGCCAGACCAAGGCCCCGTCTGCAGTAGATTGGTCCAGGCTGTACTTTGACAGCATTCCCGGCGGCAGTTCATTGTCGTCTCTGCCGTCCGTATTGGAGCACGATGAACATGAAGAACAGGATCCGCCGCTGCAACCCATAACCAACACCTTGTCTGGGCTACTCCCTTCCAGTGTTTTGAATCTTTTGGAACAATACTCAGAACTATCCGACAAGTCATCCATTTAAGACAACTTATAAACTAAGGTGAGTCGATTCATAATCCATACCATCGATAAGACGTAAGGGGAGAAACCTATGAAGTTCGATAATGTTCTGGTTCCGATAGACGGCAGTTCTCTTTCCGAAGTGGCCGTAGACCTCGCTGTACACTCTGCAGGCACCTTTGCATCGCACATAACTTTTGTCTACGTGGTCGATGTGACTGAATACAATAGGTTCGGTTCGATCGACGGAGGCGCGATGATATCCTTCAGGATGCAGACCGAAGGTAAGATGTTCCTGGAGAATGCCGCGGCTGTAGCCAAGGCAGCAGGTCTCGATGTGACCACCAAGCTGATCGAGGGTGTGCCGCATCAGGTCCTCAGCGAGCTGTCGAAGGACCACGATCTGATGATCATGGGTGTCACCGGTAAATCCGGAGGATACGGACGTGTCGGAGGTACTGCGGAGAAGGTCATAGAGAACGCTTTCTGTCCTATCATAACCCTGAAATCAGGCTCCAAGAGGATCGAAGAGGTTCTGCTCCCAGTCTCCAATAAGAATGAGGCCGCGATTGATGTGGCAATCGAGACTGTCAAGCGTATCAATGGAAGGCTAACCGTCTTCTCGGTTAAATCGAAGGATTTCGATGCCGAGACTCTGGTAAAGGATGTGGCTGAGAAATGCGCAGCTGAGGGGATCAATGTTGTTACCGAAATCGCGGTCGGCAACCCTGCTGATGTGATAATCGCCAAATCAGGACAGTACGATGACATAATAATGGGAACGGAGGGCCGTCAGGGATTCAGGAAGATCCTAAACGGAAGCGTCGCGGAGAAGGTAATGCTCCACGCTTCATGCCCTGTGACCATCGTTAGGGATATCAATTGAAACTATTGGGGGTCTTCCCCCATTATTCCTTTTTTAGTGGTTTTTTGAAGCCATTTCTAACAGCATCTGCCAGATATTCGGTCTTAATAGATGTCGATATCATATTAATGCGCCAATGGCATTCTGTTCTTGATGGCTGAAGAAGTTCGGATGACGAAAGATGCCAAGATCATGCTGGGAGATCCCAAGAAAGCATTGATCGCCATGGCGATACCGATCGTCATATCGAACTTCATACAGAGCG
Source organism: Candidatus Methanomethylophilaceae archaeon (assembly GCA_045588265.1). Taxonomy (GTDB): domain Archaea; phylum Thermoplasmatota; class Thermoplasmata; order Methanomassiliicoccales; family Methanomethylophilaceae; genus Methanoprimaticola. The sequence continues at coordinate 7,145 of JAZNDX010000022.1, read as the reverse complement.
CCAACAACATCATCGATACCATCTGGCTGACATCCATAGGAGTTGAAGCTCAGGCCGCGGTGAGCGTTATTTTCCCGATATTCTTCATCGTCATCGGACTGGGGAGCGGTATCGCTGTTGGAGTATCACAGGCACTGGCCAGGAGGGTCGGTGCAAACAACAAGGTCGAGGCCAACCACGTCGCCGAGCAGGCGATCGTAATCAGCCTGATCCTCAGTATAGTTCTAACCGTATTGTTCCTGATCTTCGCAGAGCAGATCATCTTCGCAGGCGGAGGTTCATCCAACATGGAGGCCTGTATGGCCTATGCGATCCCCATCTTCATCGGTTTCCCCGTGATAATCCTGAGCGACATATTTGGCGGTCTACTCAGGTCGGAAGGTTCTTCCAAGCGTGCCATGTACATAATGGTGCTCGGAGCTGGATTGAATATCGTTCTTGACCCCATTTTCATCTTCGTGCTCGACATGGGCATATCCGGAGCCGCATGGGCGACCACGATCTCCATGGTGATGCCGCTGTTCCTTGTGATCTACTGGTATTATCTGAAGAAGGACACCTACGTCTATCCGACATTCAAGGGCTTCGGATTCGACAAGGCGCTGATCAAGGATATCTTCAAGGTCGGCATACCCGCATCTCTTGAGATGGTGCTGCTCTCCGTAATGATGATGGCTATGAACCTCATCATCGAAGGTGTCGGTTCAGTCGACGGAGTTGCTATCTATGGAAACTGCTGGAAGCTGATGGATCTGTTCTTCATGCCCACCATGGCCATAGGCTTTGCCGTCGTTCCGTTATGCGCCGCAGCTGTCGGTGCGAAGGATTACGAGAGGGTCAGGTCGATCTATCGTCTCGCTCTGAAGTACGGCATAATAGTATCGATCGTAATCACGATCATCCTTCTGCTGTTCTCCGATATTCTGGTGCTGCCGTTCTCATATTCTGAGGATACCATGCCCCTGAGGCCCCAGATGGTCACTATGCTGATGATATGTTCACTGATCCTTCCGTTGAGTCCGTTAGGATACACATCATCAGGATACTTCCAGGGCATGGGATGGGGTTTGAAATCCTTGAGCATAATTCTTGTACTGAATCTGCTTCGCATCCCCATATGCATAACTACGGCATCGATGTTCGGTACCCTGGAATCTATCTGGTGGGGAGTGGTGGCCGCCGAGGTCCTCGGAGCGCTTTACGGAGGAATCTTCGGATTCCATTCGGTGCGCAAGCTTGTCTCCGGCGGTTATGAGAAGTTCCCGATAGCTGAGTGACATTCGGATCAGAAATCTGCGTTCACTGTTGGTGAAGAGTAGAACTAAAAGGTGTTTCACCCGGAGGGTGCCTGAGAGAGCCCAGACACCCTTCGGTTATTGGAAAAACTCAGATACAGTAGTATTTGGTCAGGAAGTAGGTCTTCTCCCAATCGAGGATCTTCTTCTCGGATTCCTTCTCCGGATGGATGTTGAACTCATCGAAGACCATGATGTACTTGTTCTCGAGGTCGTAAAGAGGCCATTCCTTCGCCTTTCCGTCGGGAGAGATGTCCGCGCTCAGGGACGGGTTGCCAGTCTTCGCGAACTGGATCCAAATCTTACGCATAGTCTTTCCGAACGTCTCATCGAACATCCTTCCTGTGACGAGGGTCTCCTCAGGGTGGTTGAATACGGTCGAGAGCTCGACCGCATGCCCGCTTCTCAACAGCGGTACGGAGGACTCGGGTGTGAAGAAGTAGGTGTAGGTCTTACCTCCAGCCTTCGTCTGATTCTCGGACATCCTGAACAGAGGTGCGATGAAAACGATCTGGTCGAACAGACGGCTTCTTCCGTCGTACTCCTTGCTCACATCTTTAGCATTCTCGCAGAAGCTCAGGGCGAGCTTCTTCTCATCCTCGGTTATCTGAGAGAGTTTCCTCTTCATGCGCTCGTCTACGAACGCCCCGTAGCCTTCCACACCGAAACCGGCTAGGAAATAGGACATCTCGTCCTTGGTGCAGCCCTGCATGAAGACGATGTCCTTCGCCGCACCTCTTTCATATTCCCCGTACGGGTCCAGAGGTACAGTTCTTCCGTCCCTCTCTGCCCACACACGCAGTCCGAGCACGCCAGAGGCCATTATGAACTTGTGGACATCGACTTTCTGCAGTTCCGCTACCGTCTTGCAGCCGAGGGCCTCCATGACCTCATTGGTGCATTGGATGGCCTCTTCCGTTGACCTTGTGAATACCGGGGAGCCGCTCATGACTATGTCGCGCTGGAAGTATTCGTGTGTTCCCTTGATCAGCGGGAGCAGCGATACGCTTCCTCCTCCCGCGGACTGTCCGAAGATGGTCACCTGTCCCGGATCTCCTCCGAATGCCGCGATGTTCTCGTGGACCCATTTCAATGCCATGACCTGGTCCAGGAGTCCGAGGTTTTGCGCGTCAGGGTAATCGTTGCCGTCCGGCAGATGGGAGAGATGGAAGAAGCCGAAGATTCCAAGCCTGTACTCGATGGAGACCAGGATGATGTCCGGATTCTCCTTTACGAAGTTGGTACCCTCTTCCCTTGGTTCAGCGGTACCGCCCATCTCGAAGGCACCTCCGTGGATCCAAACCATGACCGGTTTCTTCTTGTCGGAGTTGTCATCCGCCTTCCAGATGTTCAGACACAGGCAGTCCTCGCCCTGGACGTAGAGGGAACCCATCTGACCGATGTTACCTTCCTGGCAGGGGCACTTTCCGAAGTAATAGGCCTCATAGATGCCATCGTCGGGGACGCAGTCGACAGGTGCTTTCCAGCGCAGATCTCCTACGGGCTGTTTGCCGACGAACGGGATTCCCTTGAATGCGATGATATTGTCGGTCTTCTTCCCGACGAACGTTCCGTTGATGCACTTCACGGCCAGGGATCTATCGTAATTTCCGTCCGTGATCTTCCTGTTCTCGCCGTAGAGGGCATGCATCTTTTCTGTTACTTCTTTCTCAAGTTCTTTATTGTAAATGTCGATCAATCTGTCACCATCTTGTATCCAGCTTATTCAGCGGCTTAAGTCTGAAATGAAGAGGTTTTCTCCTTAAAAATAGTAGCCTTTCGATGGGTACAATGTTTTGCAACCAGCTCGCAGGAAAGAGTTCTAATCTATGCCGAATAGTCCTCTGTAACTGATCATCCTAACTGTGTATCGTAGTTGTTTTTCCGCATCATTTTTTTATTTCGGTATTAGATTGTTATAGAGATTCCGATGCCCCAAATGAAATGCCCGGTCTGCGGAGGTACCACCCTCGTCCCCTACAAGTTCGCCGATAAGTCGCTCGCGGCCCAATCCTTCATGGATGCATTCGCATGCGTCAGGTGCGGACGTATAGAGTTCTACGCCAGAGAGGACATTCTCAAGAGATGCATCTCCGATACCGTTCGTGTAATGGCCGAGGATAGAGAATCATAGAACAAATCGAATGTTCTAGCGGTTCAACTCACCGATTTGAAGCAGGAGCTTGAACACTGTGTCGAGAGATCCAAGGATGAGAATCTGACCGATGATGAGGCTGCGGAGTTGGAGAGCAGGATTCTCGATCTCTACAATAAGATCAGCGTCGCTGAGCGCAAGATGGCTTCACTTAAAGGCAAGGAAGCGGGCAAAGTCGCTTGAATCATTGTTCAACCCTTTATATTCAGTAAACGACTCCAAATCGTATGTGGAACTTCAATATCGATGTTCTTAGGATGCTGTTCGCTATCCTGATAGTGTTCGCCCACATGGGCATAATGAAGCTGATAGTCGAGAAGTAAAAGAAGTGGAGCCGCCTCTGAGATTCGAACTCAGGACCTGCTGATTACAAGTCAGCCGCACTACCGGGCTATGCAAAGGCGGCAGGTAGTAATCCAAGGTATAAGCATCTCGTTTATATGCGTTTCCACAGTCTGTATGGAGTAAATGCAGGTGCCAGAGGCAGAGTATATGCTCCGGAGAACGATTGTCCAGTGCCTTATACGCGTTTTATTTTGCGATACCTATATAATAGGTGACGCTATCGGCGCAGTAGTTAATTACCAATCACGGTGAATATCATGGCAGACGCAAAGAAGCTCGTTCGCCTTACATACAAGGCTTACCTCGCCGATGCAGACGAGAGACTCTATGACACTACAGACGCAGAAGCAGCCAAAGAGGCAGGAATCTTCAACGAGAAGATGACCTACGCACCCATGGCTTACCTCTTCGGATCCAAGACCCTCTTCCCTGACCTCGAGGAGGCCATCGAGAAGGCAGAGATCGGAAAGGAGACGACAATCACAATCCCCTGCGAGAAGGCAGCCGGAGCAAGGAACCCCAAGCTCATCGAGCTCCACCCCATCAAGGAATTCTACAAACAGGAGATCAACCCCTACCCTGGAATGTCCGTTTCACTCGGCAACAGGTCCGGAGTCATCATGTCCGTCGCAGCAGGACGTGTCAAAGTCGATTTCAACAACCAGCTCGCCGGCCACGACCTCAAGTACGTCTTCACAGTCACTGAGGAGATCACCGAGGCAGAAGCAAAGGCAAAGGCAATCATCGAGCTCACCTCCGGTACTTCCGAGGGATTCGAGGTCGCTGTCGAGTCCGACAAGGTCGTCGTCACCGAGGCCGAGACCTGCAAGTTCGATCAGAACTGGGCAATCGCCAAGTACAAGATCGTCGCAGATCTCAGGGCAGCATTCGATGTCACACGCATCGAGTTCGTCCAGGTTTGGGAAGCAGCCAAGAAGGACGAAAAGAAAGAGTGATGTTGGGGTTTACACCCCAACTCCCCCAAAACTCTTTATCACCCTTTCGGGTAATTTTTGAACAAGTTTGATCCATCCATCTCAATCGAAGAACGCCAATATGGTGTTCATTTCGTTGTTCCTGCCGCGGTCAATGCGGCAGCCGTACTTGTCGTACTTCATGTAGTTTTGTTCCCTTATTCTGCTGGCCGGAAGAGGGCACAGTAGGGTCTGCTTGTAGTTGTTCATGTTTCTCACCTGCAGTCTTGGGGGCTGCAATTAGAATATGCCCGTAGGGATATAATAACATCAAACTGTAATTGTTGTTATGTTTGTAATGTTTGTTATTATATTGATTTGCTCGTATTTTCGACACGTCTGGATATTTAAAGAAAGTATTTAAAGAGCAAAAACGAAAATCAAGAGCAAATCTTCGACTTTCGTAGTATTCTGATTGTATTAAGAAAGCTCAAGCTGAAGGTGCTGGCGGATCGTCTCAGGTTCGGATAAGCAAGGTTATATAGGGATATATATTAACCAGCTTTGCTGGTTAATTATAATCCCTATATAAAAATACGAGGATTAGCTGAAGGTTCGGAAAAATAGATTAGAATCGCAGGAAAGTGTGGGAGTCGCAATGGATCAACCCGATAAGATGAGGATAGCGCACAGAACGGTGCAGTACGAGGGGATACCCGCCCCGAGCGCCATCGGGATGGCCCTGTTCGAGTCCTCGGGCATGAGGAAGCTCATAGACGACCGTTGCAGCTTCGACCCGGCCAGGAGGATCCTGAGCCCGGGCATGGTGGTCAAGGCCTTGATCGGACCTGCTTTCAACATTCGCAACAAGTACCCCCTTTATCTGGTCAACAAGTTCTACTCATCCGCACCGGCGGACCGTCTCTTCGGACCTTCGGTCCAAAGGGACGATCTCTACGACAACGCCCTCGGGAGAGGGCTGGACTCATTGTTCGACGCGGATCTGGAAGGTCTGTTCAAGGACTGCTCCGACCTCATCCGTACGAAGTACGGGTTCCATTCCGACGTCTTCCACATGGACAGTACGGACATCTCGTTCTACGGTGTGGAACCGGAGGATACAGAGGACGGCGCAGCCGTCCCCAGGCGCAACGGGCATCCGAAGGACCTGAGGACGGAGCTCCTTCAATACGAGCTTCAGATCATGACGGATTCCAACCGCATCATCAGGTACATGAAACCGTACTCCGGTGCCACCACCGACCCGGTGATGGACAGGGAGACCCTGGATTTCATCGGCACGCATTTCTCGGAGGAAGAACGTGGCCGGATCACCGTCGTGGCCGATTGCAAGCTCGTCACATCCGTCAATCTGAAGAGGATGGAAGGCCTAAGGCTGGGATTCGTATCGAAATGTCCGGAGACCTTCGTGGACCATGGGCACAGGCGGGCCGTGGAGGCCGCCAACAGCGGGCGTATGCATGCCTGCTCCAAGGACCCGGGACTGAGGATGTCGGACTTCGATCTCGACATAAACTACGGCGGAGAGGCCCATAGGCTGCGGTTCGTGGCCTTCAGGCGCGAAGACGAGGTCAGACGGATGGTCGAAGAGATACGCACGGACACAGTGGCCGTAAAGAAGATGGGATACGGATCCCTGGAGAAGAGGAAGTACCGTACGGAATACGATGCCGTGCAGGATTTCAAGCGCATCAAGGAGGATCCGGACAACCCCTACAGGGCGAAGTACAGGATCGTCCGCAAAAAGGAGGAGATCAAGCTTGTGGGCGGGGATAGCCACAAGAAGGACTGGAATCCTCCCAAGCAGTATCGCGAATGGTGGGAGATAGAGATCGATTATGTCTTCTCGGAGGAGAAGGCGAGGGCCATAGCAGAGAGGGAATCCACGACGGTGCTTGTCACGAACCTGCCGCGGTCATGTTACGACCGCGGATCGTACCGTGAAGGGGTGACGGACGAAAGGGTTCTGGACATCTACAACCAGGAGTACAAGGTGGAGCAGTCGTTCCGCCTGATGAAGTCCGGTATCGGGATGAACTCGATCTACCTCCAGACGCCTTCCAGGGAGAATGCGATGATGTTCGTCGTCTGCATAGCCGTCCTGCTGTCGAATATCGCGGATGCGGTATTCAGACGCGCGGAGGCGCGTCTGGACGGAAGGCAGCTGACGATGTATCACCTGGCCCACGAGACGCAGACGTGGATCGTGGCCTACTCCCGCAGCGAGAACGTCCTGAACGTCATGGGGCAGGACGATGCCGCGGACCGGCTGTTCGAGTACACAGACATGTTAGGCATCAATCCCCAGTTCCTTCTGGGCTACATGGGCGACTGACGGTCTGCCGGAGGCAGAGCGTCGGTCATAGCCCGGGCTATGCCGATCCATCGGTGCAAAGATGAGGTGTAGAAGTCACG
>JAZNDX010000021.1:0-62685 GCA_045588265.1 Candidatus Methanomethylophilaceae archaeon | reverse complement strand
TTTTTAGAATTCTCACGCGCAGGTATGTCATATCCTCATGGTCAACAGCCCTGGAAGGGCTGCTTCCGCCCGCAGGGCGGCAGACATATGAGGCTGTGACACTCAAACCTCTCGATTCAGCGGATCAAGAGGGCGGGTTTTTTTTGAGCCCTGATCGGCTCGTTTCTTCAAGATCCGGTGCAAAAACTCGGTGCTGGATCGATGGTTTTCTGTGATTTTCGAGACAGGTGGCTATAGCTGCCGCTAAGGTATCGGGCGTATCGACGAAGGCATAGAGTATCTCAGGGAGCAGGGGCTGAAGGAAGCGAAGGCGAGATTCAACCATTTCGAATCGAGGACGTACAACTGCGACATCGATGCCAGGAGGGCTCTCGATGAGGCCCTGAGCAATTATACCGATTCGGCATACGACGTCAAATGGTCCATCGATGAGATGGAGATCCCCCTGGGCTACGAGCATCGCGGGCGTCCGAGGAAGGATGCCAGGCCGATGATGAAGACCGAATACAAGGTAAGCGTGGAGCTGGTGTTCGACGAGGTAGGGCCAATGCCCTCTCCCAGGACCTCGGCGTGAGGGTGCTGATCACGAACCTCCCGAGGGCATCAAAGGATGCCGAGAACATAAGGTCCGGGGCAACGGCGGATACGGTGCTGAGAGCGTATCTGGATCAGTACAAGGTGGAGCACGCGTTCAGACTGGCCAAGGACGGGATGAAGATGTCCAGGGTATACATCCACAGGCCTTCCAGGGAGAACGCGATGATGTTCGTCATCTCGTTGGGTACGATGGTCTCGGACGTCATCGGGCATGTGCTGAAGACCAAGGGCATCGATACGACCACGGATGGGATCGCGGGCAGATGGTTCACGCTGATGTTCAAGTACGACAGGGCGAAGGACAGCGAGTACTTCGACGGGCCCGATGTCCTCATCGACGAGTTCCTGGACGCAGTCCAGGCACTTGGACTGGACCCTGATCATCTCATCCATTGATATTCCGGACAGAATGCAATCCAACGATTGGGCAGCGGAAGCTATGGCCAGATTCAGAAATTCAAGAATGAAGTGCCGAATTCACGTGTAAACGATCCCGACCAGCATAATCATCTCGCCATCAAGGCGATCGAAAGTTCCCAATCCTATGTCCCCGTGCCTCTTCAGCTCGGATATTGATAGGTGGCCCTCGTAATCGCCTTGGCATAACGCCTGCAGAAGCGATACTTGGAAGAGCGTGCGACCGTCATTTGACATGCCCTTGCATTCACCGGTTATATGATAACTGTTGTCCCCTACTTTAACTGAATGGCAGCAATCAGAAACAGGACATATCGCTATCTGAAAACATAACAGCTACAGTCCCGAATACCGTTCCGGTAATTAGCCTCTTGATTAACTGACCGTGACCTCACATGTATCGGTATATGAGCCGTCATGCGTCGTGACGGTGATTGTGACCGTTCCTGATAAGACACCCGTGACCAGCCCAGTCTCATCCACAGTAGCCACATTCGTATCGGACGATGACCACGTAACGGCCTTATCCAACGCGTTAGCGGGAGTTATGGTCGCCGTCAGCTGAACGGTTTTACCGACTGTAACGGATGCAGTTTCATCCACGCTTACACCGGTCACCACCACAGGCTCCCATTGAGCATATAGGACCAAAGAGGATGCCGGAGTGGATACACGTTCCTTAACATTTGCACCGTCGGAGAATGAATCCCCTGAACCGTCTGCTGCCGTGTTCCATCCATTAAATGTGTAACTGTCCCTGATGAACGTATTTGCAGTAAGCGTGTATGATCCGGATACATACTCAATAGTCTGTTGATCCATTGAACCACTCGTGCTGCCATTTCCATTGAACGTGACGGTCAACACGTTCTCCGACCACACCGCATAAAGTGTGATGTCGGCGCTAGTATTGATGTTACCGCCATCATCATAGGCCTTCTCACCACCATCTGTCAACGCCCACCCGATGAATGTGTACCCCTCTCTTGTGAATGTGTTGGGCTTCAGAGCTGTACTGACTCCTGTAGGGACCTTTTGAGGACTCATGGTTCCGGTTCCATCCGTGTGGTCGAAAGAAACCGTCGTAGCACCTTCCCACTGTGCATACAGCACGAGCTTCGAAACAGGCGTGGCAATACGGTCTGCCACGGATGCCCCGGCGGCAAACGACACTCCGGTACCGTCCGATGCCGTGTTCCAACCAGTCAATACGTATCCGGTCTTTATGAACCCATTAGCTTTCAGATTCTTGCCATCATCAGTAGATTTGATGACCTGGTTTGTCATGGAGCCGCCAGTATTACCGTTTCCATAGAAGATGACTGTGAGTTCGTTAACCGCCCATTTAGAATGGAGCGACGTGTTCTGCCCGGGCATCTTGAAGGTGGAGCCTGGTGAGTAATCCGTTCCGGTACCTCCGCTCTCGGTATTCCAGCTTACCAACGTGTATCCAGTCTTTACCATCGTACCTGCGCCGGCAACAGTGACCGTAGAACCTGCCTTATACGCCACTGGAGCGGGAGGCAATCCCTCATCTTTAGAAGAATCGGAATAGGTCAGAGTATAGCCCCATACAGCATAGAGATCCACTATCGCCCCATCGGTACCGCTGAGATGACTTACGGTCTGCCCATCGGCATATACCTTGTCCCCTTCGGCCGTGGTCGCCCATCCGACGAACGCATAGCCTGTTCTGGTGAATGCGTTGGTGGTCAATGCCTTTTCCTCATTCAGCAGGAATACCTCGTCAGACATCATACCGCCAGTGCTCTCATTTCCATGGAACTTGACGGTATATGAAGCGGTGCTTACCGTCCACTTGGCATACGCCGTATCATCGGCGGATGCACCCACATTGAAATTGAATTCGGACGTGCATCCTTCCTCGTTATACCAACCGCCGAAGGTATATCCAGTTGCAGTCGGTGCAGGAGTGGGGGCCGTGAACTTCTGTCCAGATGGTATCGTCTGCGGATCTACTTGGTCGCCGTGACCCTGCATCTCGAAGGTCAGTGTATAGGTTTTGACCCATAATGCATATAGGGACAGGCCTTCTTCGCCGAGAGTGACGGACTGTCCGTCATCATACACCTTGTCCCCTTCGGCCGTGATCGCCCATCCGACGAACGCATAGCCTGTTCTGGTGAATGCGTTGACGTTAAGCGGAGTGGGTATTCCAGATGGTACGATCTGCGAATCCATTTCTCCGGTTCCACCATTTGCATTGAATGTGATTGTTCTCTCTAAGGCCCATTTCGCATAGAGGGTCTCGAGCTTATCGGCCATGGTGAATTCCGAACCAGGAAGGTAATCGGTACCTTCTCCGTCTGCCTGGGTGTTCCAACAGACGAACACGGAACCCGATTTCGATAGGGTGTTCTTTCCAGCTACCGTGGCCTTCTCACCGTTCAGATATGCTTTGGGATCGTTGGGAACTGCTCCATCCCCTCCGTTCTTGTCATAGACGAGATTATGTCCCCACATCGCATAGATCGTTACGTTACCATCCCTGGCCCACTTTCCGTCTTTCAGATATCCGTCGACAGTGGCATTGACGAATGAGGCCATGTTGCTCGGATCGATGAGCTTCACACCATCTGGGGATACTAAATAGTATCCAGCGAAGGCATATCCGCTCCAAGTAGGCGGTGTGATCGCATCAAATCCTGAGCTATCGTAGGTAACGGTAACTGAGCTGGTCGAGGGCGATGCACTGTCGCCATTGTTCAACGTGACAGTATATGCCTTCGGAGTCAATGCAGGCAAGCCATCGAATGCTGTATCTGCCGTTGGGCTTCCAGATATCTTCAGACTGGTACTGTCTACTCTGGATATTGTGACACCGTTCTTTGGTGTATCATATCCCGCCAGGTATTTTTCGGGGAAATAGTAACCAGTATCCGCTGTGATCGTTATGTCCCTGATCGGGATGCCCGAATTACCCTTCTCGGACGTTGCAGATGCTGTGCTATGAAGTCCCGCTTCAACGGTTACTGTATACAGCACGACCCATCTGGCGTACAGGGTCAGGTCGCCTTCAACTGCGAATATGCTGCTGGCGGGCTTCTTATCAGAGGTTGTGTAGTTGCTTACATTTCCGACTATCTTTCCATCCTTGTCATAGATCTGCAGCCCTTCTCCTGTTGCTGTGGTATAGAATCCGCTGAAAGCATATCCTATCCTTTCAGGGATCGAGACCAGATCCGCAATGACAACATTCTCTACCCACTCGGTGGACGATGGGGAGCTGCTCTTGGTTGCATCCGGCTGATTGAAAACGACTGTCCTGGATGATGCCCACTGTGCATTGAGGACCAGTTGGGGCGGATCCCTTGCGACTATGGCGTTGATGTTGCTGACGATCCCCCCGTCGGGATATTTGTTTCCTGGATCGATAGAATCTACCCACCCTACGAATGTTTTTCCGGATGGGGCTGAGAAAGTGTTGAGCCTCAGCAAGTTGTTATTGGTATTGATCGCCTGATCCTCCATGGATCCAGAACCACCGTTTGATTGGAATTTCACCGTGGCATACTTCTCATGGATGAAGAACACCACGTTCGAGACCATATTATCCCCATGGTATCTATCGGGGACCACATTGATCTTCGATTTGTATTTCACATCTATATTGAACTCGTATAGACTCGTCTTGACTGGAATATTGGTCGACGGCCTTCCCGATACACCGATTCCGCTGGTGGAATCGTAGATGGTCCCTGCATAGACGGTCTCGGGCCTGTATGCATCAGGATCGTTAACGTTGTAACTGGATGGCTGACCGATTCCCCAGAGCTGCCAATTGTCACCACCGCTGACATCTATTCCCGCATCCTTCACATTCTGAACTATGACATTGTGATCCTCAGGACCATGTGTCATCTTGATGATGTTATACCCAGTCTGCATCTCATAATTTACATCCACCAGGAGGATGAAACCTCTGTAGAAATCGCCCAATTGCACAGTATAATAATCTGTATGATCCGAATCACGGTATCCCCAGACCTTCCAATGTCCTGATATTGTGGGTTGGGTCGAGGAATTCCAATTATACCACTTCTGAACTCCGTTGGGCCCGATTTCGATTATGATGTTGGTGCTTCCGATTCCAGGGGAGCCCAATACGATATATGATACGTCCCTTTGGATAGTCACGCTCATGGTGTCTACGAACATCCAAGAACCTGGATTCTCGAAATCCACCAGCACGTCCATAGCGGCATTGAGATCGTCAGGAGTCTTCACTTCGATATATCCTGATACGGACTTGTTGGTATCCGACAGGACGTACGAATCCTTCTCCGGGGACTGAACGTATGTGACCGATGGGATGGAGACTATTCCTCCCTCCAGGGATGTCGCTTGTATATACATCTCGGTATCCAGATCAGCGGATGAATCTGTCTGAGACCTGGATGCGAATCCCAGATCGAGCATGGGCAGCAGTGCTGCCAATATCGCAACTGCCAGGATTATGGCTGCTACCAAGACGATATACTTTCTCTTCATATGTGCCCCGCATGCTCGTTCTTGGACGAGTCCTCAGGATAGATCACGATGGATCCGTCGATGTACCTGAGGGCGTAATCGACCTCGTAATTCTTCTTGTTCTTGTCGGATGGCGACGGATCGTACATGTATCCCTGAGCGTCATCTGCACGGATCTGATAGTCAGTCACGCTGCCCAATCCCCACAGATTATATGTCCCTTCAACGGGCACAGTTCCCTCGGATACTCCTGCGGTGGATGTTCCGGTTGAACCGTTGGTCAGGGTTATAAGCGTGAGCCCGCGGAAACCGTAATCGCTCTTTGTGAGGATTATGAATCCGTTGGTGCCTACATCTTCCGGCTTTATCGTATATTTCGTGTTGCCGGAATTATCCACTGGCAGATCGTCTCCGGCACCCCAGAGCTTCCAAGCACCTGGTTTGGTAACGGATCCTCCCATGGAAAGACCGGTATTCGTACTGACTACATTATCTGAACTTATCCAAACAACAGTATAGTCGGACACTGAATACGCAGTATTCACCAACGTGATGAATCCTTTCCAGTTGATATTGACATGGGTCAGGGTCACTCCCTGTTCCGTCCTTGAAGTTCCGTAACCGTCCGTCGTGGACAGGGTGACGGTATAATCGTCTTCCATCAATCCGACCTCTTCTATCTCTCCAGGGGTCACAGACTTTTCTGTTCCGTCATACCTTTCGTATATGCTGGGAGCGACTACGAACGCATCTACAGGCAGGATCCTCAGCATTGCCCTGTCTTTGAATTCATAACTCGTCGCGGTATTTCCATATGATTCGTCTTCGCTGATACCCAAGGGCGTCTTGATCGAAGCCCAATAGTATACGTGGTAATCGCCCACATGGATACCGCTAGCGGATGCTGGCGGATCAACTGTGGCAGTTTCTGGATCGTCATCTGAGTTGTATTTCACCGACAGTACTGTTGTTTCGGGTACGTGCTGCTTCTCTGCTAGGATCTCATCCAGACTTATCTTGAGATTGCCCTGTTGTCCGTCATAGAACTTGACCTCGGAACCATCCGAAACATAGTACGGGAACAGATCGATAGAATCCTTCACACTGGCCGCCCATATGCTCTCTTCAGGTACATAGGTGTAGAAACGCTTCACCTTGTTTCCGTCGGACTCATCGACCTTCTCCACTGCCCAGCCTATGAACACGTAGTTCTCGAGATCGTAATGGTCCGAAGGGAGAACTAACTGGTTATCCTCGTTAACTGTCAACTCGTACTTGATGGTCTTATCTGCATCATCATAGAAATTATGCAAGTAGAGTACGTACGTACCCATGTGAGCATACAGGGAGATGTTCTGGTCGGCCATGAACTGGTATTTCCTGACCGAATCCATCGCAGGGACCTTTCCGTACTCGGATGCATACACAATATTGCTGGCCTTGGTCAGATCCTCGTCTTCCCAATCTGCGACGAACAGGATGAAGTTGTCTTTAGCATCGGCTTCTTTGATTGTGTATTTTGTCGCATCCTTTGAAAGGTTGGTATCAGGATTGTCAATGTTCCACAATTTCCAACCTAGAAGTCCGGTGGAGCCCGACAGAGTGGGTATGTCTATAATCACTCCTGATTCGTCACGGACCAGATTACCGGTGTCGAACGATCCCTGTGTGGATGCGAACACGACCGTATACGTTCCAGAGTCCGGCGTGGCCCAATCTGCCACGAACATGTAGAAGAAGTTGTTCTTGTCGGTTCCGAAACTCTTCCATTCATGGTCTGTACTTTCATCATTCAAGACCTGTCTTGTTCCAGGATTCAATGACGACCCTGTACCCCATAATTTCCAAGTTGTGAATGTGTTGCCGTCTTTTACCAACGCATCGGCCATAGTGACATCTACCTGGAATTTGCTCGGCGATAGGATCGCCCTTCCGTTGTGGACGTCGTATTCGGTGGTATACTGGGGATCAGTGTACCACACGATATCGCGGTTACCCTCGGGACCATCGAAAGCAACGATGGTATACTGTGGGATGTCCTGTCCGTTGAATTCTTTGTTATGCGCCGGCGTTGTTCCTTCGGTGTAGGTATTGGTGGCTACCGTAGATACAGCATTCAGATCGGATGGATTGACTTTCAAGCCATTTATGATGAAGTTGATGTTGTATGACACCTTCTTGGTCTTGATGGTCAGGTCTATGCTTTCCTTCAGGAAGAATGTCCACACATACCCTCTTGTACCGGAGAGCTTGGTAGGCGTTCCCAGCCAATCATCGTATCTGTTCCCGAAGACATCCTCATAATACGAGATGTTGTTGATCTTGACCTCCGTATATGTGTTGTATCTGGGATTGATCATGGTGATGCTGTAATCGCTCTTGTATTCGTCAGTACAGTCCTCATCATGGTATAGTTTGTAGGACAGGACGTTCTTGTCCAGGTCCATCAACGCACCGTTCTTCTTTATGTAGTACTTGACTGCCCCGCTCTCATCGCTTAGCTCTTTGACGTAATCGCTCCTCTCGATGTATTTTACGGACAACATCTCAACCTCTTCGTTTCCTTTGTCCAAATACAGGGTCTTGATCTTGTTGTTCACTAGGTGGTTACCCACAACATGGTTGCCGTACTGATCCTTGAAATAGTACTGCGCAGGATACGCTCCGGAAATAATCTCCTCGTCATTGTTGAATTTGATCACTATCGGAGTCTCCGAGACCCTGTCCGGATTGAACTCGTAAACGGTTACCGAGACGATCTTGAACTCACCGGTAACTGGATCCTGCACCCATATATTGTCGAATATATCCTTGAACTGATTTCCGGTATACGGGCCTCCGTCGTAATAGTTGAAACTGGTCTCGATAGGTTCATATCTGCTGCCATACTGCTCCAAGAGATACAGAGTCTTGACTGATTCCTTGATATTGACATAGTATGTCTTAGCGGGGTCTTTCGTATAGAGGTATGGCGACCCGTCATCATAGTAGTTGGTGACGTCATAGTTACGGCCGGAGTCGTTATACAGCTTCAGTGTGACTGCATTGCCATCCATATCTTTCAGCGCGCTCTTATCGCTGGACAGCACCTTGAAGGTCGGAGTCATGCTATAGAACTCGACGAATGACAACGTCTCTTCAAATTCGGCATTGTACACTGTACCCGTGTAATCCGAAAGTTCCACAGCTCTTGTTATCAGCTTGAAATCATTGAAGAACGAGACGTTGACAGGAGCATTATTCAGATACACAACGGCGTTGCTGTCCAGATAATACGTCTTTGATGAGCCTGTCAACTTCTTCACATATTTCGGGTTATCACTATCACTAACAGTGAATTCACCGGGAGTTCCCACGAAGTATCTTCCGTCGCGCGTGACCTTATAGACCTTGGATTCTCCGGAGAATTGTCTGATCATCTTTGAATCTTTACCAGTGAGGTCCGTCACAGTGTATTCTTTCCAAACACCGGATTCTAATCTGTACACAGTGCCTCTGTTGATCTTATGATATAGATTGCCGCTGTTGTCCTTATAGTACATCTCCAAATCTTCAACTGCGAAGCTGATACTGCCATATTCGGTAGCGAAGACCGCGGTTAGGTCTCCCAGCACCTTGCCTTCCTTGATGAAGACTATGAATCCGTTCTGAGCATCGATCTGTGAGACAGTGTAGCTCGTCTCCTTGGCCGTCTCATTCCAGAGGAGCCATGAACCGCTCAGAGATCCCGTTAAAGAGATCGTCTCGTTGCTATCCTTACGCATCATCTCGGTGGAACCATCTTCCTTGACGAATACAACCACGAATTTTTTGGTCGGATCCTCGCCCCAATCAGCTGTGTATACCAACAATCCCTTGACAACAGAACTGCTGGACTCCGTAACGGTACTGCCTGAAGCAACTGGTGTTCCCGTGCCCCATAATCTCCATGATGCAAATTCCTTTCCACCAAAGACAGGTTTGATCGGTGCGGTGACGTTGGTATAGTATCTATCCTCAGTGAGCATGTAACCGAGCTCGCCCCTGGTCCCTTCGACATCAATGGTATATCCTGACTTCGGCTGGATGTATATTGATACCTCGGTATCCTTCATCAGCCTGTTCGGAGCATACTCATCAAAGGGCTCGCTGGAAGCATCCCTTAGAGCAGATATGTCCGCATTAGTACCCTCCTGCGTGTACGTGAAGACCTTCCTCATGGCGGGATTCGGATCCCATTTAGCAACGAAGGTCATGTCTTTATCGACCAATTGTGTTCCGGTTGGATCGAAAAGCGTATCTCCGTAGTAGAATCCACCGAAGACATATTCCATTGAGGTATCTCCTCTGTAGGTATTGACGAAATCTACGATCAGATAGGCTCTATCGACAGATTTGTCATAATCCTTCATCTGACCTCCCGCCGTAACGGTGAAGGTCTCCCTCTGGCTTCCATCGCTGAAACTCTGATAGTGAGTGACGAACGATATGGTCACAGTTTCATAGGTTATGAGAGGGACGAACAGCAGCCTGTTATCTCTGTAAACCGTACAGTTGCCGTCTGCGTACTTATAGGCATCTTCTTCGATGCAAGTCCAGCTCTTATACAACTTGATCGCAAGCTCATTACCTTCAGTATCACAGACCACATTGGATTTATTGACTTTATAGACCAGATCCGTGTAGCCGCTATCTGAATAAACATACCTATACTCGCTGTCACCGCCATATACATAGTATGTGAAATCACTGGTATTGATTGCATCTGATTTGAGGACATTATAGATGAACTTTCCATCACTCGATTCGATGTAGTTTCCTTCTCCGACCGGTTTCACGACCCTCCAGTGCAATATTTTCACTTCCTTCGAACCTTCAGCGGAAGTGTATGTGAATTTGGTTGGCAGTTCTATTGTGTATCCCCACCCGGCATAACCAGTATATCCAATGTTGTAACTGATATGATTATACGGGTATCCAGACGTATCGTATCCATAGGTCATATCATTCAACGCAAACCAAGCTTCTGACTTGTTGTATTTGATCAGGACCTTCACCGCATTATCGTGATTGCTTGTAAGAACGAAATGGATCTCGTTCTCTGAAGTTATCTCAACGCTTTCTCCGCCGCCGATTCCACTGGATACGCATGATATACCGTATCCCACCATTTGATCCAATGGATATTTCACATTGATTCCGGAACTTCTCAGCAGATTGTATTTGATTCCTTCCTGGACAAGGGCGTAGTTGATTGCGTATTTTATAGCATCTCCCTTGTTCCATAGCTTCCATGTGTTTGCAGTGACCCTATCGCCTGACGCCTTATTCGTCTCAACGGTCGCTGAATCCGTACTTGTAACCTCCAACAGTGTGATGTTGGTGAGCGACGGCGACACGGTGCTGTCAACCAGGACTATGAATCCGTTGTAGGCGTCATCTGGCTTGATAACATAGTCACCGGCCACGCCTTTGCCCCACAGCATCCAGGAACCGCTGATGGTTCCTGCAGGATTAGTGACCACAGTTGCCGCAGATGTACTGGTAACTTCTATGACTGTGGGATCACCGCTAATTGCGACATCACTCTTTACAATGACGACGAACCCCTCATGGTCATCCGGTTGGTCCCTTTCTACTACGACATCTGCCGTTGCATAATACGTGGGGGCAGTTGTTCTATCCAACTGGAGAATTATATCCGCAGGACTGTCGGTCCTCACCCAGTTCAGATAGAATGTCTTCTGCGTATTCATATTCGAATCCGCGTCTATAGACAGGTTGATATCTGACTCGAGGGCGAATACCCTCTGACCGCTTACTGTCCATGGGAATCCTTCATATGTAGAATATGTCTGATTAGGTCCGAACTCAAGAACCACAGGCGGAGTTCCTCCGTTGGGCTTGTTGATGTTCAGGTTGTGAGCTGCGATGACCGCCAGTTCGGAACGGAGAATTCCCTGGTATTTGGATACCTTTGCAACAACCACATCGTCTGAATGAACCGGGGTTCCCTTATTATCCACCACTCTGATGTAATGTCCCGTGATTGGATCCGTCTCACCTATGAATTCATAGTTTGTATCCAAGTGGTATGTTCTAGAGGATTCGTTTATCTTTCCGTATTTATCGAACAGGAAATCATATTTGACCGATTTCGTGATGGTTATGACTGTCAAATCAGTTAATGAGGAAGTATATCCGCTATCTACCAGAACGATGAATTTAGGTCCTGATCCTTTGTAAAGCGCATCGCTTGAATTGAAATTGTACGGACTTACAGTAGATCCCTGGCCCCAGACATTCCAACTGCCTGCGATGCTTCCGGAGGTTATTCCTGTACCGTATGTAACCCTTCCACTTCCGTCTATCCTGATCACTGTGTAGTCCGTCAGTACCGTCGAGCTATCCACCAGACCTATGAATTTAGGTCCTAGTCCTTCGTAGAGCGCATCATCTGAGACGACATTATACGGGGTTTTAGTTGTTCCTTGTCCCCAGACATTCCAACTGCCACTGAATTCAGTACCTATGCTGACACCTGTCTGCATAGTTCCATTGGTCAGTTCTCCGTATTCGGTATCTCTGTAATCGACAACATCACTATCGATACTCTCCAAGAATCTGGCAGAGATGACATCGTAGATCAGTGTTAGATCCTCTCCAATGGCAACCTTTACGTCACCGGTAAGAACATACTCGTCATAACCGTCCTCGAACGACCTTAGCTTCGTGCAGGTCCCGTCCGGTCCGGGTAAGGTCCATCCGAATCTCAGACATACCTCGTAGTTGTTACCGTAGGGGATCTTGACTGTATAGTGTTCCATTCCTGCCAATCCAGGCACGTATGTGGCCTCGTAGTAGTCATCAGTGACCTTGTCATGCATAAAGACCCTGGTGTAGTTCCTATCCCCCGCATTGAGATTGCCATCATCAAATGCGATCATGATATCGATGATGGTAGAGGAGGATTCCACAGCAGCAATCGAGCAGCCTCCCTGTATGATAAGGATTGCCTCAGGATCGTTCGGATCGCTAATCAGATACTGTCCGGTGATTTCCCATTTCACGAATGCTACCTTACTGCTGCTGGACGTGTATGATAGTTTTATCTTGTCTCCGAAATGGAAATTGTTGTTGTTAACGAAATCGTCTGTCACATAGTTGGACACACCGGCATTCTCTGGATCCTCGAGATACATATCTATGTGTCCATTGGATGGCTGTGTGACATGGACGAAGTAATCGATACGCTCCCAGTTGGCCCTATAGTTAATCGTTAGGGGATCGCCTAGCGAAGGATACAGAGTTTTACCCTTCTCCATTACATCGTCAGATACCTTCCAATTATGGTATGTTGAGTAGTCTAACGTAACGATTTCACCTTCAGTTTTCATAATAGGCGCTGAAGGAACGTTACCGGTCTTGATGACAACACTGTACTTTTTAGCCCAGACTGCCTTCAAGACGATGTAGTTCTCCGAATCCGCATCCGTAGGGGACACATAGAAATAACCTGAACCACGATGGATCGTTCCAGGACTGGTCAAGTACTTCCAACTCACCAGCTCATAGTTTCCAGCATCTTCTACTTCAGGAAGCGTTAACAAGGCACCCGGATTCTGATCATCGTAGGAAAGAACAGAAAGGGTTCCACGTTCTGTAATGAACTTGACGTTGTATTTTGTCCTGGTCTCATCCCAAAAGGTCGTTAGAGTTATGATATTTTCAGGATCGCCGCCATCATCAGATACCACGGCGTCATCATCAGATACCACATATACAGAAGATTCCAGGGTTCCGCTTATCGATTTCCAGCCTAGGAATTCGAGACCGCTAGAAGTCATCTGCTCCAATACGATCGATTCGCCCAATCCTACATTGGGCAGATCAGCTGGATCGTCCCCCTTGGTGTTCTCAAAGCGGATAGTATACTTCTTGTCCTGGGACCATTCTTCTCTGATCTGGATCGTACCTTCCGCATCGGCATCCAGTGCCGATACGGTATATCCTACGACATCATCGTTTCCGATACGCCATTTCTTACCATCACCGGGCGTACCTAGCGACACGATTTTTCCTGCCGAATACGCTCCGTTTAGATATTCTCCATCCACTTTGATCTTGAATGTCGTAGCAGATGCTGCTCCTTTGGTGAACAACTTCAGCACTATCACACCTTCAGCATTTGCTTGTGTGGCAGATACTGTGTATGAATTGGTGACAATGGATTCGCTTCTGACCCTCCATTCATAACCTACTGGGGCCAAATATGTTCCGGTCAAGGAAATGGACTGCCCATCTGTCTTATCACTGATGGTATCCAATACAGTTCCATCTGCTTTCAGTAACTTAACGGTGAATGAGGTGATGGGGGAAGCATCTTCATTAACTGATTTGATAACAATCTCGCCGTTAGCATCCGCATAGTATGACGATACGGTGTACTCATTCTCCTGAATATACCTGTCCTTAACCTTCCATCCAAGGAACGTATAATCACTGGACTTATCATCCTTAGATAACCCGACTGATGCTCCATCAGTCTTGCCCGTGATAGGCGTTTCTTCATTAATTTTGATTTTGAACTGTGTGATATGAGTGCTGCTATTCACAATCAATATCTTACCATCAACATCTGCATCCTTCGGATCAACAATGTAGTTACCTACCAACAGAGGAGTACGGATAGTGTTTCCTGAAGTATCTTTGTCCAAAACAATGGCAGTATTGACGTAACCATCAGCATCGGTAGTGATCTGCATGGTCCTGATGGTGTCTGCACTCGGATTGATCGAATTCAACACGGACACATAGTCATTATGCCATCCCAGAAGCGTATATCCGCTTCTGACAGCATTGTTCAGTTTGAAGATGAACTCATAACAATCTGTAAGATACGAATTCTGGACGAGGAAAGCTTTAATGTTACCTTGGCTGGGCGGGCTTGATTCCACGATATACATTAAACCGTCAGACCCATGCTTAAGGTAATAGCCTGTGGACGGCATATTGGGAAGAGGTGTATCGCCACACACAATCATCCCTGAACCATCCTCATAACAGGAATAAACGGTTGAGGCCTTACCAGTACCTGGAATCCACTCAACGATATACTTATTCTCTACATATCTGGAACCGTCCCACTCTTGAAGATATGCAAAACTCTTGACATATTGAGTTGTCATGTCCTTGAAATTTCCATATTCATCATAATCGAAAGCTCTTACAGTATTCTGTTTCTTATACTCACCATCATGTTTCACTTCTCCCGTATCTAATCCTGTGGACAGAACCTTCTCTTCGCTGATGCATGTCCAACACTTGTCGGTACTGTTGTAATAATACCTAACAGTCTCATCATCGTTCCAATAGAACAGGACCTCGCCACCTATCTTGATACCTTCATGGTATTCCCTTTCGTAATCTCCGTAGACGATCTTCGAGGTCTTTTCTTCATCGTAATACTGCTGAACCCCATCTATTATCTTGGGTGCTGAGGGATTCGGACCGTTGGGATACACGAGGAAATTCTCAGGATCGTCGATGGTGATGGTGGACGAGTACTTCTCATCTGATTCATACAGGCCCATGGAGACCTTGATAGCTACCTTAGTGGTCTCCGCCAGAAGATGGATCTCCATCGTCTCGGGTTTATCATCCCCGACCCAATCGATCCTCGGATATCCGCCATCGTTGTGCATGTAGTAATCCCACATATCATCATAGTTCTCGACCATGCTATCGGTGACATACTTCAGCACCTTGGAACCCATGACGGTATCATCATAGACGTTCATACGCAGATACACATCATTGGGTGAAGCCACGGTCCACTTGACGAAAGACCCGATGAAATGATCGGCCAAAGCGGTCTGAGCATATTCGAGTATGCTCTTAGAACCGTCGGTGTGATATGGGTCCTTAACATCAAAGGTCTCACCATACCTCACGGTCGGATACAATCCGCGCTCCTCATTGAGCTTGTAGGCTTTCTTGAGATCATACCTGCCATTGGCATCTGGTTTCACTCCGCTGCCTTCTCCGCTGCCGATTCCATTGAACAAGGTTAGTTTACCATCTTCGTTATCGTAATACCAGAAGTATACGCGGACATCCTTTCCGACCCATTTGGCATACAGCGTGATATCCTCTGTCACCCTGTCCGATTGATATCCCCATTCGTAAACCAGTGCACTGTCCTTGTACCATCCCTTGAAATCATAACCGGTGTATACTGGTTTAGGAAGATCCGTTTCACTGATCAATGCTCCCTTATTCTCCTGAGCCACGTACAACGTGAAAGTGGTTCCATTCATATTGTCCAGAGTGACCACATAGGTGTATCTTGCGTAAAGCGTCAATCCATTGGTGTCCTCATTAACGATCAAATTATAGTCGTAAATGGTCTCATATCCGCTGTCCAGATACCAGCCGTTGAAATTATTGCCGGTAGGGGTCTCGCAGTTATCGCGATTCAGTGATGTTCCTTCCTCGTAGGACCTTATGGTCTCTATCCCATGATCGACGTATATCACTGAATAGTACTGCTTGTCCAACACAATTAGGTTGGTGTGTGCCTCGACTCCGCCTCTGTCGAATACCACATCAATGATCGGTAGGAACGGATCGCCATCGATATCAAGCATCTTGAGATCCCTGACTTCGAACTTGATATTACCGATGATGTTACCCAATAGGGTTCCAATGTAGTTACTGTCATCATCCAATCTGCCGGTTGCAAGATTCCAAACTACCTCACCTCCGACATTGGACCATCCTGTGGTTCCATCCGAGTTTGATTGGGCTGTGACGACAACTTTACCCATGACACTGACACCACTGTTGAATATCACTCCCAGCTTGCTAGTGCTGCCTGGTAGATCGATGCTCACATCGTCAGTGACGGATGCGTAGGTACCATCATACTTGAGATATTGCGTATTATGCTTCACGATGTAGACGTAGCACGGTTCCGTCTTTCCGGCCTCGTATACCTTCACGACATGGTCCTTTGCAACACCAGTTGTGGTCTGATCGGCCCATACAGGCTTTACAATCGTATCGCGGCTTACCGTAATCGATTGCCCAGGCTGTTTCTCCACATTATTCACGGACCACCCACTGAAGACCTTTCCGACAGGAGCTTCATACTCGCAGTTGGGAAGATCGTATGTCGACGTGCCGTGACTTAGCTTGAGCATCGTCATGAAACCGGTACCGCCGCAAGGATCGAAGAATACCCTATTGCACAATGATGAATCCGATTCCCATTGAGCCACGAAACTTAGATCAGACCTTACCGTAATCACCTGTCCGGGATAGTAGTACTTATCGGCGGCTTTCCAGCTTGAGAATGTGAAACCTGGTACGTCAGATCCCAGGTATTTCGGAATCGTGTATTCCCTACCGAACGCCAAGTCCACCGACAGCGAATAGGATCCGTGTTCCCCGCTGCTGAATGTTATTGTCTCCAAAGTGGACCATACAGGCCTTATTTCAACGTTGGATGTTATGGTAAGGTATTCGTCTTCATCATATTCGTTTTCATCTCCACCGTTCATCGACACTGCCCATTTGTAGAACCGCTCTCCATACGGATAGTCTCCATCATACACGGGCAAGAGATACTTTGCACCCGATGCCACCGCAACAGTCTTCTGGATACCGTGTCCATCATATTTGTGGAAAGTAACGGTATACGATGTGCTGGTGGTCCAGTTTGCAGTGACCTTGATATTGCCTGCGGCTTTGATCGTTTCTCCAGGATACTTAATGACCGCATCGCCATCATTGACTGAAACCGACCAATTTAAGAACAGCCTGCCATCGTAAGTGAAATCCGAGTCCGGGAGCTCATACCTCTCGTTTAGAGCAATATAGTCTGTCCTCATCGTACCCGATCCTCCGCCCGAATAGAACGTTACGGTCTTTGTGTCGCCCCATATTGCTTTGATGAAGGTGTCACCACTGATGGTTATGATCTCGCCTGGTTTCCTCTCCACCTCTTTTTCGCTTCCGATGATCACAGACCATTTGGCAAGGGTGCTTCCCGATTTCGTATAGGCGCATTCAGGCAGTTTGTATTCGGTACCACATTTGATGGGCATGGATGACATGGTCTTGGTCCCATCGTCCCCATTTCCATCAAACATGATTTGTGCCATCCTCTCCCATACCGGTTTGACAACTGTCTCGCTGGTGACACTGATTGTAGAGCCTGGCTGCTTCTCTACTGCGTCAGCTGAACCTATCTTCACAGACCATGCCTTGAATGTCTTTCCTTGAGGCGGGACGTATTTACATTCCGGCAGTGTGTAACTACTGCTGCTTTCCACGTAGATTGCTGGCATGTAGCCCGAGCCTGGACCGATTGATTCTACATCTTTCAATTCCAACTCGGCCATGGTGTAGGTCTGAGGAATCAATGTGAATGATTCACCGCTACGCTTCGATTCGAGGTCTGTGGTCGTCTTCAAATCAACCGAGAAGGTATCCTGGCTACCAGACGCCACACTTCCATAGATGTAGATATCGATACGCACCTCTATGGTGTTGGCCACAAGCATCCTGGCGGTATCTTCTACGGATCCTCCACCACCAACCGCGCCATAGCTGACCTGTTTAACCTCTTGGAAGTTCAGCATAAGATATCCGACATACGATGTTCCGTCCTCGGGCATAGCCGTAAGACAGAAGTAAACACGGAACTCACCGGCACCATTGCCACCAGACGAATACAGCATAGGCACTGAGGCAAGGCTACGGTTCCTGGCCTCTCCACTGATATCGCTCTCTTTGTTATCCTTGCTGAAGAAAGTACCCTGCTGGGAGATGACCTTTCCTCCGGCGATCGACATCATACGGTATGTAGGATCATAAACCGCTACATGCCCCCCTTCAGTGCTCTTCTTGTAAGCTATGGCGAGACCTAATTCCTCGGAGTTGTCCTCCATCGATTCAGCACCAGGTCTGACAAATTTGTAAGGGTCGCCGTTGGGATTATTTGACATCCTGGTGAAAGAACCGCCGGAATATATCAGATCAGTATCTGCCTGGATTTTTGTAATGTCGACATATGATTCGGTATAGACGGTATTTCTTGAATCGTCATTGACCTGCAGATTCAATGTCAGGACTTTCTTCTCGGTTCCAGCGATATACCAACAGCAGATGTTGTTCGCGATCGAAGTGTCCGCGGCCCTTATCGAGGCATCTCCTGAAACTGAGAACCCTCCTTTATCGCTGACATATCCCATGGCATAGGCTCCATAGGATCCTTTGGTGGAGACCATCATTATGTATCCTTCCACCTTGTTATACACAGGATTGTTGTTCTCATCGGCGGATCTGATGTAGACCGTGGAACCTTGCATGTAAACGAATCTGTTCTGTGGAGATGTCTCGCTGGTCAGTTTTCCGTTCGCACCGTAGCTCTTGAGACCGCCGATATCATCTATCGGAGTCTCGATAGCTATACTGGAGTTATTCCTCATTACGAACTGGCCTATCTTGTAAACCGATACGATCTTATCCTGTCCGAAGACCTTTGTCAATGGATTCCTTCCGTTGATCTTCAGGTTTGAATTGTCTATCGTAAGATTATCGATACGATGGATTGCGGTTAACGGGGTAGCATCATACAGATTGGTAATGGTAACATCAGTCGTTCCTCTGGTCAGACATGCGTTTCCGCTGCCCATGATACTTCCTGAGATACCGATGGCTCCTGAGGTGTTGCCGTAAATCAATACCGTTCCCGAACCCTGGACAAGGCTCTCGGAGAATGGGTTTGTGATAGTGGAATCATCCCCCTCCGTACTTACGTTACCTCCGGCGAAGACGGAGTTAATCGTTATCTGAAGACCAGAATCGGCCGCATATTCATTCGGAACCGGAAAACTGGTCAGACTTGGAAGACGGTATCCGATGTATACCTGCGTGTTACCGTAGGTCTTCCCCATAAGGCCCCCGCCGTATACGGAACCACTAATCGTTCCCTTCTCCACAACCACTGTGGATCTGGCCTTATTCAATGCGGTTTCGACTGCACTGGTGATATTTCCGTCATTGATTTCTATGACCTTTCCATCGACACCGACCTGAGAACCACCGTATACGGAACCGCCTATCTTTCCATTTGAGATGTAAACTGTCCTATGGGCGTAACTGGAGATATTATTCAGAGCTTGCTCGTAAGCTGTACCGAAACCACCACCGAACACATTACCTGTGACGACAGCATCACCGGTTATCTTGACCGCGGTATCATACTTCATCGCTCCCTTTTCGGAACCGCCGTATACGGAACCGCCAACTGTTCCTCCTTCCACTATAGCTTTTGCGATACCGTAAACCGAATCACGCCCAGGCTCTCCGTATCCTCCCGCAAACACATTATTCGATATGCTTCCGCCTGAGATATTGACGTTGGTAGAGTACATGGCATCGGTGGCGTTGACTATACTCATAGAGCCTCCGCCGTAAACCGATGAGATTGTTCCCCCAGTTACATTTACTTCCGTGACACCTTGGAGCTGGGCATATTTTTGGTAATAATTAGAAGTCTGATAAGTAACTCTACAATCAATAGATGTTGTTGTATCCTTTTCGACGTAAGGTAGCATCCAAGGTATGTATTTGTATTCTCCATCGACATAGATCATTATCGTAGCGAAACTGGGCATCATATTGTCGACTTGATCCAGCCCGTCCCTCAACATTTGACCATAAGTGGTTGTTCCCGAAACGACCTGAGTAAGCCTATCGTATAGATTATCGCTGATGCTTATCGGAACAAGGTAACTTGGATCATTACCGATAGAACTAATTCCCGTCATCAAACCCTTTCCGGCCCCATAAACGCCATTATTGACCGTTGTTCCTGAAATATTGATTGTTATGTTTCCTTCAACTGACGATACGATATCTTTTGCACCGCCATAATTTGAATAATTCGAATCTTTGGTTGGATATCTCGAACTACCCATGTATGTATTGATAGCGGGTGCCGATTCTCCTCCTCCGTATACATTTCCTTGGACAGTTCCTCCCTCTAGGTTCAGTACGATATCTCCGACAATCTTTGCATAACCTGTTGTATTGCTATTATTGATGTAATTTGATCCAGTTTTAGAATCCCTTCCTGCCGAACCAATGGGTCTAATCGTATTATTCTTGGTATTGTTGGCTCCCCAATGGTGAATCTTATCGACTCCACCCTTTCCTCCACCGAAGAGATCCATCTCGATGACACCATCCGTCATGGTAATTGTGATCTTAATTCCATCCCCCTGACCGATGTTGCTACGCATACCTCCTCCGTAGACGTACCCAATAGTTCCACCACTGATCCTGACGTCTATCTTTGAGTTCTTCATACTTACAAGGGCGTTATCGTACCACGTATCATATCCTGCTCCCAATAAAGTGGCGATATGAGGATTGCCTTCTACCGAAATGTGAACATTATGAACTGTCTGAACATCAGTATTCAACTCATTTCCATCAGTTGTACTACCACAAGCGATGTGCCTAACCTCTGCATTTCCTGATATCTCCAGGTATGTGACATCTACTCCGGATTTGGTTGAACGTCCGCCTCCCTGAACATCAAATACGGATGATGTCCCTGTCACGAATACATGAGAACTACCCCGGACCTTCCCGGTCTGAGGTCCCCCCTGGAAAACACTATTCTCATCTATTGCCCAATAAACATCATCATCGCCGTTCTTGTATGATGGGGTATCTACTCCAGAGGCCAAATCTTCGTACGTATCTCCAGTTGTCCTTAGGTTGTACGCATAGACGAACGTTCCACCCTGTATGTAGGTATCCGTGTATTCATTGAATCCATTAGTCCTTCCGTTCACATTACTAGTAGAAGCTGTTCCTGCTACGATACCCATAACAGTAGCTTTCTTTACAACCATGTAGGTCGAAAGAGGATTCGAGTTCAATGACCCGATAGTTGCATTTACAGCTCCTGCATCGAGATGAATATAGGTTCCCGAATGCACTATCACAAAAGTTGCTATGTTGACTTCCAAACATTTGTTAATCTCGATAACATTCTTTTCTTCGAGATCGACACCTTCCTTAACCAGTACAAGATAGTTTCTTGATGCAACAGAATAGAAGTCCCCATAACTGACAACATAGTTGACAACCTTGTCCCCAGTACCCCATTTAAACCAATCTCCTTCAATAGTTTCTCCAGCGTCTATACCGTTAATGAAAGAGACTTTATTCTGGGCAGTGATCAAAACAACCACATAATTCTTCAAGTAATGTTCCGAATATTGCTCAACTAAGATTGAGAATTCTTTATCGCCCGACCTATAATCATCGGAATCAACCACATAATCATGGACAATCGAACCAGCACCCCATTTAAACCAGTCGCCCTTTATCACGGAACCATCATCTATCCCGCTATTGATCTTTGCAGTCTCGTTGAATACAATGGGTTTTGACGTATCCCCAATCCTAGAGGGATTTGCATTTCCTCCTATCACATAAGGCGCAAAAAGATAGAGGGTCTGATTATTTGCTTTTGATTCTATCCCGGTACCCATTATCAAACGATGGTAGTTTGCATTGATCGAATAATTAGCATCTCCTGCCAACCTATGTACTTGCCCATTTTGTTTGAGAATCACATTATCTATGACCACATCCCCTTGGCAAACTATAGAACCGTTGATAGATATCGTTATAGGATGCTCAATATCTAAGCTGCGATACGTTCCTGACGGAAGATTTGCAGAACCCACATCACTTTTCAAATAGAATATGGATGCAAACATATTCCCGGACGTACCAGAAACATACTTGGACTGACTTTCATCATAATGGTAGACAGTTGCACTCGTTGCCTCACTCAGCGCATTTATGACCTTGTATCCGTTGGCATCGATTTTATAGCTGATCTCATAGTGTCTCGAGTCCCCCTCTCCCGTTGATGCACCGTTGTCTTTCTTTGAAGTTGAAAAAGTCACATCAGGATTGATCCAATTGACCCAAAGGTCCTGGACATCGCGAGATACCACATCTCCGGGATAGACAAGGTTGCCAAAGTGATCTAACCATCCTCCGAAGACCTTCTTAGGGGTTACATTCAAATCGGTAAGTGAAGTTGAATTATTGGTTGTAAATGCGACATCCAATGAGTAATTGGAACCGTCACTGATGTTGACTAATTGATCGGTTGCTTGCAAATTAGTAATCCTTGCTTTGACTACGCCGTCGTTACTCTGAACAGTAATCTTGAACCGGACTTCCTCTTGATACTGTTGATCGGTTCCCGTTCCCAAAGTGAACCTGTATTCAGCCTTATTTATGCTGGTAAATGACGAACTGCCATCCACCGCTATTCTGAACAATTCTCTAGTGATAGTGATCTGCCTATCCTCGTTAGGGATCAGACGAACTGACCAGTCGCTCTTCTCTCCATTGGCCACCAAATATAGTTTCCAAACGCCATCGTCCTTCTCGCATGTTATGGCGAAGATGCCTGTGGCATCAACAGATAAGTTGAGGTTGTCATCCAATGTGACCTTCTGACCGTCCGGCCCCTCAGTCCAATTCACATCACTACCCTCACTGTCCTCATTGATGTTCTCAACCGTTCCCGCCCAGACCTGGGGGTTGTATTCGGTCGAGGGGATTCCGTAATAATCGACAGTTACATCAGAATATGCACTAGCACTTTGCGAGTAATGGTAAGTGATGCTCTGATCGGGGTTTACGGTCCCTGCCAGTGACCCGTTGTTTGAGAGCAGTATGGCGCAAGCAGAGAACACCACAACTACCGCAAGCAAGGAGATCAGGATGCGTTTCTTATCGATCATCTTAAGGGAATCCTTTCCCTTGGCCGTTCCTCTAGTTGATGCACATCTTCCAGTCATGACATCAGACCTCCGATGTCGACTATGACCTTCCGTGAACCAATTTCGGTCCCCCTGCCGTTCATTGCAGGATAGGTCTCTGCTTGTCCTTTCTTCTGTTCATTTCCAGTCATATTCACCACTGTGTGCAAATGATCTAAGTGTGAGACGGAGGCGATCATGCAGTATCATCCTCCGAGCTATCGTATGCGAATTTGACGACTCCGTTCTCGATGACGTGATAATTCTGGCCTATCGGGACCGAGTGCGCCTGGGCAACCTTGACGCTGGATGCGGTCTTATACACCGACCAGCCCAAGAATTCCCATCCCAGGAATCCCTCGTCATAGAGATCCAGAGGCGAGACGAATATGTTGTGTGGAAGGGTATACTTCCCGTTGGAATCCGTGTAGACGTTGTAATTGGTACCGTCCAAGGTCACCTTATAGGAGCCCGGAGGTATCGGGGACCATTGTGCCGTGACCGTGACGTCTTCGGTGAGATTCGTTATCACGCTCATCACCTGGGTGTACGGCGTGTAATCACGTGAGGATACACCGGTCACGACCCATCCTGAGAACATCTTTCCAGTAGTTGCCGTGAAACTGCACATAGGCAATGCAAAGGTGTTACCGCTGGCGACATATTGGCTGGACATGGTCCCGGATGCACCGGTTCCGGCCGCGAATGAAACGGTGACGTATGAGGTCGTCCACTGTGCTATGAATGTCCTGTCCTGCTCGGTCTTACCGAAATCGTACCAAGGAGGGTATGTCTTACCGAGAACAGTATCCTTCCAGCCGACGAATTTCTTGCTCCCGCTGCTGTTGGTGAACGGATTCTCCGGCAATATGAGGTTATGATCCTTTCCGACGTAGTAAACGCGATCCAGGCCTTCACCGCCATCGTCCTCGTTGGGTTTCAGGGTGATCTTGTAGCTGTCACCTTCTTTGACCGATAACCAAACGGGATCGATGGTCATATCCGATGTCGTCATGAGTGTGCTGCCTGCGGATCTGAGGAACGCCTTCGGATCCTTTCCGGGTCCGGCGAAATACAGGGTGGTCGTATAGGTGACATCCTTCAGTATATCCAACCTGTTCTTGACCTTGATTACACCGAACTTGCCGTCTTGGATAGAGACCTCGCCGCTTGTCAGGACTATGAATCCGTTCTTCGCATTCTCACTCTGAACCGTATATGTAGAGGCGTCTCCCTTATTCCACAGTTTCCAGGATCCAGCTATTTCGTCACCATCCTTCTTTGCCGTTTCATAGGATATGTCGTATCCCGACAAGGTCTCTGTCAGCTTGATGACGGTCAATCCGCTGAATCTGCATCCAGAATCCATCAGAAGGATGAAATTCTCGTGGGCATCACCGGCTTTGACCTTGTAATTGGAACTGATGTCGCCTTCTCCCCAGACCCTCCATTCCCCAGAGATTGGATTGTTAGGGAATTTGTCCGCCATATAGGAGACCGAATCTGTGTTGATGACCTTCCATTTGATGGAATCACCGGTGCCTGTTCCGTCGTAGTAAGCATACTGGGTGGATATTTTGACATCATTGGGATAGGCATTGGCATCGTTTACAGTATATGTGTCTGCTTCAGCACCCCAGACGCTCCATGTTCCCACCGATGTGCCTTCGGATACACCGATCTCGAGGGAGGAGGATGCGCTTATCTTGACAACGTTGTAGTTGCTGAGTGTGACTCCGCTGTCCACAAGGACTATGAATTTATTCTCGCTGATCTTACATACATCATCCTCATTCACAGAGTAGGTGCTGGGTGATGAATTGCCCCATACCCTCCAGGCTGTACCTGGGATAGATGTCTCTGCGGTCTGCCCCGTTAATAGGCTCGGAACCCCGTCAGATCCTATCTTAACGACATTGATACCGCTGAGAGGATGGGCCAAGAGATAATCTCTATCTAT
Source organism: Candidatus Methanomethylophilaceae archaeon (assembly GCA_045588265.1). Lineage (GTDB taxonomy): Archaea > Thermoplasmatota > Thermoplasmata > Methanomassiliicoccales > Methanomethylophilaceae > Methanoprimaticola. The sequence continues at coordinate 37,368 of JAZNDX010000021.1, read as the reverse complement.
CAGAACTATGAACCTGTTGTACTCCACTTTCAGGATATAGCGCCAGTCCTGATAATCGCCGAAAGCGGAGAAACCAACGCCACCTATGAGGTCCGAGGTCTCCACGAACACATCCAGATTGGACCTCTCGCTTCCGACCACATGGGCCGTGAGCTGATCCTCCCCTACCTTGAAACCATAATATTGGGCACCATCGATGTCTATCAACGGGACCACTCTCGGGATCTGATATACCGTTCCCGCCTCTGTCGTCACTATATCGAATCTGAGGCCGTCTTCGGATGAAAGGGAGTAATTGAACTGCTCCAGAACGACATATTCTGACGTGACTGTGTTTCCAGTGTTGTCCGTCGACGCTGTGTATGCCATTCCAATGGTAACGAAAGATGCCGCCACAACGAACAACAAGGAGATGGTCAAAAGGAATCTGGACCTCAATAGTACCCCACCTCCCTCTTAGGTTTATTCGGAAGGTAGACGGCGAAAACTATCAACACCGAACAGAGAACAAACATTACCCCCAGGAACAGGTAGAAATTATTGGTGATGAAGAACAGCGTCTTTCCCAGAATCGGATTGGTGCCCACCACCTTCCCGTTTATATCGGAATAGTAGACCTTCTCGGTGGAATGGTTGTTGTCCCCATGGACATAGACCGAATCCGAGTTGACCTGGACGATCCTGTGATGGAAGAGAACGTCCTGGTCCTTGTATGATATGACATCACCCACCCTCAGGAACCGCTTTTCATGTTCGGGCATGTGCTGGACCATGATTATCGTACCCGCGGGGAAGGATCCAATCTCAAACTGGTCCTCCTCCCCGTCCATTGAATCGCTGACCACAAGGATCATCTCCCTGTTTGACAGGTCCAGCGAGTTCCCGTTAAGGTCGTACAGTACATACGCACTCGAGATAACTATTAACGCGCACGCGAGGATGGCAATCCTGGAAGTCCATGCCATAGGCTCAGAACCTCCAGTACAGCGGAGCGAATGAAGGCCCGGCAGTCTCCATACCGGTCCCTTTGATTGCTCTCACAATCTCGTTTACCATGCTCTTCACTTCCTTGCGCGTTGTGGGGCGTCAAGGAATATCGCCATCGGCGAATCGGATCATAGATGCAGGGATGCACAGCCAATGTCCCTGCGGATCCGATGCTGCGTTTAGTATACACAGTATGACCAATCGCAGCCCTCTTCATCTTATTAAAAATATAATTTCTCCAAGGCAGTATATATACACGGGCACAAAGACACTTTTCGTGTAGAAGAAAAATAACACATGTTAAGAAATTGATATTTAAATATTTCTATTTTTTAAGTTGGATGTATTCGCATATTCCCATATCTGGCAGTCCGGGACGGTTGGATGGAGGAGGGATGAATCATCATCCTCAAAAGGCTCATCTACCAATAACACCTACCATCTCCCATGGCAAAGATGTGCTGGAAGTGCGGCAAGTACCATGAGGAGGGTATATCCTCGTGCCCCTACTGCGGAGCATCCTTCACATCCGAAGATGAGAGATACCAATCCGACGGAAGGACGGTGTCCAGCAAGGACGAGACCGCCTACCTCAGCGCACCCCCGCCGAAATACAGGAGATCCCACATGATCCTTCCGGCGGTCATCATATTCGCCATGGTCGTAGCCTTCATCGTGATAGTCGCATCCGGGTTCCCGGGAGGGGACGATCCCGATGCCCGTTACAACTGCTCGATCACCTTCTCCGACAAGCTTCAGACCGATCACGGTTATGAAGTTCCAGCAGACGGAATGCAGTTCGCCGTCTTAAGGATCTACCTTGTGAACGACAAGGCCTCTGACGGCATATCCGACGACGTACGTATATGGGAATTCTCCCTCAAGGCCGGAGGCGGAAGCTACTCCATGTCGGATCTTACCAAAGAATACATCGACTACAAGAAACCGGAGACCATAATGCCCGGCGGTACGGTGGTGTTCTATGAGGTGTTCGAGGTGTCCAAGGGCACCTACAATTACGAAGCCAGTCTGAATTATCAGGGCAAGGAAAAGGTCGCCTACGATCCTTCATTACCTGTGTGAACCAACGAGAAATATCCTCATTTAAAGTTGATTTTTTCTAAAAGTTCCCTCATTTAAAATATTAAATACACATACTGGATACTATATGATATGAAGAGGAAGATAGAAGAAGAGCTCTCCCACTGGAAAGAAAATCCAGAAAGAAAACCCCTGGTCATGCTGGGATGCAGACAGGTCGGGAAGACCTTCTCCATAAGGAAATTCCTCTCCAAGAATTACAAGTCATATGTAGAGATCAACCTCGAAAGACAGCCCGAGAAACGTTCCATCTTCTCGGGAGACCTCAATGCGGAGAACATAATCGACAAATTGATAATAGACAGCGGAACAGAGCTCACCCCCGGAAAATCCGCCATCTTCCTGGACGAGATACAGGCCAGCAAATCCGCCTTCTCATCCCTGAAATGGCTCAAGGAAGACGGCAGGTTCGACATCTTCGCATCCGGTTCATTCCTGGGCATGGAACTCAACAATGATGATTCACCGGACGGCAGCGAACCGATTTCCCCGCTAGGCTATGTCAACACGCTCACCATGTACCCGATGGACTTCGAGGAATACCTCTGGGCCGTAGGGGCCAAAGATAAACTCATAGATGCGGCCAGACAATCGATCTCCAAAGGATGCCCGATCGATCCGATATACAACAAGCTCCTCTCGGATCATTTCCGCAGATACATGATAGTGGGCGGGATGCCTGAGGCCGTAAAGACCTATGCGGAGACCAAAGACTACGCCAAGACCGTGACCGTGATAAAGGACATCCTGGACATCCTCCGCGCGGATACGGGCAAATACTCGAAAAAGAACACCGATAGGATGAAGATCCTCGCGTGCATGGCATCCATACCCGCCCAGCTGGCCTCCGACAGGCGGAAATTCCAATTCGTGGATATCGAGAAGAGTTCCGGCGGAAGGAACCGTTACGGAGAGGCTTTGGAATGGCTGATAAACGCAGGCATGGTCTACAGATGCTACAATCTGAGCAGTGTGAACCCTCCGCTGTCGCTCAACATCAAGGAAACGATGTTCAAGGCATACATGTGCGATACCGGTCTGCTGATATGGCTTATGGACGATGCGGATCCAGGTGCGATCGTCAACTCAGATCCCTTCGCCAACAACGGGGCCATAATGGAGAACGCAGTGGCTGCTGCACTTGTGAAGAACGGTTATCCTTTGTATTACTACGCCAAAGAGGACAGCACTCTGGAGATAGACTTCGTGATGAACCGCAAAAGCATAGAGCTCATCGAGGTCAAATCCGGGAAGAACAAGAGATCCAAATCCCTTAGGGTCATGCTCTCGGAAAAGGACAGGGATCGCAAAGGGATCAATATATGTGAAGGGAACATCATGACGGATGAAAACAGTGTTCTTCATTTGCCGCTGTATGGGGCCAGCTTCCTGCCGAAATCCGAAGTGGACTATATACCCCCGGTAGACGAGTTACCATAAAAGAGGTCAAAAGGGCCCGAAGGCCCTGAAAGGTTTGAGAAGATCAGCACCTGCGGATGATCATCGTCACCGCGTTCCCTCCACCGAGGCAGAGGGTTCCGAGACCGACATCCTTGTTGCGGTCCTGGAGCGCATAGAGCAGAGTGGTGAGCACACGGGCTCCCGAACATCCTATCGGATGACCGAGCGCGACGGCTCCTCCGTTGACGTTAAAAATCTCATCTGGCACATTGAGGTCTTTCTTCACTGCGCAAGATGCGGAAGCGAATGCCTCGTTGTGCTCGAAGAGGTCGATGTCGTCGATGGTCATGCCTGCTTTCTTGAGGACGTGCCTGGTAGTCGGGATGGGTGCCTCCATGATGTACTCGGGCTTGACTCCCCTCTCTCCGTAGGCCTCGATGGTCGCCAGAGGCTTGCATCCGTGCTCCTCGGCCCATTTCCTCGAAGCCACAACTAGCGAAGCAGCTCCGTCGCTGAGCTGGGATGAGTTCCCTGCTGTGACAATACCGTCCTTCTTGAACACGGGCTTGAGCTTTCCGAGGGTCTCCATGCTGGAGTCCTCCCTCACACCCTCGTCGGTGTCGAAGATGATGTCTCCTTTCTTGGAAGGGATGGTGACAGGAAGGATCTCCTTCTTGAACTTGCCCTCCTTGATCGCCTTTGCCGCCTTCTGGTGCGATTCCACCGACAGCTGGTCGGCGTCCTCCCTTGTGACGTTGAACCTCTCCGCGACGATCTCGCCGGTGAATCCCATGTGCTGATCGTTAAAGATATCCCATAATCCGTCATGGACCATAGCGTCCACGACCTTCTGGTCGTTCATCCTGTAACCCCATCTGGCCCCGTTCATGATGTAAGGGGCGTTGGACATGCTCTCCATTCCGCCGACCGCCAGGACGTTGTACTCGCCGGCCTTGATGGCATCCGCTGCCAGCATTGCTGCCTTCATTCCGGATCCGCACACTGCATTCACTGTGAAGGAACCGATCTCCTCTGGGAGCCCGGCGCCGATGGCGGCCTGCCTTGCTGGATTCTGACCTAGACCGGCACTGATGACGTTACCCATTATGCACTCCTCGATATCGGTGGGCTGGAGGCCTGCTCTGTTCACAGCCTCCTTCACGACCATCGCACCAAGGTCTGTGGCCTTGATGCCTGTGAGTGTCTTTCCGTATTTTCCGATGGGCGTTCTTACTGCGCTGAGAATCACGACTTCGTCCATGGTTATCATTCCTTTATGCGATTGATATATAATCAGTATTAAAGATTGACGTTGTCTTACTACGTCAATCAACGAATATAATAAAACTCAATGACAGTATGCGATTACTTTCCGAGCATAAATATGTACATATATCGGTACAATATTATTGATAATATGGCAGTAGTGAATCCTTCGTATGCTAGACAGCACCTCTTCTCGATTCTGGATGAAGTTGATAATGGCGAGAAATACATCATAGAATCGAAGGGGAACGAGGTCATGCTGATAAGCAAAGAGGAGTATGACAGCCTAATCGAAACCCTGTATCTCCTCTCCGATCCAGACATGCAGCGTGACATCGAGGATGCCAGAAAGACACCCTCCGAAGACATGGTGACCTGGAATGCCTGAATACATTGTCAAGCTGTATAAAGCGGCAGAAAAGGATTATGATGAACTGAAGAGGGAAGGCCTCCAAGAAAAGGCTGACAGTCTGTTGAAACTGCTGTCGGAGGATCCATTCAGATCCCCGCCCAGATATAAGGAGCTCTCCGGACAGTTCAGGAGCATATACTCCAGGAGACTCAACCGGACAGACCGTATCGTCTACGAGATAAGGGATACACCCGACCCGGAAGTGAAAGAAGTCGTCATCATCCGTATGCGTACCCACTACAAAGGCATGCTTTCGATGATATTCCTCTAATCTCAACAACGCCCTCTCAGGAACTCTACAGGCTGCACCTCATCCATCCTTTTGAGCGGTTTGGACAGATGCCTCCTCGCTGCCGTGGGGGGTTCGTACCATCCGGGGACGATCCATCTCGTCCTCTCCTCCGTGACAGTTTCCGATGATGAGGTGTGACAATCCTTGCATCTGTAGGGTTGGTCCTTTCCGGCGGATTTCATCGTCCTACCGCATTTCGGACAGATAGGATTGGAGATCTTCTCATATTCCTTGACGGTGCTGATGACATGTATTTTCTCGATGTTCAGGGTGCGCGGCTCATCCCTCAGTTCTCCTACCATCTCCACCGTGTCACCCGGTATGAGCCAGTCCAGCGTATTCCTAAACTCCTTCGAGGGCTCGTATGCGCCGCATTCCACCATCCCTTTGGATGTTTCTAAATCGATGAAGACATGTCCTCCCTTGACATGGCGGGAGTGGGAAGCTATCCTTCCTTTGAGAACGTAAGATTGATTGGGGACCGGTTCGGAACCGGTTCTTATGAGATGGTCATCCGTTCCCTGATTCGTCAGGAAGACCATCCATCTCTCAATAGGTTCTGTGGAGATGTGCTTCGCGGCCTCGATGAGATCCTTCTCCGAATCCCCTCTCAGCCCGTACATCACCGGACATGGGGTCGCGGGGACCATGGCAACCTTCTGCATACGATCTTCCCAGCTGTTGAACGTTGTAGAATAAGTGTGTTCGACATCCCTGATGGTCAGAGAATCGAATATGCGCTCGGTGCCCCATCTGTTTGAAGGCCTGTATGACAATAGTTCAAAGGTGGAATCCCTCGGCCTCCAGGCCATCCCGCATGTGCATCCTATCAATCCTCTTCCGCAGCCTATCTCGAAAGTTAATCCACCTATCCTCTCGATCTCCTCATCGATGACCTTGCGGTCCATGATCGTCCTGACGCCTCTCCAATAGAAGCTCTGGGAAGGTTTGATTTTAGAAATCAAAAGTCCGGGGTCCGCATCATTCTCATGGTGCGCCTCGATGTGAGGAATGATCCTCTTCCTCATCATCTCCGGATCCGGTTCGAAGGAAGAACATCTGTCGTAACAGTAGATCCTCCTGCCGTCGATCATACCTATGAAACGCTTTTTCCCGACACCCTTCCCGAATCTCATCACAAGGGAACCGTTACCCCTGGTCTTCCAGGGCGTTGCAGGATTCAGACGTACCAATCTGGGATTCCCGATCAGGTCCAAATCGGAGAATTCCCTGATTATCTCTGTGGCTAGGAACGTAGTGCAATTCCCCTTCATGGAATCCGTATCATCCACTGCCACGAACATAGAAGGTCAATCATAATCATCGTAGATATCAATATCCGACCATCTTTCCACGAAGAAGATGCCTCTGTCATCAGAGAAGGTGCCCCTGATAGCATAATATTCCATATCGTTCGGACATTCAGGACAATAGCAGCGTATCGATTCCTCTGCCGTATCCATATAGAATATGTATCCGTTGGAAGAGGCCTTGATATCGTGGACCACACCCGACAGCTGATAATCGATGTTCCTCTCGTCGGAGAAATATGCGAACAGAAGGATGAAAGCCAATACAGACAGCGCAATCAGAGTATACTTTCTAATAAGGGACACCCGAATATGATCATTTCAGAATATGAATTAAAAAGACTAGTACTGCGGTCAATATGACAAAGACCCCCACCCCTCCATTTCCACTGGAAAAAGAGAAAGGGTGTGTACCCTTGTTTCAAGCCATGAGCATGTTGATAAGGACGAGCAGGCCGATGAATGCCAAGATTCCAACGACGCAAAGTCCGATAGTGATCCAACCTTTCATGAGAGTTACCTCTGATATGGACTCCTTATCATTGAAACGATATAAAATATTACTATAATGAAAAGAAGAATGACATTACCGCTAACATTCTGAGATTTGGATTCAGAATGGTTGTTTTTGACAGATTTTCAATTGGAAACCGAACGATTAAAAACTCGTTTTACAGTGGTAATAAATACTCGAACCGGTATGAGCGACTGGAGATGGGAAAAGATGGTAGAACCGAACATTTTCACTCAATACATTGAGAAGAAGAATACGTTGATAAAAAACAAAAAGATCCTTCTGAACACATATGTTCCGGAAAACCTACCTCATAGAGATGAACTAATCGGACAGATCGCAGAGATCATCTCGCCTGCTCTCTCAAAGAACAAACCTTCGAACATCCTGATTATCGGAAAGACAGGAACAGGAAAGACAGCTGTGATTAATTATATCGGAAAGGAATTGAAGAAAGCAGATCCTTTCGAGAGCAACTGTTCCTTTATCTACATCAACTGCGAGATCGTGGACACACCTTACGGTATCCTTTATAACATCGCGAATCAGATTATATCTGATCCTTCAAGGAAGATCCCGTTCACAGGATGGAGTGTAGATAAGATCCTTACGGAACTCACATCTTATATCGATGAGAACAACAAGATCTTCATCGTAACTCTTGATGAGATCGACAGAACATTCACAAAGAACGGAGACGACATCTTCTACTATCTCACTTCGATAAACAGCGGTTTGAAGAATTCGATGATATCGATTATAGGAATCACGAACAATACGAAATTTACAGATCTTCTTAGTACAAGGATCAAGAGCAGACTCGGAGAGATGAAGATAATCTTTCCTCCTTACACTGTTGAGCAATTGCAGGATATCCTTTATGACAGAGCGAAGGAAGCTTTCGATGATGGGATCCTTTCAGAAGGGGTCATTCCTTACTGTGCAGCTCTTACGGCTCAGGAAGGAGGAGATGCTAGAAGGGCCTTGGATCTTCTGAGGATGTCCGCTGAGATCGCTGAAAGAAACGGAGATTCACTGATATCTGAAGCTCATGTGAAATCAGCTAAAGATAATGTCGAGATGGATGCTGTCGCTGAAGTTGTAAAGACTCTCAATCTACAATCAAAGGTCGTTCTAATGAGTATCATCAAGAATACTGAAGAAGGAAAGAATGTGATGATCACTGGAGATGTCTTCTCCACTTACAAGTATCTCTGCGAAATCACAGGGACCTCTGCTATAACTCAGAGAAGAGTTGCTGATCTGATATCGGAATTGGATATGCTTGGAATCGTCCATGCAAGGGTCAAATCATTCGGAAGGGCCGGACGTACAAAGGAGATCGAATTGAGTGTCTCCCAGGAATTCTTGATGAATCTTCTGAAGACCGATGATATCTTCAGGAATATTGACAGTTACAAGTCTCCCAAACAGATGACTTTGATGTGAGAAAAACAACCCTCACCCCTTTTTCGTGTTCCAGTGGAAACAGAGGGGTGGGGGTCTTTTTGTTTTGGTTAAGGTATCGTTATCTTCAAGATCTCTTGTAGATGATATCGCTATCAGCATCAGTCGGCGTAACTAGGACCGTTGCGGGACAGATCATCATGACTACGATGATCGATATCACTGATAGTTTGGTTAGCATTTTCACTATACCACGGATGATAGACTGCCTTACGATATAGTATCATATGTCTATAGAACTCAGAATAATGGGAAAGTCCTTGCACTTTTTGTGAGAATCTTTGAAGGACACTGAAACGAGTCTGGACAGTGAAAAGGTTCAGACGTACTTCCATCTGTTCCATTCGAATGACTTCGCTATGAGCTCTTCCTTTTTGTAGAAGATGTCGCAGCAGTAGATCAGCGAGAATATCAGAACGAATATCATCACAAGGCAGTAGATGGAGTTGGGCACGTGCTCGAGGAAGGCCCTCTTGCTCTCGGTCATGTATACCTTTATGACACCTAGCCAGGGGATTTCCAGCTTGGCGACCGACCTTATCTCCTCGGTCCCGACGGGATGGGAGATGATACCTGCGGCCTGATCGAAATAGGCGTTGGTCTCGGGATTGTCCCCCATGGTGAGGTAACCGCTCTGTTTCTCAAGGGAATCGAGGTTGATCTTGACGTCCTTACCGGAGCGGGTAATGTCATCGAAATACAATGTGCCAGATAATTTGAGATAATTGGTCGAGTTGTTGCAGTACCAATCGCCTTGGTAGTTCTGCAGGGAGGGTGCGCTCCATGTCCCGTTGCCGTTGTAGTTCAGCCAAATTATGGCGCGATGGATGACGGGATTGACGTCGTCCCCGCGCTCGTAGATGATGACAGATCCGTAGTCTCCGAAGGACTTGTAGCCCGACACCGTTCCCTCGACATAGCTCTCGAGATGGGCCTTGTCGGGGCTCTGAATGACCATGACGTCTCCGGTATCGATGATGCCGATCCTCGATTCGTTGTTGTCATGCTGCATACTCGAGGACATGACGACGCTCAGAGGAGAATCCAGACCTGAGGTGACGTGGATGTACGCATACCCGCCGATGAGGAATAACGCAATGATACCGACGGCAACGGCGATGACCTTCGTCCCTCTGTTCACGGGCCTTACATTGATTGGGTGTATAAAAATATTAAAATGATGACAACGGTAGGGTTGTAACACCTCTGAGGAAGGATAGAAAATGGAAAGACCCAGCAATGACGAATACTTCATGGAAATGGCACAATTGGTATCCTCCCGTTCCACCTGTTTGAGAAGGAAGGTCGGTGCCGTCATCGTCAAGGAGAAGAGGGTCCTTTCCACAGGTTACAACGGTTCTCCCAAGGGTACGAAGCACTGCGAGGAGCTGGGCTGCATCCGCGTCAAGATGAGCGTCCCCTCGGGTACGAGGCACGAACTTTGCAGGGGGGTCCATGCGGAGCAGAACGCGGTGACTCAAGCGGCATACTTCGGCGTCAGCGTGGACGGAGCGACGATCTACACCACGACATACCCCTGTTCGATGTGCGCAAAGATCCTCATCAACGCGGGGATCAAGGAGATCGTCTACAGCGAAGGCTACGCCGACGACCTCTCTAAAGACCTCCTCGAAGAGGCGAAAATCAAGCTCCGGGAATATACTCCGGAGAAGAAGATCTAAGGTCTAATCCACCCCTATTTAATGGGTGTAACCTACCCCTCCAACTAACTCCGTCTTATTATAATAAAAAAGGTACACCCTTTAAGTAATATATTGAGGATACAAGGCTCAAGTCGGGGAGTGTAAATTTGAGCCGGACTGATATACTTACGGAGATAAAACAAGCGGAAGCGGAAGCTGACGCCAAGGTCGTAAAGGCCGAGGACGCACAGAAAGCAGCTCTCGCAGATGCTCGCAGAGATTCTGTGAAGAAAATTCAGGACGCGGAAGCTCAGATGCGCAGCTCTTACGAGTCCGCAGTCGCCGCGGAGAAGGACAAACTTGCCAAAGAGCATGATGCAAAGATTGCCGGCGGTAAGACGGAAGCCGAGTTAATCGACAACCAATCCAAGGCGAAGAAGGACGAAGCAAAAGATTTCCTTAAAAATGAAGTTGAGAGGATTTTGAATGTTTCTTCCTGAGTCGATGAGTAGGATTGTGATCGTGGGTGCCAACTCATGCATCGACGAGACCATTGAGGCCTTGTACGATCTTGAGAACATCCACCTGATCGATCATACCGTCGACGCGGATGAGGGTTTCACCCTCGGAACGCCCCGTCCCTACTCACCCAAGACAGCCGAGAGGCTTCTGAAGGTGCGCGGGATGGAGAAGGAGCTTGGTATCAACAAGCATACCAAGACCCAACCGATTTCAGAGAGTGAAATCAGGAGCCAGATATCATCTGACAGCGTCGAATCTGTCGATACCGAGGTCAACGCCATGGCCGACAGAAGGAATGATCTCAATCAGAGAATCACCGAATTAAACGCAAAGAAGAGGAATCTCGAGCTCCTTGCAAGACTACCGATCGACCTTGACCTCTATGCCGGTTACAAGAGCATAGAGTCCATCGTCGGAACAGTGGAGAGAGACCCCACAGAGGCCCTTGGCGACCTCGGAGAGGTCTTCGTATCCATGGACAAGAAGCTGGGAAGCATTGTGGCCGTCTTCGTCAAGAACGATGACAGGCAGCAGGCCCAGAACATCCTGTCCGAATGCGGTTTCTCGGAGATCGCGGTGCCGGAAGGCAGCGGATCCGTGGACGCGGCCCTTTCGAAGACGGAGGCCGAACTGGCAGCCGCCCTCAGGGAGCAAGAGGTAGTCGCAAAGGAAACAGAGGTTCTTTTTGAGAAATACAAACACTTCCTCAGAGCAACCGACGAGACGCTCACAGTGGATTCTGAGAAGGGAACCCTCCCTGTCAGGATCGCTTCCACCAAGTACTCGTTCGTGATCGATGCATGGGTCCCCACACCCGAGGCTGAGTCCGCAAAGGCCCAGCTCGAGTCCAAGATACCCGCAATCTGCGTCGAGATCGAAGAGAACCGCAGCAGGAGGCAGGCTGAGTCGGATGCACAGGAGGAGAGATTCCAGGTCGTGCCCACAAAGATGAGGCACGGCAAAGTCACTAAGCTATTCGAATATCCGACAAAGATGATGTCGGTACCCAAGTACAATGAGGTCGACCCCACTGTACTGATCTCGATCTTCCTTCCATTGTTCTTCGGATTCATGGTCGGAGATTGCGGTTACGCTATCCCGTTCATCATCCTCGGTGCATACGGTCTTAAGTTCGCTAAGAACCCTGATTGGCGCGCAATCGCCACAGTTCTGTTCTTCGGCGGTATCTGGGCCTTCATCTTTGGTTTCTTCTTCTTCGGAGAAGCTCTAGGAATGCACTTCGTCGGAGAGTATGTTGATGGCGCAGTCACATATACATGGGCCGGACTGCTCGGGCTGGATCACCTGCACGAGTTCTTCGAAGGCTTCCTCATAAACGGACACGGAGTCGGAAAGATCGATCCTGAGTTCGTAGGAATGCTTCTCAGGCTGTCCGTATATGTCGGAATCGTGCACCTTTTCATCGGATACGTCGTAGCTATCTACAACAAGACTGTCCAGCACGGATTCAAGCACGGATTCCTCGAGAAGGGAGGACCTTTCCTCATCTTCATCGGAGTCGTCGTCGCTGCATACGCATTCGGATGGGCCTTGATCATGGACCAGTACACGATCGGTGAGATGTTCACCGTGACAAGCGTCCTCGTCGAACTGATCGTCGGTATCGTGCTCATCGCACTCGGTGCCGTATTGGTCGCGAAGACCGAGGGTGCAATGTCGATCCTTATCGAGACCGTCGATGCATTCGGAAACATACTTTCATACACTCGTCTTGTTGCGATCGGTATGTCCAAGGCCGGAATGGCTCTGGCATTCAACTATATCGCACTTGGAATGATTGCCGGGATCGACCCTGACCCGGCACAGGCAGGAGAGATCTCGATCATCATGCTAATTATTGGTCTGCTGATCTTCGCATTCCTGCATCTTATGATTTGGACCCTGGCCATCCTCTCCGGAGGACTGCACGCATTAAGGTTGCAGCTCGTCGAGTTCATGATCAAGTTCTATGAGGGAGAGGGAACAGAGTTCTCACCCCTCAAATTCAAACACATCAAAACTATTTCCGATAAAAAAGTAAATGAGGCATAAAAATGGTTGACACAGCAATTGGATTTATCGCAATCGGAGCAGGACTCGCAGTCGGACTCGCCGGTCTCGGAACCGGAATGGCCCAGAAGGACATCGGAGCAGCAGCAGTAGGAGCAATCACAGAGGACTCCAAGATGCTGGGAAAAGCACTGATGTTCATGGTGCTGCCTGAGACTATCGTTATCTTCGGACTGGTCATTGCAATTCTCGCATGTTTCGTACTGCCTGGTATGTGATTCCCCTCAAAGAATGAGGTAATCTCATGGCATTGAACAACGTGACCGCGGAGATCATGGCAATCTCCGATGCGAAGGCAAAACAGATCGAGGCCGAGACGGCCGCAGAGATCGCCCGCATCGAGAAGGAGACAGACGCCAAGATCGCCGGGTTGAGAGAAAGCGAAAACAAGAGGCTCGCGGACGCCATCGACCGCATGGACCGTCAGGAAGCCTCCAGCGCTGAGCTGGAGAGCAAGAAGATCGTCCTTGCGAAGAAGAAGGAGATCCTCTCGGAAGTCTTCGTTGAGACCCTCGCCGAGCTCGAGAATGCGCCGGAAGAACAGAAACTGGCACAGTACAAGAGCATGGTAGAGTACGCGAAGACCATCATCCCGGACCCCAAGGCAATCATGTCGGAGAACGACTCGTTCACCGCCAAACAGCTCGGGGTCAAATCGGTCGAGAAGGACAGTAGGATCGTCGCAGGGCTCATCCTCCAGAGCGAGGACGGGCAGCTCGAGATCGACATGCAGTACTCTGCTCTCCTCCGCACCGTATGGGACCGCGGCATCAAGGACGTGTCCGACATTCTCTTCGGGTGAAGGCAATGTTCGGGCTCAGTAAAAGCAAAGGCAACTACGCATACACTGTCACCAGAGCGAAAGCTAAGAAGTCGCTCTTGATCAAGGAGGATGACTACAACAAGATGTTGCAGCTCAGCGTCAGCGAGGTCGCCCGTTTCGTATCCGAGGAAGGTTACTCCAAAGAGATAACCGATCTCTCGGACAGGATGGTCGGCGTCGATCTGGTCGAGCGTGCCACCTATGCATACATGGCCAACAACTTCAAGGCTCTCTTGAAGGGTTCACAGGGTGAACTCCACACGATGCTGGCTGCATACCTGCAGAAGTGGGACAACTGGAACCTGAAGGTCATACTCCGCGGCAAGTCGTATGGTGTGTCGGCGGACGGTATCAGAGACGATCTCGTCCCCGCCGGTAACTTGAGCTACGAAGATCTGGACAAACTCATCGCATTAGACACGACGGAAGAGATTCTGGCTGCTTATTCCAAGGCAGAGTCCGTAGACATCCCCAGCGAGCTCATCGCCGACTATAAGGCGACAGGCACACTGGGCCGTATCGAGGATTACGTCGACAAATTCCACTACATCAGGATGGTCAAGATCATCCCGACGAATTCGATCCCCGCCCGCATGTTCTCTGATTACATCAGGAAGGAGATCGACGTCAGGAATCTGGAGACCATACTGAAGCTGAAGATGGAGAACATCGACGAAGAGAAGGTGATGGAATACATCATCCCCGGCGGAAAGCAGATCGATGCAAAACTGGCGAAACAGTTGATCGACGCAAAGACCGTGGAGGAGACCTTCCCCGACCTTGCGCAGCTGGACTTCTATGATTACATCAAGGAACTCGTCGACTCGGGCAAGATGAACATTAGCGATCTTGTCCTCGAGACTAAGAAGTATGAGGCAAATGAGGCAAAGAAGTTCTCACAGCAGTACCCGCTGTCCATCCTCCCCATAATCGACTACATGATCAGCATGGAGATCGAGGCGAGGAACGTCAGGATGATCGCAAGGGGTATCGAGAGCGGACTTGACAAAGAAGTAATCAAAGGACTGCTGGTGATCTGATGGAAATCGCAGTAATAGGCAGTGAGGAGTTCACACTCGGATTCAGGCTCGCCGGAATCAGGCGTGTATTCGTAGCTAACAACGAAAACTATCAAGAAAAGATGCTGGAAGCAATTTCCCAGCCAACAATCGGTATCCTCGCAGTGGATGCGAAGGACCTCGACAATCTCCCCCCGAACCTCAGACACAAGGTGACTGAGTCCATCCAGCCTGTCGTAGTGGCAGTCGGTGGATCGGACGACGACCTCAGAGAGAAGGTCAAGAGGGCGATTGGCGTAGATTTATACAAGAATGAGGATGATTGAATGAGCACTGAAGGTGTAATTTACAGGGTCGCCGGACCTGTCGTGACCGCCACAGGAATCTCACCCAAGATGTACGATGTCGTACACGTTGGAAACGAGAAACTGATGGGAGAGGTCATCAAAATCGTCGGCGAGTACTCCATCATCCAGGTTTATGAGGACACAGACAACGTCAAACCGGGAGAGCCTGTCACAAACACAGGAAAACCCCTGTCCGTTGAGCTCGGTCCCGGACTTCTGGAATCCGTTTACGACGGAATTCAGAGGCCTCTCCCCGTTCTGAGGGACAAGATGGGAGACTTCATCTACCGTGGAGTCTCGGCACCTGGATTGGATCATGAGAAGAAGTGGGAGTTCGTTCCCACAGTGAAAGAGGGAGACGAGGTCTCCCAGGGACAGGTCATCGGTACCGTCCAGGAAGGACCCATGGAACACAAGATCATGGTCCCCATCGGACTCAACGGTAAGGTCGAGGCAATCCACTCCGGATTGTACACCATCGATGAGACCATCGCCATCATCGCAGGCAAGGAAGTCTGCATGATGCAGTACTGGCCCGTCCGTAACCCCAGGCCCGTCGTCGAGAAGTATCAGCCCGATATCCCCCTCGTCACCGGACTCCGTGTCCTGGATACCGTCTTCCCCCTCGCAAAGGGAGGAGCAGCGGCAATCCCCGGAGCATTCGGAACCGGAAAGACCGTTACACAGCAGTCCCTCGCAAAGTACTCCGATGCAGAGATAGTCGTCTACATCGGATGCGGAGAGCGCGGTAACGAGATGACCGAGGTTCTTACAGAGTTCCCCGAACTCGAGGACCCCAGGACCGGAATGAAGCTCATGAAGAGGACCGTCCTCATCGCGAACACATCCAACATGCCTGTCGCAGCTCGTGAGGCATCGGTTTACACCGGAATGACCATCGCAGAGTACTTCAGGGACATGGGATACAATGTCGCACTCATGGCAGACTCCACCTCCAGGTGGGCAGAGGCCATGCGTGAGATCTCCTCAAGGCTCGAAGAGATGCCCGGAGAAGAGGGATACCCCGCATACCTTGCAGGACGTCTCTCCGAGTTCTACGAGCGTGCCGCAAGGGCAAAGGTCCTCAGCGGCGGCGACGGATCCGTCTCGGTCATCGGAGCGGTCTCTCCTCCCGGAGGAGACCTGTCCGAGCCTGTTACGCAGAACACACTCCGTATCGTCCGTGTCTTCTGGGCACTCGATACCAAACTGCGTGAGAGGAGGCACTTCCCCACAATCAACTGGCTCACATCGTACACCATGTATGACAAGCAGCTGCTGGACTGGTTCAAGGCAAATGTAGCCGAGGACTTCCCCGCACTGAAGGCATGGGCCATGAAGACCCTCCAGAAGGAGGCAGAACTGCAGGACGTCGTCCAGATGGTCGGATCCGACTCACTCCCGGACGAGCAGAAGGTCACCCTCGAGGTCGCCAAGATGATCCGTGAGATCTTCCTGCAGCAGAACGCATACGATCCCGTCGACTGTTACTGTCCCCTCAAGAGGCAGTACAAGATGCTCAGCCTGATCAAGAAGTACTCCGACCTCTCGGAGAAGGCACTGCAGGCAGGCGCACCCGTCGACAAGATCGCATACCTCCCCGTGAGGACCAGGTTCAACCAGGCCAAATACGAGCCCAAGGTCGACGAGGAACTCGAGGCTGTGGACGCCGACATGGAGGCACAGTTCAGGGAGCTCGGAGCGTGATTCCAATGGCAGAAGCAACAATCAGTAAAGAGTACAAGACCGTCTCCCAGATCGCCGGACCTCTCATCTACGTGAAGAAGACAGAGCCCGTCGGATACAAGGAAATGGTCAACATCAGGCTCTCGGACGGAACCACCAGGAGAGGACAGGTCCTCGATTCCTCGGATGAGGTCGTCGTCGTCCAGGTGTTCGAAGGAACATCCGGTATCGACAGGGATGCATCCGTCAGGTTCCTCGGCGAGACAATGAAGATGCCTGTGTCCAAGGACATGCTCGGAAGGATCCTCTCCGGATCCGGTCAGCCTCTCGACGGCGGTGCACCCATCGTCCCCGAGAAGGAGCTGGAGATCAACGGAGCGGCTATCAACCCCTGGGCAAGGGACTCGCCTTCTGATTTCATTCAGACAGGTATCTCCACCATCGACGGAATGAACACCCTGGTCAGGGGACAGAAGCTTCCTATCTTCTCCGCCTCTGGACTTCCCCACAACGAGATCGCTCTTCAGATCGCTCGTCAGGCAAAGGTCCGCGGAGAGAACGAGGAGTTCGCTGTCGTGTTCATCGCGATGGGAATCACCAACGAAGAGAAGCAGATGTTCATGAAGGAGTTCGAGAGGACAGGTGCACTGAAGAACGCTGTCGTGTTCCTCAACCTGGCCGACGACCCCGCTGTGGAGCGTACCCTGACACCCCGTCTCGGTCTCACCACCGCAGAGTACATGGCATTCGACCTCGGTATGCAGGTGCTGGTCATCATGACCGACATCACCAACTACTGTGAGGCACTGCGTCAGATCGGAGCAGCCCGTGAAGAGGTGCCCGGAAGGCGTGGATACCCCGGTTACATGTACACCGACCTAGCACAGCTGTACGAGCGTGCGGGAAGGATCAAGGGAAAGAAGGGATCCATCACACAGATCCCCATCCTGTCCATGCCCGGAGGAGACATCACCCACCCGATCCCCGACCTGTCTGGATACATCACAGAGGGACAGATCGTTCTGTCCATGGACCTGCACAGGAACGGTATCTACCCGCCTGTCAACGTTTCGTCATCCCTCAGCCGTCTGATGGGAGGAGGAACCGGAGAGGGCAGGACCCGTGAGGACCACAAGGGAGTGTCCGACCAGCTCTATGCGGCATACGCAGAGGGTAAGGACCTCCGTGGACTGGTGGCAATCGTCGGAAAGGACTCTCTGTCCGCAAAGGACAGGAAACTGCTGGAGTTCGCGGACCTCTTCGAGGACCGCTTCGTCAGGCAGGGTCAGGAAGAGGACCGTTCCATCGAGCAGACACTGGACCTCGGCTGGGAACTGTTCACAGCTCTCGATCTCGACCAGATCACTAGGATCAGCCGTAAGTACATCGAGAAGTACCTGCCCAAGAAGGCTTGATATCCGTGGGAGCACACGATGTCACCCCCAACCGTTCGGTACTGCTCCAGCTGAAGAGCAGGATCAAACTGACCCAAGGCGGTCACAAGGTCCTCAAGATGAAGAGAGACGGTCTCATCATCGAGTTCTTCGACATCCTGGAGAAGGCCAGGGCGATGCGCGCAGGCGTTTCCTCGGACTACGAGAACGCCATGCACGCAATCACCATAGCCCGTGCGGTAGAGGGAGAGGTCGCCGTGAAATCCGCGGCATACGCCCTGAAGGGTGACCCTCAGGTGAATGTCACGAGCAAGAGCATCATGGGAATGGTCGTCCCCAAGGTAGAGGCCGAGCATCTCCATGTATCGATGGTCGACAAGGGATACGGAGTCATCTCCACATCCGCCTACATCGAGGACGCATCGCTCGCCTTCGAGAAGCTTCTCGAGACGATCGTCCGCGCCGCAGAGGTAGAGACGACCATGAAGAAGCTCCTTGACGAGATCGAGAAGACCAAGAGAAGAGTGAACGCACTCGAGTTCAAGATCATTCCCGAGCTCAAGGAGTCCGAAAGGTTCATCAAATTCAGTCTCGAAGAGATGGAAAGAGAGAACACCACAAGGCTCAAGCACCTGAAGAAGGCATGATGGGAGCGTGAAGGCGATGAAGTCGATGGAGGAACGCTACGAGGAGATGGTGGAGGACCCGAAGAAGCTCAGAAGGTTCTTCAACATAACCTGGATAGTGGCCTACGGAATGCTCATCGCCGGATTCGCGATCATCATTTGGGTCTTTTTGCAGGGACAGTAAACCGTTTATCAATCATCTTCAGCCGGCCTTCGGGCCGGCAACAACCCTTCTTTTTCCTTTCTATAATAATATCATATATGTACTCCGAGCTCAGTTAGTCCATCATGTCAAACGATTCGGAATACGGACGTCCGGTCCTGATATCTGTCATCGGGATACTGAACATCCTCCTGGGCGTCTTCGTGCTGGTCCTGGGTGCTCTGGGCGTCATGAACTTCTCGGAGTTCGTCCAGATCCTCGACGAGGCCCTGGTCCAAGCAGAGGTGAGCGGTATCACCGGAGCGGATCTGTGCACCATCTTGGGAGCGGGAGGACTCGTCCTCGGTATGATCTATCTCATCGTAGGGGTAGGCTTCTGGTTCGGATGGGCCTTCTTCTGGTATATGTCGCTGATCTTCTGGGTGCTCAGCCTTATAGGATGCATCATAATGATCACCGTCTCCCCCTTGGCGGGAATAATCGGAGCGGTCATCTTCGCGGTGCTTGTTTATTATTTGTTCAGGCCGGCGGTCAAGGCTCACTTCAAGATCTGATCAATAGCCGTTTTCAGCGGCATAAACCTCTTTTTCATCATTTTTCAGAGGCATCCCTAATAACTATAAACCTTAGAAAGCCGAAGACATCTTATTTACTCGTCCAAAGAGTATGGTTCTGGACGCAGAAGGAAATCCGTCGCTGATAGATTTCCTTGAAGCGATGGGTTTCCGGCTCTGTCCTATAGTTACGGGAGGTGCATAAAATGCCCGATGGTATCAAGGACCAGAAGCCCCGTGAAAAGCCATGGCTTCTGGTCCTTTCAGCAATCCGGACGCTGTCTGAGTTGCTGAGATGGTTCATTATTTAATGAACCAGGACCCCTTCGGGGGTCCGAACTGCGTCCTTAATGAAAGATTACATGACCGATTTATAAAACATGGGGCGACTCGTTGGTTTTCTAGTGAGTTTTCATCAATCTGCTCGAAAGATTGTATTGTGGTGGCAAGGACCAGAAGCCTCCTGAAAAACCCTGGCTTCTGGTCCTCTCAGTAATTCAGACGCGGAAGGAAATCCGTCGTTTCAAGGAAATCTATCAAGCGACGGATTTCCTGATCAGTCCCTTAGTTCTACATCGGCAGGAGGTGATTTTTGCTTCTATGTAGGGTTCTATAGTGAACAGGTCACTTTGGAGGTCTGATTTCCGTGTCCTTACAATTAGAGTTCTTGTTCAGTTTATAATACAGTAGGCCGGTTCGTTGGTCCTGAGCGGGATTTCTGTCTTCTTCGTTCTGAAGAATTGACGATCAGTTGAAATCCCTCATCTCGACCTTTCCACTGCCAAGATCGACTACTGGCATGATGGCTGGGTCGGGATTGAAGTTATGCATCCTCTGATACTCTGTCTGGCTCTGCCATGTGGATGCATTGATCAGACGGACCCCGTTGTATTGCAGCTGGCCTGCGCCGTGGACGTGGCCCGAGACGAAGATGTCGGGGACGTATTCCATGGCCATGTAATCCTTCTTCTCCGGTGCGAGGGCATTTCTCTGGCCGTAGATGGGCGCCAGATGGCGTCTTATGCACATCTCCTTCATGACCCTCAGCGGATCCTCGTACGTAAGATACTGGACGGCTGCTACCCAGTCGTCGATGCTCTTGCCGTGGTATGTGAGGACCGTCCTGCCCTCCACATTGAGATACACGGGGTTCCCGAGCATGAGGATGTTGGAGTCGAATCCCTTGGTGAACACTGAATTCAAAGCGGGCTGGGGCTCTGCGGGACGTGCGGCGTCGTGATTGCCGGGATGGATGACCATCTTGATGTGGTCGGGGATCTCCTTGAGATACTCTGCGAGCTTCTCGTACTGCAGGTAGATGTCCGGGATGTCCAGTTCCTTGTCCTGATCCGGGAACACTCCGATACCGTCCACGACGTCACCAGGGAAGACCAGATAGTTGATCCCCTCCTCCAACGCGTGCTCCCTGAGCCATTTCGTCATCCTCTCCCACTGCGGGACCAGGAAAGTGCTGCTTCCCACATGGCAGTCGGATAGGAATGCGATCTTGGAGGTGGAATCGCTCAGCTCCCACTGGTTCGACTTGGGGATGTCCGGTCTGACGACCTTCTCCGCCATTATCATATCCATCCTGGAGTTTGGCTTCCCGACGATACCTATGACCTCATCCGTAACGAAAAGTTCGTTGGCGATTGGGGAATCCTTGCTGATGAATATCTTCATCATGTCGGTGTCATCCTCCAGGCTGAGGATGGTATGGCCGTTCTTAGTGGTGGATTTGTCGAACACCATGCCTATGATGCGGACCTCCCTGTCAAGGGTCCTGGCCCTCTCGATGGACATGGCCTTTCCGAAGTCGTTGCGCTTCTCGATCAGCCTCTTCATCACGTAGAACCTGGCCTTGAAGTAGTTGGCGAAGTCGTTGACCTTGCCTTCGCAGGTGGATTCCCCGGTGATGTCCGTACCTTTGACCACGGTGAGGTCGGAGGTGAACTTGTTGTTGGGCTTGATCTCCTTGGGGGACTCGTGGAGTATCTTGTCTCCGGCGATGCAGTCCA
Source organism: Candidatus Methanomethylophilaceae archaeon (assembly GCA_045588265.1). Taxonomy (GTDB): domain Archaea; phylum Thermoplasmatota; class Thermoplasmata; order Methanomassiliicoccales; family Methanomethylophilaceae; genus Methanoprimaticola. Next base: position 15,753 of record JAZNDX010000021.1, on the reverse strand, counting down.
TGATGTCCTGCTTGCTGACGAACATCATGTTCCTTGCCAGATGGGCGAACACTGTGTTGACGAACTCCATCGGCCTGTCGTTGGAGAGTATCATCTCCATAGCGTCGGGGGAGAAGAAAATCCCCTTGCTTGTGGCGGCCGAAAGTATCTCGTCCCTCATAGGATGCCCCTATCGCATACGTACATAATATGGATTTGGCAAGGTGTTTTTATGCTCCATTCCGATGCCATCGGCATGACCTCTGTAACCATAACCTGCCCGGTGAATCCCAGCGAGGATCCGGAGAAGGTAGCCGCCGCCGTCCTGCACATATTCCCCGATGCGGAATTGGAGGATGACGGGACATGTCTGAGGGGGAAGGCGACCATAGACCACTTCTCCAAGCTCATCAGGAAGCAGAAGATCCTGGATGCCACCCGCGGCGTGATGCTGAAGAACAGGCGCGGAGGGAAGACATGGGTGAACCTGAACAAGCAGGTGGCGACTGTAGGGAAGGTGTCTTTCGCGGACAAGAACCCCGTCCTGGGTGCTATAGAGGTCTGCATAGAGGACGATGACATCGAGGGACTGATCGACATAGTAGCCCCGGTGACGGTGAACGGCGAGGAGGTCAGGATTTGATCGGAGTATCCTGCACGGCATTCTCGTCGGACCCTCCCAAGGAATGGCTCGACAGGATAGTCGGCAACTTCGAACTGTGGGAGATCTTCTCGGAGGCCAGTCATAACATCGTCTCCAATTACAGGGAGTTCAAGGAACTTCTACCGTCCTACGACCTCCATTATTCGGTCCATGCGCCGATATGCGACATCAACATAGCATCCATCTGCGAGCCTGTCAGGAAGGGTTCGATGAAGGAGACGTTGGACACGATCAAGGCCGCGAACAAACTCGGTATCGACAGGGCCACGATCCATCCGGGACTTTCTTCGATGTCCGTCCACGGTATAGAATACAGATATCTGGCACATGCGAAGGAATCCATGAAGGAGCTCGATAAGGCCCAGTCCGAATACGGCGTATCCTTGGCGATAGAGAACATGCCGGACATGTACTTCTTCCTCGGCCGTACGGCGGCCGAACTGAACGAGATAGTGGAAGGCACCGACCTCGGGATATGCTTCGACATTGGCCATGCGAACACCGTCGGTCAGATCGACGAGATGATCGATACCTTCGGCAAGAGGATCACCAACATCCACATCCACGACAACTGCGGTAAGAAGGACGAGCACCTGACCATCGGCAAGGGATCCATAGACTTCTCGAGGATAATGCCCAAGCTGAGGTTCTACGACCGCAACTTCGTGATAGAATCGAAGACCTACGAGTCCGCCGAGGAATCTCAGTCAGTCTTAGGACCCTGGCTGTCGTCCTGATCCTCGATCTCCCTGAGCCTTGTCTCCGGGATCTCTTCCTGAGGTTCCGCTGGGGTCTCTACAGGCGTATCATCTGCTACAGGTACATCTACAGCCGCCACGTAGAAGCTCGTCAGCGGCAGGCCCTTCACCTTCTTCAGACCCTTGTACGTCTTCTTGAACAGCAGGGGCAGGTTGAGCACTCCGAATCCGACGATCCCCAGGATCATGAGGCTGGCGAAGATCTCTCCGATGCCCAGGGTCCAGACCAACGTGAAATCGTTGATCAGGTGGCAGAGGATCGCAGCATGCAGGCCGAACCTCATGAAGACGTATCCCATCATGAATCCGCCCAGGATCACGGTGAAGAACTTTCCTACCCCCCACGAGTCCACGTGGGCGAATGCGAACAGCACCGACGAGAATATCAGGAACGCTATGGCCAGTTTGCTAGGGCCGAAGCCTCCCAGCAGGCACTTCAGGGCACCCTTCTCCCTGCAGGCCAGACCGACTATCGCCACGGGCAGTCCGAACAGGATTACGCGGAACGCCAGCTCCTCCCATACCGCCGCTTCTGTGAACAGATAGAGCGCTTCTTCCAGCGTGAGATCCAACAGGCCTCCTGGCGTCGTTATTCCCATACCGATTAGACTGAAGAATCCCGTGATGAGCAGCTCCAGGGCAAGGATGCTCCCGATGAGGAGTCCGCACCAGAACAGAGGGGTCTTATCCGTCCTGTCGAAGTATCCCTCTCCCGGCTTGAAGAACTCCCTTGAATCCCATAGGACGAGGAGCACGCACGCTATAGCGACCACGGCCAGGAAGACGAAGTACACCTGCGATGCGGAACCGGTCAGAGTGCAGAATCTGATCATTCCGGCGAACCACACCCAAAGGTCGACGGTCTCGGTCTCCATGTAGCTCAGCACGGCGTTGAAGTCCAGCAGCATGACGACGATGCTGACCACCATTCCGATGAAGATGATGATCATCGAAGGGAGCACCAGCTGCCTGAGGATAGATTCCTTGAAAAGTCCCTCCTCCTTCTGGGCGGGCTGCTCGGGTGCTTTCGCTTCTTCGGCGAAGCTCTGCCCGCATCTGATACAGAATTTGTATCCCAGTTCCCTGCACCTGTCGCACTCGTCGCACGCCATACGATCGCTCCAGCCTTGCGAGTACACCATCCAAGCGTTCCACCTCGATGATGACCAGCAGGTTCTTCTTGTAATTCGTGATATCTTTTATTTCGTTTGCTATGTGCTCCTCCCTCTTCTCGGAGAGGATGCTGTACGATTTCAACTGAGAGTTCACGAAGGCATCCCACTGCTTCGCAAGCTTCTCCGGGGTGCTGCCGTCGAATATCCTCTTCATCCCTTTCTTAGCGACCCCGTGCTCCCTGACGAACTCCATCACTCCTACCGTATCCACGTACAGTTCTGTGAAATCCGAATCATTCATATCCAACGGGAGACAGAACAGTCCTTTCTCAGTCACAAGGTCGATGAATGTGTACATCGCGGGGGAGGGTATCTCTACCTTCCCGAAACGCTCCAGATGGTTCGCGTATACCATGTCCAGTTCGCTGACGTCGAAGGTGTCCTCGATGTTGCGCCTGTTCTTCAGGCACTGTATCCCCTCTATGCTCAGCGCTGCGGCATATGCCTCATGTTCAGAGAATTCCTGGCGGACCCTGTCCGCTTCCGATACCAATCCGTTGACCACCGGAAGGATGTCGACCTGGCATCCGTTGATTTCCAGTGTGATCATCTCTTCGTTCCCCTCTCCGCCACTAGGTTGGTAAGTTCGTTGGGTTCGTCGATCTTCTTCAGTTCCTCGTTGGAGACCACTGCAGTGGAGTTGATGTTGTCCCTCTCGTGCTTCTTCTCCACGATGAGGACAGAGAAACGGTCCATTATCCTCGAGAGCTCTGATGCCACTATGGCCCTCTCCATGACCTTCTGGTCATCGGAACCCAGGCTGGTGAGCATGACTGCGTTGCTGCTGTTGGATACGGCCTCGAACGGGCTCTTGACGACCGGTCTTACTGTGAATCCCAACGTGGACAGCTGTTTGAGTGCGAAGGAGTCGTCGTAGCTCGGTGTCTCGCGCTGCTCCTTCAGGCGCTCCTCGCTCTTGAACGTGAACGGGTCGATGGGCTCTATGATCGGGAGCTCCAGGAACTCCTCCATGCGCAGGGCGGCATCGATCATGGCGCCCATACCCGACTCGTACATCTGGATGGTACGCCTGGACACCCCTGCTGTCTCCGCCAGGACCCCTAGGCTGATGCCTCTCTCCTCCCTCGCGGCCTTCAGGAGTTCGCTGTCCAATCTTACGTATAATCCGCCTGGTGCGGCGAATATGAACGGCGGTGCCTCCTCTAGAAGGAGATCCGCCAGCGTCTCGTTGGAGACGATCGAAATGTTGAATCTTGAATAGACGATACCGGGCTCAAGGGCTCCGGAGCTGGAGCGCTCGCCGGTCACCAGAGGGGTGGCTCCCAGCGATTCCGCCAGTACCTTCATCTCCTCTGCGTTCTCCTTGGAGAATGCGTCTATGTTGCTCAGTACCTTCACTATCAATACCTGCTGGTCCCTGCGGGCCACGATATCGAAGCAGATCCCTCTGAGCGTCAGTGCGGACGAGACATCGAAACCTGCCTTCGCTAGGATGGCACGTGTTGTGTTGATAAGTCCTAGTCTGTCCATGTGTGAAAGAGTGTTTTCACTTCTATAAATACACGTTGTTAGTCGTTACAAATGATGCGACCAGGTTTTTCTATTTCGTATAAATATATCCGATCTCATCCAATATCCATCCCAAAGGAGGAATCTGATGGACAAGAAAGTAATGATTGGAATCATAGCGGTCGTTGCTGTCGTCGCCATTGTCGCTGTTGCCGTTGTCATGATGAACAACAACAATTCCGACCCCAGCCGCGACGGTACCGTCATCGCGATCAAGCCGACATTCTCTGTCGGTGACACGCAGGTAATGCATATGGAAGGGAACATGGGCGGTTTGATCATCAGCGAGGATGCGACGATCGAGATTATCGCAGTCAACGAAGACAAATCCTATCAGGTGAAGATGCCTGACGAAGACGGAGAAGAGCCCGTCATCAAGACCATGACCTGGAAGGAGATCTCCGATGAGATCGCACCTTCTATCGATGAGCTAAACAAGAAGATCAAGGAAGAAACTGGAAAGGACATCAAGCTCAAGAAGACCGGAACCGAGACCCTCAAGACCATATTCGGAGACATCAAGTGCGACAAGTATGAGGTCAACTACTCTGAGGACGGAGCGTCCGCCAAGTACGCGATCTATCTTGACACCGTCAGCGGAATCGTACTGAAGCTGGATGCTGAGGTATCTCTCGGAGAGCTGGGATCCTTCACCATGCACGAGACCCTGAAGAGCTCCAAACTCATCGGTGTAATCAACTGAGATCTTTGAAAAACAATTTATTGGAAGGGGGAAACCCCCTTCCTTTCATTGAAAATGTTTTCACTGACCGTCGTAGTCGCTCAGCTTCTGCCTTGACTTGGGACCGTATTTGTCCAGGGCCTTCTCGAAGTCCGCCATGGAGACCTTGCATTCTTTGATCTCCTCGTCGGTGGGGACCTTTCCGGGCTTCACGATGCCCCTCACGGCGTTCATGACCGCCTCGTTGCATATCGCAGAGATATCTGCTCCGGTGCAGCCTTCGGTGCGCTGTGCGAGCTCGTCAAGGCTGACATCGTCGGCCAGAGGTTTGCTCTTGGTGTGGATTCCGAAGATGGATTTCCTCGATGCCTCGTCCGGCGGTCCGATGTAGATCGATTTATCGAATCTTCCAGGCCTCAGGAGGGCGGGGTCCATTATGTCGGGCCTGTTGGTAGCTGCAATGACAACGACGTCGCTCAGTCCTTCCAGTCCGTCCATCTCGGTGAGCATCTGGGAGATGACCCTCTCGGTCACGTTGCTGTCGCTGCCGGTACCCCTTTCGGGAGCTATGGAGTCGATCTCGTCCATGAAGATCACACAGGGCGATGCCTGCCTTGCCTTCCTGAACGTCTCCCTGACGGCCTTCTCGGATTCCCCGACCCATTTGTTGAGGAACTCCGGTCCCTTAACGGATATGAAGTTCGCCTCGGATTCAGTCGCTACAGCTTTGGCGAGCAGGGTCTTACCGGTTCCCGGAGGACCGTACAGCAGGATACCCTTCGGAGGCCTTGCGTTCATGTGCTCGAAGACCTTTCCGAACTTCAGAGGCCATTCCACAGCCTCTTTGAGCTCCTGTTTTGCCTCCTCCAAGGCTCCGATGTCCTCCCATTTGACGTTGGGCTTCTCGATCAGGACCTCCCTCATGGCCGAGGGCTGCATGTCCTTGAGCGCGTTCTTGAAGTCATCCTTGGTGACGACGATGCTGTTCAGCACCTCGATGGGGGTGTTCTCGGCCTCCACATCGTCCTTCAGGACCCTTCTCAGGGCCGTCATGGCCGCTTCCTTGGTCAGAGCGGATATGTCCGCACCTGCGTAACCGTGCGTCTTGTCGGCGAGCCATTCCAGGTCCACGTCCTTGTCCAGAGGCATTCCCCTGGTGTGGATCTGCAGGATCTCCAGCCTTCCGTCCCTGTCGGGAATACCGATCTCGATCTCCCTGTCGAACCTTCCGGGTCTTCTCAGTGCCTCGTCTATCGCGTTGGGCCTGTTGGTCGCTCCGATGACGACGACCTTTCCCCTGGAGTTCAGACCGTCCATCAGCGACAGGAGCTGGGCGACGATACGTCTCTCCTCCTCTCCGCTGACCTCATCCCTCTTGGGTGCGATGGAATCTATCTCGTCGATGAAGATGATGCTGGGCGAGTTCTCCTCGGCCTCTTTGAAGATCTCCCTCAGCTTGCCCTCGGACTCCCCGTAGAACTTGCTGACGATCTCCGGTCCTCCTATGGACATGAAGTTGCTGCTCGTCTCTCCGGCTACAGCCTTCGCCAGCATGGTCTTACCGGTTCCCGGCGGTCCGTGGAGCAAGACTCCCTTAGGAGGTTCGATGCCCAGCCTCTTGAAGAGCTCGGGGTGCTTGAGCGGCAGCTCGACCATCTCCTTGACCTTCCTCACAGCGTCCCCGAGACCTCCGAGGTCGTCGTAGGACACGTTGGGGATTCCCCCGTCGTCGGCTGGTTTGTTGGTGATCTTGACCTTGGTGTCGGCGGTGATCATGGTGGCTGTGCCAGTGGGGGTGAAGGATTTCACCACGAAGGCCATCTTGTTGCCCATCACGTTGACCGGCAGCACGTCCCCTTTGGACAGTACGAGTCCCTGGAAGATCTGCTTGAGATGGTCCTCTCCGCCCTGCAGCCTCAGTTCTCCCGAGGGTGCGAAGGTGATCTTCTCCGCACCGTTAACGGTGATCTTCTTGACCGATACGCGGTCGTCCGAGGTCACGCCTGCGTTCTTCCTTGTGATGTTGTCAAGTCTGATGATACCCCTGTTGGCATCCTCCGGATATCCGTCGAGGACCTTGACCGCGGTCTTCTTGGAACCGTCGATCTGTATGATGTCCCCGTTCTTGATGCCGAGGACCCCCATGAGCTCGGAATCCAATCTTGCGATTCCCCTCCCGGACTCGCCGGGCTTCAGTTCTGCGACCTTGATCGCTTTCTCGTTTACCATCTTCAGACCTCCTTCTGATTATCTTTGATCATCTCGTCGAGCTGTGAGTACAGCTCCTTCCTGCGGACGGGGTCCTGCTCGTTCCTTATGGCGCTGTTGAGCGAATTCATAACGGAATTCCTCTCGTCGAGGAGCGATGCGCGTTCCCTGTCCAATTCGTCTATCTTCGAATCAAGCTCCTTCAGCCTAGCGATCGCCGCATCGGCATCGATGGAGGATGATTCCCTGCTGTCCGCGTATCCCGTCGATATGAGGCGGGTGGTGAACATGTTGTCGTGCAGGTCAATCATGAGCGTGAACTGCCTGTTGGGGGCGTACACGGTCCTTGTCGGACCCATGCTGCTCTCCTCGGGATGACTCATGAGCATCCCTGTCTGCTCCATCAGTGCCAGATTCTTCATGACGGCCTGTTGGCTGATACCTAGTTCCTTGGAGAGCTGGAGCGGATAGCTCGGCTCTCTCGTGAGGTATTCGAGGATCCTCCTTCTCGTGGGGTTCTCGATTATAGATAGCAGTTCGTCTATGTCCGTCATATGGATCACTCGGTTGTTAACCGTTGGTTCACTAGTTGTTGATAGAACAGAACTTCTATAAAAACTTACCTAAATATCGTATAGAAGAACCGTCGCAGCAGGAGTGGACGGTTATAATCGGTCAACGACGGCGGACAACCTTCCAAGAGCCTGTTTTGTTAGAACCCTCTCTCACGATGACGCCCTCATCCCTCAGCATTGCTATCTCACGTTCGATGGTTTTCTCAGAGACTCCGAGTTTTTCCGCCGCTTCTGCCGCTGTCGTATACTTTCCTCCCTTTATCATGGAGAGGATCTTTGAGCGAAGGCTGTCTGCTGAATCTTTCATTGTTTTCTGCAATGATTCCTTGATCGATTCGAGCATGAAATCAATGAATACCGAGGTATCATTGAGGTCGGTCGCTTCCCTGATGCACCTGTAATACTCTGACTGACGGTCCCTGATGGCTGATTCTACAGGTATCCATTCGAAGACAGAGTTCCATTTGGATAGGATCAGATTCTGCCATAGCCTGCCGGTTCTTCCGTTGCCATCCGTGAAGGGATGGATGTATTCGAATTCATGGTGGAAGACACAGCTGACGATCAGTGGATGGTCCTCGGATGTTGATGCCCACTGCATCAATTCCTCTATGAACCTGGGGACGTAGTCCGGATGGGGTGCATAGTGGATCACCTCGCCTGTGCTGCTGTTGACCACGTTGACTCCTACGGTTCTGAACATTCCCGATTGATCTGTGAGATCAGCCATCATTATGCCGTGGGTTCTGAGCAGGTCTTTGATTGAATAGGGGTCGAGTTCTGGGAGCAATTTGTACGCTTCGATGGCATTCTTGACCTCCTTGATATCCCTGGGAGGCCCCAATACCTTCTTTCCGTTCATGATGTCCGTGACTTGCTCCACGGTCATGGAATTTGCTTCGATCTGGAGAGAGGACTGTATCGATCTCACTCTGTTCTTTTTTCTGAGTTTCAGATTGCGATTCAGGGAGTGATAGTCCATTTTTGTGACCAGCGCGGATATCTCTGATATCAGATTGATGCTCTTTGAAGAGACGGTGAATTTGGGTTGATAGCCGCACACTATATCACTTGTCCTGATATGTCGATATAGGTTATAAGATATTGCTGGTGTTCATCACTAATGGATTTTATTCGGACATTTATTCGGACATTTATTCGGACAAAGAAATGGATTAAAAGGAGTTTAGGGAGCGCTGCTCCCATTGAAGTTTATGCCTTATTCAAGCCGGGTTGAAGTTGGACTTCTCCCTTTTGCACCTGGGGCAATGCCAATCGTCCGGAAGCTCCGAGAACGGCGTTCCCGGAGGGATTCCCTGTGTGGGATCCCCCTTCTCGGGGTCGTACACGAATCCGCATATCCCGCAGATGTACTTCCCTGTCGCTGAGCGGTAGACGATCTCTCCCACCGGAATCGATTCCGGAGGGTTGTCCAGGTCGACCACTCTCAGGTCCTCCAGGTTCTCGTATCCGAGCGGGGTGTGGGTGGACAGGTAGATGGTGGGGTGCTTCCTGATGAACGCACGCACGTTGTTGAGTGTCTCCCTTGCCGCTTTGATATCCTCGAAGACCACAGAGAGCTTGTCCTCATAGAGAGCCTCGTCGGTGTATGTGATGTCCCCATGGAACATGTAGAACAGGTCCTTGTCCTCTGCGATGATCATGCTGTTGCCGTACGTGTGGCCCCTGGCCTTGATCATGTAGATGTTATCCGTTATCTTCTGGGATGCAGGGAACTCGTGGTATGGCCCGTCCGAGAAGTCGAGCCTGACGATGTTGTCCCCTTTCAGTCCTAATGCGTCCGCGTCCTCGGGTGCGATGTAGACCTTGGCGTTGGGGAATGCGGATATCATCCCTGTGTGGTCGTCATGCTTATGGGTGATCAGTATGCGTGAGACATCGGATGGGGAATATCCGACCCTCTTCAGCGCATCCAGGTAGTCCTCGATGCGTGTTCCCATGTAGATGGGAGTCTTATCGTCGGGTACGGCATCAGGCACTCCGTCGGGCATCCCGGTATCGACCAGGATGACCTCGGAACCGGTATCGATCACGAAGTTCTGAAGGCTGGAGCGGTATCTCACCGATGGATCGAACTTGTCGGGGCCCTCCTCGCCTCCGAAGGCGAAGGGCTGATTCATGAATCCGTTCTCGTATAGTTTCACTGCACTGATCTTCATGGCGGTCACGGGAGATGTTACCTAATTGTCGGTTTTTAGCGTTTCGCGGGTTCGATCGCATTGTAATTTGCCGTTATCATCAGAATGTATTATCATCGTCAGCTACGATTTTCCCCTCGTTATGATAGAGATCGTCGACGGCAGGAGCGAGCGGGGATTGATGGATTCCATATTCGCCAGATATCGTGAGGAATGCGGCCCCGACGTCAATGTAACATTCGATTACGACAGTGTCCTCATCGCCGCCGATTGCGGTGAGCCCTTAGGGATGATCTGCTATGACAAGGGGGACGAATACAAGGTCGGCATCCTCTATGTTCTCGACGATGCTCCCGAGGGGACAATCCAGAGGCTCCTGTCGGCAGTCATATCCTATGCCCAGTTCCAAGGTGTGTCAGGAGTTGTGATCCAAGCCTTGGATCCCAAGGATTCCTGCAACAGTGTCTGCCGCGGTATGGGATTCTCGGAGATGTCTGCTTGCGCCCAGCGGACAGGTGTGATAAATCTGAGGAAAAGGTTTTGAAGGTCGGAAGGGGGCTGTGCCCCTCATTCCTCCTTGTTCTCTTCTCTGTCGAGCTGTGCCTTCATCGCCTCGTATTCCTCTCCGGACATCTGGAGGACGGTGTTGTCCGTCTGCGGGGGCTTCACGGTGAAGAAGATACCGACGATGACCTGCAGGAGGATGATGAACAATCCGCAGAAGAACGAGAAGTCCACGCTGTTGGCGAAGGAGAGCATGATCTGCTGTGCCTCGCTGACGATGGCGTAATCGATCTCCGTACCGATCCCCTGTGCGATCCTGGCCGCTGCCATGCCCAGGGCATCGAGGACACCGGTGCTGTGGGGGACGTTGTCAAATACCAAGGGGCTGAGGTTGTCCATGAGCTCCTGAGTGATCTTGCTGCTGATGAGAACCGCGAAGACCGCGGTACCGATGGTCGCACCGATGGAACGGATGACGTTCACGGATGATGTAGTCATTCCCATCTCCTTCACAGTAGAACTGTTCTGGACGGCCGTCATGACGGTACCCATCATGCATCCGAGACCTAGTCCGAGGAGGAACAGGCATATCGCATAGTATGTGAGGGTGGAGTCAAGGGTCAGCTGCGACATCATGTACATGGATGTCGCCGTTACGATGGGTCCGACGATCAGCCAGGGCCTGTATCCGGTCCTGTTGAGGAAACGTCCGCTGATCATGGCGGTGATGGCCATTCCTGCGACCATTGCCAAGGAGTATTCCGCTGCCTTCAGCGTGTTCCCGTCCATGAGTATGGTTACGGCGAACATGGAGGAATAGGTCATGGCTCCCATCATTCCCAATCCGAAGATGAACATGAAAATCGACGCAAGTACGACGACCTTGTTGTGGATCAGCGAGGGAGCGAGGATGGGTTCCTTCGCACGTCTCTCGGCGATGACGAACAATCCGATGAGGATCAGGGCCAGAGCGGTCATGGCTCCGGTCTCGAGGCTGACCCACTCGAAGTCGTTGCCTCCCCACTGGAAGAGCAGGAGGACATCGATGAGGAACGTGGACAGAAGGATCATTCCGATGTAATCGATGACGGGTTTCTCCTCCTGTGTGGGCGTGGGGAACTTCTTGAGCGTGAGAACGAATGCTGCTATGGCGAGGGGGATGTTGATGAAGAACACCCAATGCCATGAGAAGTAATCGGTGATGTATCCGCCGATAAGGGGACCGACACCGCTTCCGACACCGAAAACGGCTCCCAGCAGTCCCTGCATTCTTCCCCTGTCGCGGGGGGCGTAGAGATCTGCGACGGCAGCTGTCGCCACAGGGATGAGGATACCTCCTCCGAGACCCTGGACGGCACGGCATATGATGAACATCTCCATGCTGGTGGAGAAACCGGCTGCGATGGAACCGAGTGTGAACAGTGTGAGACCTACCAAGAACAGCGGCTTCCTTCCGTAAAGGTCGGAGAGCTTTCCGGCGATGGGGATCATCACAGTCTCGCAGAGGAGATAGATGGTGATCATCCAGGAGTATAGGGATGAACCCTGGAGGTCCTGAACGATGACAGGTCCGCAGGTACCGACTATGGTACCGTCGAAACATGCCGTGAGCATGGCCAGGATTAATCCCAGCATGATCATGTTACGCGTCTTCGGGTTTATGTTCTTGTAAGTAATCTGTTCTATGGCCATCGGTCTTCCACTTACCGCCTTAATGAGGACTTGTATTTAGAGTTGATTACTCAACTTGCGGCCGTGTCGACGAAAAGTGATGTAGGCGGGCTAGCTGCCATTTTCAGGATCATCTGGTGGTGATCTTCTTGTAGAGGAACTCCTCGCTCCTATCGCTGACGTTCATGCTTCCTTCGCGGTAGTAGTCCTCGGAACCATGCTTTTTCTCGACCGATTTGAGCGAAGCCAGCAGCATGCTGTACAACGTGGCCGCGAATATGCCGCAGATTATGGTGGAGAAGGACATCGCGTCTATGATCTCGTCCATGGGGGCGCCTGGACTGAAAAGAAGCCAGGCACCCGCCATCAGGATGGCGAAGAACAGCAGGCTGGTGATGAGGATCCTCCCTTTGTTAGGCGGGAGGTCCCCTGCGATCTTCCCCGTCTGACCGTTCACGGCGAAGGTGAACTTCTGCTCGTTCCATCTGAGGTTGAAAAGCCAGACCGGATACAGCACGTAGTCCACCTCGGACTTCTCGGCGTTGATGGAGGATTCGCTCATGCTGATCCTGTCGTACCCCTCTATGGTCTTCCTGAACCTGTCGTCGGTCTCCTCGCATACGCGCTGTCTGATCCTGGGGACCACATCCTCTTGGGTTATGTCATACTTGTCCGCTATGTAACCTGAAAGGTATGCCGTTGTGAAATCAACGGATTCTCCCGAATCGAACGGTTCGAGTGATTCCATGAGGTCGTCGGGCATCTTCGAGGAACCGTCCGCCGGGACCTTATCGAAGGATATCGATCCTTTTCTGGTGACCTTGAAGAACCTCTGTTCGACCACGTCGCTGTTCTTGCCGGGGACCAGGACCTTCTCCTTCATGCAAGTGTATTCGAGGTCCGCATCCAGCTCAAGGTCGTACACCCAAAAAGGCACGTACAGCCCCTTGGACTCCTCAAGTTCTCTCTCGTCGATGAAACCCTTCTGGACGAAATGCTTCTTCCTTATGAAGGCGTCCAGATCACTGAGCGCTTCTTCCTTCGTGATCTTGAATGGGATCACCCTGTCGGGCATGAGGGAGCCCGTGAGGCGACCCTTGAGGATTACCGTGCTCCCGCAGAAGGGGCAAATGGTGGCGGATGTTGTGGATTCGGTGTACACCTCCCCGCCGCACGAGTTGCAATGGTATTCGGAGACATCGTCCTGGTCGGACCATTCCTCTCCGCCGTTCATAGGGAGCTCGATGTTCCCGGCATCCAATTTGATATCCTTGTCGGCAGGGATGAAATCGGAGGGATCGTAGCTGCATCCGCAGTATCCGCATACCACCTTCTGCGAACCGGCATCGAACGTCACTGTCGCTCCGCAGCTCGGGCATTTGTGCTCTATGGTATCGGACACGAGAACAACTCTCCGTTAAGACACTGGGTTTTGAGATATATCAAACGGCCCTCTCAATGAAGTCCTCAGGTATGCTGTCGCTGGCCATTTCATCTGCGAACAGGAACAGTTCATAGAACGGTATGGTGAGGATTCTTTGTTCCTCATCGAATCCGTAGTTGTTCCTAGAGACCTTGACCGCGTAGTCAATACTGTTCATCTCTCTGTATGTTTTTAGAGAATTCATCGATCCCTTGCCCTTCTTCACATCGACAGGTATCGCCGTACCTCTTTTGCTGAGTATGAATTCGAACTCCGAGTTCCGTTTTCCTTGCCAGTAGAACAGGTCCAGACCTCTGGATCTCAGCTCTTGGGCGGCGAACGTCTCATAGAATATTCCTGCAAGCATGTTCCTTCCGTTATCGGTTATGAAGGATGTGGGGTCTATCGGGCTCTGATATGAGAACATCCCTACATCGCAAAGGTACAGCCTGAAGGTATTGTCCGTGGATGTGAGCGGAAGAGTAACATGTCCCTCTATCCTTCTGCAGATGTTCACCACATGGGCTTCGTTCAGCCAGTCCAGCGGGGATACCATGTCCCGGGTCCTGGCCCCTTTCTCTATCAGGGATGGGCTGAAGTTCTTGGATTCCCTGTTCAGGAGCGTGTAGATATTGGAGAATATAGCTCTGGCCCTGATCACCGACTCGGGGCTGGCTTGGTAGAGTTCCATGTCCCCGAGGTAATTGTCGTAGAGCTCCTTCAGAACAGTCCGGGATTTTTGGAAGTTTTCTGTGTCCAAGAATGTTGATACGGACTCGGGCATGCCGCCGATCAGCAGGTATTCGTAGAATATTTTCATGGCCATCTCGTGGAATACGTTGTCTATGGGTTTCTTGCCCCCATAGTGTTCCACTATGGTATCGTACATGATCCTGTTCCTGTTGTACAGGTATTCGTCGAAGGACAGGGGTGTGATGGTGATCTCATTGATCTTGCCAACGGGGAACAGGAATCCCTTATCACTCGCCCCTCTCTTCTTCCTTTTGATTCTGATTCTTACCATGGAACCTGTGGCGATGATGGGGATCTCGCGATGATCCTGACAGAAGTATTTCATCATCATAATGATCACAGGGCACTCTTGGACCTCATCGAATATCAGCAGTGTGGAATTATCGATACTTTTGCCCGATCTCAGTGAGATGTAATTCAGGACATCGTCGGATGAGTGTGTTTCGCAGTAATTGCAGAATTCAGGGTCGTTGTTGCAGTCGATATAGATGTACTTATCACCGTAGTAGCGTTCTGCGAAGATATCTTTGATGAGGTAGGTTTTTCCGACCTGTCTCGCACCCCATACAATCAGAGGTTTGCGATAAGGATCATCCTTCCATTTTTTTAGGTCCTTGAGGTATCTTCTTTCCATATCTGTACCCAGTAATAATTAATTACACATTTTGTATATATTTATTACATAATTAATTACACATTTTGCAACCTTTCTCATTATCGAACAAGGGGCACATGTGCCTGTAGACGCACCAGTCGCAGAGCCTCGAAGGGTGTGGCGGCCATCTCTTGCAATGCTCGATCTCCTCTATCTCCCTGACCACCTTGTCGACCGTCCTAAGCAGTTCCATGTTGGTTCTCTCAGACACGACCTCCTTATCGAATTTCAGCATGTGCCAGACAAGCTTGACCTTCTTGTTCATTCCGTACTTGTCCCTGACCCATGCGGCGTACATGGCGAGCTGCCTGTCGGTGTCCGCGTCGTATTGGGATTTCATCCTGTTCCCGGTCTTGTAATCGATGACGTAGAAGGTGTCGCCCCTGAAGGCGAACCTGTCCATCCTCACCGACCATGTGTTCCCGTCGGGGAGCGTGAGCTTCTCGTCGGTCTCGATCCCGGCGGTGGCGTACTGGTCGAAGGGATGGTACCTGTTGTAGTAGTCTGTGATGCACATGATGCCGTCGTCGTGATGGGTCCAGTCGTCCTTTTCGGAGGAGTTGAAGATCCCCTCGTGCCATTTCTCATCCCAATTCCTGTCGTAGAAGTCCAGCAGCTCATCCAAGGTGTCGATCCTGTCGTCCTCCAGGTCCCTGTAGAGCTTCTCCAGCGTCTCATGCACCCTGGAGCCCAGGAAGGCTTCTATGGACTCGTAGGGGGAGTCGTATCCCTTGTTGTAATGCAGGTCGTAGGCGAATTTGCAGTTCTCGAACTGGGAGAGCTTGGAGTTGGAGTAGTTGGTCATGTGTACAGAGGGGAGAGGCTTTGAGAGTATAATAACGGCTGGCTGTTATCTTTGTTACTTATCGGTCAGCGCGTATTTTCGACACGTCTGGATATTTAAAGAAATTATTTAAAGAGCAAAAACGAAAATCAAGAGCAAATCTTCGACTTTCGTAGTATTCTGATTGTATTAAGAAAGCTCAAGCTGAAGGTGCTGGCGGATCGTCTCAGGTT
>JAZNDX010000020.1:0-16044 GCA_045588265.1 Candidatus Methanomethylophilaceae archaeon | reverse complement strand
ATATCCCCTGTATTGGCATGACGGCCATAGCGGAGGAGTCACACCCGGTCCCATTCCGAACCCGGCAGTAAAGCCCTCCCGCGTACCTGTCTGTACTGTATTGCGCAAGCGTACGGGAACTCAGGCACGCTGTCAGCCACTCTTCATTATCATCTGATGGACGGTAGTCTCGATCCATTCGACGATTGCGACCACTTATATTATTATAAAGTGAACAGATGACTGAACAATGATTCTGATAAAGCTTGGCGGAAGCGTCATCACAGACAAATCCGAATACAAGAAGTTCAACAGGGAGCAGACGGCCAGACTCTGTGCCGAGATAGCAGCGTCCGGTAAAGGCGTGCTTGTGGTTCACGGGGCCGGCTCCTACGGACATGTTCTTTCCAAGCAATACCAATTGCAGCATGGCCTCCAGGATTTCAGACAGATCCCTGCAGTGGCTCAGGTGCAGCATGACGTCAGAGAACTCAGCCTGAATGTCGTTGAAGAGATGATCAAGGTCGGAATGCCGGCGGTCTCCGTACCCCCGGGATCCTGCTTTGTGATGGATAACGGAAGGCTCATCGTGGACAACCCTGAGCCGATCAGAGCCCTGGCCCACATAGGCGTGATGCCTGTTCTCTTCGGCGACGTTGTAGCCGACCGTTCCAAAGGGTTCGGAATATGCTCCGGAGATCAGGCGATGGAGGCTCTAGCGAAGATTTTCAAACCGGACAGGATAGTATTCGTATCCGATGTTGACGGATTATACACAGCCGACCCCAAAAAGGATGAGAACGCTAAGCTCATACCTGAAGTGGACGGAAAGATGCTGGACAAACTGGACAGCGAACTCACGGTGGCCGATGTCACCGGAGGCATCCGCGGTAAGGTCGATGAGATGCTGAAGATCTGCGGTGACAGCGGGGAATGCATCCTGGTCAACGGAACCGTCCCAGGAAGACTGCTGTCGCTGCTGAGGGGCGAAGATGTCCCCTGCACAAAGGTAAGACCGTGATAATATGGCGATAAAGGACAGGAAAGCTGATCACATCAGGATTTGCAAAGGTGAGCGCGTAGCACCGGGATACTGCTACTGGGATGACATCAGGCTCGTCCACAATGCACTTCCCGAACTCAACGCCGACGATGTGGACATGAGCTGTTGCCTCTTCGGCAAGAAGTTAGAGGTTCCTCTCATCGTGACTGCCATCACAGGCGGTTTCGCAGGGGCGAAGAAGATCAACGCCAACATCGCCAAAGCATGTGCCGACCTGGGGATCGGAATGGGAGTCGGAAGCGAGAGGGCCGGGGTCATGGGCGTGTCGCCCGAGAGCTACTCCGTCATCAAGGACTACGACGTCCCACTCGTCATCGGGAACATCGGTGCGGTCCAGCTAATCGAGCAGAAGAGCGGCAAGAGATACGACGAGGAGATGATCGAGAAGGCGGTCGATCTCATCGACGCAGATATACTCGCGGTGCACCTCAATCCCCTTCAGGAAATGGTCCAGCCCGAGGGCGATACCAACTTCGAAGGCTGCTGGGATGCCATCCGCGATATCGCAAGGAAGGGCCCGGTCATGGTCAAGGAGACAGGCGCCGGGATCTCGAAGCAGGTCGTCGACAGGCTCAAAGGCATAGGCATCCAGGGAATCGACATCGCAGGTATGGGCGGTACGAGCTTCTCCGCAGTCGAATTCTACCGTGCGCTTGACAGCGAGGACACCGTCAGAGCGAACATCGGGGACACCTTCTTCGACTGGGGCATACCTGCGCCGGCTTCGCTGATGCAATGCAGAGATTCAGGGCTGTCCATCATCGCATCCGGAGGTGTACTGGACGGTATCCATGTAGCATCCTCGATAGCAATGGGTGCTAACGCAGCCGGTATCGCCAATGTGATACTCAAGGATGCGACCGAATCCGCTGCTGCGGTAAAGGAAAAACTAACGATCATCAAAGAGGAACTCAGGACCGCGATGGTCCTTACGGGATCCAAGAACCTGAAACAGCTTTCAAAGGCCCGCTACGTAGTACTGGGCGAGACCAAGGAATGGATGGACCAACTATGATTGATGCCAAGGAATACCTGAAGAAGATGTCCGCAGAATTGGACGGACCTATCAAAAGCTATATCGGAGACGAGGAACCCAAGGTCCTCATGGACGCTTCCAAGCAATACCCGTACGCGGGAGGGAAGAGAATGCGCCCCGCTATGGCCGTTGCATGCTGCAAAGCCGTCGGAGGAGATGCTTCCAAAGCTGTCCCCTTGGCAGTCGCCATCGAGTACATCCACAACTTCACCCTGATCCACGACGACCTCATGGACGGGGATGAGAAGCGCAGAGGAATGACGACCATCCATGTCGGATACGGTATGCCGACAGCGGTACTGGCCGGAGATGCCCTCTTCGCTAAGGCTTACCAGATCATCGCCAACCTCGATGTCCCCGCCGAGAAGATGAGAGACACCCTGAAATACGTCGCCCAGGCCGTATGGGACCTTGCCCGCGGTCAGCAGATGGATATCAACAATGAGGGGCAGATAGTTTCCGAAGAGGTTTACCTCGAAACGATCAAGCTGAAGACAAGCGTCCTCTTCGCCGCCGCTGCGGCCGGAGGAGCGATCATCGGAGGCGCCAAACCAGAGGAGGTCCAGGCCATCAACGAGTACGCCATCGAGCTCGGTCTCGGATTCCAGATGTTCGACGACTACCTCGGTATCGCAGGAGATTCCAGTAAGACTGGTAAGTCCGTCGGTAACGACATACGCAAGGGAAAGTGCACATGCATGGTCACCAACACCATCGCCAACCTCAAGGACCCCGAGCTCCTGAAAGAGTTCAAGTCCATACTCGGTAACATGAATGCGACCGACGAGCAGTGCGCCCGTGCGAAGAAGATCATGGAGGATGTGGGTGCGATAGACTACAACCTCAACCTGGCCAGACAGAAGGTGGAGAACGCCATCTCGAAGATCCAATTCCTGCCCGACAGCGAGGAGAAAGAGTTCATGATCGCCCTTGCCAGATACGCAATCGACAGAGATGTCTGATCAGGGATCGGAGATTCCGTTCTCAGTGATGCGGTAAAGCGCAGTCCTCCCTTCGGGGAGGCTCCTGTGCTTCATAATGACGGCGGCACGCCTGCCTTCCGTCCTCTTATCCAAACGGATTATCGTTTTAGCGTTGTGATGGAGAGCATGTCCTCCTAAGAATTCCACACCGCCCGTGGTTATATTGGAATAAACCTGCGATGTGAGCATTATCGCGATCTCGTACTCGCGGGCCATGTTCAGAAGGACCTCGGTCTGCCTTATGAAATCGTTCCTAACATAACTGTCCTCATAATTCAGACGGTAGAACATCGTCAGTGAATCGATTATGACCAGGGAGATCGTTCCCGTGGCTGCCAGCTTCTCTATCTTGTCGATACGATCCGACTGCTCTGAGAAGCTGTGGACCTCGAAGACGAGAAGATTCTTGATGCTCCCCTCATGACCTTTGAACACCTGGCTGAGACGCTCCGACGACAGACCCTCGGAGTCTATGTAGGCCACCTTGTCGCCACCGATAGCGACGTTGCGCGCCAGCTGAAGACATACGTTGGTCTTACCGGCACCGGCCTCTCCGTAGATCAGAGTCACACTCCCCTTCTCGATACCTCCGCCTAGGAGGGAATCAAAATTGGAGCATCCCAATGGTATCCTTTCCACGGACCCCAATCATCTACTGTCAATAAAAAAAGAATGGGGGAAGCCCCCCTAAGGTTTCATTCGTTCTTCTTGTCTTCAGAGGAGGATTCCTTCACAGACTTGACATCGTCGATGCTGTAATCGACGCCTTCCTGGTATTGCTCCCCTTTCTTGACATACATCGGGATCGCTATGACGAACATCACACCGGCGATGATCAGAGCGATGACGATGATCGCGACGACTATGAATATGATAAGGGTCAGTGTGGCCTCCAGGATAGCGGGGTTCGTCAGGGCCCATACGATGAGGGCGATGAGTGCGATTACTCCGACAGCGAGAAGGACCAATCCCAGACCGGACTTACCAGTTCCAATCTTCCTTGTATTTGCTGCGTCTGCCATTTTATTTCACCTCAGCTGTTGTTCGAGGGCAGGTACGGGATCAGTGCGTTGGCGAGATCCTGCAGTGTCAACGACTGGATGACAATCTTACCGGGTCCGGTGAGGGTTGTCACGAACAGTCCCTCTCCTCCGAAAAGCGATGTCTTGATTCCTCCTGCGGCTGCGATATCATATGATACTGTATCCTCCCAGGCCACTGCGTTCGCCGTGGAGACCTTGTACTGCTCTCCGGGCTTCAGCTCGACGACGTTCAGGTCACCGCATGCGGCAACGAACGCCATTCCGTTTCCGGACAGCTTCTGGAGAATGAATCCCTCTCCTCCGAAGAAGGCCGCTCCGATCTTCTTCTGCATTGCCATGTCAAGCTTGACGCTGGGCTCTGCTCCCAGATATCCGGTCTTCTGAACGATCCAGCTTCCCTTTCCAACATCGATATCCAGGATCTTTCCAGGGACCTTGCCCCCGAGTCCGACGATACCTGTGCTGTTCTGAGGGGTGTACTTGACGAGGAACAGCGACGATCCAGACAGACTGCGCTTGAGACCGGACATGAAACCGCCTTCCATGACTGCCTCCATCCTCATGTTTCCTGTCATGTATGCCATCGCCCCTGCGACCGAGTTAAGGGTCTCTCCGGGACTGAGCTCCACGTTCACGAACTGGAGATTATCTCCTGTGATAGTATATTTCATATATATCGGAAGAAGAATTGAGTCATACATAATTAAAGACTTGTGATATGATGGTTGAAGAAGACGTCATCCACGGAGCTGAGGCCTCCATTTCCTTCACTGAATTCCTAGGTCGCGAGGCACTGGTGAAGACCAGACCTGCCAAATCTTACAGGCTCCCTGAGATAGACACCCATATCAGGAACGTCAGGACGCGCAACGAGGCACGCATCATGCATGATGCCAGGGCCGCAGGCGTCAGGACACCCTGCATCTACGACATCGATCTCAAGGAGAGCTCCATCACCATGGAGTACATCAAAGGGCCTTCTGTCAAGAGCGTACTGGATGACGAACCCGCAAGGGCAGATGACATATGCAGGAAGATAGGCACATCCATCGCCAGGCTGCATTCAGCTGGCATCTGCCACGGGGACCTGACTACATCCAACATGATCCTAGAGGGCGACGAGGTATGCTTCATCGATTTCTCCATGGGCTGCGCCAATGCCGAACTCGAGGACATCGGGGTTGACCTCAGATTGCTGGAGAGGGCATTCAGCTCTGCCCACGTTGGACTGGAATCATCATTCGGCGTCCTCATGGACACCTATTACGAGAACGTCCAGAACGCCAAACAGGTGAGGAAGAAGCTCACCGACATCAAGAACAGGGCAAGATACACATGAAACTGAAAGTCATCACATCCAATCCGGGAAAGGTCGCAGAATACCAGAAGGCGTTCGACGAGCTGGGAATCGAGATGGAGCATTACAGGCTCCCCTATGATGAAGTCCAGACCAGCGATCTCGAGGAGGTCGTCAACAAGGGGATGGATGAGATCATCTCCAAGGGTGTGAGGAACTTCATAGTTGACGACACCGGCCTCTTCATCGATTCGCTCAAAGGCTTCCCCGGAGTTTGGTCGGCATACGCCCAGAAGACCATAGGCAACAAGGGGATCCTGAAACTCTTGGAGGGTGTGAAGGATCGCGGTGCCGAGTTCAGATGCTGCATAGGATGCGATATTGACGGAAGGCGCATCGTTGTCGTCGGGGTATGCCGCGGTTTCATAACGGAATCCGAGAAAGGGACCGAAGGATTCGGATTCGACCCCATATTCTCTCCTGACGGAAATCTCACCTTCGCAGAGATGCCGATCGAGGACAAAAACCAAATCTCACACCGCGGCAACGCAGTCAGACTTCTGATAGAACAATTGAAGAAGTGAGAAAAATAAGGTGTTTTCAAGGGAGTCTCAGAACTGGACTCCGATGATACATACGGCCAAGGCCATAGCGAGGTACATGATGTACGTTCCCGCCATCGACTTGACCTCGATGAGCTCAGGGTGAAGACCGAGCATACCGGCCACCTTCCTGATGAGGAAGAGTCCGGCGAACGAGATGATGGTCGCGATGATTGAGGACATGTAGAATCCGTTGCTCTCCATCGGGAAAGTCTTGATGAGGATCGCAGCGATGATTCCTATCACAACTGCCATTCCCATGGAAAGGAAGAATATCCTGGACGAGTAGGTCTCCTTGAGGATGAACTCCCTCTCGTTGAATTCTGTAGGCGTGAACTCGTATTCCTCTTCGGGTTCCTCGATTATGCGCCTCTTCTTTTTAGCCATCGCAACCGCATCCTTAGTCCTACACTTAAAGCTTTTGAGCCTCTGACCCGAATTTCTGCCTTGAATACTTCAGAGCCTCGATGACGGGAAGGGGTTCACCCAGCAGGAAGGTCTCCAACGCGCCGCCTCCGGTACTGACATACGAGAAACGGTCGGCGAGATCGAACTTCTCGGCTGCTCCGCCCGTGTGTCCTCCTCCGATGACTGACTGGCCTCCGCTGTCGACCATGGCGGTCATGAGCTCGCGGGTACCGATGGCGAAATCGGGCTTCTCGATCATACCTGCGGGACCCGACATGAAACTGGTCCTGGATGACCTGATGACCTTGGCGAACTTCTCCGCGGTGGCGTCGCCGATGTCCAGTGCGGGTTCCTTGGTGGGAAGGTCACCGATGTTGACCGATACGCGCTTGCCGTCCCTCTCGACCGCGACGTCGACGGGCAGAAGGATCCTCTGACCGTATCTGGCCATGACATCCTTTGCGGCCTGGAGGTTCTCCTCGGTCAGTTCCTCCGAAAGAATCTGCGAACTGGCCTCTCCGATGTCGACTCCTCTGGCGAGGAGGAACGCGTTACCGGCCAGGCCTGTGAGGATGACCGTATCCGCGGTGTTGTTACCGAGCACACGGTCGATCATGATCGAGACATCCCCGAATTTGGCCCCTCCGAGTATGAAGACGGAAGGCCTGCGGGGGTTCTCGAAGATTGCTTTGAGCGCTGACATCTCCTTGGCCATCAGCCTTCCGGATGCGGAAGGCACCTTGGCGGAGAATCCCACAAGCGAGCACTGCGACCTGTGGGATGCCCCGAATGCGTCACAGACGTAGTAATCGATGAGGGGAGCTAGTTTCTGAACAATCTCTCCCTCTGCATGCATGTTCATATCTCCCTTGGCGGTCTCGCTGTCGATTGCCCTGACGTTGCCCAGGAGCAATACCTGCCCGGGCTCCAGGCTCTTGATCGCCTCGACCGCTTTGTCTCCGAGGACATCGTCCACGTACTTCACGGGAGTGTTGAGATGCTTGGAAAGGTGGTCGGCGTGCTGCTCGAGGTTGATGAAATCCCACTTGTCCTTCCTGCTCTGATGTGCCAGGATCACAAGCTTTGCCCTCTTTCCGACGAGTTCCCTGATGGTCGGGACGACCCTTCTGATCCTGGAATCGTTGACGATCTGGAGAGTCTGCTTGTCGAGGGGACAGTTTATGTCTACCCTGAGAAGGACGGTCTTGTCCTTGTAATTGAAGTCCTCGAGGGTGTTGAAGTCCTTGGACATCTTCAGACCTTCACTGGAGGATTCCCATTGCCTTGTTTGTCTTGGCCTGGGATGCTGCTGCGTCCTGCTCCATCTTGCACATCGACCTGATGCAGTCGATGTTCTCGGGAATCACATCGGACTCCTGGTGAACTGCCTGGTAGTAGTACAGTGTGTTGCCGACGACCTTCACGCCGTCCTCCCAGACGACGATCTCGTACATGTCCGACCTGTCGCGGCCGAGCTCCCTTGCGAGCTCCATGATGTTGGCGGTGTTCTTGATGCCGTCCTTGCTCTTGACGAGCCTGACACGGGGTGCGTTCCTGAAGATATCGAGCACCTCTTCCGTGGTGACCTCCTGGCCCAGCTGCACGACTACTGTGTGAAGGTGCATGAGGGTAGTGGATGCCTTCACTGCCATGGTGTTGATGTTCAGCCAGGGCATGATGCTCTGCACATCGGGTCCGTGGTGGGTGGGCAGTTTGACGGAGGGTTCCAATCCGTTGATCGGGCCGTTCTTGGCGTCGCCGGGATCGGCTGCACGCCTTACGATCGTGACGAACGCATTCTTGATCTTGAACTTCTTGTCCAGGGGATTCAGGGTCCTCAGGAGTCCGGTCGTGTTGCATGAGACGACACGGGAGAGCTGCGCTCCCCACGACTCCGAATAGTTGGCGGTGGAGTTGAACGAGATTCCTGTAAGCGCGTGGTCCTCTCCTCCCTGGAAGATGGCCTTCACGCCTGCAGCCTGATATTTGGCCTTGTACTCCTCTCCGACGTTCCCGGGTGTGCAGTCGACCATGATGTCGACGCTCTTCAGCAGATCGTCGATGGTACCCTTGACCTCGATGCCTGCATCCTTGAATGCCTGCACGTTGTCCGCGGGGACATAGAGTCCGTAGCCCTTATCGATGGCAGATCTGGCCTCGAAGGACGGCCTGGTCTTCGTGACACCCACGAGCTCCATGTCATCCTGTGCTGTGACCGCTGTTGCTACTCTCTTTCCAATCGTTCCAAAACCGTTGACTCCGACCCTGATCTTCGCCATGATATTAACCTGTCAAAGTGGATGTAACTTGCCCATAATAAACTATCCTTATCATAGAAGGTGTGGCCGTTGATTCTTGCTGCATAGTTTTTATTGTGCACCGCAGGTGCATACCTAGAGACTTAAAAACCGTAAATAATATGGTTTGTTTAGGCAAGCCTAAAAGTGATAGCATGACAGACAATCCCATCGAGATCATCAACCTCAGGAAGGAGTACGGCAAGTTCACGGCCGTAAACGACCTGAACCTGACGATCAGGAAGAACAGTTTCACCGGACTGCTGGGGCCGAACGGTGCAGGGAAGAGCACTACGCTCAAGATCCTCACCCATCTCATCAACGCCACGTCCGGAGAGGCCTATCTGAACGGAGTTGACGTGACAAAGAATCCCAAGAAGGCCCTGACCGACGTCGGGACCGTCATCGAAACACCTGAATTCTACTCCTATCTGACCCCGATCGAGACGTTCAAGTATGTAGGGGAGCTCATCGGAATGAGGAGGGAGCAGATCGCCGCCGAGACGGAAGAGATCCTCGCCAGGGTCAAAATGACCGAGTGGGGGGACAAGAGGCTGGGGACCTTCTCAAAGGGAATGAGGCAGAGGATCGCCCTGGGCCAAGCATTGCTGAATGACCCCAGCATCATCATCCTGGACGAGCCCACCTCTGGACTCGATCCCAGGGGAATGGCGGAGATCAGGGAGGTGCTCAAGAACCTCAGGAACGACTCCAAGAACCTGACCATAGTTATGAGCTCGCACATCCTCCCTGAGGTCCAGGACCTCTGCGACAGGATAGCGTTCATCAACCACGGAACGCTGCTCAAGGACGACGACATCTCCGCATTCGAATCCAACGAGGGCACCAGATGCCTGATCGCAAAGATCGACGGTCTCCCGACCGACGAGATGATCGGGCAGATCGATTCCCTCGACTACGTGATCTCCGCCGAGCGCCTCGGCAACGACATCGCCATAACCATGGATTCGGACACATCTTTAAGAGCAAGACTCTACAGGTATCTGGACAAGATGGATATGAACGTCTACGGACTGACCGAACAGGATGCGTTGGAAGAGACGTATCTCGATCTCATCAAGGAGTCGAGGTAAAATGGCCGGAGACATTTCACAGATCGCCGTAGTGGCGAAGAACGAGATGATCAAGTGCGTCCGCGGAAGGAAGTTCATGATCAGCCTCGCCATCGTGGTGCTGGTCTTCCTCTTGATCACCGGCCTCCAGTTCCTTCTCGGAACTTGGGACAACATGAAGGACATAGGCATGCTGATCGACGTGTACATCGACAATCTGCCGATGATCATCGTCCTTGTGGTCGCATTGCTGTCCTCGATCGCCATAGTCTCCGAATTCGAGGAAAGAACGGCGCTGATCCTCTTCACCAGGCCGGTCAGGCGCACCTCCATCTTCATAGGAAAGCTTCTGGCCTGTACCATCATCGAGGCACTGATCATCCTGACCTATTACATCCTGGTCATCATCGTCGGTGCAATAAAGATAGGCGGCGTTCCCGTCGAGTTCCTGACTTCCTTCGGATTCGCGGCACTCTACGCATTCGCGGCATCCGGTATCGCTTTCATCATCAGCTCCTTCTTCAAGAAGGGCAGCGTGTGCACAGTGGTCTCCATCCTCCTGCTGATCGTCATCTTCCCCATCGTGTCGACGATGATGACAACCGACGGCGGAGACAATTGGTTCATGATGGACCAGGCCAGCGACACCATATACACCAGCATTCCCGAGTACGTGGACCGTTATAACGAGAACATAGAACAATTCGACAAAGTTATCGACAGCGCGGTGGACATCCTGAAAGGATTCACCGACGAGAGCCTAAGCAGAGGAATAGGGTGGATAGCGATGCAGATATTCTCACCGGAATTCTTCCTGTTGGATGAGAAAACGCAGTCTCTGGTGATCCAATCCGTGTTCAGCATGTACAGTGGTGCGATGGACCAGTACGAACAGTACTTCGATCCGGAATACTTCGCCCTGCCGGACCACACCATCCAGGTCTCAGTCATGAAGGTGTTCACGTTCCTGACCATGACCGCGGACGGCAACCTTTCAGGTATGATCAGGGTGCTGGAGCTGCTCAGCAACCTGACTGCGCTGCAGCCCATCGAATATCCTAACCTTGTGAAGGAAGCCCTCGTCCTGATCGTATGGGGTATCGTCGGATACTTCATTGCATGGGCCAGGTTCATCAGAAAGGAATTCTGAAACCCTGCAGAAAACCAATACCGGGCGTGGTACTTCCTTATCACGCTCCGGCCCCTTTTTCATCTAAAAAACGAATAATGCCAACTCAGCATCATTGGATGATTGTGCCAGTAATTGAAAAATCGGAGAGATTGTGCACTTTTTGTGTACATTCTTTACTATTTTTCTTACTATTTCGCACGATATAATAAATACTAACAGCACACATTTACAGCCAATACTCTAAGGAGGATTTTAATGGATAAGAAAATGAAAGCGTTTTGCGCTGTCGTTTTTGCTATCGCATTCGTAGCATCTTTCACTGCTGTATTTGCAGTGGCGGATACAGAAGTATCCGGTGCGGATGCTACGGTCATCACCGAAAGCAAGACCTATAAAGACGGCGAACAATTCGATTTGAACACAGATTATGAACTCAATTCAAACGTTGTTTTGACATTCCAGAAGGGAGCCATACTCTACATCGATATGACCAAGCCCTTCTCGATCAAAGGAAACTCCGGAAGCGGATTCATCTTTGAAGAGGGTTCGATTGTCAACATGGAGTTCCTCGCTGAGGAGGAAGTCAACGAGATCGAAGAGTACACATCCATCGTCATGAATGGAAAGGTCTCCTACAACGTCTCGATCGACATCACCAAGACACCCATGAAAGTCTCCATGGAAATGACTATCGACAACGGAACCAAAGCGACCGTCAACGGATTGAACTACGACTTCACAAAGACATCCGCATCCGTCACAGCCGATGTGGACATGCCCACCAATGAACTCGCATCCGGAACCCCACTCTCCGAGATCAAGGGATCCATAAAGGGAACCGTCAACGTGAGCTCCGACGGAATCAAGATCGGCAATGACGGAATGAACACAATTTCTATCGACAAGATCAAACTCGATGCTTCTTTCGAGGCAAAGACCCCCGGTTCATCCGGAACCGACAAGATCACCATCGCCCTCAAGGGAGACTTCGATGCAGCAGTCTCTGATAAGGACATCACTGTCAAGGCCACAGAGAAGCTCGACCTCACATGCGGAATCCAGGGTCTCACAGACAATATCGACTGGACCAAACCCGAAACTCTCAAGGACGTCATCCCGTTCATCAACGGAACCGCGTCCGGATCCGTCACAGCCAACACGAATACTGACGGCGAGATCGAAATCAAGAATGCAAGCATCTCCTACTCCGCAGACTTCAGCGACAAGGATGTCAAGCTTTCCTCCAGCGCATCCGTCGACTCTCTCAAGATCGTCGGTGACAAAGTGACCATGACAGTCGGCAAGACCGCCATCAGCGAGGACGTCACACTCGAGCTCGGAAGCTTCATGGAGGTCCTGTCCGGAAGGAACGTAATGGCAACTGCCATCTTCATGTTCACATACATCCCCGAACCTACTCAGGCCAAAGCAACAATCGAGGACTTCTTCGTCGCTTACCTCCAGCCCATCTGCCCCGACGGATTCGCCATCAGGCCCTACGTGCACTCTGCTGTCGCATCAATCCCCGACGAGCAGGCAGGTTACGTAGCAATGCCTTTCGCATACATCCTGTACTTCTTCCAGTTGGAACAGATGAACTTCGAGATGAAGTGCGCCAAGATCGCAAGCACCATCACAGAGACGGGCCCCGTCTCCAAGTTCGTCGCATACACCGATAAGGTCGGCGACCTCATCTCGACTGTCGTCACCGGTATCGACGACTACGAGCACATGACAATCGACGCAAAGTGCACTTTCGAGATCGGAGAGGTCGCTGCTGACGCCACTACCGAAAAGGGCATCTACGCTATTACCTGGGACGGATTCAAGGTCGACGGCAGTCTTACAGACGACTCCATATCCGCAGGCATTTGGTTCGGCGGACTCGAAGTCTCCGCAGACACAAAGGAATACAACGTCAGCATGTCTGCACCTTCGTTCGGTGCAGATTGCACACTCGGAAGCACATCCTCCATCGCCTGCAACATCGAGGGAGACCTTTCAGTTTCCTACAAAGGCAAGGCCGAAGTCGGTGCTCCCGATATCGATCTCGCCATCAACGGAATCGACTATAAATTCATCATAACCGCAGATGACAAGACACTCGAGATCAGCCTGGACGACGCCATCAAGTCCTTCGAGCTTGCAGTCGACGACCTCAGCATGACCAGCGGAAAGATCAGCGTGAGCGAGAAATTCACCTACGACGTAGGAAGCTTCCCTGACCTCTTCAGTCTGAGGAACCTCGACTACCTCGTATTGTTCGCCTTCAATGGCTACGACCCGACTCTTACTGAAGCAGCGATAAGGACCGTCCTCAACGACGTCTTCTTTACCGCGTTCCCCGTACCCGAGACCACCGAGTACATCGAGCAGATCATCGCATCCATGGACGACAAGACCAAGGCTGTCGTCGGAGGATCCTACGAGTACATCCTCTTCGTCTTCAGCGAAGAAGATCTCAACCTGAACAAGGTCTGTACCGATGTCAGGGACGGAATCAAGGACTTCGACTCCATCGAAGGAAAGATCGAGTACTTCGAACAGGTATTCAAGAAGATTGGAGCCGTCATGTCCGGAATCGATGACTACCAGAACCCCTCATTCACCTATGACTACAGTGCTTCGATCGGAACTATCGATGCAGCATACAGAGGACAGGCAATCACGTTCTACGGAGCAACCTCTTCCGTATCAATCGATGACGACATGGAAATCAAGACCTCATTCGAAGGACTGGACCTCAACGTCAGCGAAGAGGGCTACAAGGTTGAACTGGTGCTGCCTTCGATCAGCTCCAGCAGCGTCATATCTTCCGAGAAGATCACCGGAAGCATGAAGATCAAGGGAGACCTCATCGCTTCCTTCATCGACAAGGATTATGAGAAGGACTCCTTTGAGATCTCTATCGAGGGAATCGACACCAGCGAAGCCTTTACAATCGATGAGAACAAAGTGACCATCGATACAAAGGAAAGCATCGGAGAGGTCTACCTCATGTTCGACGGAGCCGATGACACCTCTGCAGTCTTCAAGGCAAGCGGAGCCAGCTCCAAGGTATCTGGAGAGCTCGATGTCGACATCGAGTCTGTCATCGAGGCCATCATCTCCGGAGACTTCTCCGAGGTTGACATCGAAGCCAGCGTTGATGAGTCCGTTTCCATCAGCGGAGCATTCTACACACAGTCTGTTCCCGAAGAGAGGGACATGAAGGCAGCGATTGATGAGCTTTCCATCTCTGGAAAGGTCACCTACAACCAGGACGGAGTAGCCGGAAACGTCAAGTTCACCGTCGACGACGCATACCAGATGGATGAGAACAGACTCATCGAGATCGACAGCCTCACCATCACCGCAGACGTCGCCAACGACTCCGGAACCGCAGACCTTAAAGGAGACTTCAAGGTCGCCATGTTCGAGGCGGGACAGGCAGTACGTATCATCACGGCCGAAGACGTCGCAGTCAGCGGAAACATCGTTCCTGCAGACTACGATGACGAATTCGCACCCTCATTCACCTTCGAACCCACAGCCGTTTCCACGAACCTGAGATCCTGGGATTACGGAATCGTCACCGACCTCGGAAAGGTCGTCATGACCGACTTCAAGGACGGAGATTACCAGTTCGAAGCAGAGGAAGCGACCGTCTCCGGTAACTACATCGGAGGAGGAGAGCTCAAATCCATCAACGGATACATCAAGGGAATCGCAATCATACCCTCTAACGACGGCGAGTCAGTGCTCAAGTACAAGGAGTCCAGCATCACCTACGTGCAGACCGACGGAGCACAGGCTGACGTCACCACCGTACCTGACGAGTCTAGAAAGGCAGTCAAGGTTGACTTCAAGACCAGCGGTACCGGAATCATGTACTACTCTGACACCGTCAACATCGACATGCTCTACTACATGATCCTCCGCGGAGGCTACTATGAGGACTTCACCAAGGAGCTCAGCATCACCGGCGATGTACCTCTTGTTGTGGACTACATCACTCTGCCGACCCAGTCGATCGAGGGTAAGGCCTACGTGAGGGACGGACTTGTCACTTTGGCTGACGACGCCATCATAGATGTCGAGTTCTTCGGAGCCCTGCTCTGTGTGGACTGCGGAAAGACCGGAGGACCTCAGCTCAGCATCGTTGCCCTGCCTGGATACGACCTCGACCCCAGTTCCTACACGGGATTCACCGTAGATGCTAACAACAACGTTGAGCCCATCTATATCGGTGGAATGGCGGACCTCTTCACCATGTCGACTGGAAAGACCTACAACATCACCATCGATGGTGCCAAGGACACTGCCCAGTACGGATCGATGTACAGCAGGGCCTTCACCGGCGGAGATGAGCCTCTCTGGCTTGTCGACAAGGATGGAAAGATGCACGGACATGTACTGCTGGGTAAGTTCATCCTTTACTACGATGTAGTCGGTGACCTCGAGCTGACCTCCGTATTCGGAACCAAGGTCGTTCCCGCAGAGCCCGGAACCATCGTGAAGACCGACGCAGAGGGATTCTTCGTCCAGAACAACGGACACTCCTTCATCGTTCAGAACAAGGCCGGCGTCAGGTTCAACGTCGATGGAGCCATCCCCTTGGAGACCCTCAAGTTCAGCGCAACCGAAACCAAGTACGACGGACACAAGGCATTCGAGATCAAAGGAAACCACGAGGCACGCATCGACCTGCCTATCAGCACCGTCGACGCATTCGTATACCACGTGATCAACGATACCGCTGTCCCCATGGTTACCGACGTCTACTACGACCTTGAGAACGACCAGTACTACGCATCCATCTACGCATCTGAGTACTCCGTGTACTACATCGAGGAGAACAACCACGATGGCGGAAGCAGCGGAGACAACATGATGATGTATGTGCTGATCGCAGTAGTGGTCATCGTACTCATCGCCATCATCTTCTTCGCTCTGTCGAGGAAGAAGAAGGCAAGTGCCTGATAACCTTAAAAGCCGCCCGAAAGGGCGGCAAACGATTTCATTAAAAGTGGCCTCTTGCTTCGTTTGAAGTGAAGTAAAACAAAGAGGCAAGAGGCCATGAAATTCATAGGAATTGATGTACATAAACGCATCTTCACAGCTTGTGTTTTGGATGAGAATGAGAAGGTCG
>JAZNDX010000019.1:0-12561 GCA_045588265.1 Candidatus Methanomethylophilaceae archaeon | reverse complement strand
CGCTGAAAACCGCCAAAAATGGACATCCTTCATAGAATGTCAAGTGTGATCAGGATCCTTTTTACATTTCGGTCAAGGCTGAACACCTGATAAATGGGCAACTGTCCAATGACCTCATTTTTCGAATTCTGCGGAAATGCCAAAATAATCGTCGTACAGTCATTTCTGGATAGGTATGTTCGAAAAGCATATTTTGAGGGCAGATCCGGCTGATTAATCAAAAGCGGCTAAAGAGGCAGAGTCAACTGTCCAAGTCAAGCTAAATACCCCTCCTGAATTCGAGGGTCCATGACGGGATGCAAATGTGTTTACTGCGGTTTCATGAACGACGAACTCAACCCATTCAGCCGCTGCATGCAGTGCGGACAGCCTTTGGAGATGAGATTCTCTGGGCCCTCGTTCGACTGAGCTAAAACCCCTTCCTCATTGACCTTCATCATACGATATGGGCATCCGATCCCCTTACATATGCACCGATAATCAGATGTGACCTTTCTTATATTACTAGTTAGTAGAAACTGACAGTCAAAAGAAGGTGAAGAACTGGTTCAAGGACAAGGTCAAGTTCGTCGTTGACAAGCTGAAAGGACTCTTCGTCTTCCTGAAGATCTTCATCAATATCTGGTGAACTTCCTTAACGAATCATACCGTTTGATCACGAAGAGCTACCCGGCCCTTCTACTTCTTTTAGCAGGTGAACAAGATGAAGATTGCGATCTACGGACTCCCGTGCTCGGGGAAGAGCACCCTCATCTCCAAAATCAGGGGAACCGATAAGGACGCCATCGCCGAAGGCCATTTCTCCTTCCCCTCCGACGGAGGATATACAAGATCACCCGCCGACAGCGATTCGTATGACGTCATCGCCTACCTCGACAGCGCACCGGAAATCATCCTCGACCGCATGCGGCAATCCGAGGAGAACAGCACGTACTCCGATCTCACACCCGAGAACCTTGTATCCTGGAGGGATTTCGAAGTCTCCAGACTCCGTTCCGAATGCTTCTCCGAAGGAAAGGAATTCGTCATCCTCGATCCCAAGTTCGATAGGATGCAGGAATTCATCGAGGGGCTGTTCAGCGGCAATATCCTCACATCCCCGCAGGTCTCCAGGCTTGCTGCGGACCGCATCCTCCAATCCACCGACAAGCACACGATAATCCTCTCGGACGGGGACAGGACTCTATCCGACATCGACCTCACGCTGAGCCTAGACCTCCCCCGTCTCATGGACCTGAGAGATCTGTTCTACGGCGACAGGTACACCACCTTCCAATTCTGGTATGTGTACAACATCTACCGCGAGGTCCCGCATCTCGCCGAGAAGATGCGCAAGAGGTCGGAGGACGCACATCTGAACGAACCTCTCCTGGACGACCTTTCTCAGATAGACTCCTACAGGGTCGTCATCACCGCAGGGCTGGAAGACCTGTGGTCATACGCCATCGAGGACACCGCATTCGACATGGCCATCGGCACCGATGTGAACGCCTATCGCAACATGTCGCAATTCGGGAAGGCCTACATCGCCAGATATCTGAAGGATGCCGGACGTGAGATCATCGCACTCGGCGACAACATGGTGGACTACAGGATGCTCCTCGAAGCGGACAGGGGATACGTGATAGCGCACCAGAAGAAGAACCCCGTACTGCAGAAGACGGTTCTGAACGGAACGAAGCTGAAGCAGCCTGCGAGCAACGAGATATAGTTCGAAGGCGTGGAGATCGTCAGCAGCATCCACGAGGATTAAACATCATATAGCGGTCACGGGCAGAGCATATATCTCCTCATTGATAGGATATGCCCTGGTTGACAGACAGATGATGCATTTTCCCTCAATCGGGTATTGAGTTGGAATCCCCCTCGATAATGACTTAATATCATTCCATCCGAACTCGGAACCTGATTTACATTCGATAAGAGATGCCTTTCCGCCTTTTACCATGACCAAGTCAATCTCCTCCTTATTGCTGTCACGATAGTAATAGAAGGGATCATCCATCTTGTTGTTACGATACGTTTTGAGTATCTCGTTGACAATCCAAGTCTCTACCATGGGGCCCTTCAGATACCCTGCCATCAGACTCTCAGCATCGATTACTCTTGCCAGATAGCACGCCAAACCCGTATCCCAGAAATACATCTTCGGCCTCTTAACTATCCGCTTTTTTGTAGAGGTGTCGGAATAAGGCTGAAGCAAGTGGATTATGTCGCCGGCGATCAGGACTGAAACCCAGCTCTTGACCGTCTTGTTATCTATCCCAATATCGGAAGCTATCCTGTCATAATTGAGCTCCTGCCCAGTCAGCGATGCCATCAGCTGCATAAAAGAATGGAACTTATCCTTGTTTTTTATCTGAATTATCTCGGATACATCACGATCCACGTATGTGTCCACATAATCGGAATAGAACTCATACGTCGTCAGATCCTTCTTCACCTCGGGCTCAGGATACATACCGCGTACGAGCATCCTATAGAAATCAAGGGGCTCAATTATCATCTCGTTGGACCTCCTGATGTTCTCAGGAATATTCACGATGAACGGGACCTCATTCCTCCCCTTCATCTCACTGAAACTGAGAGGAGACATATTGATGATTCCGATCCTCCCTGACAAAGAATCCGAGACACCGTCCATGAGCTTGTATGCCTGGCTGCCTGTCAGTACAAACAACCCGCTGTTGTCCTTGCCCTCAATCTTGATCCTATCGACTATCGTCTCTATGGATTCCAATAACGACGGCGCATATTGGATCTCATCCACTATCAGCGGGAAAGGATGCAATTGAAGAAACATCTCCGGATCGTTACGAGCCATGGCCCTATCGCTCTTATCGCGTAACGTGACGTAATTGAATCCCTCCTCGTCCCTCAGTTTCAGACACAGCGTTGTCTTCCCGACCTGACGTGCACCTGTTATCAGCGTGACCGGACGTATCGAGATGTTGTGGAGAATCTGAGAGTAGATGGTCCTTTTAATCATGTACTGAAGTATGTAATCGTATTATATGAAAATTTGGAATACAACTCCATATTTTCATAAATTATGAAATCCATAAGAACACAACTTAGTTATTCCGAACTGCGGGTGACCCCATCATGAGGAAGGACCTGATACCTGCGGTGTACGTCATCATAGGCGCGTCGTTATGGGGTATCATAGGTCTATTCACCCGCCCCATGTACGAGGCGGGTCTGTCCCCCCTGCAGATAACCTTCGTCAGATGCGTTGTGACCCTGGCGGCCATGACCATAGCTATCCTGGTCACCGACAGGAAGCTCTTCAGGATAGAGTTGAAAGACATTTGGATGTTCATCGGCACCGGGATCTTCAGCATCGTGTTCTTCAATGTCATGTACTTCACATCGCAGCAGATGGTGTCGCTGTCGACCGCATCGGTGCTGCTGTACACCGCACCCTGCTTCGTCATGGTCATGAGCATGATCCTGTTCAAGGAGAAGCTCACCAAGAACAAGCTGCTGGCACTGGTGCTCGCATTCGTGGGATGCGTGTTCACCACGGGCATCGGCACCGGGGATCTGAACATGGGGATCGCCTACGGGATCCTCGCAGGTTTCGGTTATTCCCTATACTCGATATTCGGCAAGTACGCGTTGGAGAAATACGGCCTGCTGACCATCCTCTTCTACACCTTCCTTATAGCGGCGGTCTGCCTGCTTCCCTTCTCCGATGTCCCCTCGGTCATAGACATATGCGGAGACTCCTCCGTACTCTTGGAGGCATTGGGATTGGGATTGCTTTCGACCGTGCTGCCTTACTACTTCTACACGGTGGGATTGAAGGGGATGGATGCGGGCAAGGCATCCATCATAGCGTTCGTCGAGCCGATGGTGGCCACCATCGCCAGCATCGCCATAGGCGACCCGTTCGGATGGACCAACGTCCTCGGTATAGCGCTGATCCTGGGATCCATAATATTGCTCAATGCAAGGACGGGGACATCGGGCGAAATCGCATCCCGCTAACCTTCTGGGCCCAACCATCATCGATACAGAATGTCGCATACAGCGGTATGCTGTAAAGCCCGTCCTCACATCCAAAATTCTTCGACGAGATTCTGATAGAGGATCTGGGGGAATACTTCTTACGAAGTTTGCTCAGACTCTTGGAATCGGTGCGGTCACCCGATTTTACTTCTATGGGTACGACTTCCCCCTCAGAGTCCTGAATTATGAAATCCACTTCCGTGTACTGATCAGGGTTCCAATAAAATGCATTCAGATCGTTCGCTTTGAGAGACTGCGCAACATAGTTTTCTGCCATGACCCCTCTGAACCTGTCCCCTGCCCTGCCTGATACCACGGTCTTGAAAGGAACCTCTGCCTTAGAACACAGCATGCCCGTATCCGTCATGAACAGCCTGAATGATGAATTATCCACGAATCCTGACAGCGGAGATGTTGGTTCCGTGACCATATCCACGCGGTTGACCATCCTTGCGGCGATCAGCCAATCCACGGATGTGGAGTACTGAGAGGAACGCCCGCCCTTAACGATTTTGCTGTACTGGAATTTCAGATTGTCCTTCATCAGCTGGGAAACCATACTGTTCCAAGTACGGAGCGTCCTGACCACTGTATCCGGATTACCGGCATGCTTCGATATATCGCCGATCATGCTGTCGTTCAATCCTTTTTGGGCACTCATGACCATACCTGGATCGCCCGTCCTCACATAGGCATCTACGGCCTCGGGCATTCCCCCTACGGCCAGATATTCACGGTACATCTCCAGGGCCCTGTCGTGAAGCGGCATCTCAGCCATATCGTTGAAGTGATCGCGTATGGAGTCGGAAAGCCCCTTCCTTCCTGTGGCCCATGCATATTCCTCCAGATCCATAGGATGCATCTGAATCTGATCCACCTTACCGACCGGGAAGGAACGCTTGAATCCTTCCTCCTTATCCTTCGGATCCCCTGTTATGAGCCCGAGGAGGCTCCCTGTGGTGATCAGGGGCTGCTCCGGCATCTGCTCCCGGAAATACTTCAGGGATGTGACTGCACGGCTGCACTCCTGTATCTCGTCAAAGATCATGAGTGTGCCCTCATTGATGGACTCCTGAGAATAGGCCGATAGCTCCTTCACCAGTCTGTGAGGATCCAGATCCCCTTCGAATATCCTGTACAGTCCGGGGGACTCCTGGAAGTTGAACAGGACATAATTGTCATAGTTCTCTTTGGCAAACCTTGTCGCAGAGTAAGTCTTCCCGACCTGTCTGGGCCCCATTATCATCAAGGGTTTCCTCTCTTCGGATTCCTTCCAGGCCTTCATCCTGGAGTATATCTTTCTCTGCATGGGTTATTCATGTCGTTCAATCTATTTAATGTTATCAAAACACATTTTTTACAAATAAAAAATGTAATAGCAATACGTTTTTTACAAAAATGGTCACACCTTTCTCCCTGACCAGGAGTAGATCCTCGAGTTGACCTCCCTGCCGGTTTCAGTGATCAGCCCGGCATCGATCAGAGCGGCTATATCCGCCCTGGCCGTGTTCAGCGATACGCCGTATTGGTTCATGACGGACCTGACGGAGATGTCCTCCCCGTTCATCAGACCGGTGAATATACCTGTCTGCCTTTCGTTCAGACCATATCCCGAGAGCCTGGTCCTCATGACATTCTCCTCCTCGGTCCTCCTTTCCAGATATCCTTCGATAGTGTCCACCGAATCCTCCAGAGCCTTGAGGTTGTACAGCATGAAGTATGTCATGTCGTTCCCGTCGGTCTCTCCGAAAATGTACGACTCCTCATACCTCCCCTTGTGGTCCTTGATGTACCTGGAAAGGGCCAGGTATTCCATTATGCCGTATCCGCTCTTCAGCGTGTACCAATAGAACAGAGAGCGCGCCACACGGCCGTTCCCGTCCTCGAACGGGTGGATGTATGCGACCGCATAATGCAGGATCATCCCTTTGATCACAGGATGCAGAGAGTCGTTACCATTGATGAATCCGCATAGCTGCTCCACCGAGCACTCGATCTCCTCCTTGGGAATCGGCTGATGGAACACCTCCCCGGTCAGAGAATCCTGCACGACCACATCGTCGTTGTCGCGGAAAGCACCCATAAACCTCCCATCCATGGTCCCGTCGGCCACTATCCTGTGGATATCCTTGATCAATTGAGGGGTCAGAGGCAGATCAGTATGGTCCTTGATGTACAGCATCGCCCTGTAGTTGTTGACTATCATCCTTTCGGACCTGTCCTTAGGACGGATGTTGTGACAGAGCATCTCTATGGCCTTCTTAGTAGTGGTCATGGCACCCTCCGCCTGACTGGAGGCTATCGATTCCTCCATCAGTGCCCTAGCCGGATGGTACGCTCCACTGTTCAGAACGTCATCACCTTGGGAGAATCCCTTGTTCGCTCTCGCATCGAACATGCGGAGCATCGTCCAGACCCTTTCCGTTAAACAATACCGATAATGCGTGCTCCCAAATACCAATTCGGAACCGCAGTCCCCGCGGACGAGCTTCATCCTCGCCCATACGACATCGGGATCGAATTTTCCCGTATCCCTGTTGCGTACCTCTGACCAGTGGAGATACCTATCGTTGAAATCCTTCGCGTATTCCCTGACCTCGTCTGAAAGGATGTCTTTGGACCTCTGTCCATCGGACATCATCGAATCGATATCCGGGGGATTCCTTGGGATGCGCATGACATAAAGATTGATGATGAGTATTAATACCCTACCAATTAAGTACTGTTATGGTAGGGTAATCGGCTTATACACTATCAAATTTATAGGGTATTGGTAGTGTAATTTCACTGATTATGAGGGTCAGCTCAGGATATACCTCGCCGAACGCGTACTGCCTTCGGCCTTCTCGATCCTTCCGTCCTTCCTCATGTTCTGAAGGAGATTCGTCGCCTTCACGGACAGCTGCTCATCGGTGAGCCCCTTCCTGTCCCTGAACCTCAGCATGTCGACGACATCCCCGCGGGTCACGGACCCGTTCTCCTTCAGCAGCTCCATGACGGCATCGTAATCGGACCCCTTGCTGAAACGGGACGAGGGATCCTGATAGTCCAGATTGATGCAGGGCACGCCGTCGTAGACGGTCACCAGCCCCCTCGATATGAGGGACTCCATCCTCTTGTCCGATAGATACCTTCCCGAGTCCAGCCTGTCCAGGTCCAGTATGTCCTGTATCTCCATGTCCCTGCGGATGTCCAAGGCCCTAGCTAGAGCGCCCTCCCTCCTTCCGGGGAACATCACCGACACAGAATCGTCGGTTATGGAGAATCTAGGCAGCGGGAAGTGCTTGTGTATCTGAGAGAGATAGAAATTACGGATGCCCGCACCGGAATTGGATACAAGACCGATCTCGGTCATCGCCTTGATGAGGAAAGAGTTCCTGGAGGCCATGGTCTGATTCTGGCCCTTGACGAAGGATTCCGACTCCACGTCGGGGAAGGATCCCTTGCTGTACACCGTGACGGACTCATTCTCCCTCTCGATCACGTCGATGGTCCCGCCCATGGTGTAGTCCTGATGCTGCAGGGCGTTGAATATCGCCTCCGTGAGCGAAGCGACACGGTATGTGCTCACGAAAACAGGCCCGTTCCCCTCGTCTATCTTGACAGTGGAATTGCTGATGATCGAGGCCAGCTTCCTTGCCGCCAAAACCATAGAGCCAGTAAAGGTACGCGAGTCGGCTACGGACCCGTCTATGTCCAGCAGCCTCCACCTCATGCAGACCGTCGACGGAAGCACCTTCTCGGAGGCCTTCCCGAGCAGGATCATGGCGGCGACGGTGACCTTCCCCCTCTTCAGAACGCCGACATAGGAGAGGAACTCCTGGTCGTCCATGGCAGAGACCTCCTCCCTGTGCTCCGGATGCTCGGACATATAGGTGGCCCTGACCGCCCTCATAGCCTCGGGATCCAAGCTGCGGATGTCCGCCTCCTGGACCACGTTCCCCGTCCAATCGTCGTAGACGCTCTTCACGATGATGGATAGGAAATGGTCCCATATAATCTCATTTATTCTCATTATCACCATGAGAACAGGAACATTTCACCCCCATCCTCTCTATAATCATTAAATAAGGATACAAGGTCGACTGACCATTACATCCGGAGCCCCCGCTCCGAACAGAGGAATAAGAATGCCGGAACTACTAGGAATGAAGATCAAGAACCTGCCCCACATCGCGCAGGAGCTCACACAGTGCGTGCAGTGCGGATACTGTATCGATGTCTGCGAGGCGCACGCCCAGACACCTTGGGACTCAGTCACCCCCAGGGGAAAGATCTACTACCTCAAGCAGATCGACCTGAAGGGAGCCGGAGGAATGGACAAGCTCCTCAACAGGCCCGTGGAGCTCAGCCCCGAGTTCGTCGACGCCATGTACAAATGTACTGGCTGCGGAAACTGCGAGGTCGTCTGCCATGCCAAGATCCGTCTTGTGGACCTTTGGGAGACCATGAGGAAGTGGATGGTCGAGATCGGAATCGGACCCATGCCCGCAGCGGTCGCGATGGGTAAGAGCATCCACAAGAACCACAACCCCTACAACGAGCCCGACTCCAAGAGGGACGCATGGTGGCCCGAGGACGTCGAGAGGAGCGTTCCCGCGAACGTCATCTTCTTCGCAGGATGCACCGGATCGTACAGGATGCAGCACATCGCACAGGCCGGAGTCCACGTGCTCGCACGTGCCGGCGTCAAGATGAACTGCCTCGGACCCGACGAGTGGTGCTGCTCCTCTCCTCTCATCAGGACAGGTAACGAGAAGGAATCCACTGACTGCGCAGAGCACAACGTCGAAAAGGCCGATGCGATGGGAGCGAAGGACATGGTCATGACCTGCTCCGGATGCTACAAGACGGTCTCATGCGACTTCGGAAGGTTCTACGCCAAGGCCGGACAGAACGTCTACCACTTCTCGCAGTACGTCGAGCAGCTCATCAACGACAGGAAGCTGCCCCTCAACAACGAGTTCAACCACAAGGTCACATACCACGACCCCTGCCACCTCGGAAGACACTCCGGCGTCTACGACGCACCCAGGAATGTCATCAAGAAAATCAAGGGAATCGAGTTCGTCGAGATGGAGAGGTCCAGGGAGAACTCCAGGTGCTGCGGTGCCGGAGGAGGATACAAGTCCACATACCCCGACTTCGCACTCAACATCGGTATCGAGAGGATCCACGACGCCGAGGCAACCGGAGCTGACGTTCTCATCAGCTGCTGTCCCTTCTGTGTCCTGAACCTCACACAGGCGGCAAAGAAGATCGGTTCCAACATCAAGGTCATGGACCTCTCGCAGGTCCTCCTCGAGGTCACCGCTCCAAAACCCGCCGAGCCCGCTGCAGAGAAACCCGCAGCAGAAGCAAAGGCCTGAAACACGAACAATCACGGGGGCTCCGGCCCCCTCACTTCCTTTTTACATGACATTCCCCGAACTCTGTCCCGACATCATACGCGTCCTGGCCGAGAAGGGAATCATGGAGCCCACACCGCCCCAGGCGGATTCCATACCGAGGATCATCAGAGGAGAGAATCTACTGCTCGTCGCACCCACCGGTATCGGGAAGACGGAAGCCGCAATCCTGCCCATCCTTGAGCTCATCATGCGCTCCAAGGGCAAGCCTGGCATCAGATGCATCTACATCACCCCTCTCAGGGCCCTCAACAGGGACATGCTGAAGAGGATGGAGGACTACGGAAGGGCGCTGGACATAAAGGTCGGTGTGAGGCACGGGGACACCACCCAAGC
Organism: Candidatus Methanomethylophilaceae archaeon; assembly: GCA_045588265.1. Lineage (GTDB taxonomy): Archaea > Thermoplasmatota > Thermoplasmata > Methanomassiliicoccales > Methanomethylophilaceae > Methanoprimaticola. Next base: position 2,803 of record JAZNDX010000019.1, on the reverse strand, counting down.
GGAGAGAAACTACCAATCGCAGCATCCTCCCGACATCCTGATCACCACCCCGGAGACCCCCCAGGTCATGTTCACCGGCAAGAGGCTGGTGCAGCACATGAAGCACGTGGAATGGGTAATCGTGGACGAGATCCACGAATTGTCCAACACCGAGAGAGGGGCTCAGATGAGCGTCGCCCTCGAGAGACTGGTGCTGCTGGCAGGGAACTATCAGAGGATCGGATTATCAGCAACGGTTGGTAACATCGACCACGTAGCTAGATTCCTCGCGGGGAACAACAGGGAGGTGGTCGTGCGCAAGCACGACACCCACAGGGACTTCGACATCAAGGTCGAGAGCCCTCCGCCCGAGAACGACCCTACATTACTGGACAGGCTGCAGAGCGACCCGGACATCCTAGGTGTTATGAAAAGGGCCAGGGAGATAGTCGACCACGGTAAGTCCACACTGTTCTTCGTGAACACCAGGGAGACGGCCGAATGGCTGGCCGCCCGCTACCACCTTTGGGACAAGGACATCTCAATAGAGGTCCACCACGGATCCCTGTCCAAGGAGAACAGGATGGAGATGGAGGACCGCTTCAAGAGGGGCGAGGTGAAGTGCCTGATATGCACATCGTCCCTTGAGCTGGGGATCGATGTCGGAACCACCGAGATGGTCATCCAATACAACTCCCCCAGGCAGGTCTCGCGCATGATTCAGCGCGCCGGACGCGCAGGCCACAGGATAGGGGAGACCATCAGGGCCAAGATAATCGCCACCGCACCCGACGAGGTCGCCGAGGCTATGGTGGTGGCAAGGAGGAGCGACTCCAAGGAGCTGGAGTACTTCGAGGGCAGGGAATCTCCCCTGTCCGTCGTAGCCAACCAGCTCATAGCAATGACCATGACCGGCCCCATGGACAAGGAACTTGCTTACAAGGTGATGCACAACGCATACCCCTTCCGCAACCTGACCTACGGCCAGATGCTCGATGTGTTAGAACAATTGAAGGGCATCAAGCTGGTCTTCGACGACGACACCACATTCAAACGCTCCAAGAAGGGAATGAGCTACTTCTACGACAACATCTCAATGATCCCCGACGAGAGGTCCTATCTCGTCCGCGACATTGGAACGAGGGCGATCATCGGTACATTGGACGAGAGCTTCGTCGCATCCTTCGCGGAGGAGTTCGCCATGTTCATCGCCAAGGGAAGGACCTGGCGCATAGTCGAGATGAGGGAGGACGAGATCCTCGTGGAAGAGTCCAAGGAAGTGGGAGCGGTGCCCAATTGGGTGGGCTCCGACATCCCCGTCCCGTTTGAGATCGCCATGGAGGTAGGGAGGATGAGAAGGCTCAGGAACTTCTCCGAATACCCCGGCGACGAGGGATGTGCCAGAGTACTGAAAGAATACTTCGATGCGCAGGACGAGAAGTCCAAGATGCCCACCGATAAACTGATCACCGTCGAGATCGCCGACAGGATGGCGATCGTCAACTGCTGCTTCGGCAGCAAGGTGAACGAGACCTTGGGGAAGATCTACTCCGCCCTGCTCACAGCCCGCCTGGGGGAATCCATCGGGGTAACCACCGACCCTTACAGGATAATCCTGGAGCTCCCCAGACACGTCGACAGGGAAACCATGATGAACACCATCCGCTCCGTCAAACCGGGCACCATAGAGGCCCTGTCCAGGATGACCATCCTCAACTCGTCCTTCCTCAGATGGAGGTTCGTGTTCGTCGCCAAGAAGTTCGGCATCATAGAGAAGGAGGCCGACCACCGTTTCATGAACTTCACCAGGCTCTTCGACCTTCACAAGGATACGCCTGCCTACAAGGAGGCCATCAACAAGGTCCTGTGGGAGGATCTCGACATCCCCAACAGCGAGAAGGTCGTCTCCATGATCGCCAACGGCGAGATAGAGCTGACCACCGACAGGATATCGAAGATAGGCCTCGAAGGGATCACGAGGTCCAAGGAGCTGATGCAGCCCGTCCGTGCCGACCATTCCATCCTGATGGCCCTAAAGAAGAGGCTGGAGGACGAGATACTGTTCGCGTCCTGCATGCACTGCGGCTCCCAATCCAGGTTCCGGGTCGGCGATGCCCCCAAGAGGTTCAAATGCCCTCAATGCGGCGGAGTGATGATAGCGGTCCTGAAGAACTATGAGAGGGACACCGTGAAACTGCTCAAGGAGCCTGCACTCTCCAAACAGGAGAAGCAGGACCTGCAGAAGATGGGGAAGAACGCCAACCTCGTATACGAACAGGGTCAGAGGGCCGTCATGGTCCTAGCAGGGAGGGGCATTGGCCCCGATACCGCCGCAAGGATACTCCGCACCCTCCATTCCGACGAGGACGAATTCCTGAGGGACATCATGAACGCCGAGATCCTCTTCGCGAAGAACAAAAGATTCTGGGATTGACCCGTCATCCATTCAGTAGGATCTACTGGACGCCCGTCTTGTTACTCCCCGTTTGGAATGGACCGAGTAATGATCATCCTTGGCATACCGAGAGCAGCGAATTGTATGATCGGTGAATCGCGACAGGATCAAGATTAGGGCATTACAGGTTCCCTATTTCCCTAATTAACTTCCCTATTTCCCTAATAAACTTCCCTATTTCCCTAATAAACTTCCCTTTTTCTCCGATAATTACCCCGATAATGATTGTTGGTAATGTGATACTTTTTAGTTGATATTTTATATTTATACTCCCATATCGTTTATGATGATCAAGATGGGAGAAAGAGGGCCTAAACAGAAGTTCTTGGAGATCTCGTGCCCGAACGAGGAATGCAGGAATTTCGGCAG
>JAZNDX010000018.1:0-72520 GCA_045588265.1 Candidatus Methanomethylophilaceae archaeon | reverse complement strand
CGGTGGCCCGAATGTCAACTTGGATTCCCGCTCTTTTCCCCAGTCGAAGTTCCTGTTCGTCCTTATCCTCATCTCTCTCCTTTTCACAGGCGCGGCAGCGGGGTTCCATTATTCGGAAGCTACCGACGAGACCGTAGCTTCAGGAATCTCCTACTCGGTGGACGGTTCCACCCTTTCGATAACCGCCGAGACCTCAGGCATAATGCCCGACTACATCCCGGGTGAGGCCCCGTGGTACGGGAGTCGCTCCGGGATTACGGCGATCACGATCGCCAACATCACCTCCATAGGCGGCTGGGCATTCTACGGCTTCGATAGCCTCACCTCGTATACTGTCCCCACCACCATAACCAAGGTCGGTACCGGTGCGTTCGCCAGATCGGGCCTCACGGCCTTCGGCGTCGCATCAGGGCATACGGCCTTCTCGGTCCCCTCTGAAGGCGTGAAGGTCCTCCTTGACAAGGAAGGAACGGTCATAGTCGCCTACCCATGCGCGAACGCGGCCACGACGTATGAGATCCCCAACACGGTATCGTCCATCCAGGACGGGGCCTTCGCATATGCGACGAACCTTACCACCATAACCAACGACTCCCCCGACATCGGGATGATCGACGGGAACATCGGTATCTACGATGCGGATGTAGAGAAGCTCCTGGCATATCCTGCAGGTTCTTCTCAAACAACGTTCTCTCTTCCGTCCACCGTGGCCTCGATGGGAGAAGGCTCTCTCGCCGGATGTTCGAATTTGAAGAAGTTCGATACGGGAACTGGTCTGGTATCGATTCCCGATTACGGGCTCCACGGATGCGTCAGTCTGGAGAGCATAAGTATGGGATACAGTCTTGCAGAAGTAGGGCATCACGCTCTTGTCGGATCCAAGATCACTGTCATGAACATCCCGGAAGGTGTCACATCCGTTACCGCTCTTGCATTCGAAGGATGCACAGAGCTCGAAGAGATAAATGTAGACGCCAAGAATCAGACATACACAAGCGACGACGGGGTCCTGATGCAGAAGACGGCAGAGACGGTCAGGGACACCGACGTATCGGCCACATACCTGATAAAGTATCCTGCGAAGCACCACGGATCGGGATACTATGGTACGGATTGGGGCATCTACATCATACCGAACGGGGTGACGAAGATCGGCGCCTACGCATTCAAGGACTGTGTTTCGAAGACGGACGTTGTGCTCACCAACGACGTCACCAGGCTGGGTTACAAAGCTTTCAGCGGATGTACGGAGCTGCGTTCTTTCCATATGGTACGTTCACTGACCACCATCGAAACGGATGACCTGGGGAACTCATACGCATTCGAGAATTGTTCGAAGCTGTTGGCTGTGTCCATAAACACCTTGGTCAATCCGAAGGTCGTATCAGGTGATACGACGTACAACCTTCCCGCGAACACCTTCGCCGGATGTTCCAAGCTATCGGCGATCGTAGTCGATCAGGATGACGGAAAGACAGTGGTGTGCACAGGAGCATTCCCTACTCTTTCCTCGACCACGATGTATAAGTTCGATATATCCAACGCTTCCTCTGGATATGTATCAGCCGGGACCGGATTATCAAGTTTGGGCGAAGGTTGCGTCTATTCGAAGACACAACTGTCAAATCCAAGCAGCAGGGACAGCGCCAATGATTACTATATGGGCTATACCAAAGAAAATTCGACCGCTGGTTCCTATTACCACATCATCAGGGTGAGTATGGATTCCGATACCAAGGAGGTCATCGGCGTGATCACCTCCCCGGGCCTGGTCCAAGGGGGCGGTTCAGGATACAGAGGATCGGACACAATGTCGGGCGCCGGTGTCACCACATGCATCCTGCAATACGGGATCCAACAGATGTACTCATATTCTATTGCCTACAATAATGGGATCAAGACCGCTGTATTCCCGTCATCCATGACCAGGATCCAGTTCTCCAACTTTGCTGGATGTCACTTCTACGTCGCCTCGATCCCCTCTTCGGTAACAACGATCAAAGAAAAATTCGCACAAGGCACTGAAATGTCCTACATCAATGTAGAGTCCGGATCGACATTCGTATCGGACGGTTCGGCGATTTATGAAAAGGACTCGAGCGGAAATATCGTCACGCTGACGTCCGATATAACGGCGTTCACAGGAACTCTCGTTTACAAAGAGGGCATAACGGGGGCATATGGTGGCCCCCATAGGACTAACGGCCCTTATATCATCGTTCCAGATAGCTTTACGGCGAATTTAACAAATTTTAACTCAGAAACCAGCAAGGCTGTTAGGCTTCCCGATGGTTTCAGAGGCCAGATAGAAGGTGGGATCCACCTATTTGGCGCTACAGCCACCACAACAGGTGACTTTGACATTCCCGCGGTTCTGCCGAACGGAGGGACGGTGGACCACACCATGCAGAACGACTCGGTATCGTGGGAAGGCCAGGCCCTCTATTCATTCGATACAGCCACAGGCCAATGGACATCCGAATATAAAGCCAGAGGTGCTGTCCTAAATCACACCAGCACATCAACGATCGGGATATGGTCAGGCGTTGCTTTCGATATGACATATGATGCTGGCCTGTGGTATGGGGTGTACGATAACGTGCTGTATGTATTGGGATCCGGCGACATGCCGGATTTTGTGGACGTATCCGGTCAGAGAGCCGAAGCCCCCTGGTACGATGATTATCATGACTCGGTGACGGCTGTTGCTATCCAATGGGGAATCACATCCATAGGCGAATATGCATTCTACGGGTTTGACAAACTACAGGGAATCCTGCTTCCGTCATCCATAGAGTCCATCGACGAAGGGGCGTTCAGTAGCTGCGGGACGGTCGACAATCCCACATATCTGAACACAGTCTACATCCCGAAGGCTGTCAGCTACATACATCCACGCGCCTTCGAGAACAATCCGAATCTCACCAGCTTCGTCGTGAGCGTTCAGAATACGAATTATTACTCATATGATGGGGTCATCTTCAAGACTTCGGATGATTCTCTGGTCAAGTATCCTCAAGGGAAGACCGGATCTTACAAGGTGCAGACCGGAAAGACCAGCGGGAGTTCGGAGGCCATGTGCACCACGATAGGACAGTACGCGTTCCATGGAGCGATGCTCACATCGATCGATCTGAACGGGGTTACGACCATCTCCGCCAACGCATTCGAAGGCTCTAAGCTCCAGTCCCTGCCGTCGTCCTCGGCATTGGTCACGATAGGGAAGGCGGCGTTCAAGGATTCTTCGGTTCTCACATCCCTGAGGATTGGGACCGCTCTCAGGACCATATCCGACAGCGCCTTCTCATCCACCGGACTCAGCACCATAATCACAGAGAGCGGAATCGGTACTATATCGCTCGGGACCGGCTGGTTGCCGACCTCCAGTACATGGTACGATCTGTCCCAGTCAAGCATGCCTGTCTGGAACACCACATCGCTCGCGGGAGGGAAGATGTATTCGACCGTGAGGGTGGACACATCCGTTCCGATAGGAACTGATCTCAGAGCATCCTTCGTCAAGGATTCAGGCACTCTGCAGATCAAGGGTTCCGGAAAGATGTGGAACTACGACGCGTCCGGCAATCCAACCGACGTCGGAGTCACCACCAAGTTGCCTTGGAGGAACTACAGGGTATCCGTCGAGAACGTGAACATGCCTTCGACCATGACAGGTATCGGCGACTACGGATTCTACGGTCTGACATCGGTAGAATCTGTGGATCTGCCCTCGCAGCTCGTATCCGTGGGGTCCTATGCGTTCAGCGGGTGTTCCCGGCTAGCTTCCGTGGAATACACAGGGTTGGAAGAACCGTCGACGCTGATCGCTCTGGGGGCCCAATCCTTCGCGACAGGTTCGGTTTCGCTCGCTGTGGACTCGGACTTCCAGCAGCCGTCGAAAGAGTTCAGTCCGTTCTCATCGGAGATAACCGGTCCGACCACGGTCACCATGACATATGCGGCGCACGACACCTCGGGAACCATCGACCTTAGATGGCATGTGGAGGATTCCAACACCAAGCTTGTCCTGGAAGGTACCGTGGACATGCCTGATTATACGGCAACGACGACCCCTTGGGCCAAGGCATTCGGGTCCACGATCTCATCGTACCAGCTCGCGACGGGCAAGCATATTGTCGGCTCATACGCGTTCAGCGGGTGTACATCATTGAAGGAGGTCACGTTGGAGGATATGGCATCATATTATCATGCCAACGCTTTCACCGGCTCCGGTATGGAGACGGTGACCATGCCCGCATCCCTTAAGCTGACGGTAGGCGCATTCGAAGGATGCACGGGAATAAGGACCGTGAACTTGACCACCGGTCCAAGTGCGAACTTCACCGTAACTGACGATATCTGCGACAATCAGTACCAGCCTTGGATGCAATCGACTGCGCAGCTAACGGTCACTACCGACGAGGACGTGACCTCTCTGGGGAACTACATGTTCTACGGTTGCGACAGCCTTTCACATCTTAGCCTGGATTCCAAAACCGTGGGATTCGGTCAGTATGCGTTCCATGGGAGCGGACTGCTGGAATTAGACCTCACTGGTATAACATCGATAGGCACGGGCGCGTTGTACGAACTGGACAGCCTGGAGACCATGACGATCCCGATGGAATACACATACGGATCTGGCGGAGCATCATACTTCGACTCCCTGGATTCGCTGGTATCCGTTACCGTCATCGATCCGAAGACCACCGATTATACCTATGCCGACGAAGGATTGTCGGGAACATACAAGAATACCCCCTGGTTCGTCGGAAGTGCACGGCTGGTCATTATCCCTGAGGCGATGACCAAGATCCCTGCGAACATGTTCAGGAACAGCTCTCTGCTCACCATGACCGTTCCGGAAAACGTCGCAACTATCGGCGATTATGCGTTCAAGGGTTCCTCATCCCTTGTGGTCATAAACCTACTCAGGCCCACCAACGGCACCGATAAGACCACTACCCTGGGAACCGAATGCTTCGATACCGGCAGAAAGGAAACCCTGTACACCGAGCTGTGCTGCAGGTCAACCTATTGGGTGGACACGGCCTTCACTCCGGTGGTATGGAATTCAATCTTCATGACGCACTACACATACTCCGCTTCCACCGTCCTGAACTACACGGACGGCACACCCTACATACAGGTGGGAGACTCCATGTTCATGAAGTGGGTCCCAGGGGAAACGGACATCCGCTTCCTTGGATCCGGAGAGACATGGCCATTCGTCGATTCGGGTGCTGGGGCGAAACAGATCGACCGTCCATGGGTAGTCGGCAGGACCGTCAAGATCTGGTCGATGGGAGAATCCACCGACCACGTGGTGACGTTCTCCGATGTCGATATGATTACCACATTGCAGCTGACAAGCGGAATGGAATCCATCTCGGAGAAGATGTTCTACGGGCTGTACAACCTGAAGGAGATCTCCTACGGTTCTGGAAGCCAGAAGACCGACGGCATACCGACGACCGTAACATCCATCGGCAATAACGCATTCAACGGATGCGCCAAGATAACGCACCTGGATGCAAGGGGCGTGAAGACAGTCGGCAACGATGCGTTCGACGGTTGCAGGAGCCTGGAGTGGGTGTTGCTGCCTTATGACGCGACATTGGGAACGACTCCGTTCTCCGACAGCCCCGGTATGATCATCTACGCCACCGGAACATCTGGTCAGGCGGATCCCGTACCGAGCTCCGGATTCATCGCCCAGGTGCCCGATCAGAAGATTGTGATGCTGACCGGAGTGGAAGCGGACATGTTCGTATCCGGAGATGTGGCCTGCGTGGTGGGGACCATGTGGCAGGACAGGACCACGGGAGAATGGGTCACATCCTTCGGATCCGGAGGAATCTACAAGGCATACTCCGGGGATCCCACATCCGACGACAATGTCTACACCGCATCTACAGGCTCGACCATAACGTTCTCGAGCTGAAAACGAATACCTGAAAGGGAGGTCCCTCCCTCGCATTTCCGGAGGGACCTTCCATAAACAGTTTCCGGGGGAGGACGGATCCCCCCAACTCCCGACCTATTCCATGACGGCTCCGGTGACTTGTAAGCGATACACCTCTTCCAAGTAAGTTCGGTCAATCATCCGAGTCGCGTTTCTCAATATAGATGTGCATTTGAAACCAGTTTTATTCAATATATGTGTATGTTATATTTGCATTAAATTTAATATGAGTGAGTTTAATCAGTCATATTTATGTAATATGGATGCATCTGTGATTCGGACTGACAACATGTTCAGAAGAGAGATCACCGACAGGATCAGGGAATGGAAGGACACATACGACGGCAGGTCGTGCCTCCTGATCGAGGGCGCCCGCCGCGTCGGGAAGACCACGGCGGCAAGGGAATTCGCGAAAGAGAACTACAGGTCCTACGCCCTGATCGATTTCTCCGAACCTTCCTCCATGCGCATACGCAGGATGATATCCGAGGGGTTCGACGATCTCGACGAGCTCTTCCGCGAGATATCGCGGATCCATAAGGTGAGACTGTACGAACACGACAGCGTCATAATATTCGACGAGATCCAGCTGTTCCCGAAGGCCAGGGAGCTGCTGAAGCATCTCGTGGCCGACGGACGCTACGATTACATCGAGACCGGTTCCCCTGTTACCATGAGGAAGGAGGACCGCATACTGAATCCGTCGGAGGAGCATCCTGTCAGGATGTATCCGATGACGTTCAGGGAGTTCTGCTGGGCCACCGGGAACGATGCGATGTATGACGACATCGAAAGATGCTTCGCTGACAGAGTACCCATGGGGAGATATCCCCATGAGGCTGCGATGAGGCTGTTCAGGACCTACATGCTGGTCGGAGGGATGCCGGCAGCTGTCTCGGCTTTTCTGGAAACGAACGACTACGCATCGGCGGAGGCCGTCAAGTCGGACATACTGTCCCTGTACTCCAACGATTCAGAGAAGCTGATACCGAGCAGGAGGATTAGGGGAAGGAGACTGTTCCGTTCGATACCCTGGAACCTCGCTTCCGACAAAAAGACGTTCGCCGTCGCCAAGTTGGAGAAGAACGGAAGGAAGGCGGACTACCTGGACCTGGTGGACTCGCTGGACGGGTCCGGGATGGCCAATGTCTGTTACCGCCTCAGGACCCTTGACAGGGCGTTCGACATGTACGTGGATGAGGATGAATTCAAGATCTACATGAACGACACCGGCCTTCTGCTCACATCATCCTTCGGCATAGACGGTTCCGAGGACGAGCTGTACAATGCGATCATAGACGATGATCTGTCAGTCAACGAGGGGATGTTCTTCGAGAACGCCGTATCGCAGGAGCTCTGCGCATCCGGCCACGGGCTGAGATACTATCTGTTCTATCCCAGGGGAAGTCCCACCAACATCCACGAGGTGGATTTCATACTACCGGCCGACAAAGGGGTGACAGTGATAGAGGTGAAATCCGGAAAGAAGTCGGCGAAGCACGCTTCGCTGGACCATCTCCTGGAAGATAATCCGAAGGTCGTGGGATCTGCATACGTTATACATTCCAAGGACCTCAGGATCGACGATAAGATAACGTACATCCCGATATACATGACGGGATTGCTGCGATCTATGCGATAAGGGTAAGCGGGAAAAGTGAAGATGGAAGGCCCTCGCGACTCCGGGAGGACCTTCCGGAAACCGTTTTCGGGGAGGAGGAGGGATTCCCGTCCTCCTTCCCCTTTTCTGTGTCGTTGGTTCATGCTCAGAAGCTGATCGTTGACGACGTGGATGCGGTGTATACGTTGTCGTCGGATTCGAAGTCCTCCGTATCCCCGGCGACGTACACTTTGCCCTGTGCGATCGAGGTCGCCAATCCCCCTGATGTGGACCATACGGATCCTGGCACGAACGCCAATCCGTCCTGGTTGACGAAGTTGGCCTCCACACCGGACAGCATGATGACCCTCAGGGGCTTCGCAGCTTCAGGATATGATACGGTGGTGGGTGCAGGCGATTTGCCCTGGGTGCCGGTAGCATATAGGTAAACGCCGTCGCATCCCTTGAACGCGTCCGCACCTACGGTCGCATCGTAGGGGAGCTTGATCCAATCCAATGTATCGTTCCCTTCGAATGCGTGTGTCCCCACGCTGGTAACGCTCGTCAGGTCCTGATATCCCGTGAGCGAACATGCGTAGAACGCATAATCGCCTATCTTCTTGACAGTCGACGGTACAGATGCGTCGGAAAGGTTGACGAGACTATATAACGCCTTGTCCCCTATCGAGGTCATACCGTCGCAGAAGGATACCGCTGTGATGGCATCCAGCATGCTCTGTGTGATCGTGATCCCTTCATACTGGTGGTATATGGTCTCACCTTCTACGGTCCATGAGGCGACCTGCCAGGGTCTGATGAACTCCGCGCTTCCCGGAGTCTGACCCGTATCGTCTATGAACGGATACATGTCTCCGGTTCCGAGGAAGAAGATCGTGTTCCCTCCGGGGATCCATTTTACGTACAACGATTTACCGCATTGCTTGTACGGTATACCGTTCTCGTAGTACAGGGTCGTGGCCGTGGCGCCCTCTGCGATCGGATAGACCGGTCTGGTGGCCTTTTCATTGGTATAGAGCGCTTCGATCCATTCCATGGTGTCATCGCCGATGGTGATGGAATTGGCGAACCTGCAGCACAGCGTGGTGCCCTTGTCATTCTCATCGGATGGATCGGGATCGTAGATCTTGGTCTCGAACGCATAGCTACCTATCTTATCCATTGGATAAGCGGTCGTCGTCAAAAGGTTGATGACCGCGAGCTGACCGCATCCGTAGAATGCATGGTCGCCTATGGATCCGGCCGACGAGGGCACGGTGAATATCTGTACATAATCGCATTCGTACATGAAGAAGTCCCCGATCTTGTCCACAGAATCCATGAGTGTGACCACGACGTTGTTCTGATTGACCTTCTGCCAAGGGGCGTTCAGGTATGTGCTCGTCTCTCCTCCGTCGACAGCCGCACAGGTGTAATCAGGACAAGCAGTGCCGGTGAGGTTCACCAGTTCGAGTGCCTGACATGATGTTCCGCCGAAGATGTCATCATCCGTCATTGACAGCGGCATGGTCAGTGTCTTGATACCGGAAAGATCCTTCAGCGCATCGGTTCCGATCGTGGACAGTGTGCTCATGTCGAGCTCCTTCAGTCCGGTGCATCCCTCGAGTGCGCTCTGGCCCAGGGATACCGTCTTCTCATCCAGCTTCAGGACCTCCAGCTTGGTGCATCCTCTGAACATGTAGTCTCCGAGGGACGTGACATCCTTCGTTGTAGTGACTGTGAGTGCGGATTGGGTGACCATCCAGGGCGCGTATGCGTTGCCTCCGACCGTGTAGGTGTATCCGGGGGCGGAAGTGAGATTGATCTCCCTGATTCCGGTGCATCCCGTGAACGCCTGGTGGTCTGAGTCGAGATACAGGTTTGCAGGCATATTCACCGTGTAGAGCTTAGTGAGGTCCCTGAATACTCCGGTCGAAAGCGTGATCGCAGGTGATTCGGACAGTATGGTCACAGTCCTCAATCCTGAGCATCCGCTGAACGCATCGGACTTCACTGTCGTGACTGTATCCGGAATGGAATACGATTCCAATGCGGTGCATCCCGCGAATGCGAAGGTTCCGATGGTATTGAGGTCACTGTCAAGAGCGATTGTGTCGATCGTGCCGGAAAATGCCTTCCAAGGAACGGTCGCAAGGGTGAAATCCCCCGTCTCCGTCGCGGTACCGTCGAATACCAGCTTAGCGTTCTTCCTAGTGGAGACATCCTCGACATGCCATCTAAGGTCCACTACGCTCTGTTCGGCAGAGGTACGGTGGGCCACATATGTCATAGTCACCGTCGCAGGGCCTGTTATTTCAGAGGCGAAGGGGCTGAACTCCTTCGAAGGTTGCATGAAATCCGAATTCACCGTGAGCGCGGAGGCCCCTGTGGCGAAAGCATCCGTGCCGACCGTGCTCATTGCCGAGGGTTCGGCAGTCATCTTGAAGTTCACCTGCGTCAGCAGAGAGCATCCCTTGAATGCATCGTCCCCGAGTGATACGGGGCCGGCGAAGGATACCGATGTCATGTCTTCGCATCCTTGGAACGCTCCTTTTCCTATAGTCAGCTGGGACGAGCCCGTGAAGAACGGAGTAACGATGCCAGTGGACTGGAAGGAATAATCGTCTATCTTCGTAAGAGTGGTCGGGAAGGAGACCTCAGTTATATTGGTCCCTTTGAACGCGTAGTTCCCGATCCCTGTCAGGGTATCGGGAAGCTTCACCTTCAGAATATCGTTCCTCTCGATGTACCAGGGGACTTCGCCCCACTCATCGATCCTGTCCGTGCATTCCTGATCCTCGTACCATTGGGTCATATCGGCCGTGGCGGATGGATTGTTGTGCTGTATCAGAAGCAATCCCGTGGAGGTGAGCTTGTAGAACAGTCCGGTGCCGTATATCGGGGTATCGGCGGAGATCTCGTATGTGGAATACACATCGCCTCCTTTCGCGATGGTATACTTCAATGTACTTGGGTCGTAGGTCTGCTTTGTGTCATACAGATAGAGATCGTGATACTTCGTCGTCTCGTTCTCCGTATAAGATAGACAGTTTCTGCTCATTGTCCAATCATTCGTCCTATCGTAGATGATCAGTTCCATGAATGAGCTTGCGCCTGTAAGGACGCCGCCCATGTCGTGGGTGTTACCCCCGTCCATACCCGGAAGATGGGTATCAGCAGAGGACGTCCCCAGATTGAGGGACATCAGACTGGTGCACCCCTGGATGGAATTCCCGCCGACTGACGTGACCGATCCGGGAATGGTCAGTTCCGTGAGGTTCTTCGCATCCTTCATGAAGTTGGATCCGATCGTGGTCAATCCGGTCGCAGGAGACAGGTCGAGATATGTGAGGGAAGACGAATCGAACGCACCGTTCTCGATCTTGGTGGCGGATGCGTGGAGAGAGGCCGTCCCGGTCAGCTTCGTAGGACAGTTTATCGCATACAGGCCTCTCTTGACGACCCCGCTGACTATATCTCCTTTGTATAGGATACCGTCCTTGGTGCTGTAGACGGACATGTCACCATCCTGGCAGGTGACCATGATGATCTGCTTGAGGGTCGTGGATCCGAGGAGGGGGACCATATCCGTCTTGTACCTTGCGTCCGGGTCATAGCCTGTCGCATCAGGATCGTAACCGATGGACTCTACGGTGCGGGGAAGGTAGAGCGTCGTGAGAGCGAGATCGTCCAGTGCCCCTTTTCCGATGTATTTCATTCCATGCGGGATTGCCAAGATCTCAGCATTCTCCAATTTGGCGAACGCGTAGGTGCCGATCTGAGTGATGCCTTCCTGGACCGCTATTCTCTTGATTTTCGCTATATCAGTCGCTCCGAACCAGTAGCCTGTCGGGTTCGCGGAGAAGTCAGGGATTATGTGAGTCGATGTACCTTGACCAACAAAGAAGCACAACGTTCCTTGTTCTGTAATATACCAATCGACACCTGAGTATGTTCCCGAGGCGGCTGCTTTTCCATTCGCATCATAATACAATTTCCCAACTGTCGGGGCCGATTGAGCCAGGATATAATAATGTCCCCACGGCTGTTTACCGGTAACAGTCGTAGAGGTTCCATCCTTGTACCATTTATAATCACTAGATGGAACTGAAATATCATCAAGATCGTACGTATAGCTCATTTGCTCATAAGAAGATGCGTTACCAAAGGCAAGCACATTCGTAGGATAGTTTTGATCATTATCCACTGACCTCCCAAGTGCCGTCATGATAACGTCCGCATTCCAGTGGTCTCTGGCATAGGCTTTAAACGCCTCAGCAGTGACAGTTGATGGGATCTGGATAAGTGGTATGACTGAACCCCCTTGCGATTGCCAATTAAGATCGAGATCAGGAATGTAAATCATCCTGTAACTTGAATTTACATAGAATGTATAATCTCTGACGACATCTACGTCATCTCTAATCATTATTTCATCTCCAGTTCCCGAAGGTGTGTAGAAGAGTATTTTGCTATCCCCCGAATAGTAGTAGAGACAACCGTCCTGTGCGATAAATGCAAAATTTCCAGATACATCCGGAGACGTTTGAAGATGATAAGTGTGGCGTCCAAAGAACCAATTCGCGTTACTAGCCTTGGTTGGCGGTGTGATGCAAGAGGGTAAGTAGAGATTTGTAAGCTCACATGTCGGAAAAGCCTGGTTATTAAGAGTTCCAGTTTCCGTGAGATGTAAGCACTCGATGGGTATCCTCCAACCATTAACCGTCCCCTCAGCTGTCGTAACCTCCAAGCTTATAAAAGAGATCACGTTTGGGATCGTACTCTGATATGTACCCGCACCATTCTTACTATAAGCGATAATCACATCAGCATCATCAATAGTGGACCCGAATGGGAGAGCCCAATATAAGTTGCCCATATGGTTATTTGTGTTAACTATGCTAGTTCCTTTGGTATATATCATATCCGTTTCGATGTCGGAAACCGAAATGGCCTCTGTCGAGGTCGGGATTTCGAAGGTAGAAAAGATCCTCGTAGGGAACCATTTCTCATTACCGCCTGCCCCAGCCACCGTCGTTCCGGTTATGGCATCCTTCATTCCAGTGGGATCACCGGCTGTTGCCTGTCTGAGCATGAACACCGTCATCTTGGGGCAGTCTTTAAGCGAGTTCACACCGAACGATTCGAAGGAAGTACCGGCATAGAAGGCCTGCAGCTCGGAGCAACCCTCGAAAGCCGATGCCCCTATGGTCCGACATCCATTGTCCAGGACCGCACTGACCAGTGAGGTACATCCCTTGAACGCGTACGCTCCCACAGTGTCAACCCTTTCGGTGAAGATAATATCCAACAGAGTGATATGGTCCTCGAATGCATACGGATCCACCGTGATGATGTTGTTCGGCATGATGATCGTAGTCTCGGAGTACTTCATAGGGAAGGCCACCAATCTGACGTTTCCCGCTTCCGCCTTCACATTCGTATTGTCCTTCCCGTTGGGGGCATGGACAAGACAGCCGTTCTCCACGTACAGCTTCGGATTGGTAGGGGATACGGATATGGTCTCCAGCTTCGTCATCTGCCTGAATGCCGTGCTGTCCACCGAATCCACCGAGGAAGGGATGTATACGGTCTCGACCTTCGAAAGCCCGTAGAAAGCATACGGGGCAATCGATGTCTGCCTGCTGGACAGGGAGATGCCGGTTATATTGTCCTTCTGAGAATACCAAGGGACGTCGGAAGGGTTATCCCATGTGCTGTACATCGCACCGAATCCTGAGAACGTGAGAGTACCGGAGACTATGGTCGCTTGTAACGTGGGACCGGCCTGATATACCCCAGGATCGTCTGCATCGAGATCGTGGTACGTTCCGGGGGATATGAAGGATACCGCGATGAACGCCGTAATGATCATCAAGGAAACCAGAGGCAGGATGCGTTTCATGTTCATGCTGCGATCTGTCTTCGGAGGTTCTTCACGAACGGGCCTCATGCTACCTCCTCCGAGGGGGCGAAGGAGTCGTAAGAATAGCGAAGATAGGGGGCTGAACAGGTACCGATCAAGTTGACATTCGGGCCACCATTGTTGACGAATGTGGGGCCCCCCTCAAAAATCTCAATCTTTGGCTGTCAATCAGGTCCTATCAGAGGGTAAGCGAGGCCCTGATTCAGAACACAAGTCCCGAAAAACACGACTGCCGCGTCAGGTGGACATACCACTGGAGATGGAATAAGGAATAGAATCATCCGTCACTTTCGTAAGCCTGTATCCGTACCCGTTGCGATACGATACCTTTCCCTCCTCCGTCAGGTGCTGGATGCAATCCATCACGGCGTTCTTCGGGAGCTTACGTGTACCGATAGATGACTGGAGTTCCATGATGTCCCTGATCGGAATGTAACAGTCTGTGGAAAGCACCGATAGGAGCTCATACGCTATATTCTGTCTGAACATCTCCGCGATTCTTTCCGAGTCCGGCCCATTCGGTCTCATATGAAGGCCGTCACAGATCATGATGACCATACCATTCCTGTACAGCTTGGACACGCTGGTCCTGGCAATTTCCGGGTCGGTGATGCGATATCCACCATCGCGCATCAGATCCAGTAGCTCTTCATGGTCGTAGACCACACCGGGTTCCATCAGTTGATACAGCTCGTTGTATGCCATGGCAATCACCACCATTGAGGTCTCGGCGGAGGGGAAGGTCCGGCAGGATAGCGATATGACTGCAAGTATGCGCTCGATTCTAATTGTGGGGTGTAGGTGGATATCATGAACTCCCCTCCGACCTTGTGGTGAAGATTTCTTAGAAAGTATTACACCGAGATAGACCGAGAGTCGGAGGTCATGGAACCGATGACGAAAACTCCGATAAAAAACAGCCCTTAAATGAGGCTCAAAGAAGCATTTACGTTGAGGTGCGATGTTAATCTGATCCTCTAGAATTGTTAACTGGCTTAGATATGATGCAACTCAAGCCTGTGGGATCGACACTAGTGTACAGGCATCTCTGTAATCTGTCTCGATTAAATTGTCGGGTCGACGATTGTAGCTGGTCTCGATGGCCAAATCATAGATCCTTGTTGTTGATTTTCGGAAGCCTGATGGTAGCAAGTATGATGCCCCATGCGAACAATATGGCAACCTTACATTGACGCCCGCATATTTGCTGACTATACTGACACCGAGGCTTCTATAAAGTCAGATCCGTGAATAAAATCTCTTGAGCGTCTGAATGCAAAAGAATGACCTCAGGCTACGATTCCTGGAGCCTCTACAATATCCATTATGTAATTTCAGCCAGTTGTAGTAGTGAATTGGTCGACCTATCCCTTATATTTAAAACTCCTATTTTCATAGAGCGATGGATGAGTTCATCGCTACAACCAAGCAGCTGAAGAGGGGCGGCCACACCAAGATCCTTTACATGACCGATGAGTGCAAGGCGTTCGATCTGGACGAGGATGATAAGATCTTCTGCGTGTTCACGACCGTGAGGAACAAAGAGTTCATCCTCTCCAGATTGTACAACACCGACCGCAACATGTTCTTCGTCATCGCCTGCTCCATCGACGGCAGGCTCAGATTCCACATCGAGAAGGCGATTTCTGAATACCAGATATTCTCCGAGAACGAGGATGTCATCGCCATACTCGGCCCCTTGGACACTTGCGACGATGCACATGATCTCCTGCTGTATCTGGAATCCGCCGACTGCGATCCCACCGAGACGTCCCTCAAGCTGAGGTTCAGGGACTTCAGGGAATCCAGGAGGTCCCGATATGGGGAAGAAGTACAAGGCGATGATAGCATGCGTGACCGTGGATATCAAGACCGTCACGGAGCCCATAAGATTCTATAAGCCCGACGAGGTCCATCTCTGTTACCCTCAGGACTCCCCTTCCCCTGTGCTCTGCAGGCTGTGCAGGGACCATCACGACCAGGTTATCAAGGAGATCGCCGAGTTCGATCCGGAGATAAAGGTCGTAGAGCACAACACCAGCGACATTTACAGCTTCAGGGAGATGGCGCACCGTCTGGGGCAGATCAACCAATCCATTCTGAATGAGCATCCCGATGCCATAGTATATGCGAACGTCTCCTCCGGGGCCCAGGAGTTCTCCGTCGCTCTCGGAGTCTTCGGATCCCTGAATCCGAACGTCGTGATGTTCAGGGTCATGCCGGTGCAGCAGCGCCTCAGCGAGGAGAAGATCGCCGAGGTGTTCTACGACGAGGACGGCATCGCCAGGGGCCTGTACAGCAAGGTCAGCAAGCCGGAGGAGCTCGTGAGGGTGCATGTAGAAGGCCCTGACGAGATCCTCGTGAGATCCCTCAGGATATACATCAGCGTCATCGACAGGGGAGGGAAACCGAGCAGCGCCACTCTGATCCCCATCCTCAAGAGGCACGGCCTATGGACTCATGAGTTCAAGTTCGAAGGTGGCACGACCGACAAGGCCACCAAGGAGAGGGCGTACTTCGACCGCCATTATGTGAAGCCCTGGGCGGAGCTCGGCTGGGTCGAGAAGGGGGCGAGGTTCTACTCGCCGACCGAAGCGGGCAGGGATGTCATCCACATGTTCTACCGCGGAGGGGAGCATGAGTATCACCAAAAGACTATTTCCGAATCGAAATGAAACATTTAAATTCCTTATAAACCATCTCGTTTCAGGAAAGTTCAGCTGTAATCTGCTTTCTGTCAGGGGCGTATGCCTGCTGGTATCCCATCCCTATCTGGCATGCGCCCTACCAACCCGATTTATATCCAAAAGACTATCCGCTAATCAATATGCCGAGCAGAGGGGGAAATGGGCCGCTTATCCTACGAGATCACCGATGACAACAGGAGACGCCTGGAGATACTCAGGGCGTTCTCCGTCCTCAACAGGGAGAGCCCCACGCTGCAGGATCTGGTGAACGAGTCGATAGAGGAGTTCTTCATAGAAGCGTATAACAGATACTGCGAGCAGTGCTCCCAGAACGATTTCCTTAAAGCCACGATGGAGGAGATGCTGCCGGCAGGATGCCGTATTTGATTGATTTCCCCATGTTTTATACCGCTGTCCTCCGATTCATAATCGTGAGCAGCATCGATACAATAAGGAAGGAGCTCCACCCCTGGACATCTTCCTCCGGGGAGATACGCTATTACGTCAACGACTGGTTCGATCTGATAGGCGACGTTATCGAATCCTTCGTCCAGAACGAATGGAACGCTCCGCCTATGGACAAGATAAAAAGGGCCAAGGTGTGGTTCGATTCCTCCGCGCACGTGCACGTGGATGGGCTGAAGGACGAGCTGACCGCTGAGATCATCAAAAGCAATATCGAGAACAGGTTCTTCCTACGAATGCGATATCATCCCTTCTTCACGTATATCTTGTCCACCTTCTCCACGTTCGCCATGGCGATGATGATCGGGTCCGCCGTTCCTTTGACTATGTCCGATCTCAGACGGGGATAGTTCGGCATCGACAGTGATTCGTATTCGCCGGTCTCCTTGAGCCTCCCGATTATCTTAGTCTTGTCCTGTGGGAGCTCCGCTTTCCTCTCCTGTCTTACCAGCAGCTTTCCGGTATCCCCTTTCAGCGACATGTATCCTTTGGATTGCGAATAAGCGACTATCCTCGCTTTCAGGGCATCTTGCTCCGATTCAATCAGAGAGGCCCTGTTCCTAAGAGCCTGCTTCTTCGCCTCCAGCTCCAGATACGCATTCGCCAGCTCCGTGCCCTCGTCCGGTCCCGATTCCCTGACGGATAGCTCGTGCAGGAACCTGGGGCACCTCGACTGATACGGACAGGACGAACAGTAATCTGATTCCCTCGGAAGAGGGTCCCTGACAGAAAGGATCTCCGTGGCGATCTTCGAAACCGATTGGAAGGACGCTTCGCATGGTCCTTTGAAGGCGGTCATCTCGGAGGATGTACCCGATACGAGGAACATCCATCTCATCACGACCGACCTCGCCCCCAGGTTATCCATCGCCCATAGGGCGGATGTCATCATCAGGTCGTCCCTGGTCAGGTCCTGCTTCGGGGATATCTCCGTATCGGTCATGTATTCGGTGATGAATGCGGTGGTACCTCTTCTTCCCACTTCGTCGATCGTCACGGCTATCTCGCCTCCGCCGGAGATGTAGAGCGCCCCTTCCATCCTGGATGCCACGATGTCGGACGAGCCGAACCTGGTGGACAGACGGACGAAGTTGCGCAGACACTTCTCTCCGATGCGGATGTACTGCATGCTGTCCTCCCTCATCGGATTGTATACCTTCGGGAAATACGCATCCCAGTAGGACCAGAACGATTCGAGCACCTTATCCTCCTTCATGCGGTCCCCGAGAATACGGGACTTCGAGTAGGAGTGGATGGTGTCCTTGACGGACAGATCGAGGCATTCCTGCATGGATATCTTATCGGGGAACGCTTCCGTGGAATCGAGCCTGAACGCGTAGGGGCATCTCCGCCATCTGCGGATGTCGTCGAAGGATATCTGAGGCATTGCCTTGTAATGACTGTGCTGTTAGAATAGGCTATCTTGAATCGTTTTGAACTTCTATATAAAATTATCATAGTGAAGCAGGAGGATCGCACCTATCGTTCGGCGTTCTTGAGGCTATCGCACGTCACGCACCGTTTTCCGAGAT
This sequence comes from Candidatus Methanomethylophilaceae archaeon, assembly GCA_045588265.1. Classification (GTDB taxonomy): domain Archaea; phylum Thermoplasmatota; class Thermoplasmata; order Methanomassiliicoccales; family Methanomethylophilaceae; genus Methanoprimaticola. Next base: position 54,348 of record JAZNDX010000018.1, on the reverse strand, counting down.
TCATATTCCGAGTAAGCTTAGACTCCCTCATGGAACCCTCTGACCCCTTAGAAAGCAGGTGCATCCCATCGGCAACATCAGAGGACTCCAGGGCGGTCCGCGCACCGGATGCTCCGACGTTTCTGCTCCGGGGGGAATACCCCTGAGGACCATCAGCGCGGCCGCCGCAATGATCCTTCTGACAATCGTCGCGCTGGGGATAGTCGTGACGGTGATGATCCCCGTTTCCAATCAGGAAGCGGCGGAGAACGTTCTGGACTATGTCGGAGGGCATGACTGCGGATATACTTGGAAATGCCCTAATCGTGTAGGCATAGGATATCACGAGGAAACCATCGTCCTGGACATCTCCGAAGAGGAGTTCCTGGATTCGATGGACAGGGATGTCCTTCGCCAAGGGACCATGGGAGTACCCGCACCGGTCAGCCTTCTGGACCCGGCCGACAGGTATGTAAGGCAGATAGCCGACCATATCCTGGACGCCACCCGGGATTACTCTGAGGACAGGCGCATCGATGCCGCATTGAACTTCGTGCAGACATCCATCCGCTACACCTGTGACGACATCATGTACGGCACGGACGACTTCTGGGCGGCTCCTTTGGAGACTCTGTATCTCCATAGGGGCGACTGCGAGGATACCGCTGTCCTGCTGTGCTCGATATACATGGCAATGGGATACAATTCCGTTCTCCTTGATTTCCCGGGCCACGAAGCGGTCGGCGTTTATTGGAAGGATCCCGACGAGTACCTGTTCTGCGAGACCACATACGACGGCCCGAAGTACGCAGGGTACGAAGGACCCGAATGGGTCGTTCAGACCCCGGACGTCTATCGCTACGGCGACGAGCCCATGCTACAGCCGTTGGCCGATCTTCTAGCATCCTACAGGAACCTCATCTCGAAGGTCGCGGGGACCTGAAAACCCGAGGATATGATACCATGAATGCTATATCAAGCAAGACAAGAGGGGCCTTCGCCGTTCTGGCCGTCATGCTGATGATGATAGTCGCGGCCGCACCGCTGATCCCTGGAGAGAGCGACGGTGCGAACGCTACGGCCAATGTCAACATCCAGCCCGGCCAGACATGGAGCTGGACCCCTACGTTCACTTCGGGGCTCACGCCAACCGTGACGGTCTCCGCAAGTGATACGGGCATGCCTTCCGACAATGCTACGTTCTCCTCAAGTTCCGGGAACGCCAGCGTTTCTAACGGGAAGGTCACGGTGAGCATACCTTCAGGATATGCGAAAGCTAACTACTATGTGAAGGTCAAAGCGCAGACGTCGCAGCCTACGCAGATCGTCTACTATGAGATCACCTTCAAGGTCGCCAGCTTCTCCCTGTCATACAGCGCAGATTCCGTTGTGGCCAAGGTAGGAACACCTATTGCGAACATCACGCCGTCCGTCGGCGGAGGTGTGACCGCTTCAAGCTATGCAATAAGCGGATCGCTCCCGGCAGGACTGAGCTTCAGCACCTCCACGGGAGTTATCAGTGGTACGCCCACAGCGTACAAGGCGCAGACAAGCTACACCATAACCGCCACTTTGGCCACCACGCCTGTCCAGACAGTCTCCAAGACCATCTCGATAGGTGCTTTCACGGACATCTCCGCTTCAGATTACACCGTATATGCGATCGTCGGAGAGACCGACATCTCCGTCCCCGGTGTCACGATGCCTAATGGAACCATACTTTCAGCGATGGATCTGACCGCTACCAAGGACGGGATCAACGCTTCCGTAACTCCGGGGGCCGTATACAACGGGATGACCGTAGCGGCCGACACTGGAGCGGTATCTGGAATCCCGAGCACCGCGGGGACATATGTGTTCTCCGAGACCTACACGGCCACAGCAGCCACTGGAGGCTCTACGGATTCTCGTACCGTCACCGTGGTCGCGGAGGACAGGGCAGCGATAAGCGGAGCCTCTTCGCTGAATTCCTTCGCCGGACATTCGGATTCCATATCCCTGACCGAATCGGCAGGGCCGTCCGGAGCCGTCTGGTCCATAGAATCCATAACAAAGAACAGCACCGCGATAACCTCAGGTTCCGACTTCGATTCCTTCAGCATCAGCGACGGAACCCTTACATCAAGCACAGGCACATCCGCGGGAACCTATGTCGTGACCGTCAAGCTGGCATCCGCCAATACTACGGTCAGCACCAATGGGGCCACAGGAGCCGCGCCGGCAGACAACTACGCAACGAAGGAAGTCACCGTCACCGTAGCTGAAGCTATCGAGATCAACAATGCGAGGCCGATCTACTTCTTCGAGGCCACCAACAGGGTCTATGACGAGCTGAACCTCTCGAGCAACATAACCGGAGCGACGTTCTCCGTCGTATCGTACGGGGACGGAATCACATCGTCGAACATCAATGTGGCATCCGACGGAGAGGTCACACCCGGAGCATCTGCTCTGACCGCTGGGGAATACACCGTTACCATAGCGGCGCAGGACCCCATCAATCCTGCCAACAGCGTCACCGAGACATTGAACGTCAAGGTCGTGGCTGTGCTGGACTTCGCCAACGCTCCCAGCGTGGGAATCATCGGAGAGTGATGGCATGAAAGGAACCCATGCAACAACGGCCATATTGGCCGTCATGGTATTGGCATTGGCCGCATTCGTGCCTCTCATGGCCGAATCCAGCGATGCCACAGGAGAGCCCGACCTCTCCATCTACAGATACACGCCCAAGCTCACGATGACCTCCGACAACTTCGGTGCGGTCAAGTACATCGTCTGGGATTTCGGCGACGGAACCGTGCTGGACGGAAGATGGGAATACTACATCGAGAAGCAGGAGAACGGAGAGACGCTCTCCGCCGATATCGTAAGCGGTATCAACGCCTACAAGGCCCTTCTCGCCCAGAACGGCAATTCTCTGATCGTCACAACGCACACATACGCCCAGAAAGGGACTTACACGGCCACCGCAGTGGCGATGAACCCTCTGGGATACGTCCCTGAGGGAGGGACCGCCTACGACGGCGTTCTCAACACCGACTATACAGGATACAACGGGGGAATGAACGATCCCGATTCGGCCGACATCACAACACCTTCAGATTCCGACATGGAGACATCCGAATTCAAAGCGATCGCGGGAAGCTGGTGCAGGGTCAACTATGTCGTAGAGGTCAAGGGATACCCCACCATCACATTCGACACCAAGGGCGGTTCCGCGATCGCCCCGATGGAGGTCCAGAACACCTTCGAATACACCGCGGCCACTCAGCCTGCGGATCCTACCAAGGAAGGGTGCACGTTCAACGGCTGGTTTACAGATTCTGCTTGCACTCAAGCATACGACTGGAGCCTGAAGGTCACTCAGCCGATGACTCTCTACGCCGGATGGACATCCACGGGAGAGGAAGAGTATGACCACATCATCACCTACAAGGACGGAACGACGGTTCTGGGAACCCAGAACGCCAAGAGCAATGTCAATGGCAGCGTCAGCGTCCAGATCTCACAGGACGATCCCACCAAGGACAACAAGGAGTTCCTGGGCTGGATCGCCAACCCCGGTGATACTCCTGTCAAGAAAGGGGCCACCGTGAGCGTGCCCGTGACAGGCCTTTCGCTCAGCGCCAGCTGGGGAGAGCCCGCCGTGACCTACACCCACACCATCAGCTATTCTGCCAACGGCGGAACGGGAACGATGACCCCAAAGACCATAACCGACAATACTAGCGGGGACACTCCGATGGTGCTGGACAACAACGGCTTCACCTACGAGAACCACCGTTTCGTCGGTTGGAAGGTCGGGAACGATGTATACCAGCCCGGGGCGCAGATCCAGGTCGCAGGCAATTCCACCGTAGTAGCGACGGCGCAGTGGGAGGAGACATCCGCCCCTGTTACGACCGTGACCGTATATGTGGACGGCCAGGCCCGTGTATTCACAGCCGGACAGACGGTATCGGATATCGTCAAGCCCGTGCAGGCTGGATACTCCTTTGACGGATGGTACTCCGAATCGGAATTCGCGAACAGAGTATCGGACACCGCCGAACTGACCGACGGCATGCATGTCTTCTCGAAGATGACCAAGAACGCTGAGCCCTCCACGGGCATAATCGTCAAGGTGGACGGCAAGAACGTCAGGTTCGATTCGGGGAAGAAGGTATCCGACATCGAGAAGCCTGTCAGGAGCGGATTCGCATTCGAGGGATGGTACTCAGATGCCGAGCTGAAGAACAAGCTGGAAGACGGCACGGTGCTGACATACGGGATGACCGTTTATTCCAAGATGGTCGAGAGCCCCGATAATGACGATGATCTGATTTCATACATCGTCATCGTCATAGGCATCGCCATCGCCATAATCGGACTGTTCGTGCACCCTGTAGTTCTGATCATCGGAATCGCTGTGGCCGCATTCGGCGGCCTCAACCTGTTCGACATCATCGATCTGATATGAGGCGATAGGATGATCTCAAGAAAGAATCTGAAAACCATCCTCGCCATAGCGGCATTGGCCTTGCTAGCGACCTTTGCGTGCTGCATGATCGCCGATTCCGAGGATTCGGATGCCGCTGTCAGCGGAACCCCAGGATCCACCGTATCGCTCACATGGCATACTCTGGACGAGGACATGGAGGTCAGCCGTTTCGTCAAGATAGACTCCATATTCGGATGGGAGGAAAGCCCTACCGTCACGAAGAGCGGATCCAATGCGAGGATAACGATCCCCGCCAATGCCGCAAACGGAACCTACACATACATCGAGAGTTGCGTGAATCCCGAGAACGGCGATGAGATCGATTACTACTCCCAGACGTTCACTGTCACTGGACAGAAGGGAACATCGACTTCGAACCCATATACAGGGTCCGTAGCATCCCCATCATCCGTCGGATGCTATCAGAACCTCTCGAAGACTGTCTATGTATCCGCCGGTTCCTCTGTGGATATCAAATTCCTTCAGTGGAACAGGGAGAGCAAGGATACCCTTACCGTTACCAGCGGTTCGGGGCTTTCCATCAGCACCGTCAACAGCTACACCAAGAAGGTCTCAGGATCCCTGTCCTCCGATGCGACCATAACTGCAAAGACGTGGGACACCAACGCGTATAAGACTGTGACCATTACCCTCAAATCGGTAGGTTCCCAGAGCTCGGAATACACCTGCTATCTGTACTACAACGCCAACGGCGGATCCGGTGCACCGAGCACCCAATCCTATACGGGGACATCGACATCCAACCATAGCTTCACCGTGGCATCGGGAACGCCGACAAGATCGGGATACGACTTCCTGGGATGGTCAACATCGTCCTCGGCGACCAGCGCATCATACCAGGCGGGCAACTCGATATCCGTCTCATACAACGGCTCGAAGACCCTGTACGCGGTATGGCAGGAGAAGGTGACGAACTATTCGATCACAGTCTACAAGGGCAATTGGGCATCGTTCAAGTGGGTCGGAGGAGACGATTCGAACACCTACACGACAAGCAGCCACACCTACACCGTGGCCTCGGGCACAAGCTTCGATATCGATTGGTACGGGAAGTCTGCCGAATCCGGGAGCGGAACGGACTATACATACACCACTACCTACGCATCCAGCAATTACAACATGGCTGCAACCCAATACGGCACAAGCCTGGGCGATTCAGTGACCATCACGAAAGCGACGAAGTACTATCCTGCGGTGCAGATGACCTCCGAGACCGTGTACACCTACAGCTACACGATCAAGTACAACGCAAACGGGGGAAGCGGAGCGCCGGGTAATACGACGGCCACAGCCGGGACCGATACCAAATCGATAGCGCTGGCCTCGACGACTCCCACCAGGTCGGGATACACGTTCCTGGGATGGTCTAAATCATCTACGGCAACGACGGCTACGTACAGTGCCGGAGGCTCGTACACATTCGATTACGGAACGACCAACCTGTACGCGGTGTGGAAGCAGTCCAGCCTGACGATCGGTTCCGTATCCAAGCAGTACGCCGTCGTGGGGCAGGGAGTATCGTTCACGGCAACATGCAGCCCGTCCAACGTATCGGTGAGCTATGCGAAATCGAACGTTTCCAGCGGTCTCATGGTGTCGATAAGCGGTTCGACCGTCACATGCAACGCTTCGGTTGCGGGGACGTACACATTCACGCTGACGGCCAGTGCTTCTGGATATTCGTCCTCCAGCACGACCGTTACCGTGCAGTTCGTTCCCGTGCTGGCGTTCACCAATGCTCCGAGCATAGGGGTGATCGGCTCATGAGCGGAGGCCTCTGAAACCTGAAAGGAGGGAGCGATCCCTCCCAAAGGGGGTTTTTCCATGAAGAAAGCCATCATCCTGGCGCTTTTGGCAGCTACGATGCTGTCCTTCTGCCTGATCCCGGGGGAATCCGATGCATCCTACTCCATAACCTACGGATCCGATTCCGTAGGGGCCGAGAAGATAGTATTCGATTCCAACGGAGGCAGCGGAGGCTATGCCCAGTACGTTCTGAACGGGAACCTGATCTACTTCCCGACGGAGTACAAGGCAACGGGACTGTCCAACTCGGCCTATTCGCAGATATCGAAGGACGGATACGTCCTCCTGGGATGGAGCGAGAGCAGGACATCAACTGTACCGCAATACCATCCGGGACAGTCGTATACGGTAACATCGGACAGGACGTTCTATGCGGTCTGGCAGGACCTGACCTACGACTGCATCGAAAGATACGGGGGCTCAACCGACGATCTTGACTGCGAAGCACAGCATATCGTCGCGACGAAGAACGGCAACGTATCCCTTGCGGTGAACGACGAAACGGGAGCTTATCCCCTGATGCGTTCGGCAATCGAGAGGGGTACGATGAGGTACGTCCTCACTGTGACCCATGACGGCCAGTCCGTATCATCGACGGCGAACGATAAGAACACGGCCATTTCTGCGGATTGGGTGACACTTTCGATATCCAACAGCGGAACCTTCGGATTCTCGGGCATGCCCGCTTCCGTCGGGGTCTACTGCATACAGGTGGAGATGCTGACAAAGGGTCTGGGTGGTTCCTACGGCGACCTGGAGGATTTGTTCTGCAAGTGGTATGTTTCCGTCGCAGATTCCGAGAATGATGCATCAAACATCATGCACGCGACGTTTGACGGCGAGGATGCGGGCTACGGGCCGTACCATACGGCCGTGAAGCTCCCGGATTCTGTCTCCCAGAGGCAGAAAGGATGGAACGTCTCTGTCGACGGATCTCCCGTGGTATTCCCCGTAGGAGGATCCTATTCACTTGTGAAGAAGGAGACGGTGCTCTCTGTCAGCGAATACACGTTCGACGAGGTAACGGCCGCTGGCGTGGTCGGTGTCATCGCCTACAACGCAAACGGAGGCTCGTACACGGGGGCTTTCGCCGAGCTCGTACCAATCGACGGATATCAGGGGCTGAAGAGCGGTTCCATCGTTTCCAAGGAAGGATACGACTTCCTGGGCTGGAATCCCACGGGTTCCTGCGAGGATCCGATTTTCCCGATCGGATATCTCTACGATATCGCTGACGGATACACCGAGCTGAAAGCGGTATGGGCCCCATCCCCGATAACCGCATTCAAGGTGCATCTGGAGAACCCTTCCGACGGGAATCAGAACACATCGTTCGATGCCGTCGCCGGATTCAGATACATGCTCCCGGTCCACGGATTCGAGGCATCGGGGTACGAGTTCGCCGGATGGTCTGCCACAAAGCATACCATCGGAACGGGCTCCTCGGATCTGGGAGAGAGCTTCACAGCTTCAGGAACCGTGACATATTACGCCGTATACAGGCCTATCACCTACAGTTTCGCCATCCACTACGAGGGCGGGGCAGGGAACGGATACATGTCCGACCAGACGGCCGTTTCGACATCCGTGCCCCATAACATGACGATCCTCGGCTCCGTCTTCACGCTCGACGGATACGAGTTCGTCGGATGGGCTCAGAGCAAATACGCCGACTCACCGTCTTTCCGCGAGGGGGACACCTATTGCTTCACGTCATCGGGGAGGGTCACGCTCTATGCGGTTTGGAAGGAGAAGGTCGACATCCCCGACATCCCCGAGAGCAAGAAGTACCTCTACACCCTTTTGTTCGTGGCAAACGGGCAGGATGCGACGGATATCCCGTCCGAGGCGTATCGGATTACCTCCGAGACAACAGAATCGTTCTACGTGCCGTCTACGGCCCCTCACAGAGAGGGCTACAGGTTCATGGGATGGTCCGAGACCGCAACAGGCCTTGCGATGTACGAGCCGGGAGCGAAGATCACCCTTCGTATCAACGGTGGGCAGACATCCGCTACTCTAACGCTGTATGCCGTCTGGGAATCGTCCAATCCCCATTCGGGGGACGGTACCGAGCTTACGGTCACGTTCGTAGGGGAATCGGGGACTCTGAGGACATCCACGGTCAGGAGCGGCAATACGGTTGGGCAGATATCGGCTCCTTCAAAGGATGGATTCGCATTCCTCGGATGGTACCGCGATTCGTCGAAGTGGGATTTCGCATCCCCGGTGACATCGGACATGACGCTAACCGCGATGTATCTGAAGATCTTCCATCTGGAGACCGACGGATGCAATGTGAAGGTTTTCATGGACTGCTCCGCCAGCTCTGTGAGCATAGCGTTCTCCGACGGATTCTCCGCATCGTATGATTCGACTGCGATCCCGGGGCACGAGGTCCCGACAGGGACGGGTTCCGTATCGGTCACCGCAGTGACGGATTCGGGAACGTATTCGGCGGTTTGCCACTACACGGCCAGCGCACAGGAAGAGGACGAGACGTCCGAAGGATTCGATTGGATCCTTGCAGGTATCGTAGTGACCTTCTTTGCGGCCGCAGTGCTAGCAGCGTGGAGGTTCCTGCTATGAACGGCAAGGCCTTCGCTTTCATAGCCGTGGGGCTGATGCTCATGGCATCATGTGGCGGAATCATAGTCCTTGATGATGAGAAGGAGCCCGACGGCTTCCCCCCGCTCATCGTAGCCATACTGGTGAGCGGTGCGGTTGGGGGTGTCGGAGGATGGACCCTTCACGACTATCTCGACTCCGATTCCGACCAATCCCAGGAGTATCTCAGGCTGGCTTCTGCCAACAACATCTCCGACGTGATGTCCGTGGCCTCGGTGTTCACCGCGAACTCCAACAGCAACTACGCACAGCTGTGGGGGATGACCAAGGAGCATTGGATTAGGCAGGCGGAGCTGGAAGCGTTCGCCCAATGGTCCTCGGGCAAGAGGTATTCCGCTGATTCCGTCATGGAAGGATCCTCGGTCTACGAGAACAATTCCGTGATGACCGCCAATGCAGTCGCCCAGATCGATTCGTTCTTCGGCGAGGTATCCGACAAGGCCTCCAGATGGGCCGACGAGGACACATATGCCGGAAAGATGAGGGTCGGATTCGCTCTGGACAACCGCTCCTTCCTGACAGCGGGAGGATTCGATGCGAGACTCCTATCATTGGCCGATGTGGACGGTACAGGCAGGATATACATCGGAAATGTCGATGAGAACTGCATCGTAACGTCCGATTCCTACTCCCCGTCGTACATAGTGAACTACGGCTCCAGGACCGTCGTCACAGGGAATGGATTGAACTATGCGATTGAGAGCGGGATGACCTATATCGACGACATCTACTCGATTGAAGGCCACAAAAGAATGTCCTCCGGGGTCTACACCGTCACGGATGCCGTGCTAGGAGGAGATTCCCTCTCGTCCGTCATCGGAGGGATACAGCTCAAATCTGCCTTGTCTTTCGATATCGGGGGACATCTCCACTATGCCGTCCTTGACGGGGATTCCGTGAGATGCGATTCCGTCGCATACGGTTCCTTGGCGTTCAAGGTGGAGGCCTCCGACATCCCCGAAGGGAAGAGCAATCCCGATACTGTCGATCTGATGCCGGTGCTCAAGGCATACCAGAAGCTCCTCGACAGGTTGTATTGGACCACGGTTTCGGCCAACAATGCCGCCGGGGCGGTATGGGATATCTATGACAGGGCGGATGCGAAGGATTACGGCGTGACAACGCTCATGACATCCAACGTCTACGATTCCGTCGTCCTGTCCGAGAGCATGAACGAGATCCTTTCCCTGTCGGCGATGCAGCAGCTGGCGGAATACTACGACATCCATTCCGACGATCTGACGGACCTCCGGATAGGTCTGTACGCCGACGATATGGACGCCCCGTTCGTAAGAGGCTCGATAATCGACAGGTTCGGGAACACGGTCTACGACGATGTGATTTTCACTCCGTTCTTCCAGACGGATGATGTCACATTGCAGAGGGGAACCGACCATACGATAGACCAGAACACATTCGTTGCGGTATGGCATGACGGCATGGAGCTGAACGCTTGGTATCAGGATTCCATGTCCACATCCGATTATGAGACGGTGTTCATCGAGGAAGGATACGTCCTCAGGATAACACAGCTGGCGCAGTGCGACTCACAGGGGATGCACAACCAGTCCTCGATAGACTTCAAGGTCACGAAGGTCAGGTACATCGATCCCGGAAAAGCAGATCTCACGGAGGATATCTCGTTCCAGAGGACAGCAAAGAACGTTCTCCAGTTCCTTTGCATCGTCGTCGGGGCGATTCTGATTGGTGCGGGGATTCTGAGGAAGCAGTATCTCTCGGTCATTCTGGGCATAGCTCTGGTGGTGTTCGCTGTTCTGTTCGCAGACCCGGTATGGTCATGGTTGACCTCTGTGAGGGTATGGTGATACCGTGGATTTCGAGGAGATCGGTTCCTTGCTGGATTCGGCCGGAGGCCTGTACGCCATGGTGGAACCATACATCGAATGGGCCAGGTCCAACTGGATGGCCCTGGTCCTGTCGGGGGAGATCCTCGGAGCCGTCGTAGCCATAAAGTTCGGACGCTACAGGCTGGGCCTCGGCTGGCTGGTCGCCGCTCTTGCCACTATCTGGATGGGTGGTATGGGATGATAACCGAATACCGCAACGAGAAGGCCGCCAAGGCCCCCGGAGTGTGGTACACCTACACCTACGACAACGGCCTCAGGGTGACCTTTGCAGAATACCAGGGGGACCTGGGCGAATTGGAGGAGCTGGGCAGGAGGCTGTCCAGACAGAAGAGGAGAGAGGTCAGGATGAGGGTCCACGACCATAACGGTCTCGACCGCATCCACGCCATCTTCCATTGCAGATGAAACGATAACCAAACTCTTTCGACGAAGAAGGTGAGACAATGATATTCAAGAGAAGATGCGGAGGGGACTGCGAGAGCTGCCGTCTCGGATGCAGAGGCAAAGGGGACGAGGTGGCCCCCATAAATAGTATGAACACCGCCCCGAGGGGCACGAATCCCGACGATCTCAGGAGGTTGCAGGGATTCCTCTCCGAGAGGTACGATTCACAGTCGCTGATGCTGGCGGTCATCTCGATGTACGGCCAGGGATACATACGCTAGTACGGGATGGCCAATGCGATGGATTCCTATCTGGACAATATAGTCGAGGACATGAGGCTGAGGATAACCAGAGAGGACATCCGCAAGATAGCGGATGCGGTCATCCTGCGCGGGGACATAACCTACTGAGGCGATGATATGGCGACAAGATGCAACATCATCGTCGGGGACAGGCAGTTCTACCACCATTGGGACGGATATCCCGACGGGGTCGGAGCCGATCTGGCCTATTTCGTGGCGAACATCAACGCTTCGAGCGACCCTCCGACCCTTAAGGCCGTAGCCGACGGCATATCGGAGTCGGGTGTCATCGGAAGGCTGCATACGGGCGACGGCAGGGACAGATCATATGAGCCCGAGGCGTTCGGACTGCATTCCGATATCGAATTCCTGTATCTGATCGACGGGAAGAAGGGCGATTACAGGCTGTACCGCGTGGATGTCTGGGAATACATCCAGTCCACGCCGTTCGAGGGAAGCCATTGGGAGCATCCCTTCTTCTCCTACAGCCTTTCGGCATTGAAGAAGAGGTTCGAGACTGCCGAATACGAGGTCCAGCTACCATCCGCCGAAGTGCCCGAGAAGGAGAGGATCTACGCATGCACCGGGATTCTGAGCCACGACGAGGCAAGATACTGCGGGATGAAGGAGGACCTGGGCTACGGAGAGAGGGAATACTGCACGGGTTTCGTCCGTGTCAGGAACGAGAAGGGAAGCACCAAGGAATATCCGAACTGTCCGAAATGCAACGGATTCACCGGCCCCCAGGACTTCAAATCAAACGGGGTCGAGAACGGATGCTACTACGAATCGTACAAGTGCCCGATCTGCGGGGAGAGGTTCTCCGTGACCTACGACACTCCCGACGATTCGGGCAGCTGGACGGTGGATTCGCAATCCGTCAAGAAGCACATCGGATGGAGGAAGTACCTATTCAGGAGGTGGGCGAGATGACGACCGTCAAGTGTCCCGCCTGCAAGAGATACGGGGAATACGATTGGCATGACGAGGTTCAGCAGGGCCACGGTTCTCTGGAATTCTCCGAATACGGATTCGACAAGGGGGAGGCCTGGGAGACCTTCAAGGCAGTATGCCCCCATTGCTCGGAATCGTTCGACTACTACGAGGTCTACAGGTTCGACCATTTCGAATCTTCCAACGGCTATGAGGAGGAGCGCTACACCCAGAAGAATCTGGACGATGCCGCGAGAAGGATGAGGACAGCCTCGAAGAACAGGAGGCTGGTATGATGTCCTGTCCGTATTGCAGATCCAGGAAGGTCCGTGAAGAACACACAGTCAGGACTTACGACCTCCCGGACGAATGGGTCGCCATCAACAATGTCCAGTGCGGGAAGTGCGGATGCTGCTATTCCAAGACAATCCGCGACAACATCCGCACCGGGAGGAGAAGGGTAGTAGTCAGAAAGCTCTCGGAAGGAACCAGCGTTCGGTCCTTGAACGCCAGACCGGGGATCATGGACAGGATACGCAGCATCCGCATCTTGGGGAGGCGCTGACATGTCCTGCCCGATATGCGGACTGCCGCATCACCAGTACTACATCGGCAAGCTGGGAGCTTACACCGTTGTGAGATGCGGAGGATGCGGATACCAGTACTACGGAGACTGCTACGATGACAACGTAGAGGTCGATTATTCCAAGAAGCCCGTCAGGTCGAACTCCGAATGGGGCTCCTTCAGGTACGACGGCGACAAGGACATGAAGGTGCTCAGGAAGAGGGCAGAGGGTGCGGTGCGCTATTTCAACAACGGCAAGCCAAGAGTGGATATGGAGACGCATATCTTCGGATATCCTTTCTCCATAATCGACAACGGCAGGCTCCTGGACAACGAGAAGGCGTACAAGGGGAACGTGATCATACGTTCCCTTTCCCACCACGAGAACGGAGTGTACGCAGGGAACGTCACGCTGTCATACGACGACGATTACAACGACGGCAGGGGACAGGGAGGTTCAGGAGCGATCATTCTGGACAAGGTCACCGATGTCAGGATAGACGGGGATTATCTCGTCATAACAGGAATCAACGGCAGGACAGAGACATCCTACCGCTACCTCATCCAGGAGCATGAGGATGCCAAGCCCTTCGTCCAGCCCATTCCCAAAGGTCAGAGGGTCCCGCCGGAAGTCCCCGTACCGAGGACATCGAAGCCCATCGATCCCAAGCAGGAGAAGAAGCCCAAGAGAATCCAGACCAAGCTGGATCCCGAGCCGAGGACTGTTCCCAAACAGGAGCCGAGGACTGTTCCCAAGGAAAGGCCGAAGCCTGTCCAGAAGAAGCCCGTGCTCGCCAAGAAAAGGTCGAAGGAGCTGGTCTACGAGGTCAGAGTGGGCGGTAGAGTTGAAGGAAGCTTCTCTTCCAAAGCGAAAGCGGAGGCACTGAAGAGGGAGCTGAAATCCAAAGGCATCAAGGCCAGGATCTGCGGGGTGTTCTGCCGATGTCAGCCAGACTGAGGAAGAGGGAGATGGACCTTGCCAGACGCATCGCCGCTTTCTCCTACGACTACGATACCTACGGTTTCATAGATTTCATGGAGACGGGCGAGACCCTGGACGAGGCCGTCGAGAGGCTGGCCCACGACACCTATCGCTTGATGGATTCCGGCGATTTCGATTCCGTGTTCTCGTGGGTCGATGAGAACCCTCCCGACGAGGATTCGGAGCTTAGGCAGGAGTATCTGGCGATATCCGAGGAGCTGGAGGAGATCATGGCGATCCACGGCAAAACCATTCTTAGAAACCTCTCAAGGAAACACAAGGAGATGATGACATGCAACTGATGACAGCGGAGATAGAGAACGCGCTGAAGAAGCATCCTCTGTACTCCCAGGACGGGAAGGGAGGGGATTCCAAGATCGTGGTGAAGTACTTCGGGGGAAGCGCGGCCACATGGCTGATAACGGAAGGGGAACCGAGGAAGGACGGTGATTGGCTGCTCTACGGGTTCGTTACCCTGGGATTCCCTGACGACTTCGCCCCGGGCAAGCTGCTCTGGGAGTGGGGATACGTGACATTGAAGGAGCTACAGGAACTGAGATTCCCGCCCTTCGGCCTCGGGGTCGAGAGGGATATCATGATCGAGCCCGGGAAGCGCAGGGTGAAGGACGAGGCATTCATGTGCCGCCAGTACGGGAGGGATTGAGTGCACAGGGAGGAATCGAGGACATGGGTGCTCTGCCCCTCCCCCACCTCCGACTGTCCCGTGGAGTTCTGCGGGACGGAGGAGGAGATGGAGAGGGCCGGACTCAGTCTTCTGAAGAGGTACATGAAGCACTCGGAGATATCCTCGCTCACGGTCTGGACGGGATATTCTTGGAGGAAGCACGGGGAACCGTACTGCACCATAACCGAATCCGGAATGAAGGGGGTGCCGGCATGATCTGGAAGGGAAGGAGCTACAGCAAAGGCCAGATGATCCCCGAGGAGATGTACGAGGATTACATCGATATCGCCTACGGAGTAGGATGCGACCTTAAAGAGACCAGGCTGTGGAAAAGTTCGTACCAAAGGGGATTCGCGTGTCCGGACGGGAACGGGAAGTGGTACGCATTCGCCTACGACGGCAGGAACCACCGTTTCCTGGGAACATTCCCGGAAGAGGAGGTCTTCGAGCCGGAGGAGGAGAGCTGGGAGGAGTACAAGGAGAGGCTCATGGCCGAGGCGGACAGGATGACGGCCACGGAGGCTATCGACACCCTACGCGCCCTGTACGTGGATCCCCGTTCCAAGAAGGAATGGACGGAAGCGGGATTGGATATGGCCAACGATCCCGAGTGCCTGAGGTGGTTCTCGGATTACTGGTCATATGTGAGATGGAACGAGCACGGGAACGAATGCAATCTGTCCGAGGTAGGTTTCGGGGGATTCGTGGACACGATACTCCGTCCGGAGGATTTTAAGGGATACCTGCTGGAAGGGGACGATAGAGAGGGGAGAGATCTGGCCGACAGGCTGGAGGAGCTGAACAGGAAGTATACGAAGAAAGGAGGCAGGAGAAGATGAGAAGGGATCTCGAAGAGAGGGAGACGGACGACGAGCTGGACATAACCGACCGCGAGCTGGACTACGGCATTTGGGACGACCTGAGGGACAAGTGATACCGTGAAGAGAACAGAGATGATCTACGAGGTCAGATACGACGGGAACGTGCTGGCGCAGTTCTCGTCGGAATCCAAGGCCAAGAAGGAGCTGAAAAGGCAGAGGGAACGCTATCCGAGCGCGAGGATATACTCCAGATGGATAGAGGCATCCAAGATTAAGGAGAACAAAAGGCCCAGATTCGGGAGGAAGAGGTCTCCGAACAGGGAGGCGAGAGGCGTAGGGGCGATCGGGAAGGTAAGGCCTTACACCAAGGTCAACGCATATCTGTCCACAAAGGGCCTGGCGCTGGTGGAGAGGGACATGACATTCCAGGACCTATACACAGCGATAGTTATCGACCTGAGGACGATGGAAGGGACCCTTGGAGAATGCAGGGGAAGGAAGGCCGCCCTGCTCAAGGGGATAGAGGAGGCCATGGACCATCCCTGCATCACCGTGAGGTATCTGGAGGGCATACTGAAGGACACAGAGAAGAGGCACTCGAGGCCGGAACCTGCCGAGAGGTGGATAGATTCAATGGGCTGGGAGGTATCGGCGGAAGCTGCGGAAGAGTTCACAAGATACTGGAAGTCCCTGAACGAGCCTTTCTTCCTGGGGGCGTTCAGGAACGGTAGGCCGTGCGATCC
The DNA here is from genome assembly GCA_045588265.1 of Candidatus Methanomethylophilaceae archaeon. Lineage (GTDB taxonomy): Archaea > Thermoplasmatota > Thermoplasmata > Methanomassiliicoccales > Methanomethylophilaceae > Methanoprimaticola. The sequence continues at coordinate 38,148 of JAZNDX010000018.1, read as the reverse complement.
CGGCATCAGGGACTCCGACCTGTCCGTTCAGCCGACCGAGTCGGGATTGTCGCTGTGCTACCGCGAAATAGAGGATGAGAAGGTGTACTTCGTGCTGAAGGACATCGACTGGGTGGAGATTAAGGGCGGGAAACTGGAGATATTCGGCAGGCTGAAGGACGGCTCGCAGGCCGTGAGGTCCTTCGGATTGGACGTATCCGCCGTGCACAAACCGACGGCCATAAAGGGATTCAGAGAGGGATGGTACAGGGTGAACAAGGGATTCCTGGTGTTCATCCAGCGTTCCTCCGAGAGGCTGGAGGAGGAGTACAAAGGGGAATACGACGGATACATCGATTATTCCGCCGTGTATCCCCAGTTCTCAGGCTACGCGATGGAAGGAGGCCTGATAGCCCATAGGACAGGCCAGTCGGAGGAGGAGTTCCTGAAGGAGAACTTCGATGCAAGGGATTCCGAATACATCGAGACGGCGGATCCGTTGCTGATAAGGGAAGCTTTCGACAGGAATGATGCGACGGCGTTGGGCAGGATAATGTCCAGATACCCGGAGCTGGCGGTGGTTTCGTGATATTCGGAAAGAAAAGGAGAAAGGAATCTCCTGCTGATTACGTGTTTGGCAGCCCTTACGGTTTCCACGGAAGCTATCTGTTTGATGACGGCACCTTTGGGTACATAGCCGATCCGGATTTCGATCCCGAGGAATTCGCCCTCGACGACGCGGTCTACGTAGATGATGAGCTATACATCGACGGGAAGCACGCAATCGGCAATCTGTACATCGACCGCTGGACCAAGGAAGGGGAATTCATCCAGGGCGGCTGCTTCCTGTATTTTGACGGAGAGACTATGAAGGATTACTGCGACAGGAACGGTGAGCCGTATCCAGTTAAGCGCATTCCTGATGAAGTGATTGATGCATTCGAGGCCGGTGACCAGAAAGCGTTGAAGAGGCTGAGATGGAAGGTCAGGGAGCTGAAGGGGGTGAGATTGGTGTGATACCAGGGGGGGGGCGTTTGGCCCTATCACGCCGCTTTGAATGCCTTCTCAGCGAAGATCCTGAAGTATTCCAGATCGTCGTAGCTTCTGATGATGAACATGGAATCAAGAGGAGCATCGTCATGGGTATCGGGTCTGGGGATGATAGAGCTTGATTTGAATCAAAGGTAGGAAGGCGGATCCTATCTGCTCATGTTACGAGCGAAGCGAGTGCGGTCATGTTCATTTTTGCGACTGAAACCCCTTTTAAGCATTCCCCAAGATCCTCGGAGCGACCGGTCATGTGAGGCAATATATATGGGACACCAAACTACTACAGGATATGAGAAATTTCAACATCGACATCCTCAGGATGCTGTTCGCCATCCTGATCGTCATCGCCCACATGGGTATAATGAAGGTCATCCCGGAGATGGTCGTCGGACCTCTCGTGGTGTTCTTCTTCATACTCACCGGGTACTTCACCATGGCCGGATTGGAGAAGCGCAAGGCATCCCAGCAATCGTTCGGCAGCTTCATGCTGGCGAAGTTCATGAGCTTCTTCCCGTATCTCGTGGTGGCCGCCATAGTGGTGTTCGTGCTGCAGACGGTCCTGCAGATGGATTATTACGGATACACCCTGGGCGAATCGATCATATCGTCCATATTGACATTCTTCGGGGACATCAGCTGCCTCAGCATGTTCGGATTGCCGTTCCTGAGGGGCAACACCGCCGCATGGTATCTGTCCGGGATGATGCTCGGACTCCTAATCACGTATCCGTTCGTCCTGAAGTTCGAACACAAATTCACGAAATACGTAGCGCCGATCATATGTCTGATATGCCTGGCCGGAGCCCTGAGGGAGACCGGCACCCTGTTCGGACCGTACGACGAGATGTGGGGTGTCACCAAGGGTATGGTGGAATCGATAGGGTCGATCTGCCTCGGTTACTTCACATTCGAATGCGTGACATGGTTCAAGACCATCGATCTGACCATTACAGGAAAGCGCCTTCTGGGGGCCGTGGAACTGGGCTGCTACATTGTCTCAATCGCGATGATGTGGTGCTGGACGGATATCAACACAGGTCACCTCCAGGGATATATCTCGATGCCATGGTACGAGATGCTGATCGTCATCTTCCTGTTCGTGGCGGCGGTGCTCACATGCAGCGGAAGGACCAGTTTGGCCTTCGACGTCTCCGAGCGTCCGTTCCTGATCAAACTATCCTCGTTCCTGGCGACCGGTTCGCTGGTGCTGTATCTCAGCAACTACTATCAGATATACTTCGTTAGCAAGCTGATGAAGTTCGAACCCGTCCAGGAATATGGGGTGTACGTCGTATTCGTCCTCGTCAGCTTCGTAATCGTGTACTTCGGCGGAAAGTATCTCCTGAAAGCGGGAAGGGCTGTGAAGGATAGGCTGATCGTCACCGAGACAGCGGAGTAAACGCCTGCAATGGCATGCGGCGGATCATATCGGAAAATGGGGTGCAGGCATCATACGACACGATAAAGCTGGTGAAGGGATGAGGACGGTACAGGAATATCTCAGGGAACTGGACAAGGATAGGCTGATCTCCATATACGTGGAGGAGCACAAGGACTTCTACATAGTGGACTGCACAGATAAGGACAGGACCATCCGGGATATAACAGACAGATTGCAGGATGTTCTTTCCGAATTCATCGACAGGCTCCGCACGATCCGGATAACGGAACCGGAGGACGGGAAAAAATGCATACTGCTGGCCCATAGGTCGCTCAACGATGATTGGCATGATATGGAATTCTCGCTGGTCCATGCAGATGAGGTTCTTAACGATCCCGATAATGCGGAGGCGTACGGTTACGAGGTATGTTATCAGTCGGAGGTCATGGGATACCTTGTTTCCGATGCCCCTCTGACCCAACGGTACATCTACCATCTGATTGTGGATGTGCTGCACAATACGTCGTTCTATGGATTCAACGAAGAGGAACTTGAGGACATCAGATCGAGTCTTGAGAACCTGTCAGTCGATGAAGATCACGATGCAATCAGCTACGATGAGTTCTTGAAGAGTACCCTGGAAGACAAGGACGACTACGACAGGGGCATATTCCTGGACAAACCGTCGGAGGATGAGGGAAGTCTTCTGAACGAACTCCATGAGGCTGAACACAGGTACTGCGATTACTGTTTCAGGAAGGAACTGGCGATACTGAGGGCTGATCTGCAAAGGAACAGCTGAGGATCCCCTTCTTTGACCTCGATATCAGCTTGTTGCATAAGTAAGGCTTTATGCGTTTTGTTACTGGTCATTTGTAAAGATGTCCACCTTTCATCAGAATCGAGCGACCTCTCGCCTACCCCTAAATACCATCCGTCCGATGCATATCCGCAGAAACGTCGGATCATCCGTCTTGAAAAGGAGTGTTGAGAGATGGAACCATTCGACATAGGCACAGACTATATCCGGGAGGCCATGGCATGACCGTCCTGGATGAATTCTACGACAGCTATCTGCATTACAGCGTCGCACAGAGGTTGTTCGAGGACACATGCAGGCAGCTCAGGGACTGCAAGGGAACACTGGACGAGAGACAGGCGCTAGTCGACGAGACCCTCAGGCTGGCCATGTGCGTCACGGACAACGTGGACGAGACCGAGGGATTGATAGCCGACACGATCGAGTTCATACAGTCCGAGGACGGAGATCCCGACCTTCTCGAAGCGATATCGCTGATATCCAACAACCTGAAGGAGGACAGGGCCAGGGCCAACAGCTACAGCAACTTCATCACGTACAGGAGGATAGGAAACTACGACAGGAAGCCGAGGAAGCCCCAGATAGCGAATCCGTTCGTCATGATGATGGACGATGCGCCCGTGGAGGCCATAGTCGTTCCTCCAGTAGAGGTCCAGCCCGACCCGGAACCGATCTACGATGAAGGAGCGGAGCCAATCGGGGCACCGGAGGATGCTTCAGAAGAACCCGAGCCGATCCCGGGGGATGAACCCGAAGAATGCAATCCGGAACAGCCCTAGGAAGAGGAGACCGAATGTCCGGAAACGGAAGAGACATCCGAATCCGAGGCCGAACCGACCGAGACCGATTCTGAAACCGACGTAGAGGATACGGACAGGAATCCTCTCGCCGTGGAGACGGAAAGGCTCACCGCGAAGGAGCATGATAAGAAACCGAAGAAGAAGCGCAAGGGCCTGCTGGGAAGGAGGCGATGACATGATCGAAGCCGTTCTGCCCATCCTCCTAGCTTTCGTTTCTTTAGGAGCGTTCGAGCTGGGGAGCAGGGTAAGGGACATCATACACGTCGTCATGCCCTTCAAGGATCCCATAACCCTAGTGCTCATAGCGGTATCCCTCTCCCCCGTAATCCTGTGGTTCTCGGGCATCGAGATTATCGATCCCACGAGCATATGGTATCTCGCTTTCGTTGTTGCATTTGTATCATGCTATTCCCTCGCATACATCAGAGGGGAGCTGAACATGGCGTACATCAACGTGCATACCATCATCAGCGACGAGTTCCCGGGCGGTGCGCAGCATGTGAAGCCCGTCGTCTACTATTGGGACAGGGACGGGAACCAATGCCTGCAGGAGCAGTCCTTCAAGGAGATCCTGAAGACGGTGATATTCGGGATACGCTCGCCTCTCAGGCTGGATACGGGGATGATAAGGAGGACCAGGCCGGTGTTCGTGCAGAAGATCCTCTACCCCATGGTGGCCGTCGAGGCCATAGACGTCGTGGAGGAGAAGATAACCGAGTTCGAGGTCAGGAGATGGTTCCTGAGGTTCAAGGTTAGATCGTATTCTTACATACCAGCCCCGTCCTGTATAGATACGACACAGCAATGGCTGGTATCCGCATACAACCAGGAGAACCTCACCAAGGAGCTCACCAGGAAAGAAGCGCAACTACTCGAAACGAAGACTACAGCGATGTCATCGTTCTACGCCAAATCCGCGGATCTCCTTGTGGAGATGATAAACGATAGGACCCCGGGAGCCGAGGTGTATCAGGATGTCATCGACAGGCTTGCCCCCGACCCGAGGATGATGGCGATACACACCGAGGACAAGAAGCCCGATCTGGCCGTGGAGCCGAAGAAGAGAAGAAGCTTCTTCGGAAGAAGGAAGGAGGCGGAGGAATGATCGGATTCCAACAGGAACAGGAGCAGTTCGCGGGGGCAGGCTCCCTACCGGATTCCAATACGGCGGAGGCGATACTGTACGGCCCGTCCTACTCATGGATAAAATCCGCATTGTGGGTATGGGACGAGATGGAGGATTATCTGCTCCGCAAGGCCGATTCCCTGGAAAGCCAGATAATGGACAGGGAATGGGCGTACAAGGTGATGACCGGCAACCGCTACCTGATATTCGCCCGCTCCCCTCCAGTGAACGAGGTGGCGCATCTCAAGGACCTGTTCACGCTGCGCTCCCTGTGCAAATGCATCGCGGGGATCAAGAAGATCGGCGAGTACAGGAGGCAGAACCTGGCATGGGCCAGGATGAAGGGCATAGAGCAATACGTGAAATCAATGGCCGGAAGGGGGATAAGCGAGTCGGAATGGAAAGCTGCGACGGCAAGCTACAACATGGAGCCCATAACCTACGACTACGTCCACGGCCTGGTGCCGAGCATGATGCCCGGGGAGCTGATCGATTGGGACGAAGCTCTGAAAGATCTGATGGGCGGGAAGGAGTACGATTCCCTGGTGAACAAGATCTTCGGCATCGACGTATCGGACGTTCCCGCGGAAGAAGAATCAGAAAACAATGTCAAACCTAAAATAATAAAGGAAGAAACGTCACTGGATAACAGGTTCTGGAACGGTTTCGATTCCCTCCTGGCGACCATCGTGCAGGACCCAGTTCAGGACGCCATGAATTCCCTGTCCAAGACGGACGACGAATGCTCCAAGGCGGCTGAGTTCTGGGATTCCCTGGACATCGACAACCGCGGAATCATACAACAGCTGATTTCGTTCCTGGAGGCGATGGCATGAATCCCAGGTTCGTACCCAAGTTCAAGGAAACGATCAACGATATGAACAACGAATACCGCAACCTTCTGAGGGCGTTCAAGGTCAAGGACACCAGGGTGGAGTACCTCAACACGTTCGAACAGGCTCTTGCATTGAATCTCAGCTTCCCGCTGTGGGAGAACGAGAGGTACTTCAGGATAACCTCGAAGTACCCTCTGCCGGATGAAGGCTACACCTCGCTGCAGAAGTTCAAGCTGTACCTGATGCTCTATTTCTACGTGATGAGGGACGCCGGTCTCCTGAACAGGGAGGCGGAGCTCCAGTTCGGCGACGAGAATCCGATGGAGGCGTTCTCATGAAGATCAACAGGGAGTTCATCGACCGTTTCGTCAGCGGGATCCTGAAGCCCGGTGCGGTGATAGTATCCTACGGAATGAGGGGAGGAGGCAAAACCCATTGCGCCGTGTCCTTCTGCCAGAGGATGATAGACCACGAGTATCCCAGCGCCCCGAAGCATGTGGTGTTGATAACCAACGTGATATTCGTGAAGAGGACGGAGAGCGGATTCGTCACCGAATCGCCTCCTGGAGTGCATACGATCCATTCCATGAAGGAGATATTCCCGATCGTAGTGGATGCTCTGGAAAGGTATGGCAGAAAGGATACGATGGTCATTCTGCTGCTGGACGAGGCCCAGAACTTCCTCCTCGGGGATATGAACAACGTGGGGGACATGGCATCCAGTATGAAGAAGTTCTGCGGGATAATCAGGAAGTTCAACCTGTGCCTGTGGCTGCTGTCCCCGGCGATGAGGAACCTGGGTCCAGCCTTCAGGAACTTCCTGGATGCGGATAACGATCCCGGGAATGTGAACTGCACCTTCCAGAAGGACAATTCGAGGGCAAAGCGCATCATAGAGAAGCACAAGCTGGAGCTGGACCCAAGGTCTCTGGTTTTCGTGAAGCCGGGGATGAATGCAGGCGAGAGGTATCTTCCGGTGCCTACATCCTCATGGACCCGCGATCCTGATACGCTGGAAGTTGGAGAGTATGCATACGATAACCTATCATCTGCCGATTTCACGGTGGGGGATTTCCCGTTCCACGAGTTCGTCCAGTACATATCCGGGAAGTCCAGCTACGACATGATCTCCGGGATTAAGGAGTTCTACGAGATGCTGGAGAACAGACCCGAGGATGCTTCGATGGACCCGGAGCTGGTGCAGAAGGTACGTTCCGATGTTTCCAGATCGATAGCCGTGAGGCTCCGCAACGAGAAAGGGATGTCCAGGGCGGATGTGGCGGGGCTCTTCGGGGTATCGGAGAACACCATAACCAACTGGACCAACGCCGCCAAGAGGAACGGCGATACGTAAAACTTCTTCAGGGGGCCCGGCGGCTAGCGGTTGGCCACGGACCCCTTCTCCAAGTCCTGAGGGTCAAAGGGTTCCCGGGGCAACCCCTCGGAATGCGGGGGATTAGATAGATATATACGCGATGCGCGAGGCAGCCGGTTTGTTTGTTGTACCTGTGTCTGGCCGTCCCGGAAGAAAACAACATATGTTTCCGACATCGCGCCTAACGTTCGGTAAGGGAACCGCTGAATCCAATTACGTCTCAACGTTTGATAGAATTGACGATGGGAACAAGCGCTCCGGGGGAATCCGGAGACGCATGCCAACAGACAGGGGAAATGACATGGACTGCATAGAGGATTATCTTACGCATTTGGAGAGAAGGAACAGAGCGCCTACCACCATAGAGCATTACAGATTCGTCATAGGCAGGTGCCTTGGCATCCTGGCGGACAATGGGATGTCCGCGGTGCCGGAGGAGATAGGGGAGGAATCCATCGCCCTGCTGATGTCTATTCTGGAAATGAGCGAGAATACCATGAAGAATACGATGAACATCATCGGCAGGTTCTGCGAATACCACACGGGAAGGAATCCCGTGAAGAGGATGGACATCCTATGGAACAGGGATGAGGCCACTAGGAAGTTCATCGACAAGGGTGAGTTCAACCGTCTGCTGGACGCGGCCGACCCGTCGGAGAGGATGGTCCTGATGCTGGGCGCATACATGGGATTGAGGAGGAAGGAGATCGGTGCGATAAAGCTGGGGGACATAGGGATCAACAGGATTAGGGTATTAGGCAAAGGCCACGGGAAGAAAGGTTTAGTTGTGCAGCAGCCGATGCCGGAGCTTGTCAGGACCGAGATCGAGGAATATCTTCAATGGAGGCTGCAATATGCGGAGGATGGGGAGGACCATCTGATCATCATGGTATCAGAACATGGGGTAATACCTATGCATAGGCACCTGCCGGCCATGTCGAACAGAATCTCAAGGCTGGGCAGGAGACTGGGCATCGATGTATCCTGCCATTCCCTGAGGAGGCTGTACTGCTCCACGTTGGCGGAGTGCGGATGCCCCCTGGAGACGATAAAGCATCTCATGAGGCACTCCGATATCAATACCACACTTGAATGCTACATAAGGCCCAGCGGCCTGAGGACCGACGAATGGACGGAGATCTGCTGCGAGGAACTGTCGGAGCATATCAATGACGATTCAGAGGATTATACGGGCCTCGGATGGCTGGAGAAGGTGCCTGTGATGGTCATGCCTGAGGACGGCGGAGATGGTAAACTTCCTGAGACCAACAAAGAGGAAATTGAGGGCGGAGGGTGCCCCGAAGTTATTAAATCCGAAGATTCAAACCATGTGACTAGTCACATGACCTTGACCGTTGCTTTTTCCTCAACATCAGAGCTATTTCAGCGTATTTAACGGATTCCACGATTTTATCAAAAATGGTATTATTGATTATTATCGTAGAATTTTTGATGATTCCATTTGAAATTATCGAATTTTCTACGATTTCACTAATTTTATTTTCGGATTTAATAACACGGCTTTGACTGTCGAGGAACCTCGGGATGGAGGCAGATCCATGCTTCCTATCTGAATGGAATCTGACGATTCTATACTTGAAAAGGTGAGAAAAATGAATACAAGATCAATCGCAATGATTGCCATCCTGGCGGTCGCTGCTGTCGCCATTGTAGGTGCAGGATATGCTTACTACTGGGGACAGACAGAAGTTCCCAATAATCAGGTGGATGTTGAATATCTGGCCGTTCAGACAGATATGGCATCTCTGAACATCGATGTAGACTTTAACACCACGTATGTGAGCGCGACAAACAGTACAGTAGACTTCGATGAAGATGAAGCAAACGATGCATATTTCACCATAACCCCTACAGGTTCAACGTTTAGTACAATAGGCGGCAAGAGTGTCACTCCCATAACAAAGAATCAGTCTACTGGAGCGGCTGTAGGCGTGCCGTTCACAGTAAGCGCACCCCTTGAAACTGATGTGAACTCGTATTTCCTGCAGGTTACAGTCGATAATGTAACAATCGGAACTAATGCCACATTATACATGGCGGTCACTGCAACTGGCGTTGCGCCTGCTACTGGCGATACACTTTACCAATTCTATAAGGTTGACGAAACATCGAAGACATACGTTGCTAACTTACCTGCAGCGGCGCTTGTAGAGACTTCCGAAGGATCCGGACTTTATTCTGTCACTAAGGATGCTTACATTTATCTCGGCGAGTCGGACGCTTCAACTGGAGAGGGATCGTTAGATGGTATTCAGGTCCTCGACGTATCAACGGCGAAGTGTTCTATCGATACCGGAAAGATCGTATTCCAGGCAATGAAGACTGCCGTTACCGGTGCGACACCCACAATTGTGGCTGGTGGAGCTAGTAAAATAGAGGTTGCTCCCGAGGCAATGGATGGATTCACACTTTCGGTGGTTTATTATGACGACTGCCTTACTGCAGCCGCCCCGACTGTATCAGTGAATGTAGTCAACTTCACTGCGAAAGCAGCAGGTGCAGCAGTGGTCACGGGTGTCATGGTACTGCAGTTCGATTCCAATGGGATAACGGAAGGCGGTGACATATTCTACCTTATTGTGCAGTGTACGATCCCCGCAAGTTCCTGATACCGGACTGGTGAATGAATTTATTTACCGCCCTTCGGGGCGGGACCCCCAATTACAGAGGAGAACGAATCATGGACACAAGGACTGTGGCCTTCGCGGCCATCGCTATATCTCTGCTGATCGGCTGTGCGGGCTTAGGCTATGCATATTACAGCGGAAGCACGGAAGTGGAGGACAACACAGTGGATGTGAACTTCTCCACATTGTATGTCTCCGACAGCACAGGGGACACGAAATATTCGCCTTCCGTTCTGCTCCAAGGCATACCTTCATCGGTGACATCCGGAGAGACTTTTGATGCCGCATCGCCAGAAGGGAAATCATATTACATAACATACAGAGACACCGCCGAGCTGAGCGGAGAATCCGCATCGTTCTCGAGCGGAGAGGTCGAAGGAAACAGGCTGATCATAGCGATAGCATCGTCGATATCGGGCCTTGAAGACCTCGAGAATTCCACAATAACGATCAAGATAGGCGGGTCCTCGGCCACAGCAGTCATAATGAACGGCGAATGCGAGATCGTCGGGAATTCGTTCTCCACGACAGAGAAAGAGAGGACAACTTCCGATTACACCAGAAGCACCTTCACCGGCAGGATCCACATATTGATCACCCCCTATACATCGGGAACGGTAAATACATCATCCGCCAAGATCACCATGACCGCCAACCACACCGAACTCGTGGCGCAGGGAAAGCTGTCCGTCACTGGATTCGAAACAGAGGGAAGCGACGGCAGCTATTCCTCGAAGACGGATCTGAAGTACTACGCCAACCCGTCCACAGGTTCCGATATGGCGGTGCTGAGCATATCCGCAGTATACAACGAATCCTGGAACGGCAACACGGTCAGCATATGCGTGATCGATAAACTGAGAGGAACTTCTGTCACAGTAACAACAGTCGTGGAATTTGTCGACAGCGAGTACAAGTGGGTCGCGGAGATACCGTTCAGGCTCATGTCAGGGATGTTCTCGGGAAACTTGGAGATCATATCGATAGGCGATCCGACCGATCCGAGCCCCCACGACCTGGATGGTCATGGGACTCCGGCTAGCATAACGCTCAAGGTCCTTGAGACCACCGAGACGGAGGTATCGTGATGAGAAAAGCATTCGTCATGGTCTCGGTCATGCTCGTCCTGCTATCTGCGCCCATGCTGCTCCCATCAGCGGATGCGGCCGATGTCGTCGGCACCGAGCTCTACCACAACGACGGCACCCTCTACACCGAAGATGACACGATGGTCAACGGAAGGGTCGAGAGCAACTACGACCGGGGGACATTCATAGTGCCCGATCAGTCAAGGATCCCGCTCGACGATTCATATGTCGTCATAAGGGTGAAGACGGCCGGCGACATCTCCATGCAGTTCACCTATACCGGTGCAGCTCAATTCCTGACGCAAGCCGGTATCAAGGTTTGCATCCATTCCGACCATGAGAGGACGCAATTGGTCGCTGAGGCGACGGCGACGAACGGCCAAGAGGCCGATTTTCTTAAAGAAGGCACCTTGGCGCTGCTGGAAAGCGACAAGAATTATTACATAAGCATGTACACCTCCGGAGAAGCGCGTGTAAACGCGATTCCAGAGGAAACAGGCATAACATTCATCTTCAAGGCCACATTGGATACGGATTTCCATCTGGTCACATTCGACAGCAACGGAGGAACCCCTTCCGAGATACCAGACAAGTATGTGGCGGAAGGACAGCCTCTGGGCGATCTCCAATCGGTTTCCAGATCCGGATACAACTTCGACGGATGGTACAACGGATCCACCAAAGTGACCTCCAGCACCATCATGGGTACAGAAGACATGCACCTCAAGGCGCATTGGACCGCCGTACCCACCCATACCGTGACCTTCGACAGCAACGGCGGTACACCCTCTAGCATCCCTAGCAGGACAATAGCCGAAGGTGATCCGATAAGAGAACTGCCTGCTGTCACCAGATCAGGATACAATTTACTCGGATGGCATGACGGTTCCACGTATGTGACGAAGGACACCAAGATGGGCACGTCCGACATGAAGCTCACCGCCAAGTGGGAGTACATCCCCGGCCCGGGCCCAGGCCCTGGCCCGGGACCGGTCTATAAGACGTTCACGCTGAATTACAACGCCAACGGCGGAAGCGGAGCTCCCTCCGCACAGACCTATTACGGATCCGGAAGTTCGCATACGTTCACCGTATCCGACGTTAAACCTACATGGGATAGAAGGGCCTTCCAGGGATGGTCGACCTCCTCCACGGGAAGCTCCGACTACCACGGAGGCGACAGCATCGTCGTGACCGGCACCACCACGCTGTATGCGATATGGTCGGAACCGGAAGAGCATACGCTGTACTTCGATGCCAACGGAGGAACGTGCGATGAGCCCTCCAGGAAGCTGAAGGAGGGGGACCCGTACGGGATGCTGCCTAAAGCGGAGCGCGACGATTATACATTCCAGGGATGGTTCACATCCCTCTCGGGCGGAACCAAGGTGTCCCCGGCAACGAAGATGGGCGATGCCGATGTAACCATCTATGCACAGTGGAAATTCTCCGGAGAGGAGAAGGAAAAGCATGAGGAGAGGATCCTTCCGGACGGCTCCGTCGTGGAGAAGGACACCATTGACAGGATATATCCCGACGGAAGGACGGAGCACATAGAGGATACCGTCACGACACACCCGGATTCTTCCGTTGACCATACATACATGAGGATCCTCGCTGAAAAGGACGGAAGCTTCATCACCAAGGAGGACCACAGCGGCAGCGTCGATGCTTCCGGAAACGTCACCAGCATATCGTACGATCTGACCGATCATCTCGATGACGGTACGATCACGATAAGCTACGATCCGTCAGGTTCGCTCGATTCGATCATCCAATCAGAGAGCATCGGCGAAGACGTTATGGGCACCGCTCTGGACCGGCTGAGGGAAGGCGGAGAGTATCTGAGCTCATACGGCGTTGAATACGACAGCACCGTCGCGGCCGAGATATCATCGGAACTGAAGATCGAATCGGAGGCCCTTTCGCTGCTGGCCGGCGAGGAATACGGGCTGTACATCATCGCGGAGACCGGATCCATGCTTCTTGATGACGATGTGATATCGTCCGCCGCATCGGCCATGGAGGACGTGACGATCACCATGGAGAAGGGCACCAAGGACAACCTCACGCCGGAGCAGTTGCGTATCGTAGGCGACGGCTTCGCGGTAGTGGTGAAGATGCTCCGCGGATCCGTGGAGGTGCATGACATCGGCGGCACCGCGACGATATCCCTCGAACCGGGATTGAAGGAAAGCGTTTTCATCTATTACATTCAGGAGGACGGTTCCCACGAGATCGTGGAATCATCCTACGATCAAAAAACAGGGGAAGTGAGATTCGTAGTGGACCACTTCTCCGTATATTTGGCGACAGCGGAGGACATCGATAGCAAGGACAAAGGGTTCCCATGGTGGATACCATTGATCATCGCGATCATCGTGCTCGCTATGTTGCTTGCAGTAATCTATCACAGGAGGAGCTGAAATGTCAAAAAGAGGCGGGACCGAGGCCGTTACGGCATCCGTCCCAAACAGAAGAGGAACAACGGACAGCAGTTCCGTATACAACCGCGGTGAAATCAGGACCAAGGCGATAATGGTCGCCGCACTGATGCTCATCGCGGCAGTGTTCGGAGCCATAGCGGTATCCGAACAATCGAACGCGGCCGATGGCGAGGCGGAGGGCATAGCATACACGATAACCAGCGGTGCCATGGCCATTACATGCACCTCCGGAGGAACCATGCCCAATTACGATCCGGGCGAGGCCCCCTGGTACGGCGACCGCGCGAGCATCGAATCCATAACAATAGCATTGGATATCACCACCATAGGGGATTTCGCATTCTACGGACTGGACAACTCGGCGTTCACATCCTACACGATACCAGCTCAGATAACTTCTGTGGGAATAGGTGCGTTCGGAGACTGCTCGTCTCTCGCTTCGTTCAGCGTCGCGGATACCACGTACTTCAAAGTATCCGACGGCGTTCTGTACAAGGCCGATTACTCCGTGCTCATTGCATACCCCTGCGCCAAAGCGGGAACGGTGTTCGATATACCGACAACCGCTCCGTTCGAGAGGAACACACTGAGATCCGTGCAGGGAGGGGCTTTCATAGGAGCTTCCAACATCACAGAATTCACGAATGAGGGATCGAATGATAACTTCCGTGTAGATGGAATGGGTACGCTCTATTCCTACAACAAGGCCAACATGTACTGCTGTCCCTCTGATACGTCTGGAGTCTACTCGATATTGTCGGGAACAGTGCACATCCTCGCTGGTGCTCTTAGCGGTTGTTCTTCTCTGACATCGATCAACATCCCGGAGAGCGTCCATGACATTGGAACACTGGCATTCGAAGGATGTAGCGGCCTCACAGCAATCAATATCCCAGCTAATATGGAATCGCTTGACGTTTTCGTATTCGACGGCTGTACGGCATTGAAAAGTATCAATGTAGAAGGCTCGAATTCAAATTACTATTCTGACAATGGTGTACTTTTCGATTCGTCAAAGACGCTGATAAAGTATCCGTACTGCAACGTGGGATCCGCCTCCAAAAACGGTTCTCAGTCCGACATTTACTGCATCCCCTATGGAACACTTAAAATCGGAAAGCACGCATTCGCTGGAAGCCCCATAAAATACTGCACCTTCACCGAAAAGCTCACAACAATCGGCTACAAAGCATTCTGCGGTTCCTTGCTCAATCAGGTCCAATTCAATGTATCTCTTACTACGTTGGAGCAGGAGTACGGCTATTCATATGCATTTGCGGATTGCGTCAATCTCAAGATGGCATCCGTAAATACGACTGCAGATCTTCCTCCAGGGACCTTCGAGGGCTGTTCCAGCCTTACATTCCTTATCGTTGATCAAGGCACGGGCTCGGTGGATTGTAGAAATGCCGTGCCTATGTTCATAGCTAACGGCTACTACAAGTTCGCGGGCATATCAGGAGAGGAGGAGCATGGGGACTATGGGTACGTGCAACAGACCTCAGATTTGACGGCTCTCGGCGCGGGGGAGATATATTCCACGAATTCATTGAATTTTCTTGCGGAAGGTAAAGCAGCCTCAGAAATTGAGAATTGGTGGTCGACGTACCTCAGAGAGGGCAAATCCTTTGTGGTCCACAGTTCAGGCAGTTATTCCGCAAATGCCGCATATGGTTTTTACTCCGGGATCGACGAGGAAGTAACCTGGATCAAAAATCTAGACAGTTCCGTGAACTATGGTATGCTGCAACACGGTATGTCAAAAACCCCATACGAAGGTTTCAGAAATACAATGGTGGAATATATCTATATACCCGAGAGTGTGGAGTACATCGAATATAACCTATTTGGATTGGACAATAACTTAAAATATACGTACATTCCACAGAACGTTCTCGAATATGGTAATATGCCGTTTTACAGATCCGGAGCCGCAGTATCTATCGGTGTATCTCCGGGAAATCCTATTTTTTCGCAGCTTGATAACTTACTGCTGGTTGATGACGGCAAATCTATAATTGCAACGACCAGTTCTTTAGACAATGTTGTAATAGCTCCTGGAATTACGCAGGACCTGTCAGTGGACTGGGGATCCACCACTAAGAAGATACACAATAGCATAATCTTTCCTGAGACTATGGAGCTTGTTAAATATGGAAAATGGGTTGGGGCGCAGCCTTCCGCCAAGCTTCTGTCTGTGGGAAATGCAAAGAATGTCGCGAGTCAGGCTGCTGCTGCTTCGGGATATGATGCTGTGGTATTCGATGTCTGTACAGTCTCAGCGACATCCTGGTATGGATTCGCATTCGGCAGTTTTCCTGATATCATGGTCTTGCCATCAATTGTGCCTGAAGGTGAATCCAGTTATAACTTTAAATTCTCTACTGGATATGATACTACCAGATATGATACCGCATGCTATCAGTATGTACTCTCTGATGGGCTATGGACCGCGCATCTTGTCAGGAATACTGCAGTCATCTCGAGTATTACACATAACGGATCTGACGGTGTTTCTGGGACAATCCTATCAGGTAAATCCACCTTGAATATACAGAGCGCGACCAACGCAAATGGAGAAGAATACTATTACATAATTCACAATAACATGCTCGTCATATTGGGGGAAAATGTGGACATCACACCCTCGAATTCGACAGGCACGTATCCCTGGGAATCTGTGAAATCCAGTATAACCCACATCTGCATGCAGGAGGGCATCACCGGCATCGGTGACGGTGCCTTCTCCGGATTCACAAATCTCACGGCCTGCAAGATTGCCTACACCGTAGAATACATCGGCGCCGATGCGTTCAAGGATTGTGGCTCGGCTACGACAAACGTTCATTTCGACACCCTGTTGATCCCTGGAAACGTGGCCACTATCGACAAAACCGCTTTCCGTGGATGCACCTATCTTGAAAGATTATATGTCTCGGATTCGAATGACAACTATTCATACTTGGATGGCGTCATCTATTCCAAGGACTACTCGCACATCGTATATTGCCCTGAGGGAAAGAAAGGCACTTTATCCCTCCCGGATGCCACCATCTATATCGACGAGGGTGCACTCTACGCGTCGACTCTGAGCATCATTAATATGAACAATGCCGTAACGATAGGCGATTACGCATTCTATGCCTCGGGTATATCGAACATATCCATCCCGGATTCGGTAACGAAAATAGGCGATTACGCATTCAAATCATGCCCTAATTTGATATCTATAATCATAGGTCAGAAAGTATCTGAAATAGGCGACTATGCTTTCGCGGATACGCTATCATACTTCGAGCTCACGGATTCCGATACCGAGATCGAATGGGGGACTTCGGTGTTCCTAGTCTCCGCGGGTTTCGATTGGTACCGTGATTTCTATCTGCAGATAACCGAAGACGGAGTCCTGGATGCTACCAAGCTTATAAGAGGGCATTCATTTGCGACTTATAACGACCTGCCGGAAACTTCGTACGACATCTCTGTTGCTTCGGACGGCTCCCTCTTTGCAATCTACAACCCTGTCACGAGAATATTATCGGTCACCGAGATGGTCGAAACGGACAGCTCAGAGATGATAGACTTCGTCTATGATGACTCTGATGTTCTGAATGTTGTGGATGACAGAGGTTGGGCAGACTATCTATCATCCATAGAATATGTTAGTTTCAATGCAGAACATTTGTGCAACGTCGGAGACAATATGCTGAGAGGCATAATCAGCATCAGCACGGCGACCATACCCGCTTCTGTTGAAACAGTCGGGGAAAGCGCATTCAGAGGGATGAATTCTTTGGAGACCTTCTCTGGCTCCGGTCTGAAGACCGTAGGCGACAACGCATTCCAAGATAATACATCGCTGACATCTATCGACCTAGGTCAATCCTTGACCGCTATTGGAGACTACGCTTTCTGCGGAACCGCTCTTGCTTCCGTAGACTTCCCGTCAACGTTACAAACAATCGGTAACCACGCATTCGAGAATTCGACGCTGAAAGGAATTGTTACCATTCCTAACTCGGTTACATCCATTGGAGATTATGCCTTTTACCGCACAGCCAATGCCACATCAGATACAATATCGGCAGTCGTCATAGGTTCTTCGGTAACTTCTATAGGTGACTATGCCTTCGCAGGTCATGGAGCCATAGCGACGGTGCTTATCAGAGGATCCTCCGGAAGCGTATTGTTAGGGGATCACGTATTCAGTACATACGACTCTTCGGAGCCTGCTGTATACACAGACCTCCAGTTCAAGCTCGAGGGGGAGGGCGATGCGCAAGCCCTGACCTCTTCCGTTAAGAAAGGCACGTTCTGGATAATAGATGGCAGCAGCGCATTGAAGCTAGGTTCAGACATCAACGCATATGTGGCTGACGGATTCGTATTCATATCCGGTTCTGGCGATTTTTATTCGCTGGGCGACGTATCTTTCACGGACAAGGATGCGTGGCTTGCCTTGGAAGTTAAGGAGATCGTCATATCGGGAGTGACGAACATCGGAACCTCAACCGGAGCGGCCGATCTGTTCCAACAATCCAACGTCACATCCCATCTCACGTCGCTCTCGTTGTACGACGCGGTCGAGATACCTGCCGGTGCGTTCTTGTCCTGTTCGGGACTCGCTCATATCGCGATACCCGTCTCCGCTTTCGCACCGACCGTAGGATACTCCCCGGTCAGCTTCTCGATGGGGGCCGATGCGTTCGATCTCGCAGCATTGGAAAGCATCGACACCGTATCGAATGAAGGTGTATCGACCTTCGAGCTATCGGGAGACTATGCGTTCGAACAGGCAGGCAATCTCATCATTGTGAAGAATGCGGTATGGCAGGACAGCGAAGGCAATTGGGCCACATCCTTCCAGGATGGAGGTTCCTACAGACCTATAGAGCTGTCAGGATACGTATCAAACGGATACACGGCATCTTTGACCACAACGATGTGATCGCTTGGACCAACAACCTACTCAAACCGATGGGTGCCCAGCACCCATCCGTCTTAAAGACGGCCGCAGGAACAAGAAAGTCCCCCCTTCCATCATTCTGGTGGCCGTCGCCTTCGCTCTGCTCCTGCTGATATGCATGGTGCATCTGAACGGATGGTCCCTGGATTTCACCGACAGGGACATCCGCATAATCGTCACCGATTCCATGGACGGCGAACTCACCGAATACGACATCCCCACGATAGAGAAGGACTCCCTGGTCATGGTCCGTCTCATCGGCGACGATGAGAAACCCGGTCTCAGAACAGGCGACGTGATCCAATTCGACTACCACGGGCTGCTCAACCATCACAGGGTGGTCTCCAGCGACCCCGCATCCGGGAAGGTTGTGACCAAAGGGGACAACGCCCTCGTATCCGAATCGGTGAAGTATGAAAACATCAGAGGAATAGTCGTAGGGAAGGACCACTTCCTCGGCATGATAGTATCGTTCGTCAAAGAATACTTCATTTTGATAATATGCGCCATAGCAGTGCTCCTGATTATATCGGAGATATACAGGATAATCAAGAAGGAGAGTTCCGCATGAACGGGCGCAAGACGGATATCTTGGAGCATCTGGATTCGGACGGGACCCTGAGCGTCCTCGTCTACATCCTATCCGATTCTGGATCCGTCGACCATCTCACCGACGACGAGCTGTCCGATGCGATCCGCCACCTATCTGAGATAGGGCTGATATCCTCATCCTCATCGGACGGCAGGATGCACAGGATTGCCCTGACTAAGACCGGACATATGATCAGCAAGAAGGTCCTGGACATCGTCGAGATAATAGAGGCTTCTGGGGACCGATCTGTACTCTCCATAATGAGGGGTCGGCAATAATCGCTTTCTTGCGGCCCTTGGTTTAAGCCGCAGTAGCATCCCATGAATCAGGTCGACCTCTCGCCTACCCTTATCTATCAGTATAGCACATAATCCATTGCAGGAACGACGGTAGCATCCGAACAGGATGTGAGACACATGTGGAAAAGGAAGACCGTCAGCGATGGAATCACCATCGCAACGTTCAACAGCAAGAACCGTACCGTATCTGACCAGCATCTTACCCAGATTTTCGCCGATGTCGGAAGGAGATACGGATATGACGACGTGGGAGCGGAATTCTCCCCTCTGACAGATTTCAAGGTCAGGTGGCAGCGCACCTCGGAATGGATACGCTTCCAGATATCCGACTATCTGGACCGCGCCCCCGACAACATACTCGAGGGTCTCGCGGACGTATTGTATGCGAAGATCAGAGGAGAGGACAAGGAATACGACGAGGCCTTCATCAGGTACGTAACCGACGAATCTGTGGCCGGACCGAACCAGAAGGACTTCCTCAGCAGGTCCAGGAACCTGGGGGGATCCTCCGTCGGGGATTACCACGATCTGAACGACTGCGTTAACCGTCTGAGGGACGAGGGATTGATCCCGGACAGCCTCCAATGTGAGCTCCGCTGGGATTCCTCTCGCGGATCCAAGGTGGCAGGCTGTTCCGTTCTCCAAAGAGTGGTATGGGTCAACAGGATGCTGGACCAGAAGGGCGTGCCCGAGCATGTACTCGACTATTGCGTGTATAGCATGCTCTGCCATCTCATGGCTGGATTCACCGGCCGCCAGCAGGACGAATCGGAGCACAGGAGACTTGCTTCCAGATATCCCATGCAGGCCGATGCGGAGGAATGGCTCTACAGGCAGGACCTGTATCTCTGAGGCCATGTCAGCCATGTTCCGCAGGAAGGACATTCCCGTCGGAGACGACGGCTACGTCCCCTTCGATGCCATTGTCCAGAGGTTTCATCAGGTCGGAGACCCCAAGGATTCCGATTCCACGGAAGCGATGGTCCTCCCCAGCCGTCTGACCCCAGAGCAGATAGCAGATTGGTGGGATGACCCGTTCATATGCGACATAGACGGCGTGGATACCGAGGATTCGGACATCTATTCCGTCCCGCTGTCAATCAGGGGAAGGAAGAGAAGAGCTCTGAAGAGGATAGCCGTCCTTGCCGACAAGAGGGAGAGCGACCGCATCAAGAAGGTGCTGGCCGATTCCTTCACGGCTGAAGAGCTGGAGAAGATGGCCGGAGGGGAATCCCTCATGGTCTTCACGAAGCCGCATCTGAGGGACTGCACCGGATTCTACCTGAGGAAGCAGGATTCGGTGCCCGTGCCCCGGATTGTCCTGGAAGAAGGAACCACGGACGACGGCATAGTTCACGAGGCGGTGCATCATCTTCGTGTGACCGAAGGGAGATCCGCCTTCCCGACGGTCAACGGCATCCTCCATCCGTCCTATCGCAGCCTGCCCAAACAGGCAAGGAAGGAGATCATCGGAAGGGAGGAGAAGGAGACCGTGGCGGAAACCGTTGCGAGGACCAGGGTGGACCCTGTGGAATCCGGCTATTACGAGCGCATCCCGGGAATCTCATCCAGATCGGCCTACCTCCATGACCAGCAGGTCATCAGCGGGTCGAGGGCGCTGAAGGGGAAGGCAGCAATCAAGGCCGTACAGGAAAGCTACGACCGCACGTCGATCTCCAGAGCGATAATCTCCGGCAACAGGAAGGGGAGAAGATGAGGCATAGCAGGATGGAGAGGCCCGAGGAGGACCCTACGGGGATACTGACGGCTGTGCGCGACTTCAACCAGCATTCCGGCCCGGCCAGATTGTTCTACAACCGCAACTCCAGGACGTTCTTCGTCAATGTCTACGAGATGGGCTACGACAGGTGGTTCGGGGAGATGTGCAACGGTCTGGATATCGTGGAGCTGTACCGCAAGACCTCCGCATCCCCGGATGTGAGGGTCACGGCGGAGGAGCTGATGAGGATGGAGTCCGAGATCCTGCCGTATTCGGTGTGGTGAGCATGAACAGACGCGACAAGCTGGACATGATGAATCTGGGCATATCCGCCGCATCCCTCGGAGTGGGAATATTGGCGTTATGCCTGAACGAGAAGAAAGGTGATCAGATGGCAAACAAGATAGACAGCAGCAAATACACTTCGCGCAGGGACCTGAAGAAGGCCTACGCGAAGGAGATCAAGAGGACCGCCGTATCCGACATAGGATACACGGGGACGGTCATCGTCCTGAACGAGAAAGGGGAGCCGACCACATACGGATTGGTCCCCCTGGAGAACAAGAAGATCGTCAAGGAGAGGACGCAGAAGCCCAAAGCCCAAGGCTCCTGGGTCGCCATGGAGATCAACTCCAGGAGCGGAGGGGACAGGCAGGCCATAGTCTGCTCGTCCAAGGAGGAGGCCAAGAGCAGAGCGCTATCCATGAAGAAGGCCCATCGCAAGGGCTCCAAGCAGTCGAAGGACTGCATCCAGGGATACACGAGGGCGGACACCTCCAGAACGATCGATGTGGCCGACCTCTTCAACGGAGAGGGCGGCACGGTATACAGGGTGTGATGGAATGAAGATATTCAGATACATGAAGAGGCCACTGGTCTCGTCGGAGAACAGGAAGGCATCCAATCAGGTTGCGTACACAAGGAAGGGAACGGACATAGTGGAGGCTCTCGGAAGCGGAACGGCTTCCAGGAGGAAGATCCCGACCGTATGGGTGACCGCGAAGAACGGCCAGAAGTGGGAGATACCCGTCGACCCCAAGACGGGAAGGGTCCCGGACGAGTACCTCTACGCGAGATTCCTGGCCACGCATCAGGGCTCCCGCAACGGAAGGGAGAGGAACATCCTAATCGACATCGGGAAGGATGCGGATATGCTGCACGAGATCCCCGCCGGAGGATTCACCCCCCAGCAGCTCATCGAGACGGGCTGGTGGCAGGGCGTGAACGAATCCGATATCATCGGAATAGACGACACGGGAGCGTTGGCATTCGCCAGGGAGCTGGAGGCCGCTGCTAAATCCGCTCAGGCGCAGGGGAAGAAGATGATCTTCCTCATGCCCGAGGAGTCGGCAGAGAGGGCTAGGCAGATACTCTCGAAGGACTTCAACGCCTCCGAAATCAAGAAAGCCGTGAGGAACGGAGGGATCATCATCAAGGAGGGCAACCCGGGAAGGGGGGCGGCCGGATGCTACGTTTCCATGCAGGAATCGTCATCGCTGAAGACCCCTGTGATCATCCTGGGAAAGGACTGGAACGAGGAGACCCTCGTGCATGAGTTCACGCATCACCTCAGACATGTCGATGAGACGAGGGGAGGACTCACAAGGACCCCGCTGAAGCTCAACGAGAACGGGGAGAGGATCTCATCGACCAGATATGCCCCGAAGGAGTTCAACTCCGCATTGAATCTAGAAGAGGCCTCGACTGTGGCGGAATCCCTCGTGAGGATACAGGCTCCGTCAGCCGGAGCCAACGGATACTATGCCGCGACGACTGTCCACGGCGACACCCCCTACAAGAGGTATCTGCACGACAGGGATGTCATGGTCCCTGGCAGTTCCCAGCCCCTCAGAGGTCGCAGAGCGGAGAGGCAGGTGGTCCAGAAGTTCGGCGAGACCTCGATCTCCCACATGGGATACTACCGTCCCGGATCCAATGCCGGAAGGTATCTGGAGGAGAGGATAGCGAAAGGCAACCTTCCCGTGGCATCGAAGCCATCTAAGAGGAAGAAAGCACCCGATATGACGGGGTTCGGAACCAAAGGTCCCGGAATGGTGGGTGCCGAGGCATCGAAGAGCAGGAACAGGAGGATGACCAAGGCCAGACTGTAAATGTATTACAACGGGGTGCCGAGTGATCGGTGCCCCGGACATTCTTTCAACGCAGGCCATCCTCAAGAATGCCGCAGAACCTATTTTGAATCGAAGTAATCACCTATTCCGTTGACTGCAAGCGACCTCTCGCTTACATTTATATGGTCGTATCCGCATCGATATAACAGCACCGTCACGGCAGAATTCCGGCTCTGGCGGTACGAGGTACGGATATGGCACGGAACGGTAGACGCGGCAGGGAGCTGACCCTCGACGAACTGAGGGAGACGGTCGCACCGATAGCAGAGCGCTACGGCATCCTCCGTATGTTCCTTTTCGGTTCCCGTGCCAGGGGTGATTTCGATGAGGACAGCGATTACGATTTCATCATCCTCTGCCCGGAGGGAATGGGCCTTATCGGACTTACCAATTTCCGCAACGAGCTTATAGATGCTCTGAACAGTCCCGTGGATTTCGCATACGAAGGTTTCCTGACCGACGGTTTCAATTCGCTCGTCGGTTCCGACAAGGTGCTGGTGTATGGTTCTGAATAAGCGCAGATCCCTGGGCGATCTGAACGAGAATCTGAACTGGATCATCAGATATTCCGACGTAGTGGACAATTACCTCACGTATTTCCACAACGATTACGAGGAATTTCTGGAAACCGAGATGTTTCAGGACTGTTGTCTTGCAAAGATTGCACAGATCGCTGAGTGTCTGAACAGGATAGACAAGAACCATCCCGACGTCTACGATTCGTATTTTGTCCCCATTGTGGGTGAATTCCACGGGATGAGAGATATAACGATCCACCAGTACGAGAATATCGATTTCCGTATCATCTGGGTGTTCCTCACGGAGGAGAGGCCCGCCATAGTCGGAGCTGCCCGTAAATGCCTGGCGGATATAGAATCCGGCTACGAGCTGGACGTATTAAGGTCACCGCCGAAGAGAAAACTCTTCAGCAGACGCTGATAAATGTGAACAGGCACCTTAGCTTAGTCCTCTGGTTCATTGGCGCTTAGGTTCAACAGATGTGGACGAGAAATCTGTTATATCTTCTGATCATTTGGGTTGGCGTATAGTGTCCTAAGTACGGGCTGCAATAACATTCATGACAATGCAACCGAACCAGCAGCGATTCAATGGTTGTAAGCCTTCGGCCCACGATTCTGCTTCTGCGACAGCACGCCAACCAATACGTCGGCCGGATCCCTGCCGGGACCGTAGGCGATCTGCTGGAAGGCGAAGAACTCGAGCAGATCCATATCCAGAACAATGCTCTCGGCGTATTCTTCTGATAGGTTCTCGGCCTTGGTTCTGCTTACTTCATACGTGAAAGGGTCCGATTTGATGGAATCAAGAATGAGATCGAAAGCCCTGTCCCAGAAATCGCCTTCAATCTGCTCCTTGTTCATAAAATCGCGGACCATCCGATGCTCATCGTGGGTCAGCCTCATCTCCACTGTGGCTCCCAGAACTCTGGGGTGTTTCTCGGCATCCCTTATGATACCATCCAGAATAAACGCTTCATTCTCGCGGTCGAAATGGTAGTTCATTCTCCATTCCGGGCTGAGATCGCATTGGAATACATCCTTGGAGACCGTCTTTTCGTTATATTCGACAGGCATCGTTACGGCGTATCCCGACAGATAAGAAAGCGCAGAGTCGGCCTTATCATGGGCTTCCGGGTATGTTTTCAACGCCAGGAGGTCTCTCTTAAACCCTTCTGTCTCCATTATCCATGGAGGGATGTCCAAATCATCCCAATTGGGGCCCCACAGGAATGAAGGATGGCGGGGATCCGGTATGGGCATCCAATCCGAGACGGATCCGTCAGAGTATCTGACCTTGTATCTTGTACGGATGCTATCTACATCCGGATCTTTCCCTGACATGTTATCGTTTTATAAACACAGCTGTTGAATATCAGTTTTGTCCCCCATATGTCCGCTCGCCTACAAGCATACGTCCCATAATTCTCCATGGAATGACAGCAGCAACTTTTCGTACAATGCTTGGACGCTACGGCCATAATGTGGATGTGGGCCCCCTCAGAAAGCCATTTCGAACCTCATCTCCAGCGGCTGTCCGCATACGATGCATCTGCTGAAAGGATTGAGCTCGTCGTTCTCTGCTCCGCAGTATTTACAAGTGCATTTTCCCATAGGTTTCGGTAATGGAAGGGGATTATTTAGGCTGGAGTGTAGCATGTAAAGTTCGCAGTTTTACTTTTGCAAACGCTTTGCTCAAGCCTATAAAAATCATCGGAAATCCGCTCGCTCCATATACTCGAGCCTGTTGTGGCATTCCCCCGGATTAGGGATGTAGAACTCTACAACGACCTTGCCCAATTCCTCTCCCAGGGTACGGTGGTAGTCCGCGTACGATTCGAACTGGATCTGCTTCAGCACCTGCTGTGTGAAGCGATCGATGATGTTCTCTCTCTCGCTTTCCAGATATCCCTCGATCTCGGAGGCGATCTGTTCCTGCAACCATTCCATGTCTTTGTGGATGACCTTTGTCATGCCCCTTATCCAACGCTTTGCGGATTTAACTGTTCGCGCATTTTCTAAGGTTTAGGGTTCTTAGGAAATCGAGAGAATGCGCTCATTTATGCAGCGATAGACCTCGGAGACACGCTTCCCCAAGGGTGTGAGCGAATACCTCTTCTCATGCCTTCCTTCAACGCTATCGGTAATCAGAACCAGGCCCTCCTCCAACATCAGATTCAGCAGCCTCGTCACATATTCGTGGTTTCTGATATGCGTGAGAATCTCCTTCTGGACTACGTAGTCCTTGCCGTCCAGGATAAGGAAGACCGTCTCCGCATGTTTCCGATCTATGCTCTTGCCGGACAGCTCGGAGCCGGGGGAAACGAGGAGGTCCACTATGGAGAACAGCAATGCGGCTTCCTTTCCGAGGGGAGTCAGGGAAACTAGTATGCGCTTGTGCCCGTCTCTGGAGTCGATCATCTCGATAAGCCCGTCGCTTCTCATCGATTCCAGCCTCTTGCGGAGAGTCTGGGTGTGGTTGACGATCGGCAAAAGATCCTTCAGAATCAGAGGAGTCCCGGATTCGTTCAGGGCGAGGAGTATCTCTATGGTATGGCCCTCGCCGATGCTTGTGAAGAAATCCGGATCTCTCAAACTATCGGTTCTCCGAACCCTTTTGAGCGTAATAATACTAATCCGACGGCTCACTGAAGAAGAAAGCCCGTTGATTACGGGCATTCGACCCCTATAAAGTTGGATGTTACCTCCTAATATCACATATTTTTGTATATTTTGTATTGGAAATAGTTGCTACTTAAACCGCTAAACACCGTTTGTAACTGGTCAAAGTTACGTAAAATAACAAATTCTTTATATACTACACGATACGTTAGCAACTCTGCCCGCTGAAGAGGTAGCAACCATGAAATGCATAACAAGCAGCACATATCCCGCGAAGGTCGTGAAGTCGGGAAAGGTCAAGTACGTGGCCATCCCGGCGAACGTCCTCCACAGGATGGGACTCGAGGAGGGAGACCTTCTCGACGTGACGATATCCTTCCCGAAGATGGAAGAATACGATATGGAGACCCTCAGGAGCCTGAGGGACACAGACAACACTAACAAGAGGAGCAGAAGAGAATCGGAATGATATGTAACGGCCCGCCCCCGACTGGAATCTAGAGCGGACCGACCACAGAGTAGATACTATGGCAGTAGAAGTAAGGGAAAAAGTCTATTTAAACCCGAATATAAGGTCGGTAGACATCGTCGAAGAGTACGTCCTGGAGACAGGGACCTATTCTCAGACGGTAATCCAGACAGAGGATCTGGAAGCATTTTTGGAACACCTGAGGGGCCTTAGGCTGTCCGAGAAGACGGTCAACGGCTACAGGAAGAGCATAAACCAATGCCTTTCTATTTTAGGCACGGGAATCCGTTGCGTGAACGAGGACGAGTTCAAAGCATTATCCGATGTGCTATACTCGACCAAAGAACGTGCATACGCAAAGAACATCCTAACGAGATTCGGCAGGTATTACAGGTTCTGCAACGGAATCGATCCGCCGGATGTCGGGGACGGGAGAAGGACGGCGCAGTCGGTTGGTTTCAAGGTTAACTCCATGCACGCCCTTCTCCCCGACAAGGTGGCCGAATACAGGGGATTCATATCCGAGGACCACACCGAGAATACTGTGAACACCATCATCGACCATATCACGAGGTGCCTGATGCTGATATACACCGACAGAGGCTTCGTCGACATCCAGAGGATAGACGAGCAGACGGTGTTCGCTCTCGACAGGAAGCTCGAGAGCCTGAAATGGGATTACCGCAGGGCCATCCTCAGGTCCCTGGGAGACTTCGTCTATCATTTTACAGGGACCAATCCGTACTATCAGTTCATGGAGGATTCGGACAGGAGGAAGAAGAAGGCATGCCGTCTCGACCCCCAGATAGACGAGTACCTCGGTACCATCTGGAAGAGGAACAGGAAGAAGACCACGATCAGCTCCAAGAGGAAGAACATCATCAGGATGGTGCGGATCATGGATGAGGTGTTCGGGGAGATCCCCTTGGAGGAAGTGTGCCCGTACCAGATCATGGACCTGAGATATCACTTCGACGGGCTCAAGGACACAACGGTATACAAGTACGTGGTCGATTTCTGCGATTTCATAGAGCACGTAACGGGCAGCAACCTTCTCAGGCAATGCCAGTTCGAATGGAACCTCGACGAGTCCGTGGAGAGGAAGTGGATATTCAGAGAGGAATGGGAGAAGCTGAAGGCCGAGGCGGATCCGATGGAACTGCTGATTCTGTTCCTCGGTGCTGGCCTAGGTCTGAGAAGGGCGGAGATAGCTGGAATACGGCTCCAGGATATCGAGGGCGACAGGCTCACGGTGTGGGGCAAAGGTGTCGGGAAAGGGAAGAAAGCGGTGTTCACCCTGAGGCCGAAGATCAGAGGGGCCTTGGATAGATTTCTCGAGGTAAGGTCCAAGACTGTATCGAGGTACGGCGATTCATCCGACGGCAGGCTGTTCATTAACGGCTCCAACTACAGGGGCAGGGCGATGACTCCCGATGCCATAGGGCAGATCGTGAGGAGGCTGGGAAGGAGGGTCGGTGTCGACTTGTCGACCCACAGCCTCCGCAGGTTCTTCTGCATGACGATGTATGACAGCAAGATGGACGAGTTCGTGATACAGAGGAAGATGCGCCATAGCAGCATCGAGATCACTCGCAACCACTATCTGTATGTGGATCCGAGGAAGATGGCCCTGGCCGACGATTTGACTCAGGATGGCTTGTAACTTAAACTAATTACGAACCGCAGAGGTGGGACTGCGGGATTAATATATCACAAACTTCTCTTTACTTTCGGAATGTTGAGGATGGCGATTCATCCGTTTGCATTCATATATGGCTGATTAGAAATGGGTTTGGGTCCGGTCCTGGGACCGGATGGAAGGTTCATTTCTGATCGTTGATCATTATGATATGGTAGCCGAACTCCGTTTTGACAGGTCCGACGACCTGTCCCTTCTGTCCTTCGAAACATGCCTTCTCGAACTCGGGGACCATCTCGCCCTTGCCGAACCAGCCAAGGTTTCCGCCCTTGGATTTACTGGGGCATTTGGAAAACCTCTTTGCGAGGTTGGCGAAGTCCTCTCCTTTGGAGAGGCGGATCATGATTCCCTCTGCGTCTCTAGCGTTGGAGACGAGGATGTGCGAAGCGTTAACTGATTTGACCATGAGAATCCACAATCCCTTCCTGTATTTATGCTCCGGGGATGAGTTCCGTCAGTTTCTTGTCAACGTGTCCGACGATCCACCACACAGGTTTGAGGGAGGATGCGCAGTTGGTTCCGTGAGAGCTCACGGCGAAGTACTTGACTTCGGTGAACAGCGATTCAACGACCATGACGAAGTTCGCTTCGCCGTTGTCCATAAGGTATTGCCTGACATCTTCGTCCTTGAGCGGGGGACTCATGAGGTCGTTCTTGGTGGCGACCACTGCGAAGGGTATGTCGGAGACCGAACCGGGTCCGATTCCCCTGATGGTGGTGTACATGTAGTGGAAGCAATCGAACACCTCATGCGGTGTCTCCCTCAGATATCCTCTGTTGAACGCCAACGGATCGAAGGTGAAGATGATTCCGTTGGTGTAGTTGTAGTACTCCTCGAAAAGCATTTTGTCGACGGAAGGCTGGAATTCGACTCCAGAGATGTCGTTGAAGACGATCTCCCTGTCCTGCAGCTTCAGCGACCTGAGGAACAGGATCTGGGATTCGGTCTCTCCCGGAATGGTCCTGGGTGCATAATCCTTGGCGACGATGGCCTCCTTGGACAGTCCGGACGAGGGGCTGTCGACGGTAATGTCCACAATCCTGGCGTTATGCGTCAGGGTCTCTACAGATGCGAGCATCAGGGATGTCTTTCCGGTACCGGTCCCTCCTACGAAGGAGATGGTGATGGGGAGTGCCTCCCTGGTTTGAATCTGTTTCTGACAGTGGGGACAGATGGTCGTGAGGTTTGCCCTCTTACCGCTCTCGCAGGAGATCTCGTGGCCCTTGTTGCAGTAGTGGACCTTGTATCCGTACTCGTTCGGTACAGGGTAGTTGATGATCAGTCCGCACCGGCATTTGACCATGGGTCTCTCGAAGCTCCGCTTACAGTGGGGGCAGACTCCGAAATCGGTGTTCTTCTGGTATTCGGTCGATTCCCTCTTTGCCGCACTGCTGATCTTCAGTCCGATCACTAGCCTTACGATTATGAAAGGTATGATCAGTGCGATGGAGATCATTATCGACCAGCAGAAGTAGAGAGGCAGGAGCAGGATAGGTACAATGACTAATGCCTTGGACTTGTTCCATGCCGCGACCAGGAGGTTCCAGGGAAGGGCCAGGCATCTGGCAAATGCATGAGGCCTGTGGGTCCAGAGGTATTGGACAGGGTTCTCCACCCCGGCGCAATCCGATGCAGGCTTCGTAATGAAACCGGCCACGGAGAGTATGAATCCGACCAGCAGAACTAGAACGATTTCGAACCTGAAGTCCGAGGCTGAAGCTGGAAGGTTCTTGAAC
Source organism: Candidatus Methanomethylophilaceae archaeon (assembly GCA_045588265.1). Taxonomy (GTDB): domain Archaea; phylum Thermoplasmatota; class Thermoplasmata; order Methanomassiliicoccales; family Methanomethylophilaceae; genus Methanoprimaticola. The sequence goes on along the minus strand of JAZNDX010000018.1, from coordinate 7,844 downwards.
AGTAGGTCTATGAGGGTCTCGAAGGGTGCCTTGCCGTCGAAATTGAGGGAAGGTACGTTCTCGATTATCCATTTCGAGATATCGATTCCCAAAGAATCCATGCTCGTTGGAAGGAACACCCAAAAATGGACTGGGTGTTCATTCGAAGTAATGTACCCCTGGAGCGTCAGAAAGAAGCATAACCCGGAGTACACGAGTGCAATTGCAGAGACGACCGTTAAGATCGTCTTGTTCATCCCATACATGGTCCCCCTATCAATATAGGAGTATTTTTTAGATAGGTCTCTCGACGGTTCCGTCCTTACGGTGAAGCTCTCTGCCCATATCCATCGGGTTGGTCACATCCATGACACCCCAGGGCCACTCCTGGAATTCCTTGACCCTGATCTCATACATCGATTTCCTGACCTCATCCAGGTCTGTGAGGATGACGGGTCCGAAGTTTGCCTGCTTCTCGCCGATCGGCTTTCCCTCCAGAACCCAGAACTCCGATGCCTCCGAACCGTTGACGATATTGACTGGAGCGCACCTCTTCATCTTGTATCTGAGCCAAGGTTTGATCTTCGTACCCTCCATCGTGGCCGTTGCTCCGGATACGTAGTAGACGTTCCTGTCTATGCCGTCGCTCAGAGGTTCCAATCCGAACGATGCTCCGGGCTGGAGTACTACTTTCATAATCCTGACCGAGTTCTCCGGTGCCGCCCAGGATGTCGGGTTGGGGGAATAGATCGTTTTTCCCTGGTATTCCCCGCAGTAGAGGGTTATCTCTGAGCTCTCCGTCGCGAACACCGGCACGGATTCCGACCACATGTTGTTCACATGGATGTCCTTGTTCTTCCTGTCGATAGGCAGATTGATGACGATCTGCGTGATGTGGACTGGATTCTCGTTCTCCTGGTCAAGGAGCGGATACATCTCGCAATGCTCGTATCTGCTGGAGGCCAGAGTCCATTGTGTGTCCCCGTTGCCGAATCTGCCGTGGTTCCCTTCGGTGTCAAAATGGTCCACGAATCCCTTCTCCGCTATGGTTAGCGTCTCATATCCCCAATGGGCATGCATGGGGAAGCCGGGGACGACGCGGCCGTGATACATCCTGAAGCCCATCCTTTCCTGATAGTCCCTTCCCAGATTCCTTCCGCTGATGGTGTTGAGCGGAGGGGCAAGCTGCTCGTTGCCTTTGGGGTAGTTGTCGTGGTGGTGGGAAACGAAGGTGAAAGGGTCGTCTCCTGACCAATGGATGTTGATATCGACAATCTTCTGGACTGTGGATGGTTTCTTGGCGAGTAGGAACATCGGCACTTCGTATGCCGAGTCCGTATATTAACGAAACCAGTATAATTTCACAAAAATTGGGAGGTCTCATCCGTCCATGTCAGGTTCAAGGCTGATGGGGTAATAGGTCCTTCTTCCGTCGGTATTGATCTGCTCGAGACCCATCTTCTCGTCTATCTCATGAAGTATCGACACGAGATGCCCCCTGTCGACGGTCTCGGTGGCCAGCCTCAGGCGGTATTCCCTGCACCTGTGGCATCCGGATACGAATTTGGGTGCTATGCTGCGGAGCTTGCGTATGGCGCAGTCCTCGCCCTTCTCCTCGATGAGCATATCGGCGAGCTGTATGCACCATTCAATCTGTTGATGGACGGTCGGGTTCTCAAGCCTCTTTCCTGTCCTGAGGTATTCGTCGATCTGTGTGCAGAGGAACGGGTTCCCAACGCCTCCCCTTGCCACCATGACTCCGGTTGCACCAGAGATGTCCATGGCCTTTGTCGCATCATCGAGCGAATAGATGTTGCCGGAGACTATCAGCGGTACGGACATCTCCTTCTGGAGCCCTTCGATGATGTCGTAATGCGGATATCCGGAATAGTTCTGATCCTTGGTCCTCGCATGGACCGTGATCGCATCCGCTCCAGATGATTCCAGCTCCCTGATGACCTCCATATAGTTCAGGTGGTTCAGGTCCGATCCGAGGCGTATCTTCGCCGTGACCGGCCTTCCGGTTGCCTTCTTGACCTGTCTCACGATCCTCCCGCACAGTTCGGGATCCTTCATAAGGACCGAACCCGCACCGCTGCGGAGTATCTTGTGCACAGGGCATCCCATGTTGATATCGAAGAAATCTATGTTCGGGTTCCACTTCAGGGACTTGGCCGCGGCCTCAGCGATGTCATCTGCGGAATGTCCGAAGAGCTGCAGTCCCGTCGGGTAGTTCCTGCCGAACATCACGTAATCCCCGGTCTTCGCATCCGAGTTGAGGATGCCAACAGCAGAGGTCATCTCTGTCATCGATACAGCTACGCCGAAGGGCTTCATGAAGTCGCGGTAGCTCCTCGAGGTATACCCCGACATCGGACCGGATACGACCGGACCGTCTACCTTGATATCGCCGATCCTCCAGACCATCGTATCAGTTTCTGTTGAAGCGGGTGAATCCGGAACAGGGAACGACCTCGATCCCTTCTTTCTCCCAAAGGTCGCAGATCAGGTTCACCCCTATGGAATCGGAGCACATGTGTCCCGAGATCACAAGGTTCACGCCAGCTTTCTTGGCCTCTTCATAATGGTTGTCGGGATAGTGCATGGCGACTATCGTATTCACTCCGGCTTCCGTAAGCGAAGCGTACGTCTCCTTGGAGAACGATGTCCCTCCATTCATCTTGACCATGATCTTCCCGCACTCGTCACCGGGGTTGCCGCACAGGATCACGGGAGGGCTGTTGTTCTTGGCCGCCAGTCTCTGCTCGGGCTCCTTCATGAGCGAATTGATGATGTCCTGCAGGGTCTCCGGACAGTCCTCCTTCATCTTGTTGACTATGAACTCCTCGACCATGTTGTCAGCGGGAGCATGGATGTTGAAGAACGGGATCCCGAGCATGCGTGCGGCATCAGCCGTCTGATTGTAGTTGAATCCCTGCATCCCTCTGAGCACCTCATCCATCCTGTCCTTGACAAGTTGGTATGATTTCTCCTTAGGTACTCCCATGTTCTCGAACATCGCAGTCATCTGCATCATGACTTCGGGGAAACATGTCTTGGATTTGCCGTTGGGGTGATGGGCAACAACGGCATCTATCCTCTCGCCCTTCTCCCTCAGCCTGTCGGCAAGAAGGATCTCGGCAGGGGATATGTCGATGCCCCACATGAGACGGACGGCATCCATCTCCTTGGCCTCCTCGGCGAGGACCGAGAACCTGGAGTCCGCGTATGGGTTCCAGAGTCTTTCCGTGTCGAAGAGCTCCTTCTCGTCTTCGGGGAGAGAATCATAGAGAGCCTTTGCATCGGACAGTATCGTCTCGACTTCCGACCGAGGGCGAAGATCCCTCTTCACCCCGGCCTCAATACCCATCCTGTAGGCATCGTATATCTTCATGGGCGGGGTGTACGCGGATGCCCTGTTTATAGTTGTTTCACCGAATATCAGGCCTTGAAGAGACCCAAGACTTCCCTTTCCTGTTCCCGTTCACTGGTCCATCCTTGCGGATGTCGGGGACTCTGCTGACCTTCAACGGGATTCGAACATGTCCGCAGACTGCTTCAGCAGATCGGTGACCTTCAGCTGCTGGGGGCACGCCTTCTCGCATTTCCTGCATCCTATGCACTGGGAGGCCATGCCTCCGTTCTGGACTGCTTGCTTGTATGCGGCCCTGGCATCCTCCATCTGTCCGTTCCCCAGCTGTTTGTTCGCAGCAGCGAATATCTCGGGTATCCTAATCTTCTGAGGACATCCTTCAAGACAGTATCCGCACGCCGTGCACTGTATGACCTTAGACTTCCCCATCAGCACCTGGGCCTTGCGGATGATCTCCTGTTCCTCCTCGTTGAGAGGCTTGAAATCCTTCATGAAGCCGATGTTGTCCTGCATCTGCTCTACGTTGGACATCCCCGATAGCACCGTTATGATGCCGTCCAGCGAGGCTGCGAAACGTATCGCCCAAGATGCGTAGGACATGTTCGGATTGTAATCGTCGAAGAGCTTCTTCACCTCGCTGGGAGGGTTCGCCAGGGACCCGCCCTTCACAGGTTCCATGACCACTATGGATTTCCCATGCTTCCTTGCGATCTCGTAGTTCGCTCTCGATTGGACGGTAGGGTTGTTCCAATCAGCATAGTTGATCTGGAGCTGGATGAAATCCACGTCGGGATGGTCCGTCAGCAGTTGGTCCAGCAGTTCCGGGCCGTCGTGATATGAGAATCCGTAATGCCTGATCAGTCCCTGCTCCTTCAGTTCCTTAACGTAATCCCACAGATGGAACTTGTCGTAGCGCCTGTAGATGCTCTCCTTGAGAGAATGCAGGAGATAGTAGTCGAAGTATCCCGCTCCGGTGCGTTCGAGACTCGTCAGGAACTCTTTCTTCGCTATCTTCTCGGTCGGAGCGGAAATGAACGCGTTGAGTTTGGTAGCGAGTATATAGGATTCCCTCGGATACCTGTCCACCAGCGCTTTCTTGGTGGCAGCCTCAGAACCGGGATAGATGAACGCGGTGTCGAAATAGTTGAAACCGGCCTCCATGAACATGTCGACCATCTGTTTGGTCTGTTCGATATCCGTTGCGGCGGTGATCTTCCTGGGCAGGCGCATCAGACCGAATCCGAGCTTCGGCACTTCCTTTCCGAAATAATCTGACATTGACGGGGACTCCTGATGATTTTGGACCTCGTACGGGATGATTGGTAATAATTCTACGCGACAGGCGCACGGGAAGATCGTTGCAGCGCATGATATCGCGTCACCCAAATATCGGGTTCTGCAAACCATTATCATTTCCAAGCGCATCATCTTCCGGTAAGGAGGCGGGTTTCTGGAGCAGATTATCATCCACGTGGACATGGACGCGTTCTACGCCTCCGTAGAGATGAGGGACAATCCATCGCTTGTTGGCAAACCGGTGATCATAGGGGCGCCTCCGAACATGAGGGGCGTAGTATCAACCTGCAGCTATGAGGCAAGGAAGTACGGTGTCCATTCGGCGATGAACATCAAAGAGGCGTACAGACTGTGCCCAAACGGCGTATTCCTCACCCCCGATTTCCACAAATATCATGCCGTTTCGGAACAGCTCCATGAGATCTGGTCCGAATACGCATCGGCCATGGAGGCAATAGCCCTCGACGAGGCATACCTCGATGTCACCACAACAGCAGGCGACTTCGATACCGCCAGGGATTTCGCCATGGACATAAAGAGAAGGGTCTTGGAAGAGGTCGGTCTGAGTTGTTCGGTAGGGCTGGCGTATTCCAAATGCGCCGCGAAGACCGCCAGCGAGGAGAAGAAGCCTAACGGTTTCTTCGAGATCCAAACGCCAGAGGACTTCGTCAATCTGATGATAGACCGCGATGTCCGCTCGCTGTACGGTGTCGGAACGAAGACAGCGGAGAAACTGCATTCTGCGGGGATCAACACTGTCGGGGATGTCCGTCAGAGGGAGAAGGATGTCATAGACATGCTGGGCAGGATGGGGAGATACGTCGTTGACCTGGCCTATGGTCATGATGACAGCAAAGTGGTCCCATACAGGCCGGAGGACGCCAAATCAGTAAGCAGGGAATTGACCTTCCAAGAGGATGTTTACGATTTCTGGTTGCTCAGCGATGTGCTGCTCCTGCTTTCCATGAGCGTCATCGACCGTGCAAGTTCGTACGGGCTCCATGGCAGCGGAGTATCCCTGAAGGTCACCTATTCGGATATGAAGAGCATCACCCGTTCAAGGGTAACGGGATACTGTGATGATGCGATCAGCGTCCACAAGGAGGCTGTCTCGATGCTCGAAGAGGTGTCTAACAGACCGGTCAGACTGATCGGAGTTGGGATCTACAACCTCACGGACGCAAAGGCCAAACAGACCACCCTGGATTCAGTGCTGGGCGAGAGTGATAAGGAAACAGAGCTGCAGGAGGCTCTGGCGTTCATCAGGAAGAAGTACAAGCTAGATACCTTGGATGAAAGCCAGGCCAGCGGTTGGGAGAACCTTCACATGCTTGCAGAGCATATGCGCACCCACAGACAGTCATGAAAAGGGATGTGTACAGTTCAAATATTGTAAAAAGAAGGAAAAAGACCGGCGGCTTAGAGGCCGCCGGATTGGATAATCATGCAAGGACGTCGGTCATCGCGTAAACTGCGCCCTTCTTCTGGTCGACGACCCATTTCGCAGCCATCACTGCACCAGCGACGAAAACCTCACGGGAGTGTGCCTGGTGGCGGATCTCGATCCTCTCGGCATTTCCGATGAACATGACGGTGTGGTCTCCGACGATATCTCCGCCTCTGACCGCATGGATGCCGATCTCCTTTCCGCGGGGGCAGGCTCCTTCGCGTCCGTAAACGAACTCCTTTCCCCCGAGTTCCTCGCTGATGATCTCTGCGGCAGTCATCGCGGTTCCGCTGGGCGCATCCTTTTTCTGGTTGTGGTGGGCCTCGATGATTTCCACATCATAATCCAGACCAAGGTTCTTGGCAGCCTCTCTGCAGAGTTTGAAGAATATGCCCACTCCGATGGAGTAGTTCGAGGAAATCACCGCAGCTACATTGTTCGCCTTGACAGCATCTGTTATGTTCTGCTTCTGTTCAGCCGATAGTCCAGTGGTTCCTATGATGAGGTTGACGCCGGCCTTTGCTGCGACAGGAGCGTTTACAGCTGTTGCGGGTGCGACGGTGAAGTCCAGCAGCACATCCGTGTTGGTCTCCTTGAGGACCTTCTCAAGGTCCTTGGGGTCGGATACGGGGACATCCAGTTTTCCCAGTCCGCAGATCTCGCCGATGTCTTTGCCGACGTTGACGAGGTCGAAAGCCGCCGAGACTTTCATTCCCTCGGTAGCATTGATGCGGCGTACGATCATCTGTCCCATCTTTCCACATGCCCCAACAAGGGCCGCTCTGACTTCTGCCATACAAATTCCTCTGTTCTCCGCTTGGGCGGTGTGATTCGCCTATCCTCTAGTTCCTATATAAAACTCTGACAATGGCTGACATCGTTATTACTGCTTGTTTACCGAATCAGGATATGGCATTCCGATTCGCACAGACTGAAGTGCAAGAGATGATAGTTAATGAGTGGACAAGGCGAGATTCGAACTCGCGGCCTCTTCGTTGCGAACGAAGCGATCTAACCGGGCTGATCTACTTGCCCATTGAGAATTCCCGGCAGGCATGTGTACTGAGAAGTCCAATAAAAACCTTAGCACAATGTGGATAGAGCTGAAAGGATCATCTCTCAGGATCATCTGGCGAATCTATTTGACGATGCTAATCCGAGGTCGGACTGCGGTCAATGTTATATGAAATCACTGCGATTCGAGTCCTCATGGCTCAATTTACGGAAGAGATGCTCGAGGAAATGAAAGCGACCGGAATCATATCCTTCGCCACCGCATCAAAGGACGGTACTCCTAACGTGGTGCCTGTCGGAATGATATTCATGGGTGACGACGGAAACATCTGGCTTGTGGACAACTATCTCAACAAGACCCTTGCGAACCTGAAGGAGAACCCCAAGGCTGCATTCTACGTTTGGAACAGGGATTTCAAAGAGTCCTATCAGATAAAGGGAACAGTGACCATTGAGAACACAGGTTCGGATTATCTCAAAGCGGTCTCTATCGCCCATGCCAAGAAGGAGACCTACCCCGCCAAGAATCTCATAAAGATGAAGGTGGAAGAAGTCTATTACGTCACGCCCGGCGACCACGCTGGACAGAAATTATGAAACCTAAACTCCGAATTTTAGGGAATATGTCTCTCTGAAATCCGGAGTAATTGATTATTTCCCGATCTATCTGGATAGCAGTTTTCATAATCAGTGTAGCTTATAAATACTATATTCCCTATATGGATTATATGGGAT